>CANJBZ010000016.1 GCA_947473475.1 Alphaproteobacteria bacterium
CGACGTCGTTGCCGCCGGCGGCGGCGATGTTGTCATTGCCGTCGCCCGTGGTGATGGTCTCGTTATCGCTCGTACCGTTGAGGTTGACGCCGCGTGGCCCGCCGGAATTGAGCTCGTCGGAAATGTCCAGAACGGTCGCGCCGCCCGTGACGGCCAGGTTCAGGTTAATGGTGCTGAACAGGCTGTCATCGCGTAGATAAATCGCGTCGAACTGTTCGAACTGATCGGCGCGGGCGGTGGGCGTCCCGAAGTTCGTGCGCAGGATTTCGACATTGGAAATCACGACGTTGCGGAGGTCGCCGTTGGCGTCCAGCGCGTCGATATCCGCGCCGCCGTCGATCGTTGAACCAACACCGAACGTTGTGCTGCCGATATTGAGCCGGTCGTTGCCAGCTCCACCGCTCAAGTTGACCGTGGCGCCCTGGAAGTCACCGATATCGTCGGCGCCGTCGCCGCCGTTGATCGTATCGTTGCCGGTTTCGCCCGTCAGCGTATCGTTGCCGTCGCCGCCGTTCAGAACGTCGTCGCCGTCATTGCCGCTCAACACATCGCTGCCCAAGCCGCCATTGACGACGTCGTTGCCGCCGGCGGCGGCAATGTTGTCACTGCCGTCGCCGGTGGTGATGGTCTCGTTATCGCTCGTACCGTTGAGGTTGACGCCGCGTGGCCCGCCGGAATTAAGCTCGTCGGAAATGTCCAGAACGGTCGCGCCGCCCGTGGCAGCCAGGTTCAGGTTAATGGTGCTGAACAGGCTGTCATCGCGTAGATAAATCGCGTCGAACTGTTCGAACTGATCGGCGCGGGCGGTGGGCGTGCCGAAGTTCGTGCGCAGGATTTCGACGTTGGAAATGACGATGTTGCGGAGGTCGCCGTTGGTGTCCAGCGCGTCGATATCCGCGCCGCCGTCGATCGTGGAACCAGCGCCGAACGTGACGCTGCCGATATTGAACCGGTCGTTGCCAGCCCCGCCGCTCAGGCTGGCCGTGGGGCCCTGGAAGTCACCGATATCGTCAGCGCCGTCGCCGGCAACGATTGTGTCCGAACCATCCGCGCCGCTGAATGTATCGCCAGCCGCATCCTGCAACTCGGCGACGGTGCCTCCCGTGAAGCCGGTGATGGTTCCCGTTGTCGCGTCGGCGATATCGGAGCCGGAAGTTCCCGTGAAGGTTGCCATACGCATTCTCCCTTTGAGGCGCCTCGAACGGACGGAACAACCTCAGGCAACCCATCGCGATTCCTTCGCGCGCACCGTTCCCCTGGGAAACAAGCATGCGAAGATTTGCGGCGTCGAAGATGAGCGCTGACGTATCCGGCCGATCGATGGGGGAGGCTAACGCTCAGGCAACGCCCAGCGCGTCATCACAAGTGATGATTTTTTAAAATAAGTTTAGCGATTGGCCACAATTAACCAATGTATTCAGGGGGCTTTCATGGACATCGCCAGCTTCACAAGCGCCGCCTGCCCCTTGGTCTGAGTCTTCGTGTAGAGGCGCTGGATATGTGTGCGGATCGTCGGCAAGGCGACGCCCTGCGCTTGGGCGATGTCTTTAGCGGTTTGACCCGCCACCAGCGCCGCAAGGACACGGTATTCCGACGGCGTCAAATCAAAGTCGCGGCGCATGGCCTCCACAGGAGACGACAGCGGCGCCTTGTAATCGGCAAGGAAGATCGCGGCGACCGCGTCGGGTCTCTCCTCGATGAACGACATCGGCATGACATGAACGACCATGGCGATCTCGCCGGAGTTCTCATCACGGCAGAGAATCGGAGGGATACGCAAATCGTCAAGGGCATTGGCGGCGCAGGCATTGATGGCGGCAATCAGATTGCCAGTGGCGTTGGAATCCCCCAGCCAGAAAGCCGGTTCGTTGAGCCGGGCGCCCCTTTTGCCCAGAAACCGGATCGCGGCCGGATTGGCCTCGACGATCTCGAAATTTCTCCCGACAAAGACGATACCCGCGGCCATCAGACCGAACGTAGCGGCGAAGCGCGCGGCCCGCGTTTCCCGTTCCTTGAGTATCTGGGATATGGCGACGGCCCGTTGCAAATGCGGCAACAAATCATTGAGCAATTGCTTCTGCGCCCGCGTCGCCGGAACGGGAAGATTGAAGACGATGAAGCCAAGAGCCCCGCCACTGCGCGACAGGATGCCACCCAGGGTTTCCGGCACGCCCTGCGGCTCCGCCCATTCGCGGTAAAATCGGCCGCTCCTGTATTCTTCGAGGTCGATCACATCGCCGGTCGAGACCACCTGACCTTCGTCTAGACACGCCGCCGCCGTGCGGAAGGGACACAAATGGGCAAAGCGCTGGAAATAGACCTGTTGCGCCGCAGGATCGACACGCGCGTTGACGCCAAGTTCCAAACTGGAAGTGGAGAAGTCAAAGACCGCGAGCGAAGCGTTGACCGCTCCGATGGCCTCGCAAAGAACCTCGAGCGTCTGCGGCCATTTTTCCGGCTCGATCGTGCATTGATAGATCGCGCCGATTAAATCGATGAGCGGGACTTCAGCCTTCGCCGGGGTCGTGGCGACCAACCGCAACAAACTCATGACCCGTCGCCCCCCATTTTACGCAACGGGGCGGAAAGTCCGTCTCCACGCCCGGAAAGCAAGTTTATAGGCTGGATCAAACGGTACGCCAACGAAACCAATATGACAGTGCCGTAGCACACGCGTTAACCAGTTTGGTGTGGCGCCAGATGGCGCCGCCTGCCCGCGCCTGTTGCCGCGATAGTTGTTTACAGCCGGGGTTTGTTTTCTCTCTGGCTTCTCTCTGCAACGGTGTTTCGATATGCAACAGCAGGGATGCAGCTTTGGGCATAAGCTTATGCGGATTGTATATGCCGACCCTGGACTTTGCGGGCACGGGGGGCATCACTTCAATGCCTGCCGTCAGTTTTTGTCGGAACTGCGGGACAGACGCATCGACACGGCCGTGCTTGCTTTCCACGATTTGGATGCGGACGTTCGGCAAAGCACGGGGGCGACACCGCTCTTTCGGTACAGCCCCTATTGGGTAACCGATCAGGACCCACTATGCGGTCCGGCGTTTGCTTTCCTGGAGGGCGCCAAGACTCTCCATGAAGACTTCGCCCGTAACGCAGATGTGCGTACGGATGACATCATTTACCTGCCCTGGGCGTCAGCAGCACAATTGTTGGGTGTGACGCGGTGGCTGGATGGTCTGCCTCAAGACGGGCGGCCTAAGGTCTGCGCGAACTTCCTGCATGTTCCCGACGTCACCTATGAGGAACAAGCCGGCGAAAGCATCCTGGGACTTCCCGACTATAGAATTGAGCCCAGTGCCATGTTCTTGCGGCTGACGGCGAAATACATCTCCGGCGCCGTGCGCGCGCGATTGAGGCTCGGTTATTGCACGTCTGAAGGCGCCACGATTCTCAGCGCGATCCTCGGCCTGGAAGTCGAACAGCTGCCATCGCCCCAGCAAGCACACCGCCCGCTTCGCAAGCGCACGAATGAGCAGCCGCTTACAATCGGCTTTATCGGTCACCAACGTGGCCTCGCGAAGGGGGTACCCTTCATCCCGCACATCATCGCCGAAGTGCTGCGCTCCCATCCCAACGTTCATTTCGTCGTTCATAGCGGCGGGAGCGATTTGCTGCCCGATGTCCGGCAGACCATGGCCGCCATGGCTGCGCATGACCGCCGCATCATTTTTAGGGAAGGCAGCGCAAGTGAAGCCGAGTGGTACGAATTGCTGGACATGACCGATCTCATTGTCTGCCCGTACCACCGGTTCGAGTACCGGCTTAGTACATCCGGTGTCCACAATGAGGCGATTGCGAACGGCATCCCCTCCGTCGTGCCGTCAGATACGACGCTGTCGCGATCCTCTGAATTGTATCCTGGGTCCGCCGTCACGTTTGGGCCCGGCGAGCCCAACTCTATTGTGCAAGCGGTGAGAACGGCCATCGGCCATTTCGACGAGATGGCATTGGCCGCCTATCGCGCTGCGGAGCGTTGGAGCCAGATCAATGGCTCCGCGAAGCTTGTGGACGCAATCTTGAGACCCGCCGCCACGTCACATCCGCATGCTTCTGACCGATTGCGGGTGGCACACCGTCTGCGCAAAGGTTGAAAACCGGCTGCTCGATTTCGGTATCGAATTCCCGCCCGGTTACTTTCTCACGGCGCGCCACATCTGGAGTTTTCCGCCGTAGGGGACTTCGCCGATGACGAGGTCGCCTTTGGAATTGACGGCGATGCTGTGGGGGTCGGTTAGATCGCCGGGTTGATTGCCGGGCCTGCCGAATTTTCCGATGACCTCGCCCGTGGCGCGGTTGAGGATGTGAATCACATTGTCGGAGCCGTTAGCGACGTACATGAACGTCTGGGCAGCATCCGGCGAGAAGCCGATCGCGCCCGCGCTTCCGACCGCATTTTCCGAATTTGTGCGATGTGCCGTCGGGGTGTGGATGACGATGTTCCGCTTGAAATTGCCCTGCTTGTCGAAGACTTCGATGCGGTCGCCCTGGCGGTCGCAAACATAGACCAGGCCGTCATTTCCGATATGCACGCAATGCACCGGCCCCAGGAATACGCCTGCAAGCCCGGCATCGGTTTCCGCCTGCGTGGCCTGCCGTCCCCATTGGCGCAGATAGTGACCTTCGCGATCAAATACGACGACGCGCTTGTTGCCGTAACCGTCCGACACGAAAATCTCGCCATTGCCGGGATCGATGGCGACTTGCGAGGGTTTGAACAGCGAAGTGCGGCTGGCGTTTAGCCCGCGTCCCGTATCGGTGCCGTCGGCGCTGTCCATGACGCCCTTGGTTCCGATCTGCAGCAACATCTTGCTGCCGTCATGCGTGTACTTCTGAACCATCCCGTCATTGTTGCCCGCGGTCCAGAAATTACCGTCCTTGTCGATAAAGCAGCCGTGCGCGGTCTTGGCCATCAAATCGCGGTTGCCCCAGGAATTGACGATATTGCCCGCGTCATCGAACTCCATCACCGCCGGCGCGGGCGTCGCCAGATTGCGCTCCTTGGGTGCGGGCGCTCCGCGGGTCAAGACGAACACATGGTCGCGCGCGTCGACACACACGCTGCCCACCGCTCCCAATACCCACCCTTCCGGCAAAGGCTTGGGCCACGTCGGATCGTATTTGAACTGCGGCGCCTCAGCGGCCTGGGCCGATGCCGATGGCATGACGCCCGCAAAAATAGCACCCAAAGCAACCACCGCAGTGGCCATGCCGAATCGGGAGCCGGAGAATCTTTCGCGCATGATCATGATGGTGTCCTTATGCCGCCGCCTCATCGCGGGAATTTACGAAATCCCCTGGGGTTAATCACCCCTTAAGGCAATCCGTAGAATACTCTCCATATGCGCTATCATTGCGTGTCGCCACTGCACTCCGAAGACGTGATCCCCACGGCACGCTCTTTCGTGTCCAGCGGGGTTACCGATCCAGATGTCATCCGGCTGCGTCTGCAGCAACGCGGATGGGAAGCCTCTTCCGTATGGAGCGTCCTGCGTGAGGTGGAGCGTGCCGCAAGCCGGGTGACGAACGCCGCGTTAGCCCGCCGGTAGCGGGAACATTTCATCGCGTCCAGCCGTATTCTTGCAAGCTCGGCCGGTGCTGAGAGAGGAACCCGTTTCCGTTTGGCGGGACTGCCTGTGAGGCAACGTCCTTCGTGCGCGAAAATGACGCCCGTTCCCAGGCTTTACCCGATCATGTCGAATCGACCGTGCAAGCCATTGCTCGCCTGCACCAGGCGCATCATCTCGAGGCCTCCTTTACCGACCATTTGATCGACCGGCTGACGTCGTTGGTTGGGACTCCTGCATTTCTGGCATCGCTCCCTCTGATCTCCGTTGCTTGGATCGGCCTGAATTTGCTTATGCCGCTCAGCGGATACGCGCCCTTCGATCCGCCCCCCTTCGCTTGGCTGGTCGATCTGCTGACCTTCGTGTCGGTGGCGATGGCCTCGCTCATCCTCACCTCGCAACGGCGCGCGGACCGGCTGGCGAACCGCCGCGACCAGCTCAATCTCGAGGTCAGCATTATGGGCGAGCAGAAAGCGGCCAAAATCATCAGCCTTCTGGAAGAGCTGCGGCGCGACAGCCCAGACGTCCGCGACCGGGCCGACCACGAAGCGAACGCGATGTCCGCGCCGGCCGAACCCCAAACCGTGCTCGACGCGCTCGAAGCCAAGCATGAGCAATTCATCGAAAGCGGCGAACAACAGCCGGCCCACTAGGGCCTTCGCACACATGCGGAACGGAATGGGGCCGAATCACCAACCGGCGCCCGCATCGGCTTTTGTTCACGCCCAAGCCTTAGCCTCCGACATGGACCCGTCCCACGAAGCGTGGTGGGACGGCGCATATCTTGGCGGAATTTCGCCACCCGGCTCGTTTGAAAGTTTTAGGCCGACTTTTATGCGCTCCGGAGGCGCAGGCTCGCATATTCTGTGGTGCCGTCTAGGACTGATGCACGCATGCGGAACAGAGTGGGTCCGAATCACCAACTGGCGTCACCATCGGCTTTTGTTCACGCCCAAGCCCTAGCAGGCGTCGCGGGTTGCGCCACGATGCGTCGTGGGACGGCGCACATCTGGGGCGAGACTACGGTGTTTTGTTCCCGCGACGGAGCATTGAGCTGTTGAGCGGCATTGCGCTGCGGCGCAACATGGGCGGCTCCGCGGACCCAATCGGCCGAGGATCGAAGCGCCCATAGCGCACGTGCTAGTAGTCGGCCGTGCGCACCCATTCCGCCATCACCACGTCCCTCTCATCCACGCAGCGCAGCCTGGCTTTGGCGGCGGGATTTCTTGTGCTGTTCGTGGGGGGCGGCTCGCGTTTCGGCATCGGTCTCACCCTCAAGCCGATGGTGGACCAATTCGGCTGGACGCGCGCCGACATCGGCAGCGCCGTTGCAAGCTTTCAGATCGTTTCCGCCCTGTTCATGTTTGCCGCCGGGCGTTTGGCCGATCGCATGAGTTTGCGGCTGGTACTCGCAAGCGGCATCGCCATCGCGGCGCTCGGCATCGGGCTGATGGAATACGTCTCGGCGCCCTGGCACGTCGTGTTGCTGTACGGAATCGTCTTCGCCATCGGAAACGGCATCGCATCCATCATTCCCGTGGGCGTGATGATCACGCGCGCATTCCCGGACCGTACCGGATTTGCCAACGGCATCGTCAGTGCCGGAGCAAGCACGGGCCAATTGGTGATTATCGCGATCATGGCGGCGGTGCTCGTCGCCGTCGGCTGGCAAACCGTGTTTGTCTGGCTGGGCATTTTGCACGTGGCGGCATTGCCGTTTGTGTTCGCCGCAGTGCCTGCAAGCAAACAGGACGCTGTGCGGCGGGCCGCCAATGATGACGGCGTTGGCGTGCGCGCGGCTGCCGGCACGCGGCAATTCTGGCTTCTGCTCGGCGTCTACGCAATTTGCGGCTTCAACGATTTCTTCGTGACGACGCACGTCGTTGCATTTGCGCAGGACCGGGGCGTGGGTGCGTTTGTCGCCGGTAATTTGCTGGCACTTATGGGATTGACCGGACTGGTCGGCGTCATCGCCGCCGGCGCGTGGAGCGACCGCAGCGGCCCGGTGCGTGTCACGGCATGGACATTTGCCGCGCGCATTGCCGCGTTCGCTCTGATCGCCACCGATCAATCCACCATCTCGGTGGCGATCTTCGCGCTGGTGTTCGGCGCAACGTTTCTTGTCACCGGCCCTTTGACCGTGATCTTCGTCCGCGAACGTTTCGGCATGCGCCATCTCGGTGCGCTGACCGGGCTGATCACCATGGTCCACCACATCTGCGGCGGAATAGGCGCCTATCTCGGCGCGGCGGTGTTCGACGCCACGGCGGGCTATGAACCGGCCTTCGTCATCATGCTGATCAGCGCCATTTTGGCGCTTGGATTGACGACATTGCTTTCCCGTAATCCGGCGGCCCAGGTTCAGCCTGCGGGCTGACGGATGCAAAGGACAAGCGTAACATAGGCAATATTTTTGAGACGTTTTCGAAGCTGGGTTTGAACATTCGCGCCACCGGCGGCATTGCTGTCATAACGTCGTTCCCACCAGTCCTAGCGCGCTTAAATGGCGGCCGGCCGATGGAGGATTACGACCGTGTCTGCCTGCAATCCTGGCTGGCATGCGGCTTTCGCGTGCTCGCTTACAATTGCGAAGACGAAATCCCCGCACTCGCGGCGCGCTACCCCGAAGTCGAATTCATCCCGGCCAAGCGGACGGCGCACGCGATTTTTGGACGCAAGACACCTTTCATTGCCGACATGGCGGCGGCTCTCGCTCAGCGCCCGGAGCGCGCCCTTGGCATCATCAACAGCGATCTTCTCTTCGAACCCGATGGCTTCTGGTCCGAGCTGCCCGCGGCGATAGCGGGAAAGGCTGTCCTCACCGGACAGCGCTATGACCTGCGTTCGCTGACCGGGACAATGAACGTCTATTTCCCTGGCTTCGATTATTTCTTTTTCGACCACGAGGCAGCGGCGGCCCTTGCGCAAGCTAAGCAACCATTTTCGATGGGACTGCCTTGGTGGGATTATTGGTTTCCGCTGAGCTTAGCCCTGCGTGGCTACAATGTGCGCTGTCTTTCGCGCCCCGCTATTCTGCATTTGCAACACGATCAGCCGGTCAATGCCCGAACGCCCGCATGGCGCCGGCTCGCGCGCGAATTTGCCCGCGATATACTGCGCGATATCGGCGCCGGACTTTCAGCGCCAGAAGATTGGCGGAGCTTCGTCGATCTATGCCGTACGATCGATAAAGCAGCCGATATGGAGTTTGAAGGGGGCGCATTCGATCAGCAGATCATCGATCTGTCCTCGCATTCCGTTCCGTTGATCGCGCGTGACAGTGTCGAATTGGCCATGGGAAGCCGCGTTCCGATTCCCAAAGAAATTCCGGCGGGCGCCTTCGACAACCTCGCGGGACGAGCCGTTGCCGGGACCGCACTGGTGCGCGGCCTGTGGGACGAAAAGCACGGCAACCTGCCGCGGGCGGAGTGGCAGTTCGAACTGGCGGTAAAAACAACCCCCTTTGACGCGAGCGTACTCTACGAAAGCGGGGATTTCTTTTACAGGCAAGGCAAGATGCGGCGCGCCGCCGAAATTCTGACGCGCGCAGCAGAACTCGCGCCACCCTCTGCCGTATTGCTGAACTCGCTCGGCTCCGCCCTTGGACAGATAAACCGCGACGTGGAGGCTGCGGTCTGCTTTGAGCGCGCCATTGCTGTCGATCCGCTCTTTGGCGGCAGCTATTACAATCTGGCGATCTCGCTATGGCCGAAGGGCCGCCACGAAGAAGCCATAAGGCGGCTGGAAGGGCAGATGGCGCTCTTACCGGATTTTCCCGAGGGGGCGCTGTGGTTAGGCCGAATACGGGACACGCTCTCCCGGTTAGGGCGGGTTCGCGGTTGAACGCGCGTAGCGGGGGGTAACCGGTTTGCTTCACCGGCCACCCTTGAGTTGCGCACGGCTTGCCCTTACCCTCCGCGCCGCCTGCGGGGTGGCCCGCCTAGGAGGAGCTGGACGCGCATGTCAGAACTTCGCACTATCCTGAAATATTCCGTTTTTGCCCTCGCGCTGGCGCCGATCGCCGCCCATGCCGAGAAGGCCCTCGTCTACATCACCAACAGCGCCGGGGATAATGTCGATGTTATCGATCCGCTGACGAACAAGGTCGTCCAGCAGTTCCCGATCGTCGGCGCGCATGGCGTGAATTTCTCGCCCGACGGCAGCCGCGTCTACATCAGCAATGAACAGACGAGCACGCTCGACGTGTTCGACCAAAAGACCGGCAAGCTCGTCAAGGCGGTCAAGCTGTCCAATCACCCGAACAATATCGCGGTGACCAAGGACGGCCGCATCGTGGTAGCCATCGCGCGCGGCGAAGGCGCCCTGGACGTCATCGATCCCGTCAAACTGGAAGTGAAGAAGACCATCCCGACGCATGGCCGCCTGCACAATTGCTACGTCAGCAATGACAGCAATTACGCGATCTGCGGTTCGGTTCAGACGGGCATGTTCACAGCCTTCGACATGAAGACGGAAACCGTTGCCTGGGAGCACAAATTCGACCACGGCGTCCGCCCGATGACCATCGAGCACAATGCCGACGGCTCGCCCAAGCGTATCTTCGTGCAGCTCGCCGCCTTTGACGGCTTCGCGGTTCTGGATTTCAAGACGCACAACGAAGTCGCGCGCGTGAAGCTGCCCGACCTGAAAACCGGCGTCGATATGGACCCCGGCCGTGAGGACGCACCCTCGCATGGCATCGGCGTTTCGCCGGACGGCAAGCAATTGTGGGTCACCAGCATCCCGCAGAACGCGGTGTTCACGTACAATCTCGCCGGCAACTTCACCAACGACATGAAGGCGGTGGACACTATCAAATTGCCCGACCTGCAATTGCCGGGACGCCGTCTTGGCGGCGCGGTGGCCAATTGGGTGACGTTCACGCCCGACGGCCAGATTTACGTCTCGAATTCGGGCCTGAAGTCGGTGACGGCGATCAACACACAAACCAAAAAGATCGCAGCGGTCATTCCGGTTGGCGAAGTGCCGAAGCGCATAAACACGCTGGTCATGAAATAAACCGGCGTCTCATTAAGAAAAAAGGGCGGCCATCGAGCCGCCCTTTTTGTTTCTTATGTCAGGTGATCGACGGCTATTTCACGCCGGCCCACTGCATGAGAACCTTGTAATCCGGGTCGTCCTTGGAGGCGAACTGACGGCCGCCGGAATGGAACAGATCGCCGCCGGCTTCGGGGGCCAGCGGATGAATCAGCAGCCGGCTTTCCGGCCGATTGGCGGGCGTAACAAGCCGCGCAATCGAGGTGTACATCTTGCCGAGCTGCTCTTCGTTCCACGAAGTCTGCCCCGGAGCGAGTTCTTCCAAGCGCAGGAAGTTGTTCGCGCCCGTGTGGCACACCACGCACTGCGTATGGCCGGGCCGCTTCTTCATGAAGATCGGCGCCACCTTGCTCTTGAACAACTCATAATCCAGGCCGGCGACCGGCGCGGGCGCGGCTTGCGAAGCACCGATTGCAATGGCGCCCGCGGCGAGCGCGGTCACTGCGGCAAAAACTATCGTCAGACGTGCTGACATCCAATCCTCCCTCTGTTGCACATATTTGCGCGCAACTTAGCAGAAGGATACCGAGGCCTGAAGGGGGCAGAGTCCGCCGCGCAATAGCATGAAACGCAACGCGGCATTGTCAGAACTTATGGCAAGCTCACGCCAAGCCAAAAGCCAGATGTGTTCTTGCCCTAAAAATGGTATGATTTAATCATACATCGTGGAATACATCATATTCCTTAGGTGACACGCTATGCGGAAGACATCCCCAGTGACTATCACGCTGCCCCATGACATGGCGGCGATGGTCAAAGCCAAGGTCGCGTCCGGCGAATATGCAACCGAAAGCGAAGTGATCCGCGATGGCCTCCGCACCCTGCAGGCCCGCGACGCAGCTGTCGAAAGCTGGCTACGAAGCGAAGTCGCCCGAAGTTACGACGAACATGCGGCCGATCCGAGCATTGGTATTCCGGCGAAGGACGTCATGGCGCGGCTTCGCAGCTCTTACCGGGCGCGCGCGGCAAAAGCCGGAAAGTGATGAAGCTTTACTCGGTCGTTTTTACGCCCCGTGCCGCTCGCCAACTGGACGACCTGTATACCTATATCGCGGATCGGAGCGGGGAGTCGCGCGCCGACAGTTTCGTCAGCGGCCTCGTCGCCGATTGTCTTTCTCTCTCGACGTTTCCAGAGCGGGGCACAAACCGCGACGACATCCGCCCGAATCTCCGTATCAAGGGTTACAAGAGACGCGTAACAATCGCCTTCTCGGTCGATGCGGTAGCCGATATCGTAGCGATCCACGGGGTGTTTTACGGTGGACAGGACTTCGAGCAGGTGCTTGGCGATACCGATAGCGACGCATAGCGTTGCCGCGCTTTCGCGCCTCCCCGCTTGACGGCTGTTCGGTCTGCAGGGATGTTCGCCCCCGCGGAAGGCAGGAGCGCCCATGCCTCAGAGCTATCAGTTGCGCGTCAACGGAGAAGTCCGGGACGTGACGGTGGAGGGGGAAACACCCCTCCTCTACGTTCTTCGTAACGATCTGGAATTGTCCGGCGCAAAGTTTGGCTGCGGACTGTCGCAATGCGGCGCCTGCACGGTGATTGCCGGCGGCACGGCCGTTCGCTCCTGCAGTACTCCGGTTCGCAGCGTCGAAGGCCGCGACATCACCACGCTTGAAGGCATCGGCTCGGAAACCAAGCCACACGCCCTGCAGGTGGCGTTCATCGAAGAACAGGCGATGCAGTGCGGGTACTGCATAAACGGCATGATCATGACCGCGAAGGCGCTGCTCGACCGCACGCCGCACCCGACCGAAGTGCAGGTTCGCGAAGCGCTGGCCGGCAATCTCTGCCGCTGCGGCAGCCACAATCGCATTGTCCGCGCCGTTTTGCGCGCCTCCAAGGGAGACGCGAAATGAACCATATCTCCCTCACACGCCGGCAATTCGGGTCCGCGCTCGGCGGCCTCGTCGTGATGTTCGGCATTGCCCCGCGCATTGTTGCGGCGGCGGAAGCAGGCGGACCTATTCCGGCCATGCTGGCAGCCAACAAGCGGCTCGACGGCTGGTTGAAGGTGGATTCCCAAGGGCAAGTCAGCGTCTACACCGGGCGCGTCGAGCTGGGCCAGGGCAATACCACGGCACTGGGCCAGATCGTCGCCGAAGAGATGGACATCAACTTCCTGCGTATACGGATGATACCCGTGGATACGTCGATCTCGCCGAATGAGGGCGTGACGGCCGGAAGCAATTCCATTGAAGCGGGCGGCTCGGCGCTACGCGCGGCGGCGGCGGAAGCGCGAGCCATCCTTATTCAGCGCGCCGCTGAGCGGCTAGGCGTCACCCCTGCCGAGCTGATCGTCGATGATGGCTTGATATTCAACAAGGACGGCGCCAAGCGCACCAGCTATTGGGAACTGGCGGACAGCCAACCCTTTGCGCGCGAGGCCACCGGAACAGTGCCCGCGAAACCGGCCAAAGAGCACAAGCTCGTCGGCAAACCGGCGCAGCGTATCGACATTCCCGACAAGGTCATGGGCCGCCCGATCTTCATTCAGGACATGCGCTTGCCCGGCATGGTGTTTGGGCGCGTGGTGCGGCCGCTGAGTTACAACGCTCAACTCGCGCGGCTGGACGATGCGGCGGTGCGCAAGATGCCGGGCGTTCTTTCCGTGGTACGCGACGGACGTTTCATCGGCGTGGTAGCCGAGCGCGAAGAGCAGGCTATTGCAGCGCGCGAGGCGCTGGCCAAAGCCGCCACGTGGCGCACGCCAGAAGGTCTTCCCGATCCGGGCACGGTGCATGAATTCCTGAAAACCCGCCCCGATATCGATACCAAAACCGTCAACGAGAAAACGGGCGCCGCCGCACCAGCCGCAAAGACGGTCGAAGCGACCTATCGCAAACCCTATCTCGCGCACGCCTCCATCGGTCCGTCCTGCGGCGTCGCGGGATTGGTCGACGATCTTCTGACCGTGTGGTCTCACACCCAAGGTCCCTTCCCGCTGCGCTCGGACATCGCGCGCGCCACCGGCATTCCGCTGGAAAAAGTGCGGGTGATTCACGCGCAGGGATCGGGCTGCTACGGGCACAATGGCGCGGACGATGCCGCGCTCGATGCGGCATTGCTCTCGCTCAATTCGAACGGCCGCATCGTCAAGCTGCAATGGATGCGCGACGACGAGTTCGGCTGGGAGCCGTTCGGCTCGGCCATGACCATGTCCGCGCGCGCCGGTCTGTCGGCGGATGGCAGCATCGTCGATTGGCAATATGATGTGTGGAGCTGCACGCACAACATGCGGCCCGGCAATCAGCGGGGCGTCAATCTGCTTGCCGCTTGGCATCTGGAAAAACCGTTCGAGCGCGCCACGCCTGCCGAACAACCGCTGCCCGCGGGCGGGGGCGACCGCAACGCCGTGCCTCTTTACGATTTTCCCAACCAGCGCATTGTCGATCACTTTATTCCCGACATGCCGCTTCGCGTTTCGGCGCTGCGCACGCTTGGCGGTTTCGGAAATGTTTTCGCGCTGGAATCCTTCATGGACGAAGTGGCCGATGCGGCGGGCGCCGATCCGGTTGCGTTCCGTCTCAAGCATTTGAAGGACGAACGCGGGCGCGCGGTCCTGACCGCCGCCGCGGAAAAGGCCGGCTGGAAGCCCGGCGTGAAAAGCGAGGGTTCGCGCGGACGCGGTCTCGCTTTTTCACGCTATGAAACGACGAAGAGTTATGTCGCGGTCGTCGCCGATGTCGTGGTCGATAGGGCCAGCGGCATCGTGCGCGTGGAACGCGTCACCGCGGCCGTCGATGCGGGCCAGACGATCAATCCCGACGGGCTGAAGAATCAGATCGAAGGCGGCATCATCCAGGGCACGAGTTGGACGCTTAAAGAACAAGTCGGCTTCGACAAACAGCGGATCACCTCGCGCGATTGGGTCGGCTATCCGATTCTGACCTTCCCCGAGGTACCGGCGGTAGACGTTGTCGTGATCGACCGCCCGGAATTGCCTTCTCTGGGCGCGGGAGAAGCCTCGCAGGGCCCGATCGCGGCGGCCATCGCCAACGCGATCCGGCACGCCACGGGAGCACGCCTGCGCGATATTCCCTTCACGCCCGAGCGCGTGAAAGCGGCAATCGCAAGGGGCTGATGGTCGCGCTACGCCACGGCGCCGACGTGAACATCCCGGCAGCTATCGGCTGCTTCCGGAAGTACGAGCGTCACTTCCGTGCCGATGCCCACCTGGCTCGTAACGCGGATCGAACAGCCCATGGCTTCGGCCAAGCCCATGGACAAGGCTAAACCCAATCCTGTGCCCTGGTGGCGCCGCGTGAAGGTTCCTTCTGCCTGGACAAAGGGATTGCCGATCTGCGCCAGTGTGTGCGCAGGGATACCGCAGCCTTCATCGGTGATGCGCAAATGAAGCGTGCCGTCGCGTGATGCCTTCGCCAGATTGACGCTCACCCGCCCACCGGCGGTCGAGAACTTCAGCGCATTGCCTACGACATTGATTAGAATCTGCCGCAGCGACTGCTGATCGGCCATCACGCGCACATCCCGCGGAGCCTCCAGCGTCAGTGTCAGCCTTCTCCGGGTGGCTTCGACTTGCAGCATGCGGACCACATATTCGACCTCCTGCCGCAGATCCAACGTCTCGATATACGTGCGATGCTGGCCTGCTTCCATTTTCGCGTACAGCAGCAGGTTGTTCACGATGGACAACAGGTGATTGCCGCTGGAATGAATGTCGTCCACGTAACCGGCATAGCGTAGATTGCCGATCGATCCGAACGCCTCGGTTTTGATCAGCTCGGAAAATCCGATAATGGCGTTCAGCGGCGTGCGCAGCTCGTGGCTGAGATTCGCCACGAAGAGATTCTTGCTGCGATTGCCTTCCTCGGCGGCGAGCGCGCGGCTCTCGTTTTTGACGATCATTTGACGCGCGTGATGCGTCGCCAACGCGTGTGAGGCCAGCAAGGAAAATTCGCGCGCCAACGCGACGTCCCCGCGATCGAACCCCTTGGCAGGGGGCGTGCGAAAGAGCGCCAAAATTCCTTGCCGGCGCGGCGAATGAATCGGCAGGTAGAGCGCGGACTGTTTCGGCGACAGAACATCGGCGGGAATGTCCTGCCACTCCTCCAATTGGTCGTTGGCAAAGGTGGTCGAAACCCGCCCTCCGATGACGCGCTTGAAGAACGGTCCGTTGCGCCACTTCAATCCGATGAGATTTGCGGGCGCCGCGAAAATGCATTCCAGCGTGTCCTCGTCGGTTTCCGCGAGAACACAGACCTGATCGTGATTGAAGACGGTTCCGAGCGCATCAAAGACGAGCGCGAAAGGTCCGTCGGCGCCATCGGCCTGCAGGAGCCTCTCCAACGAACGCAGCAGATGGGTGGCGCGCGCTGCATTGGCGCGCAGCCGCTCATTCTCCTCACGCAGAGAAACGAGCGATTCGCGAAGTTCTTCGTTGCTGTCCATGGAGCGGGCTTCAACCCGAATCTTACTGGCCGAAGACGACCGCTGAAATCATCAGGTTGCCGTGCACGTTGCGATCCGCCAGACAGCCCTGCTCGCCGAATGTGAAACATCCGAGATGTGGCATGCCGCCAAAGCTGGCCTGCACGGTAGAGGCGACTTGCGGCATTTCCGGCCCCACGGCCAGCATGCAGCCGGCGCAATAGACGACCAACCCTCCCGCCAGCGAGCTTGCACCGTTGGGCAGACGTGCAGCCGCTTCACCCACGACGCGGCCGGCGCGCTCGATCAAACGCGAGCGGCTACCGCGCATGCTGTAAAGACGCGTCCCGGGTTGAACGTCGGCAAATGTCGTCAGGGCAAAGTCCTCGGCAACGGAATCCGGATGGATCAGCAGATAATGGGCCACGCCGTCGATCTGACCCGCGTCGACCGCGAGCGGATGCATCGTCGTATCGGCCAGAATATTTCCGCCGCTCTCCAATTTGCCGGCGATAAGACCGTCCGTCCACTGATTGTAAACGACCGCGGCGGGAGCGCCGTCGATCTCAAGAATCTTGCGGCCGCTGCCGGTGCGCGTAACGACACCGCTCGGACCGGCAGGCTCATAGCCGCCTTGATAGCTGTAACCCACGCCGCCCGAGGGAAACATCACCGCAATGACGATGCCATTTTTAAAAACCCCGGCGGGCGAAATCTGCCGCCACGCGCCGGCAACCGTGTTGTCGGCCGCGCTGCCGCCGAGGATCGGACAGCGATCATCGGCAATACGCCGCAGACCTTCGATGATCTGCTCCTCGCAGCCCGGCGCCTGAAACACCCAGATCAGTTCTGGCAATTCGCCTGGGCACCCGGCATTGGCGAGGGCGCTGTGCAGAACGGCTTCCGCCGTGGCCGCGGGATCGCTGCCCATTTCGGCAGCCCCGACGCCGTAGTCGCCGTCGCGGTCCTCGATGATCAGAAGACCGATGGACGCCGGCCCCCAGATTCTTCCCTCGCTCATCACGCCCGAACAGGACGTGCCGCCGAGAAACGCAGCAGCGGGCATTTTCTCGAGGAGATAGGCGCGGATGGAATCGTCGGAATGATCGCAGCCGTAAAAAACATAGACAAAGCGGGCGTCTTGCCCCCTACCCGCGAGCCGCGCGTCGAGTTTTGACAACGCCTCCCCGGTGCTTACCGCTTCGACGGCGAGCGAAATGACTGCAACCATTCATAGTCACCAGTTTTGATCGGGACAACCTAGCGATGCGTGCTTAAGAATGAATTGATGCAAATCATCGAACCGTGCGTTCCCCGTTACTGAGACTCGCGCAGGGCCGCGCCGCTGATCGGATCGACGCTGGCGACGGGCACCGTTATGCCGTGGGAATTGTTGTTCTCGGCGCACACTTCCTCATCGATTTGCCCAACCGTCACCCGCGGAAATTTCACAATCGCCGACCAGGGCGTCGTGAACGCGCCCGCATCTTCGACAGTGAAAAACACTTCCAGCGTTTTGCCGCCATCGGTCAGCCGATAGCGTTCCACGACGTGGAGTTTGTCCGTGTGCGGGGTCGCGAAACGATCCGTCCAGGTCTTGTCGTTCATCCCGATCGTATCGACGACCAGGGTATCGCCGTCGTAATGGCCGACGGACTCACCGTAATAGGACGGACGCGGGTTCTTGGTGTGCGGCTGATCGAGATAAACCGTGCGGGTTTGCTGATTGAATTGGTACAGGAAATAGACCCGGTCCGGCCTTTGCAGAACCTGCATCGGCCGAAGGAAACTCAGGACAAAGGGAACACCGGCGGGCCGGCAGGTGGTGAAGGGCGATAGCTCCGGCAGCCCTTGCGATTCCCGGGCCCATTCCTGGCGGACCGCCTCGGCGGCCCAGGGCTGAAGGATGGGATTCTTGTCATCGCCATGCCAATTCAGGTTGGCGGCATAGTCTTCCGGCACACCAATCCGGCGCACGGGTCCGGGTCCAGTCGGCGGTTTGTCGTATTGCTGCCCAGGAACGCCGTGCTGCCAGAAACCCGAAAAATCAGGAACCTCGCGCGGCGCGCCGCCGGCAGCGACGGACAGCAGCCCGGACAGCACGGCGGCAATCTGAAAAGCACGCTGAAACGTGCATCGGAACATGAGGAAACCCTTATCTAGCTGGGCCGTTACCTTGTCGAACCTTAGAGGGCCATCAGATGGATAGCTCTACGCAAGACATTCACGCACCCAAAATCGAACAAGCCAAAAAGAACGCTCGAAAACACGAAGAAAGCGAGCTGGACGAGGCCCTGGAAGACACGTTCCCGGCGAGCGACCCACCGGCGATGACTGCGCCTCACAACCATGTCGGCAGCGGAGAGAAGCCCGCTCACCCCGAAAACGGCCAAACAAAAAACACCGAAAGCCCGGCCGAAGACAAATAGTATCAATCGACCGTAGCAAGCGCCAATGCGCCCCGGCCTATGGGGGCACATTGGATGTCGCGTGCGGCACGCGTTGCAACCGCATGCAGCATTTAGCGCCCAGACAACCTACCCAGCCTCCCTGAATTGCGGATAACATGGCTTCAGGACGACTGACTTTATAATCACCGCATTTGAGGAGGATCCCATGACGCTTCGACTGGGCGATATCGCGCCCGACTTTCAGGCTGAGACCACGCAAGGCGCTATTCGATTTCACGAATGGCTCGGCGATTCCTGGGGCATCCTGTTCTCGCACCCTAAGGATTTCACGCCGGTCTGCACGACCGAGCTGGGCTATATGGCGCGGATCAAGCCGGAATTCGACAAGCGCAATGTGAAGATCATCGGCCTATCCGTCGATCCGGTGGACCGGCACTCGGGCTGGGCGAAAGACATCGAGGAAACGCAAGGGACAGCGCCGAACTACCCGATCATCGGCGATCCCGATCTGGCCATTTCGCGCCTCTACGAAATGCTTGCTGCCGAAGCGAGCGGCGATGCCTCCAAGCGTACCGCGATGGACAATCAGACGGTTCGCAATGTCTACGTGGTTGGCCCCGACAAAAAGCTGAAGCTGATACTCGTTTACCCGATGACAACGGGACGCAATTTCGACGAAGTACTGCGGGTCATCGATTCACTGCAGCTCACCGCGAAACATCGCGTTGCAACGCCGGTGAACTGGAAACAGGGCGAAGACGTGATCATCGCCGGTTCCGTCAGCGACGACGAGGCCAAGAAGATTTATCCGGATGGCTGGAAGGCGCCGCGGCCTTACCTCCGCATCGTCCCGCAGCCGAAATAATCGAAACGGCGGCCGGCGCGACGCTGCTCGCGCCGGTTATTCCTCCACCGTGGTTTAACGCAAATATACCTCCCCCCACGAGGGGGAGGCAATCTCTACACCGCCACATCGGAAAAGCGGTCGACGCGCCGCAGGGGCGGAAAGAGCAGCATCCACGTCGCCACAACGGCAAGCGTGCCGAACCCGCCGATCACAACCGCCGGGACCACGCCAAGCGCGCCCGCGGTCATCCCGGCGCGGAACTCGCCAAGTTCGTTGGAAGCGCCGATGAACAGCGAATTCACCGAGCCTATCCGTCCGCGCATATTGTCGGGCGTGGAAAGCTGCACCAGGGCCGAGCGCACATACACGCTGATCATGTCGGCCGCGCCCGCAACGCCAAGGGCCGTCATCGAAATATAGAAATCCGTCGACAGGCCGAACACGACGGTGGCCGCGCCAAAGATCGCCACGCAAACGAACATCGAAAGCCCGGTGTGGCGGTGCAACTGCCAGCGCGTCAGGACGAAAGCCACCAAGGCCGCGCCAATCGCCGGAGCCGTCCGTAAAAAGCCCAGACCGGCCGGTCCCGTATGCAGGATGTCGCGGGCAAAAATCGGCAGCAACGCCGTCGTGCCGCCGAGGAACATGGCGAAAAGGTCGAGGGAAATGGCGCCGAGCAGGATCGGCCGCGCCCGCATATAGGAGAGGCCATCGACAATGCGTTGCAGCGCGGAGCCCTCGCTCCGGGCGCCCATTTGCGGCCTGATGTGCAGAATGGCCATGCCGATGACCGTGAAAATGTAGGAGGCCAAGCACAGGCTATAGTTCACGGTCGGGCCCAGATCGTAAAGGAAGCCGCCCACCGCCGGGCCGGCGATTACCGCGATCCGGTAGGAGGACGCATTCCACGCGATAGCCTGGGGCAGCTTGTCCAGGGTCACCAGGAACGGCAGAAAGGACTGCATCGCCGGCTGCGACAGCCCGAGTGCAACCCCTAATAACGTAATCACGCTGTAGAATGCCCACATCTGGGTTACACCGCAGAGCGTCAGGGCTAACAGCATGGCCGAGGCGAACACCTGAATGACGTAGCTCGCAATCAGCATGCGCCGCCGGTCGACCCGGTCGGCCAGGTCGCCCGCCGGCAGCACCAGCAGCAGCATGGGCAGGAAAATCGCCAGCCCGACATAGCCCAGCGACACGGGATCGCGTGTAATATCATAGACTTGCCAGCCGATCGCGACCGACTGGATCTGGGTTCCCAACGTCGTGCCGAAGCGGATAGCGAGATAGAGCCGCAAATCGCGGTTGCGCGGAGCAAACGCCGGGGCGGCAGGAGGGGGATTGCGAGCGTTCACTTGGAAATTCTTAACCAAATGCCGGATTAATGACGCAGGTGCGAAATCGTCTGGCTTTTTCGACTCTGTTGTGCGGGAAAACGCCTTCGATTGCATCACATTTAAGTACAGCGTCTGGGGTGTTTACCCCCCTCTGCAAACGAGAATTTCACCTTGCCGACAAAGTTTTGGGACAGATGACCTTTATGTCCGGCGGTTGAGAAAATCCGGTGGAAACATTGCCGGACGCGTAGTGCTGACGATGGCGCTTCGAAGGTCCTGCTGAAAGCGACTGATGGGTTACGACGAACCTTCTTCCAAACTTCATGGCGCGGTTTACGAGACCGAGCCGGTGGCCCCGCGCCGCCGTTCCCGGACACGGATGATTATCCTTGGCGTTGTCGCGCTGGGTGTGGGTGGCTACCTGGCCACCCATCAGGATGCGGTCACGAAATTGACCTCCATGGTTTCCGGCGGTCCGGAGGCTGGGGCTGGTGGCCCTGCCGGCGGCGGCCGGGCTGGACGCGGTGGCGGCGCAGCCCCGGTTCGCATCGCAACCGCCAGGGTTGGTGACGTTCCCGTAGCCGCGAACACGCTCGGCACGGTGCTGGCCAATTCCATGGTCACCATCAAATCGCAGGTCGATGGCCCGCTGGTTGAAGCCGCGTTCAAAGAAGGCCAGATGGTCAAGAAGGGCGATCTGCTCTTCCGCATCGATCCGGCGCCGTTTGAAGCGGCCCTGCGGCAAGCACAGGCGACCGTCGCCCGCGATCAGGCGCAGCTTGCAAGCGCCCAAGCCGATGCCGACCGCGCGGTGATGCTCTCCGAACGCGGAATCGTGTCAGCCCAGCAGCGCGATCAGCTGGTCGCCAACGCCAAGGCGCTGGCAGCAACCATTGATGCGGACAAAGCCGCGGTCGAACGCTCCGCGCTAAACCTCGGTTACACCACCATTCGCGCTCCGGTAAACGGCAAGACCGGCGCTTACATCGTTTATCCGGGCAACCAGGTCCGCGCGAACGATCAGACCGGCCTCATCACAATCGCCGAAATTCAGCCGGTGAAAATTGCCTTCAATCTACCACAAGGCGACTTGCCGCTGCTGCAGGCGCGGCTGGCGGAAGGCAACCTCATGGCCGGCGTCGTCGCGCGAAGCGATGTCGCGAGCGCCCAAGCCGTCGACGATCAGCAGGAAATGCAAATTCCGGTGAAAGTGAATTTCATCGGCAATGCCGTGGACGATCGCACCGGCACCATTGAGTTGCGCGCCACCTTCGATAATCCCGACCTCAGGCTGGTTCCCGGCGAACTCGTGGACGTCAGCATCCAGCTGGACACGCTGAAACAGGTGACCGTGCTTCCCCGCGAAGCGGTGAATGTCGGACAGAACCAGAGTTATGTTTTTGTCCTCGATGACGAGAACAAAGCGCAGATGCGGCCGGTCAGAGTTCTGTACCAAAACCAGGTGATTACCGCTGTCGCAAACGGCGTGATTAAATCGGGCGACCGCGTGGTTATTGACGGCCAGTTGCGTTTAACGCCGGGCGCACGCACGACGATTACTCAGGCTCCCGGCGATGCAGCCATACAAGCATCGCCTGCAGCCGCGGATAACGCTGCCGGCAATAATGCCGGTCAGGGCCGGAGAGCCGGCCGCCGCGGCGGCTAAAACGGAATTTTCAGGAGAGACGGAATGCATTTCTCCGCCATTTTCATCAAACGTCCGGTCATGGCGACTCTGCTCATGGCTGCGTTCGTGCTTGCGGGATTGTTCGGGTATTCTTCGCTTCCAGTCAGTGAACTCCCCAACGTCGACTATCCGACGATTGAGGTGAACGCAGGCCTGCCCGGCGCCGATGCCGAAACGATGGCGACGGCCGTCGCGAC
Source organism: Alphaproteobacteria bacterium (assembly GCA_947473475.1). Classification (GTDB taxonomy): domain Bacteria; phylum Pseudomonadota; class Alphaproteobacteria; order Micropepsales; family Micropepsaceae; genus CAIYRG01. The sequence goes on from CANJBZ010000016.1 coordinate 22,508, forward strand.
GCCGCTGGAAAAGCAGTTTTCGCTGATCTCCGGCGTGGATTCGATGACCTCGCAGAACGCGCAAGGCCAGACGCGCGTGACCCTGCAGTTCCGGCTCGATCGCAACATCGACGCGGCCTTCCAGGATGTGCAAGCGGCAGTTTCGGCAAGCGCGCGCCAGATGCCGCGCGACATGCCCACACCGCCGAACATCCGCAAAATCAATCCAGCCGAAGGCGCGATCCTCTTTTTGACGGCAAGCTCGCAGACGCTGCCGCTGCAGGAGGTGAACCGCTACGTCGAAGACCTCATGCTCGGAAAGCTTTCAGCCATCGAAGGCGTTGCCGCGGCGGAAATCTTCGGCCAAGCGCGTCCGGCCGTTCGCATTCAGGTCGATCCGAACGCGCTCGCATTGCGCGGCATCGGCATTGACGAAGTCGCCAACGCAATCCAGCGCAGCAGCGTCAACATGGCCACCGGGCAGCTTGACGGCACGACGCGCGGATCGGTCATCCACACCAACGGCCAGCTCAACAACGCCGAGGAGTTTAAGCAGCAGATTCTCGCCTATCGCAACGGAGCGCCAGTGCGTTTCGGCGACGTTGCGAACGTCATCGACGGCGTCGAGAACCCCCGCAATTACGGCGCCTGGGGCGACAAGAACGGGCTGACGCCTGCCGTTACGGTCGCCATCAACCGCCAGCCCGGCGCCAATACGGTGGCCGTGGTGGATGCCGTCAAAGCCGAGTTGCCGCAACTCCTGTCGCAATTGCCGCCGTCGATCAAGGTGGCTGTCACGCTGGACAAGAGCAGCTCGATCCGCCGGGCCGTCGACGATGTGCAGGTCACGCTGCTCATCGCGGCATTCCTCGTCATCGCGGTGATCTTCGTTTTCCTCCGTACGATATCGGCAACATTCATTCCCGCCATTGCGCTGCCTATCGCCATTATCGGCACCTTTGCCGGCATGGCGGCGCTCGGCTACAGCCTCGACAATCTTTCGTTGATGGCTTTGACGCTGTGCGTAGGCTTCGTCGTCGACGACGCCATCGTCATGCTCGAAAACATCATGCGGCACATCGAAGATGGAGAGAACCCCTATCAGGCCGCCATGACCGGCTCGAAGGAAGTGACCTTCACCATTCTGTCGATGACGATTTCGCTGATCGCGGTGTTTATTCCCGTGATCTTCATGGGCGGCATCGTCGGCCGGCTTCTGCATGAATTCTCGATGACGATCTCGATCGCGGTGCTCGTGTCCGGCATCGTGTCCGTAACGCTTACGCCGATGCTGTGCAGCCGCCTGATCCGGTCGGCACATGACGAGCATACCCGGAAGCACAATTGGTTCTACCGCGCGAGCGAAAGCGGCTTCGACGCGATGCAGCGCGGCTACGCCAGCAGCCTGCGCTGGGCCATGAGCCACCGGCCGGTCATTCTGGTTATCTTCTTCATCAGCATTGCCGCGACCGTGCAATTGTTCCGCGTCATACCGCAGGACTTCCTGACACCGGAAGACAGCGGGCAGATCAACGCCTTCACCGACGGCGCCAACGGCATTTCCTTCGCGGAAATGAAGCGGCACCAGGAGGAAGCGGCGCGTATTCTGCAGAACGACCCGAACATCGAAGGCTTCATGAGTTCGGTGGGGGCGGGCGGAACGCGCGGCGGCCTGAACTCCGGCGGATTCCGCATTCAGCTCAAGCCCCGCTCACAGCGTGAACTCACGGTGACCCAGATCATCACGGAGCTGCGCCCGAAATTTCAGCGCATTCCGGGCATCAATGTGGTGATGCAGAATCGTCCGCCTATCAATATCGGCGGTAACTTCACCCGCGCCGCCTATCAATATCAGCTGCAGTCCGTGGATTTGAACGAGCTGTATACCTGGGCCCAGAAGCTTCAGGACACGCTGGCGGCCAACCAAACCTTCGCCGATGTAAACAGCGACCTCGATTTGTCGACTCCGTCCGTCGAAGTCTCGATCGACCGCGACCGCGCGGCAGCGCTTGGCGTGAACACACAGCAGATCGAAACCGCCCTGGGCGCCGCCTTTGGCGGACAGCGCGTGGCGCCGATCTATGCCCAGGCCGACCAATATTGGGTCATCCTGGAATTGCTGCCGCAATACCAGCAGGACGCGGAATCATTGAAGCGTCTGTACCTGGCGACCTCCCGCGTGGCATCTGTCTCCACTACTAATGTCGGTCAATCGATTCCGCTGACCGCCGTGACGACCATTCGCCGCGGAACGCAACCGCTCTCGATCAATCACTCCGGCCAGCTTCCAGCTGTGACGCTGTCGTTCAACCTGCCGGTCGGCGTCCCGTTGAGCGAAGCAGTTGCCGAAATGGAGCGGGTGAAGCTGGAGATCGCCTTCCCGGCCACGGTCCAGGGCAACTTTGTCGGTACGGCAAAGGCCTTCCAGGATTCGCAGAAAGGCATGGGCTTCCTGCTGATCGGCGGAATTCTGGTGGTCTATATCGTTCTGGGCATCCTGTATGAGAGCTTCATTCACCCGCTGACCATTCTGACCGCCTTGCCTTCCGCCGTCGCTGGCGCACTGGCGACGCTTTATCTCTTCCATCTCGCCTTCCAGTGGGGATGGAGAGAAACAGACATGACACTGACCCTGTACGCTTATGTGGGCATGGTCATGTTGGTGGGCCTCGTAAAGAAGAACGCCATCATGATGGTGGACTTTGCGCTGACGAAACAGCGCAGCGAGGGGATCGAACCCGAGGTCGCAATCGTCAACGCCGCCATCATCCGCTTCCGGCCAATCATGATGACGACGATGTCGGCATTCATGGGCACCCTGCCGGTCGCGATCGGGTTTGGCGCCAGCAGCGAAGGACGCCAGCCTCTGGGTCTGGCGGTGTGCGGTGGCTTGGTCGTCAGCCAGGCCGTCACGCTGTACATCACGCCGGTGCTGTATGTGTATCTCGATAAAATGGGCCAGTGGATCGGTGGCGGACGCCGCGTTGCCGTTCGGGCCCCCGCACCCGCGCCCGCCGAATAGACGTGGCCGGATAAACATAAAAAAAGCCCCGCGGTAACAGCGGGGCTTTTTTATGGCTGAAGCCGTGGATCAGATTTTCAGCAGATGGTTGTCGAACGCGACAGGCACATTCCAGCGCGATTGGGCGGCAAATCCAGACGTACTCGCCCGAAGCTTCACGACGTCACCAAGGCCGGAGGTCACGTAGAAGCAGCCTGCTTCCGCGTCGGCGGCCAAGCCGCACACGTCGGTCAACGCGAAACCGCCAAGCCAGAGTCCGTCCTGCATCGACCAAAGACCCACCATTCCGCCCTTGGGACTCGTGGAGGCAACGAACTGCCCCGACGTGTCGATGCCGACCGAGCCGACATAGCTGCGCAGCATGCCCGCATCCCCCGATGGCAACGGCAGAAGCTCCAACTGTTCGCCGGCGCGCAACACCGCCATCAACGGCCGTAATTCCGCGCGATCCTGATCCTGGATGCCGATGGCCACCGTCTCGCCGTCCGGCGCCAACGCCATGTGCCGAAGCGACAGGGACTTCATTCCTGCACCGAGCTGATGCCGCCGGATGAGACCGCCTGTCTTTCCCTCCAGCTCCAAAACACAGCTTTCGATATTCCCGGCGTTGATCGGCGGCCCCTTGATGTCCGCCGCTTTGGCGATCCCGCCCACCGCAACGACAAGTCGTTCACCACCGCCGGCGAAGAGAAGATCGTGCGGCTCGATACCGACAGCAATTGTGCTCTGCGCGACGCCGGTCCTCAGGTCGCGGAAAACGACGACGCCGTCGCCTGTTTCAGCATCGATTTCGCTGGTCACCAGCGTGCGGCCGTCCGGGTGAACCGCCGCATGACCGGCGAAACGGTGGCCGGTAATCGGCGAAAACGTCCGGGCATGGGCGCGTGGCTGCTGCGGATCGACAATCGCGGCAAAGCTGCCCGGCCGGCGTCCGACCAGCAGAATATTTCCGTCCGGCAAACGCGACAGCGCATGCGCCCGCGCGGGGAGCGCAAAGCCGGTCAGCGCCTCCGCATCCAGGATGACGCCGCCGTCGGTTTCGCCGATGCGCGCGGCGCTGATGAGCGAAACGGCAGGCACGCGTGCGGCTTCGCTGCTGCGGACAGAGGCAAATGCGCCGAGAAGCGCACCACCCGCGCCGGCAAACAAACCACGCCGGTGAACTCTGGCTTCAATCGCCATCGAGACTGTTGAACCCCAAAGTGACTCCCACATCGCCAGGAAGCGTGGCGGCAATTTCCGTTTGCACGGCTTTGATCGCCGCGCGGCCCGCATCGACGCGCGCGCGGCGTTTCGGATCGGCGGCGGCCTCGCCAAGATCGGCCGGCATCGCATCGACAGCTTTGGCGGCGTTCGCGAAAAGCTGATCGAATTTGGTCCTATGCGCCACCGGAGCTCCGGCGGCAAACACTTTTTCCAAGGCCTGCGCGGAGGTGAGATTAAGCTTCAGATTGCGCTGCGAACGCTGGCTGCGCCAGGCCTCCGCGGATTTTGGTTTGGCCGCGTCCGCGTTAGCGCCCAATACCGGCAGCAGCTTGACGTCGTGCATCAGCTTGAAGCCTGCGACCAAATCGGTCAGCAACAGGCGCGCAGCTTCGGGCGCATCGGCGAACAGGCTCTTCCAGCCCTTGTTGGCGGCAATTGCGGCGCGCACACCATCGGGCGCGGTCCAGTCGGCCAACAGGTCACGTGCGATCACGTTCAGATTGTGCGCGATCCCGGCGCCAACTTGGGTCCGCCATTGGCCATCGCGGCCCGCTGCTTTCAATGCCGCTGCGGGATTGTCGCCGTCATACAGCAAGCGTTCGAGCGCGGTGAGCCCCTGCCCCGCGACGCTGTCATGCGCCATCGATTCCGGCGTTAGATCTTTCGGGTTCTTGGAACTCAGCAATTGGTCGAGCGCGCGCTGCGTGGCGTTGCGCGCTTCCGGCCAATAGGCGAAACGGTCGTAGCGTAAGAACAGCGTGACCGGGCCGGTCTTGACGATCTGCGCGTTGGCCCAGGCATCGGCCACTGCGTTGTACGCCGTACGAAGCGATTGAAAGTCGCCGCTCTCGCGTTTCGCTGCAAATGCCGTCCAGGCTTTTTCCTGCACCTCCGTCGCTTGCACCAGCGCGCGATAGGTCGGGATGACAAACTGATCCACGACGGCAAGCACCGTCTTCCCCGCCTGCACGGCTTTGGGATCGGGCTTCGCAGCCACAGCCGGGCCGGGCGCGGCTGCCAGAAGAAGCAGGGACTTGCGAGAGAACAACGCCATGCTTTCCTTTATAACCCGCTCACAAAGGCCACAAGCGCGGCCCTATCGGAGGCCGGTAGCGCCCGGAAGCGGCCCCGTGCGGACAGTGCCTCCCCTTCATGCCATTCGATGGCTTCCGCGACATCGCGCGCCCGCCCGTCATGGAGAAGCCCGCCAAGCCTGAGACTTGTCGCCACATCCCAAAGCGGCGCCGTGCGCCAGAACCAGGGTTCGCCGGGGCCTTCCTCAATGGCGTCCCCCAAATCCGCGCCCATATCGTGCAGCAAAAGGTCCGTGTAGGCGCGCACCGGAGTGCCGTCGGCAAGATGCAGGGTCTTGTGGCACGCCTCGCACCCGGTCGCGGCGAAGAGTTTCTCGCCCGGAGCCGCCTTCGGCGGCTGAGGAGCGGGCAAGGACGCCACATAGCCCGCAATCAAATCGAACAGCGCATCCGGCACTTCCGGTTGGCCGCTTTCCGCGCCGTGCGGCCCCGCCCGGCAGGCGCGCTCGGCCACCGTGCAATCACCCCAGGCGTCCGAACGAAGCTTGGTGGAAAGCCCGATGTCGCGCGAAAATGCCGCTGCAATCTGCGAGGGAAGATCGGGCGATGCGGCCTTCCAGCCAAAACGGCCGAGTGTGCGCTTGCCGTCCTTCATGATCCAAGGAACGTGTCCGGCAACGCCGTCATGGTTGGCGTCTTCCGAGTCGGCATTCTTCAGGATTTCACTGTCGGGAACACGGGAGAGGAGTCCAATGCCATTCAGCGGCGGCGCACGGCGGGGAGAAATCCGGGTATCGCGGTGAAGCGGACCGTAGCCAAGTTTCGCAGGCTTCACCGATAGGACGCGCAATCCATCCTTGTCGCTCCAGCCGATTTCGGGGCTGGCTTCCGGCACTTGCCCCGCAACGCCTCTGGTCTGCAATTGCGCGCCATAAACGGCATCGGTTTCGCCCCGCCCATTGCCAAGACGCAGCACGAGTCCAGGCGGCAGGCTCTCTTGATCGGACGTCGCCTTAGGATTGAGCGCATGACAGCTCGCGCAGGACGTCGCGTCATAGAGCGGACCCAAGCCGTCGTCGGATTTCGTGGATGACGGCGCGGAAATCCAATTGCGCTCGAACAGCCGCTTACCCATCGCAACGTCAAGCGACGGCGCCGCAATGGCGGCTGTGGTGATCGCGAGGGCAGCAGATGCGAGCACAGTAACTACCCTCCCCTTGAGGGAGGGTCGAAATTCATCGAGCGAAGCGAAGAGGAATTTCGGGGAGGGGATTACCCTCCGCATTGTCCCCTCCCCGAAGACGCTTCGCGTCTTCGGCCCTTCCTCAAGGGGAGGGTTGGATTTTAAGTTACGCGGAACCATCCCATCATCCCTGTGTCTTGGTGTTCGATGATGTGGCAGTGGATCATCCAATTGCCGGGATTGTCGGCGACGAACGCAATTTCGACGCGCTCCTCGGGCAGCACCAGAACCGTGTCGGCCCAATGTTCGGGCCGCTTCAGCTTGGTTGACGACAAAACTTTGAACGTGTGTCCATGCACGTGCATCGGATGCACATGCGGCGTGGTGTTGGTGAGTTGCAGACGCACCGTCGTTCCGCGCGCCAACGTCATAAGCGGCGGCGGCAAACGCTCATGGCCGTTCTGCGGCCAGGGCTTCCCGTCAATTGCCCACAAGGTCCGCGTTGTGGAGCAGAGCGAATCCAGCATGTTGATGGTGCGCCCATCGGGGAGAACGATCGGCGGCAGATCGGGATAATCGCTGGCCGTTGCCGATGCAGACAGTTTCAGTTCGTGCCGTTCCGCTGTGCCCAAATCGGGCGCTGCCAGCCGCGACGGTGACAGCGATGCCGCCGCTTTGGCGCCGGACACCGCTCCGCCCGCGACAAGAGTGGCGAGAACAACGGGCTCCTGCGCGAAGAAATCGACGAGCTGAACCTTGCCGCCGGCGGCGGGCGTGCGCAGCGACAGGTCCATCCGCATGGCCGGTCCGAGACGCCAAGTGTCGAGCACAAACCCGTCAAAGACATTGCCGTCGATGGCCACAACGCGCGCCTCTGCGCCTTGCACGCCGATGTCGCCGACGCGCGTGGAATCGACGTTCAAAACCCGAAAGCGAATATTCGCATTGGCAGGGACCGAAATTTCCGGCGATGCCAATCCATTGGCTGTGCGCAAGGTTCCAAAGGTGCCGCCGCGGCCCGCACCTTCCACGGTAAGAAACGGCAGCAGTTTGCCGGTTTTATCGACGCGCCAATCCTTCAGTACACAGACCACATCGTCGTCGAACGTGCCCGTTTCGTCTTCGACGATCAGCACGCCCGCAAGGCCACGACCCAATTGTTCGACGGTGTTGCAGTGCGGGTGGAAGAAAAATGTCCCGGCATCGGGCGGTGTGAAGCGATAGGAGAAGCTTTCCCCAGGCTGTACCGGCATCTGCGTCACATAAGGCACGCCGTCCATGGCGTTGGGCCCGCGCACGCCATGCCAATGAATGGAGGTGTGTTCTTTAAGACGATTGACCAGCGTCACATCCATGCTTTCGCCGTGGCGCAGGCGATAAACCGGAAACGGCTCCTCGCCATACAGCCAAAGCGGCGTCGATCCCATTGCACCGGGAAGCGTGAACGCCCGCTCCTGCGCGGTCAGCGTCACTGGCATTCCGCCGATCCGCGTCTCGCGCAGACGACCACCTGCCTGCGCCGTGCCTTGCGCGCAGCCACCCAGCTGCATGGCCAGCAATGCACCGCCGCCCGCCAGAACGGCGCGACGGTTGTAAAGGTTCATCGCGTTACAGCCGAGGGATTGTCCAGGCTGTCGGAGCCTTCGAGCGAAATCTTCAGGCCCAGCGCCGCGACCACCGCTTCATCCGCGCGGGTCTGTGCGATCAAAGCGTCAATCGCATCCTGTACCATCTTGTTGCCGGCGGCGTTTCCGCTGCCGATCATCTGGTCATAGGCCATCTTCCCGGAATCGCCGGTGTCCTTGATGAGTTTCACCTTGGCCAGGGTGTCGGCGATCCGGTCGTCCATGCGCTTGGCGACGGCTATGTTCTTGCCCATCGCGTAGTCGCGGAAGCTCGGCCCCTGCACGACGGTTCCGTCCACGCGCACATAGCGGCCACGCCACACATTGGCGATGCCGAGTTCGTCATAATAGTGAGAATTGTGCGTGTTGTCGGAAAAGCAGTCTTGCTCCTCTTCCGGATCGTGCAGGATCAGGCCGAGCTTCATGCGCTCGCCGGCCATCTCGCCATACGACAGCGAGCCGATGCCCGTCAGGATGGTGGACAGACCGCCGTCGAGGCCTTTGCCGGCGAGTTGCGCGCGCGCTTTACCGCCGGGCGCCCAATCGGCCGCCATCACGCCCAAATCCTCGACCAGCAGATCGGTGACGGCTTTCAGGTACTGCGCACGGCGCTCGCAATTGCCGCGCGTGCAGGCCTTCACATTGTAATCGGAAGCCGGGCGCTCACCCGCGCCGGGGCCAGTGCCGTGGAGATCCTGTCCCCACAGAAGAAATTCAATCGCATGATAGCCGGTCGCGACATTGGCCTCGACGCCCTGCGCCTGCTGCAACTGTTTCAGCAGATTCTTGTCGATGGTCGCCGCATTCACCTGCTTCGAGCCGATGCGGATTTGCTTCGCGGCGATGACGTTCAACGTATAGAGCGGATTGTCGTCGGACGTTTTTCCATAGGACGCGGCGACATAATCGATCAGCCCCTCGTCCAGCGGCCAGGAGTTCACCTCGCCTTCCCAGTCGTCGACAACGGCGTTGCCAAAGCGAAAGGCTTCCGTCTGAAGGTAGGGCGCCCGCGCGGCCCTCCAGGCATTGCGCGCCGTCACCAACTTCGCCTGGGTCGGGTCGGCCAGGAATGCGTTCACTGCGGACTGGAGCGCCTTGCCGGTCGAAAACGCGTCGCCAAAACTTGCCTGCGCGATATCGCCATAGGTCTTCAGCACCTCGTCCGCCTTCGGCGGCGCTATGGAGGCAGCCAGAGCCACGCCGGAAAGCAGGGCGCAGCCAAAGGACATCGCAAGGATCGCACGCATGAAAAAGGCCCTTTGCTAGAGCGCAATCCGGCGAAGTGGATGCCGGTTCGCCGTAGATTGCGCGGCAAACCAAGGAATCTAGACACGATCCGATTCATTTTGATCGGATCGTGTCTAGGCTTTTATGGGAACCATATATGCGACTGATTTGCAAGTGCAGGTTGGCTTACAAGCGATTTAGCCTTTGACGCGACGCCCAAACGGCTGGACAAAAGGCCAAGCGCCAAAGGGGCATATCCATCATGAAGCTCTACAATTTCCACGCCAGCAGCACCTCCTACCGCACCAGAATTGTGCTCAACCTGAAGGGCCTTCAATACGAGTACATACCTATCCGGCTGGATAAGCAGGAACACCTGTCGCCGGCCTATGGCGAGGTCAACCCGATGCGGGGCGTGCCCACGCTCGAAGTGGACGGCGTGCGGCTTTATCAATCCTCGGCGATCATCGAATATCTTGAAGAGGTGTTTCCGGACCCGCCGGTGCTGCCGAAGGACCCCGTTGGACGCGCCCATGTGCGGGCCATCTGCGCGATCGTCGGCGCGGACATGCACGCGGTGAACAATCTGCGGATCCGCAACTTCGTCCGCGATACCTATAAACAGGACGCGGATGGCGTAACGGCGTGGATTTCGCTTTGGAACAAGGCAGGATTCGAGGCCATTGAGGCGATGCTGCGCGCCGACAAGAACCGGAACGGTTTTTGTTACGGCTCGACACCGACGATGGCGGATGCCTTCCTGATCTCGCACGTATTTTCGGCGGTGCGCTTTAAGACGGACATGACGCCGTATACGGAAATTCGCGCCGTCGTCGACAATTGCAACGCGCTCAAACCCTTTGCCGACGCCCATCCCAGTAACCAGCCTGACGCCGGGGGCTAAGCCACGTCCGCCGCGCGGGCGCCCGTTGGGGCGGGAAGCGGGATACCGGGCTCGAATTTTGACGTGCGGATGGCGAGCGCGGTTTTCACGCTGGCCACGTTTCGCGCGGCTGTGAGTTTTTCGGTCACGAAGGTCTGAAACTCAGTCAGGTCGCGCGCCACGCACAGAAGGATAAAGTCGACCTCGCCCGAGAGCATGTGGCAGGTGCGCACCTGCGGCCAGGCGCGAGCCTGCTCTTCGAACGCCCTGAGATCGGGCTCCGCCTGGCTGGAAAGGCCCACAAACGCGAATGCCGTGACCTCAAAGCCCAGCGCCTTTGCCTCCAGGTCGGCATGGTAGCCTTTGATGTAACCGGCTTTTTCAAGCGCGCGGACCCGCCTTAGGCAAGGCGGCGCGGTGATACCGACCCGTTGCGCCAATTCCACATTGGTCATGCGTCCGTCGGCCTGGAGTTCGGCCAGGATTTGGCGATCAATGGTATCGAGTCGATGACGAGCCATGCCAACCCCCGGGGTGAGCTATGGTTATGCTAAACGGAACGCCCTTTTAGCAATAATGTTTCCTTATACAGCAGATGTGAGCAAAGAAAACGCGCGCTTGACCTCGCGCACCCATATTCCGATATGAGGTGGCCAGCCAAACTTGCGGAACCGTCATGTCCGAATCCCTGCACGCCAAAGTCCTGATTCTAGGAAGCGGACCAGCCGGTTGCACGGCCGCCATCTACGCCGCCCGCGCCATGCTGGAACCCGTCATGCTCGCCGGCCTGCAACCCGGCGGGCAGCTGACCATCACCACGGAGGTCGAGAACTACCCCGGCTTCAAAGAAGCAATCCAAGGCCCCTGGCTCATGGAGCAGATGCAGGCGCAGGCCGAGCATGTCGGAACGCGGTCAGAATACGACCTGATCTCCAGCGCAGATCTCGCGCAACGGCCCTTTGTGCTGCACGGCGATTCGGGCAAACGGTACACGGCCGACACCGTTATCATCGCCACCGGCGCGCAGGCGAAATGGCTGGGGCTGCCGAGCGAAGAGCAGTTCAAGGGTTTCGGGGTCTCGGCCTGCGCGACCTGTGACGGCTTCTTCTTCAAGGGCAAGAAAGTCGTCGTGGTCGGCGGCGGGAATACCGCTGTCGAGGAAGCGCTATACCTGACCAATTTTGCCAGCGAGGTAACACTGGTTCACCGCCGCGACTCGTTGCGCGCCGACAAGACCAATCAGATGCGCCTTGCGAACCATCCCAAGACGCGGATCGTCTGGGACAGCGCCATCGAGGAAGTTCTTGGCGCGGGCGACCCCAAGACCGTTTCGGGCGTGCGCGTGCGCAATCTGAAGACAGGGGCCATCGATACGATTCCGGCGGACGGCTTGTTCGTCGCCATCGGGCATACGCCGGCGACCCAGATATTCCGTGGACAGATCGATATGGACGAAGAGGGCTACATCCGCACGGCGCCCGATTCCACCAAGACAAACATTCCGGGCGTGTTCGCGGCCGGCGATGTGAAAGACAAAGTGTTTCGCCAGGCTGTTACAGCTGCGGGGATGGGCTGCATGGCGGCGCTGGAAGCCGAACGCTTCCTCGCCGGAGGCCATTGATTCGTGGCCAGATAACGCCCTCTCGGGGGTGTGCTTGCTTTATAGGTGCGTTGCACACAGCAAAACGGCCCTCGCTGTGAGACGCGGGCCGCTGCAAACACGATAGGTTCAAATCAGCTCAATACCAGCTCGGCCATTTTGGATCGGGCGGATAGACGGGTTTCGCGGGGACGAAGCCGTCTTTGTTGGGCATCTGCACCTTCAACAGCGTCTTTTCGTCCATGACGTCGTTTTCTTTGATGATGCCGTTTTCGTAATAGATGTAGGCGGTGAGTGCATAGACTTCGTTCGGCGTCAGCGTTCCGGGATTGCTGGCCGGCATGGCGCGGTTGATGTAGTCCCAGGTGATCGTTGGGTAGGGATAATAGCTGGGGCCGTTCATTTCCTGGCCGTAGAAGCTGCCTTTGTAGGGTTCGCCCGGCTTGCCCACCATTAGACGGCGCACGATGCCGTTGCGGCCGGTTTTGCCGTGGCAGACTTCGCAGCGCTTCACGAACAGTTCCGCGCCCTCTTTTACCGTGCCATGTCCGACAGGAAGCTCTTTGCCTTCCGGGCCGATCATCCGGTCGAAGCGCTGGATTTCGGCTTGCGCAAGCGGTTTGCCGACATTGGGATAGGCGCGCTCTGCAGCCATCGCTGCCGGAACAGCCGCCATCGCCACGGCTGCGAGGAGGAGTTTAGACAAACATTGCATCGCGGAGGCTCCCGTCGCGGTTTACTTTCCACGGCTGAATGGCGGTCATGTGAATGGCGCGCGGCTTGTCGAGCTTTTTCCAATCGCCTATCGGAATGGCCCAGTGCTGGCTCAATTCGGCGATTGAGAGTTGCACGTCGCCCGTTTCATCGGTGGCGCGGGATTGGATCATGGCTTCCTGGCCGTTCCAGTCCCAATCGAAGGTGAAGCGCGTGTGCGCCTTGGAATGCACCGGGCCCTGAATTTTCGCTTCGCGATAATTCTTGCCGCCATCCGCGGAAATTTCGACTTTCGTTATCCGTCCGGCGCCGGACCAGGCAAGGCCTGTAATCTGATTGTAGCCGCGGCGCACTTCCAAGCCTGCGGACGGGCGCGTGATGACCGACTTCACAGCCCATTGGTAGTGATACCAGCGCGACTTGCCGCCCAGGTCGTTGCGCGGGACCGAGTGGTTCATGCTCTCGTTCCACGTCATGTAGGGCTGATCGACGACTTTTAGGTGCCGCAGATATTTGACGTTGAACGGCCCTTCCCAGCCCGGCACGATCAGGCGGATGGGGTAGCCCTGCTCGCGGCGCAGCGGTTCGCCGTTCTGGTTATAGGCGACGAAGCAATCGTCCATCGCCTTTTGCATCGGCAGCGTGTGCGAGAACTTGCCCGGATCGCCGCCTTCATTGACCATCCAGGTGCCGCCGCTTTTCACGCCGGCTTCCTTCAGCAGGACGGACAGCGGTACGCCGGCCCATTCGCTGCAGCTGGCCATGCCGTGAATGTATTGCACCGGCAGGCCCATGTTCGGATCGTCCGCGTCATGGATCGCGGGCGAACTGTTGGCGTGGCATTCGACGAAATGGACGCGCGCCACCGACGGAAGCCGTTTCAGGTCTTCCATGGTGAACTCCAACGGACGGTCCACCATGCCGTGGATGGTCAGCGTGTGTTCGTCGGCGTTGATTTCCGGCAGCTCCGAAGAATGCTGCTGCATGAAATGCAGCGCCGCCGGCGTGATGATGCCGGCATAGTCCTGGAGCGGCGTGTAATGCGTCATATGGTCGATGGTGTAGCGCGCGCCGCGGCGTGGCAGCTCATCGAACACATGGGTAGATTGCACCTGGCCTTGCGCTTTGGCCGGCATGTCTTTGGCGACCAACCCTGCGCCCGCAGCCACTCCCGCCACGGCGGCGGTCTGCGTCAGAAACCGTCTGCGGCTCGGTGTTTTGGCATCCATGATTTTGCCTCCTCTAAAATCCGCTAATCCCGTCTGCTTCATCTTGGCCTGATTAAACCCGGCCAATTTTTATGTCTGTGCGGCGGGTCAGAGCCCGGCGAGATACTTTGCCATCGCGTCGCGGTCGGCGGCCGAAAGCCCCTTCATGATCTGCACCATGTCGGCGTTGTTAGCGCGTTCGCCATCGGCAAAGCGGCGCATTTCCTCGACCAGATATTCATAGTTCTGGCCGGCGAGCCTGGGCGTGGACATGCCTTCGGCCTGTGCGGCGCCCATGAAATTCTGCTGGTGGCAGCTTTGGCACACGGCAACACCGCGCGGCGCGGCGGCGGCGGCCACTTGCGTGACTTTGGCCGGCCAGTTGCGCTTGGCGAACAGAGCGGAGGCGGCGGTCTTTTCCTCCGCCGTCATGGCCTTGGCCATCCATTCCATCACTTCGACCTTGCGCGCGCCCGTGTCGAAATCGTGGATCTGCTTCAGCACATAATCTTCGCGCTGACCGGCGATGATGGGAATGGTGGGAGCGCGCGGCACGCCATTTTCACCGTGACAGGCAGCGCAGACGCGCATGCGCGCGTTGAACTCGCGGGGCATGCCGTTACCTCCGCCTTCCGCGGCATAGGCGGGAACGGCGAGCGCTGCGGTCAGAGCCAAAGCGGCGGCGAGGCTGAATATGCGAGTTGAGATCATGCGTTAGGCTGCCCTGATTGGGGGTGCAGGCACGATGCGAAGAACGCCAGGAACGATACGTTAAGAGGATGACACCATGCCGCACTCAGCGCGATTCCGCAAGACAACTTCGGCTCTGGCCTGGGCCTGGCGGCGCTCATCGGGCATCGCGGGGGGGATCTGATTTGCTCAGATGCTGCTTGTGCAATGGGACCAAAGTGGTCCGAGCGCGTAGCCACAAGCGGGTCCGCACGAATGGGCCATTCAAACGAGGCTTCCAATGAACAAGATTGTATCGGCAACGACAATGAAAGCGCTTGTTTATCTGGCCCCAGGCAAGAAGTCCTTGGAGGAGCGGCCTAAGCCGGACCTCACGGCGCCCACCGATGCCATCGTCAAAATAACGAAAACCACCATTTGTGGCACCGACCTGCACATCCTCAAAGGAGACGTTCCCAGTTGCCAGCCGGGGCGCATTTTGGGCCATGAGGGCGTCGGCATCGTCGATAAGGTTGGCTCCGCGGTCACGATGTTTAAGCCGGGAGATCATGTTCTGATCTCCTGCGTGAGCGCCTGCGGGAAATGCGTCTACTGCCGTAAGCAGATGTACTCACACTGTACGACAGGCGGTTGGATTCTCGGCAATACCATCGACGGCACACAGGCGGAATTCGTCCGCATTCCGCATGCGGATAACAGCCTCTATCCCATACCCGACGGCGCGGACGAAGAAGCCCTGGTGATGCTCAGCGACATTCTGCCGACCGGCTTCGAGTGCGGTGTGCTCAACGGCAAAGTTCAGCCGGGCAGTACGGTGGCCATCGTCGGCTCGGGACCGATCGGGCAGGCCGCGCTTCTCACGGCGCAGTTCTATTCACCGGCCGAGATCATCATGATCGACCTGGACAACAATCGTCTGGAAGTGGCCAAGCGCTTCGGCGCCACAACGACCGTCAACAGCGCCGACGGCAAAGCCGCGGAGACGGTCATGGCGATGACGGAAAAGCGCGGCGTCGATACCGCCATTGAAGCGGTTGGCATTCCGGCGACTTTCGAGCTTTGCCAGCAGATCATTGCTCCGGGCGGGACGATTGCGAACATCGGCGTGCATGGAAAGAAGGTCGATCTCCATCTGGAGAGCCTGTGGGACCGCAACATTTCCATCACGACGCGGCTGGTCGACACCGCCACCATCCCGATGCTGTTCAAGACGGTTTCGTCTCGCAAGATCGATCCCAAGCTGCTGATCACGCATCGCTTCAAGCTCGACAACATCCTCGATGCCTACGAGACTTTCGGCAACGCCGCCAAGACCAAAGCGCTGAAAGTCATCATCGAGGCTTGAACGCCGTTTAAGCATTCAGCACGATGACTTCTTACGGCTGTTTCTTTGTTCGGCTGAGAGCCGTTTCTCCGTCCCGGTCATAAGACCGTCGAGCGCCGCGCGGAGGCGCAGTCAAGGCTGGCCGTCAGGCCACCGCGAAGCGGCGCGAACGCGGCCTTGACGGCGCCGGGTACGGCGCAATGCTGCAAGGCCGGGCGTGACAGAGCTTGAACAGCTGGCTGCTAGTTCGCATAAACTTGCTTAGGCGCTGAGCGCGAGCCGGCTCTGGCGGCATACCCGAAGCGCCGATGGTTCGGACAAGGCGAGACACCCGCCTCCGCAACCGCCTTTTCCGCTACCGCACAGACATCACCTTCCCGCACGCGGGGGAGTGTTATTGCCGCAAATGATCCGCCAGCACCCGCGCCACCGATTCGGAAATGCGCTTGGCATAGGGCACATGCAGGAATTCGTTGGGGCCGTGAGCGTTTGAGCCCGGCCCCAACACGCCCGTGATCAGGAACTGCGTTTTCGGGAATTTTTCGCCGAGCATTCCCATAAAGGGGATGCTGCCGCCTTCGCCCATATAGGCGGGCTCGTGCCCGAAGGCGGCGCGGCCCGCGCGGGCAACGGAGTCTTCCAGCCAAGGGGCCAGGTCCGGCGCATTCCATCCGGTCGAAACGAAACGATCCGCCTCGAATTCGATCACCGCGCCATAGGGCGGATTGTCGGTCAGCGCCCGGCGCATCATTCCGATGGCATCGCCGTGGAGTGTCGGCGGTAAGCGCAGCGACAGTTTCAGCATCGTCGAGGGCAACAGCACGTTTCCGGCATTGGCCGGCGCGGGCAACCCTTCCGCGCCGACAATGGCGAGCTGCGGCCGCCACGTGCGGTTCAGGATCAATTCCGCCGGATCGGCCGCCATTGGCCGTGTGCCGCCGGCCCAGGGGAATTTGGAATGCACCGCCTGGCCCAAAATCGCAGCGGCGGCTTTTGCCTGGGCCAAGCGCGAAGGCGGAATTTCGACGTAAAGCCCTTCAGGCAGAATTTCGCCCGTCGCCGGATTTTCAAACCGCGACAACAGCTCGCGCGCAATGCGGAAGCTGGACGGTACGATGCCCGAAGCGTCCCCCGAATGCACCCCCTCTGTCAGTACACGAACGGTCAGCGTTGCCGTGGCGACGCCGCGGAGCGAAGTCGTCAGCCAGAGGCGGTCATAGTCGCCGCAGCCGGAATCCAGACACACCACCAATCCCGGCTGTCCGATGCGCGCTGCCAGATGATCGACATAAAACGGCAGATCGTAGCTGCCGGATTCTTCGCACGCCTCGATCAGAATGACACAGCGAGCATGAGGAATATTCTGATCGTGCAGCGCCAGAATCGCCGTCAGCGCGCCGTAAATGGCATAGCCGTCATCCGCACCGCCGCGGCCGTAGAGCTTGTCGCCGCGCATCACCGGCGTCCACGGCCCCAGGCCGTCCTGCCAGCCTGTGAATTCCGGCTGTTTGTCCAAATGGCCGTAGAGCAGGACCGGCTCGTTACCCTGCCCCGGAATTTCAATGAAGATCACGGGCGTCCGGTTCGGAAGCTGCACCACTTCCAGCGTCGCGCCGGGAATGCGCGCGAGATGTGCTCGCGCCCAGTTCGCCATCAGCGCGACGGCGGCATCCATGTGCCCGTGCGCCACCCAATCCTTGTCGAAGGCGGGCGATTTGTTGGGAATGCGGATGTAGTCGATCAGCGAGGGAACGACGCTGTCGTCCCACATTGTATCGACGAATTGCTTCAGCTGGGCGTCATCCACGTTCAGTCGCCTTCTGTATCGATTTCGGGAAGTTGTGCCGCATTGTAGCGCGGTCCCGAAACCGTTTGAGGGTTGACCAGCGCCTCCATCTTTTCCATCGCGCAGGGCTTCAGCTTTACGTCCGCCGCACGCGCATTGTCCGCCAAATGATCCAGCCGCGTAGTCGCAGGGATCGGGATGATATGCGGGGCCTTGTGCAGCAGCCAGGCGAGGCAAAGCTGCGCCATGGTGCAATCGTTTTCGCGCGCGATTTGCGCAAAACCATCCAGCAGTTCCAGGTTCTTCTGGAAGTGGGGCGCCTGAAACCGCGGCATCGCCAGCCGGATATCCTTGGGCGGCAATTGCACGGGATCGCGGATATCGCCGGTCAAGAACGCGCGCGCCAGCGGACTGAACGCGACAAAGGCGACGCCCAGCTCGCGGCAGGCATCCAGCACCGCGATTTCCGGGTTGCGTGTCCACAGCGAATATTCGCTCTGCATCGCCGCAATCGGATGCACGGCATGCGCTTTCCGCAAAGTGGCCGCCGATACTTCGGAAAGACCGATGGCGCGGACCTTACCGGACTTCACCATGTCGGCCAGGGCGCCGATGCTGTCCTCGATGGGAACGCGCTTGTCCCAACGATGCAGGTAATACAGATCGATCACGTCGGTCTGCAGGCGTTTCAGACTGTCTTCGAGATTCTGCTTCAGCACGGCGGGATGGCCGTCGATCTCCTTGCCGCCGGAAGCGCCGCGGAACATGCCGCATTTGCTGGCCAGGAAGAACTCACGGCGGCGATGCTTCAGCGTGTTGCCGAGCAGCGTTTCGTTGGCCCCGAAGCCATACAACGACGCCGTATCGAAATGCGTGTAGCCGAAATCAAGCGCCTTCAGCAGAACATCGGCGGCGGCTTTCGGATCGGGCGGATTGCCATAGGCGTGCGACAGCACCATGCAGCCGAGCCCAATGGCGGAGACGTCGAACGAACCGATTTTGCGCGTTTGCATGCGTTCACCATTCAAGAATTGCAGAGGCGGTTGGCGCCAGCCCCCCTCCACCGCTTCGCGGCCCCCCTCCCCCGTAACAACGGGGGAGGAAAGGAGCGAGCGTCACATCACGCATTCGCGGTTGGGGTCGATCATCTTTTCCAGTTTGCCGAGCACGTGCATGCAGGGAAGCACCTGCTCCAGGCTGGAATTGGGTTCGCGCTTTTCCCGGATGGCAGCGATGAATTCGCGGTCTTCCAGTTCGATCCCGTCCATGGACACATCGACCTTGGACAAATCGATGGGGTTGTTCTTCCCGTCCGCCAGATCGTCGTAATAGGCTTGATAGGTGGCGTTGTCGCAGATGTAGCGGAAGAATGAGCCGATGGGGCCGTCATTGTTGAACGACAGCGACAGCGTCAGCATGGCGCCCGACGGCACTCGCATCAGAATGCCCATGTCCATGGCGATGCCGAGATCGGGATGGCGCGGCCCTTGGACGGCGTAGCATTCCCTGGTGATCTCGCCCGTCTGGTAGTGGAACAGATCCACCGTGTGCGCGGCGTGGTGCCACAACAGATGATCCGTCCAACTGCGCGGCTTACCGGCGGCGTTCATGTTGGTGCGGCGGAAGAAATAGGTCTGCACATCCATCTGCTGAATTTTGATCTCGCCCTTTTCGATGCGGCGACGAACGAATTGATGGCTGGGATTGAAGCGGCGTACATGGCCGCCCATCGCGACAACGCCGGTTTCCTTGGCGATTTTCGTCAGTGCTTCGGCATCCTCGACAGTGTCGGCAACCGGAATTTCGATCAGCACGTGCTTGCCGGCGCGCATCACCAGTTCGCCCTGAGCACGGTGCATTTGCGTCGGCGTCGCCAGGATCACCGCATCGGCACGCGCAATTCCCTCACCAAGATCGTTCCCCCAATGCTTGATCCCATATTTCTGCGCGACTTCTTCGGTGCCCTTCGGATTGCCGCCAATCAGCGACACCACTTCCACGTCCGGAATGCGCTTTAAGGCATCCAAATGCTTCTGACCGAAGGCGCCTTGTCCCGCGACACAAATCTTCATCGTCAAACCTCTTCCCGTCTCAGTTTTTGTTTTCCAGGATGATATGGCCGAGCGCCGTGTTGGACGCGGGCACGTGATAGAAGCGGTAAATTTCCTCCACCTTGTCATCAAGCGCGCCGCGCATGATGAGCCACATCACCATTTCGATACCTTCAGATCCCGTTTCGCGTAAGTATTCAATATGCTGAATGCCGACCAGTGCCGCCGGATCGCGCGTCAAATTGTCGAGAAAACGGGTATCGAATTCCTTATTGATGAGGCCGGCGCGTTGCCCTTGTAATTGGTGCGACATGCCGCCGGTGCCAAAGATCACCACTTTAAGGTCGCGGTCGAAACTCTCCACCGCTTTGCGGATAGCTTTGCCCAGCATGTAGCAGCGCTTGCCGCTCGGCACCGGGTACACCACGACATTGACGCAGACCGGAATGATCGGACACGGCCATTCCGTGGGCTGGCCGAACATCAATGACAAAGGAACCGTCAGGCCGTGATCGACGTCCATCTTGTTGACGATGGTGAGGTCGAATTCGTCGGTGACGACGGATTGCACGATGTGCCAGGCAAGTTCCGGATGTCCCTTGACGGGCGGCACTGGGCGCGGGCCCCAGCCTTCATCGGCAATGGGAAACTCCGCCGCGCAGCCGACCGCGAAAGTCGGCACCATTTCGAGCGAGAAGGCGGAAGCATGATCGTTGTAAACGACGATGCACACGTCGGGCTTTATCTTCTCGATCCATTCCTTGGATTTCTCGAAGCCTGCAAAAACCGGCTTCCAGTACGGCTCCCCCGATTTGCCGTTGTCGAGCGCGGCGCCAACCGCGGGGATGTGGGACGTTGCGACGCCTGCGATGATCTTAGCCACGATTTTTCCATTCCGATTTGCTGCGATTTCCGTCCGGAGACCGGCCGCCCTTAAGCATCATTTCCGCATATTCGGCTTGGGTGGAGCCGCTCATCATGGCGGCGATCTGCTGGAACGATAGTCCATCGGTCGCCGCGATCTTTGACGTGAAGTAAATGTTCCCTCCGAGCGCCAGCATGCCGTTCCAATCGCGCTTCAGGACCGACTGTTTCTGGTCTTCCGTCATCGGATAGCGATCGAGATACGCGCGCTCATCGGCTTTGAACGTCGCGCGATTATCGGCCTTCATCAGCGACATGCAGAACATATTCAGATGATAGCCGCGCCGCGCCATATCCGCGTCGAAAACGGTTGTGCCGGGAAGGTCGTCATATTCTCTGGATAGTGATGACATGGCTCAGGTCCAATACAGCCGCATGGGATTATCGACGAGCAGCTTCTTCTGCAGCGCCGGTGTGGTCGCGATCTTCGGGATCACATCAACCAGGATTCCGTCATCCGGCGCTTCGACCGGCATGTTGGGGTGGGGCCAGTCGGTGCCCCACAGCACGCGGTCGGGATAGCGTTCCACCAGCGTTTTCCCGAACGGCACGACATCGTCATAGGGCGCGCCGGCAACGGTAAGACGTTCGGGCCCCGAGACTTTGGTCCAGATGTTTGTGTGCTTGTCGGCGAGGCGCAGATACCGCTGAAATTCGGGATGATCGACGCCCTTCTTCACGTCGGGGCGGCCCATGTGATCGACCAGTACCGCCGTGGGAAGCGAGGTGAAGAAATCCTCAAGCTCCGGCAGATCGGGCATCTCGAAATAGACCACGATATGCCACCCCAAGGGCGCAATCCGCGCGGCGATCCGCTCCAGCACGTCGCGCGGCGTGAAATCGACCAGGCGCTTCACGAAATTGAAGCGCACGCCTTTCACGCCGGCTTCGTTCATGGCCTTCAATTCGGCGTCGGTGACCTCTTCGCCGATCACCGCGATGCCACGCGCCTTGTTGTTGGAATTGACAAGCGCGTCGATCAGCGCGGCGTTATCCTTGCCGTGGCAACTCGCTTGCACGATGACGTTTTTATCGAAGCCCAGAAAATCCCGCAGCTCGAACAGCTTTTCCTTGGGCGCATCGACAGGCGTGTATTTGCGCTCCGGCGCGTACGGGAATTTGCCCGGCGGGCCGAACACGTGACAATGCGCGTCCACGCTTCCCGCTGGCGCCTTAAACTTCGGCTTCGACGGGTTCGGATGGAAAGGAATATAGGGCGGGTTGGTGTTCTTGTTCACGCGTGCTCCTCATTCGGCCGGTTTGGGTGCGGCCGTCGCCCAGGGCGCGCCGACGCCGACTTGTGCATATAGACGGTCGGTTGCCAGCGCTCTATCCCATTTGGCGACGAGGATTGTGGCAACACAATTTCCCACCACATTGACGAAGGTCAAAGCTTCCGCCAATAGCCGGTGAATTCCGAGCACCAAAGCGATGCTGGCCACCGGGATCGAGCCGACCGAGGCGATGGTTCCCGCCAAAACAACGAAAGCGGCCCCGGCCACGCCTGCTGCCCCTTTCGAGGTGAGCAGCGCCACCGCCACCAGGACGATCTGCTGCTCCAGCGAGAGCGGCGTGTTGGTCGCCTGCGCCAGAAACACCGACGCCGTAGCAAGGTAAAGGCATGTTCCGTCGAGATTGAAGGAATAGCCTGTTGGGATCACAAGCCCGACGACGGATTCTTCGCAGCCCAAGGCCTGCAGCTTTTGCACGAGCCGCGGCAGCACCGTCTCCGATGAGGTGGTGGCCGCCACGATCAGCAGTTCCTCACGGATGTAATAGAGCAACTTGAAGATGCTTACGCCCATGGCGCGGGCGACACCGCCCAGGACGATAAAGGCGAAGGCAAAGCACACGACGTAGAATTCGAGAATCAAATTGCCGAGCGACAGCAGCGACGCCGCGCCAAAGCGCCCAACGGTGAAGGCAATCGCACCGAATGCGCCCAACGGCGCCACCCACATGATGAAGCCGACAATGCGGAAGAAAATCTGCGAGAGACGCCCGATGAGATCGAGAACGGGCCGCGCCGGTTCACCAACAAGCGCCAACGCAAAGGCGAACAGCACCGATACGAAGAGCACCTGAAGGACGTCGCCTTGGACAAAGGCCGATGCGAGCGTCGCTGGGATGATGTGCAGCAGGAATTCCGCCGCGGTCTGATGCTGCGCCGCCGTTGTGTAGGTTTTGACCGCGCTGGCGTCGAGCGCCGCCGGATCGACATTCATGCCAACGCCAGGCTGCCAGAGGTTGACGGCCACCAGCGCGAAGACAAGCGCCGCCAGCGTGATGACCTCGAACCAAATCAGCGCCTTCAGCGCGACGCGCCCGACCCGCCGCATGTCGTTCATCGAGGCGATGCCATGCACGACCGTGCAGAAGATCACCGGCCCGATGATCATGCGGATCAGATTGACGAAAGCATCGCCCAGCGGCTGCATCTGCGCGCCAAGCGTGGGCCGCACATACCCCAGCACCGCACCCGCAGCCATCGCCACCAGCACCTGAAACCATAGCTGCCGGATGAGGCGCATTGGCTAAACCCTCCCCTTGAGGGTCGTAGGGCGAAAAGAAAAAGGTCCAGTGGACCTTTTTCCGCCCGAAGCTCGAAGACGCGAAGCGGCTTCGGGGAGGGGACTTAGCCGGCAACACTCCCCTCCCCGAAATTTTTCTTCCGAAAAATTTCGACCCTCCCTCAAGGGGAGGGTGGGAGTGGTATGCGCCAATATTGTCACTTCTTCGCCGCCGCGATCTTGTCGAGCTTGGCACCGACGCGGGGATAGACCTTGCGGGCGTTGCCTTCGAAGATCTTCTGCTTGTCAGCGGCGGACAGCGCCGTTGCATCGACATAGCGCTTGGTATCGTCATAGGGATTGCCGGTCGTCGGATCATCGCCCTTCACCGCGCCCAGCATTTCCGATGCAAACAGGATGTTGTCGGGCGAAACGAGCTTCGTCAGCAGATCGATGCCGGGCTGATGATAAACGCAGGTGTCGAAATAGACGTTGTTGCGCATCATCTCATCCAGCGGCGGCCGGTTCATGTTCTGCGCCAGACCGCGATAGCGGCCCCAGTGATAGGGCGCCGCGCCGCCGCCATGCGGAACGATCAGCTTCAGTTCGGGGAAATCCTTAAACAGATCGCCCTGGATGAATTGCATGAACGCGGTCGTATCGGCGTTGATGTAATGCGCGCCGGTGGTGTGGAAGTTCGGATTACAGGACATGCTGACATGCACCATCGCCGGCACCTGCAGCTCGCACAGCTTTTCGTAGAACTTGTACCAGAAGCGGTCGGTCAACGGCGGCGCCGTCCAATTGCCGCCGGACGGATCGGGGTTGAGATTGCAGCCGACAAAGCCAAGCTCATTGACGCAACGCTCCAGCTCCTCAATGCAATTCTCCGGCGACACGCCGGGGCTTTGCGGCAACTGGCAGACGCCAATGAAATTGTTCGGAAACAGATTGCAAACGCGGTGGATGCAATCGTTGGACAGACGCGACCATTCCAGGCTCGTCTTGGCATCGCCGACGTGATGGCCCATGCCCGACGCACGCGGGGAGAACAGCGTCACGTCGGTGCCGCGTTCGCGCTGAATGCGGAGCTGATTGCCTTCCACGCTGGCGCGGAAATCATCGTCGCTGATCTTCATCGAAGCCGGCGATGGCGCACCCGCCGGATCGTTCAATGCGGCGATCTGCTTCTGCCGGAAATCCATCAGCGGCTTCGGCTCGGTCGTGTAATGGCCGTGGCAATCGACAATCATGCGTGTCCCCTTTTTACTCGGCCGCCTTGGCCGCCGCGTTTTCGTTTTCGAGATTTCTGCGAATGGCGTCGAGCATGCCGCCAAGATCGTTGCTGTAAGCGAGCGCGTTTTTGTGCCCTGCCGACCAATCCTCGCGCTCCGCCGTCGCCAGCGCCATCAAGGGTGTGATCCCGGCTTCCGCCACGGTCTTGGCCGACTCGCGCATTTCTTCGGCGCGGCGGGTGCCATGCTCCAAGGTGCGTGAAACGAAGTAGCGGGCGAGTTTTTCCCAATCGCCGACTGGCAGTAGGTCCGACAGTGACTCCAGCACCGTCTTATCGACGCCGTAATAGCGCGCGGCCAGCATGGATTCGCAGAGCAGCGCTTCCACGCCTTTGATCATCACGCTGCGGCACATCTTGGTAGCCGACGCTTGGCCGACCATGTCGGAAAACGGTTTGACGCCAGTAAATCCCAGCGGACGCGCGCGCTCCGCAAATTCGTGGGCGTGGGGGCCACCCAGCAGCATGGCGGATGCCACGCGCTTGGGCGCAATCGGCATCATGACAGCAGCTTCGACATAGCGGCCGCCGGTCTTTTCAACGATGGCCGCGCACGCCTGTTTCATGCCCGGCGAAACCGAATTCACGTCCATATAGAAAGCGCCGCGTGGCAGATGCGGCGCCGCACTCTCGGCGGCTTCCAAATCGGAGGCAGCGGTCACCGCAGCAATAACCAGCTCCGCGTCCTTCACCGCTTCGGCGGCGCTTCTGACGGCGCGCACTTGCACCTTGGACACCGCGCGTGACGGCAAGCTGCCGGGATTGGCAAAAAGAATGTCATACGCCGTCACGGCCGCCCCGGCGGCGAGCAAATCGGCGCCGAGGGTCTGGCCCACTTCGCCAAACCCGATCAGCGCGACTCGCGAGAAAGGGGCAGCCATTGCGGCGGCTCAATCTTCCGGCGGGTTGTCGAGCCACTGCAGGCCGCGCTCGGCCAGCTTGGCGCGCATATTGTTCACGTCCAGGCTGAGTTCGCCGTTCAGATAACGCTGGCGGCTTTTGGCCTCTTTCTCTTCACGTTCCACGGACATGCGCAGGACGTCAGCGGCTTCCTTGCGGCGCACGACCACGATGCCGTCGTCATCGGCCACGATTAGATCGCCCGGATTGATGAGCTGACCGGCGCAGACGATCGGGATGTTCACATTGCCGACGGTCTCTTTCACCGTGCCTTGCGCGAACACCGCTTTCGACCAAACCGGGAATTGCATCTTGGTCAGTTCCATGACGTCGCGGCAGCCGGCTTCCAGAACCAGACCCAACACGCCGCGCGTCTGAAGCTGCGTCGCGATAAGCTCGCCGAAATAGCCGTCCTCGCAGGGGCTGGTCGGCGCGGCGACCAGGATGTCGCCCTTTTTGCACTGCTCGACCGCCGCATGGAGCATCCAGTTGTCGCCCGGCGCCATCTCGCAGGTGACCGCCGTGCCGACGATGTGGCAGGGGCGGTAGATCGGCCGCATATAGGAGGCGAGCAGGCCCTTGCGTCCTTGCGCCTCGTGTACGGTCGCGACACCGATGCCCTTGTAGCCCGCGACCACCGCGGAATCGGTCCTTTGGATGTTACGGACGACGACGTTCACGCGAATTCTCCCTTTGATTATAAAGACTTGCCTCAGAACCGAGCGGCCGGGCGGATTTGCGGACATTCATAGGCCCGCCGGGTGCGAAGCTCAATAGAGTTCGCTTGCCGCAGCCATTGCCGGAGCGCCAAGGCCGGTGCCATACAGTCGGCAAACAATGAGGGACAGACATGGCGTTCATCGAAGCCAACGGGGTCAGTTTTCATTACCGGCTCGAAGGGGCAAGCGGCCCAACGGTCATCTTCCTGCACGAAATCGGCGGCTCGCTGGATTCGTGGGACGGGCTTGTGCCGGATTTGGCGAAGCGGTTTCGCGTATTCCGCTATGACCAGCGCGGCTTCGGACTGACCGAAAAGACGCGGGCCCAGTATTCGGCCAGCGATCTGGTCGACGATTTGCAGGCGCTGATCGGCGCGCTCAACTTGACCCCGCCGTTTCATGTGGTGTCGCTGGCGGCGTCCAGCATGCAAGCCCTGACCTTCTACAAGCGCGCGCCGGAAAGCATCGGCTCGCTGGTGTTCTGCAATCCCGCGCCGGGGGTCGATCCTTCGCGTGCCGATGCGCTCAACAGCGTGGCGGCCAAAGCGGAAGGCGAAGGCATTCGCGCGATTATTCCGGGCATGCTGGACAAATCCTATCCGCCGGAATTGTCGGACCGTGCCACCTATGACGCCTATCGCGGACGCTATATGGCCAACGATCCGGTCGGCTTCGGCAACGCCTTTCGCATGATGGCGAAGACCAATCTGATCGATCTGCTGGAAACCGTGAAGGCGCCCAGTTTGGTGATCGCGGGACGGCAGGATTACATCCGCGCCGTCGCGGTGACCGAAGGGATTGCGAAGAAAATTCCCGGCGCGCGGTTCGAAATTATCGATGCTGGGCATTTCATGCCGACCACATCGCCCGGTGCGCTTCTCGCACTGCTGCAGGATTTCTGGAAGTAAAAGAGAAACCACAAACGACACGAAGGAAACACAAAGATCACTAAGGAATCGCGGGCCTCTTTGTGACCTTCGTGTCTCCTTTGTGATCTTTGTGGTTCCCCTTTTTTGAGGGAAAGCCATGAACATCAAAGCCAACGGAATTTCATTCAATTGTGAGATCAACGGCCGCGAGGGCGCGCCTTGGGTGGTGTTCTCCAATTCGCTGATGACCGATCTGTCCATGTGGGACGATCAGGCGGCGGCGCTGGCGAGCGATTTCCGCGTGCTGCGCTATGACCAACGTGGCCATGGCGGCACCGATGCGCCGGAAGGCGCGTACAGCTTCGACACGCTGGCATCGGATGTGATCGCGCTGTTCGATGCGCTGGACATCAAGCGCGCGCATTTCGTCGGACTGTCGATGGGCGGCATGACCGCCGTTGCACTGGCGGAGCAATATCCCGATCGCGTCGACCGTGTTGTGCCCTGCGATTGCGGGCCGGCGTCGACGCCGCAATCGGCGCAGCAATGGGACGAACGCATCGCGCTCGCGAAGGCGCAAGGCATGGAAGCGCTTGTCGAGCCGACCGTCGGCCGCTGGTATCCGCCGGAATTTGCCGCCACGAACAAAGCGGTCGTCGACAAGGTGCGGCAGATGATCCGTACGACGCCGCTGAACGGCTTTATCGGCTGCGCGTCGGCGCTGTCGAATTTCGACCTGCGTCCCGGACTTGGCGGGATTAAGAACCGCACGCTTTTCATCTGCGGCTCGAAGGATGCAACGCTGGGCGGCACCAAGGCGCTGAATGCGGGCGTGGCGGGATCGACACTGATCGAGATTCCAGGTGCGGGGCACATCTCGAACACGGAAAATCCAGCGCTGTTCACACAGTCTGTGCGCGAATTTTTGCTGGCGCCCTAATCCCCGACTGTCATGGCCGCGATCGCGGCCATGACAATTGAGGAGGCTGGCGACTGCCGGTTACCCCTTCGCCAAATAGGCTTCAAGCTGCTCGAACGAGCCGGCGAAGCCTTGCTGCATAGACGGGCGCAAATCCACGAAGGCCTTCATCTGCGTCTCGGTTGCTTCCGCCGGACACGCGACCAACGTCAGCCGCGTCTTGCCGTTTTCCTCCGTCAGCGTCAGCACATTGCCGAGTTCGAGCGGAAAATCCGGTAGCCACGGATTGGGCGCCAAGTCGCCATGCTCATCCGCGAAGGAACTCACGTAAGACAGCCGCTCCGGGGCCGAGATTTCGCCATAGACGAACCGCCCCCACATCAACTGTCCATTGGGCAGTTTCATGCTGTAGTGGAAATGCCCGCCAGGCCTCAGCTCCTGTTTCAAAATTCCGACTTCGAAATTCTTCGGCCCCCACCACTGCGCCAGCGCTTCAGCATCCGTCCACGCCTTCCACACCAGCGCGCGCGGCGCATCGAGCAATCGCGTGACAACGAAATCCGGCATGCCGGCCAGATGTTCAACCAGATGGCTGATCGTCTGGTTCAAACCTTCGGTCGCGCCTATTTTTTCGACGACGAAATCGCGATAGGCCTTGGTCTTGAACAATGACCGCATGGTCAGCTTCGTGTTGCCACCAACATTTTCGAATGTCGCCGTGACGTGGAATTGCTCAGTATCCTTGTCATCGCCGTGCCAATAGACGAGGCGCGAAGGCCGATCGACTTCAATGAACGTGACGATGTTCGGCCAATCGGTTCCATCCGGCCCATGCATGATGAAACGCCAGACGCCGCCGGGGCGCACATCCATTTCGTGAATGGTGTTGGTAAACCCGTTCGGTCCCCACCATTGCGCGACATGCTTCGGATCGGTCCACGCCTTCCAGACAAGCTCGCGCGGCACATCCAACAAACGCTCCGTCGCGATCTCACGGTCGGCAGTGCACTCATCTTTTCCGGCCATGTTTTTTCTCCTTGCTTTGCAATTGGCGCAGATAGTCTTCCAGCCGGTCGAGGCGCTCCTCCCACATCCGGCGATAATCGGCGAGCCACGTATCCACTTCCTGCAGCGCGCGCGGCTCGATACGGCACGGACGCCATTGCGCCTCGCGGCTGCGCGAAATCAGCCCGGCGCGCTCCAGCACTTTGAGGTGCTTGGAAACGGCCGGCAGGCTCATCTCGAACGGCTCCGCCAGCTCCTTTACCGAGCTCTCACCCAGCGCAAGCCGCGCGAGAATGGCGCGCCGCGTGGGATCGGCGAGGGCGGAAAAGGTGTCGCTCAGACGGTCGGCCATCTTTAACCGTTCGGTTAATTAACTTGTTGGTTTAATAAAACCGGGTGCACGCCCTGTCAAGGCACGCGCAGGAAATCACGCGGAGTTTGATTCACGTCAAAAGCGAAAGGACGCGCAAACGTGAAGATGCGCGCACCAGATTTCGACACAGGGAGAAAACGATGGATGCTCGTCTTGCGGACAAGAAGCCGGCGGGACCACGCGTAAACGCGCGTGAGGTTATGGAGTCGCTGAACAGCGATGCCGCGAAGCTGAATTTCTGGCTGCGCACCGAACTGAACGGACCGTCGCAGAAGTCTTGGTTTACCGATACGAGCGGCACCGGCGGCGGCGCGAAACTGACGGGCGGCCGCGTTTCGGCGAACCAGCATAAGGCATTGCCGTGCCATTGGCGCTGGCAGGATTACGGCCCCTATCTGAACAGGCTCTCCAAGATTGCCGCCGACGCGGACATCTCGCCCATCGAATTCGCCGACCGTCAAAGCATTCTGCTCGTCAATCCGGGCCTTGGCGGGCGTCTGCAGATCACCAGCACGATGCGCACGGCAATTTCCGTATACGTCCCAAATGATAAAGCGCCGGCGCACATTCATTCCGCCAACGCCAGCCGCACCATTCTCACCGACAAGGGCGGCTACACCAACGTCGAAGGTGAGCGCTGCGAGTGCAAACGCGGCGACATCATCTGGACGCCGAACGGCACGTGGCACGATCACGGCAACGCCGACGATGAACCGGTGATCTGGATCGACATGCTGGATTGGCCGCTGTTCGAATACCTGGACATCGCGTGGGTAGACATGGATTACCCCGCCGCCGCCAAGACCACCGATACGGTCCAGCCGAACCGCCACAGCGACGGATATTCCACGCGGCTCTATGGCGCCGGTGGCTTGATGCCGGCCTTCGTCACGCACACGCGCGGCTGGGGCCAGGATCCGACGCCGCTGATCCACTTCCGGGGCGAGGATGTGCGTGAAGCGCTGAACCGGCTGCGGAACGAGGCTGGCGATCCGTATGAAGGCATCTCTATGCAGTTCATCAATCCGGCAACGGGCAAACCCGTCTACCGCACGATGGATTACCGCGCGCAGTTGCTCCGTCCCGGCGAACAGACCCTGCAGAAGCGCGAGACGTCCAACACCTTCGTGATCGTCATGGACGGCGAGGGCTACACCGAAGTCGGCGACCAGCGCTTCGCTTGGTCCAAGAACGACGTGATGGTGATGCCGAACTTCCTGTGGCGCCGCCATGTGAACACCGGCAAGACCGATGCGGTGCTGTACACCGTTTCGGATGCCGCCCTGATGCGCAATCTTGGCCAGTACCGCGCACAGGGAAAGCTCGCCGACGGTTCGGTCCAACAGATCGTAGCCTGAGGCGTTTTTGCGGGGAGGCAGCAGCGTCCGTGGTCCGGCGCCGCTGCCTTTTCCGTTAACATATTACATTCGTTAAACAATTCCGCGCGTTGCAAAGCCGCCTAGCCGCGCTATACCTTCGTCGGAAAACGCCCTTAGACCTAAGGAGAGTCCGATGCCGGTGGCCACCCAAGATCAGAAAAAGCTCAGCGCGGCCGAGTTGATGGACGAAATGAACGCCGACGTGGGCAAGCTGCATGCCTGGATTCGCACCCAGGCCAATGCGCCGGCACAACGGGCGTGGTTTGCCGACACAAGCGAAGCGACGGGCGAACTCGCGAAGGGCCGCGTCGCCGCCAATCAGATGAAGATGCAGGCGCATCGCTGGCGCTGGCGGGAGATTTATCCGTTCCTGTCCAAGATCGGCGAGATCGCGCGCAGCGCCGACATAAAGCCGATCGAGACGACCGACCGCCAGGGCATTCTGCTGACCAATCCGGGTCTCGGCGGGCGCTTGCAGGTCACCAACTCGATCCGCTGCGCCATCGCCATCTACAATCCCGGCGACATTGCGCCCGCGCACGTCCACAGCCCGAACGCCAGCCGCACGATCCTGTCCGACAAGGGCGGCTACACCAATGTCGAAGGCGAGCGTTGCGAATGCCGCCGCGGCGATATCGTGTTTACGCCAAACGGCACCTGGCACGATCACGGCAACGAAGACAGCGAGCCGATGATCTGGATCGACATGCTCGATTGGCCGCTGATGGAATATCTGGATTGCGTCTGGGTCGATCAGAACTATGTCGATGCCAACCGCGGCAATGCGAAATCGCAACCAGCCATCCATTCCGATGGACACTCAACGCGCATGTATGGCCATGGCGGTTTGAAGCCGGTCTTCACCTCAAACCAGCGCGGCTGGGGCAACAACGCCATGCCGCATGTTCACTTCAAGGGTGTGGACATCCGTCAGGCGCTGCATGATCTGCGCGGCGAGAATGGCGATCCGTTCGAAGGCATCAAAATGCAGTTCACCAATCCGGTGACGGCAGGCCCCGTGTTCGCGACACTGGATTATTGCTGCCAGTTGTTGCGCCCCGGCGAAGAGCTGCTGATGAAGCGCGAGACCTGCTCGACCTTCATCGTGGTGATGGAAGGCCAGGGCTTCACCGAAATCGGCGGCAAGCGCTTCGACTGGGAGAAGAACGACATCATGGCGGTGCCGAACTTCCAGTGGCGTCGTCACGTCAACACCGGCACGAGCGATGCGGTTCTCTACACGGTGTCGGACGCCGCCGTGCTGCGCGCCATCGGCCAATACCGCTCGCAAGGCAAAAACACCGACGGCACCGTCAGCCAGATCGTGCAGTAGCTGAAATTCCCTCTCCCCTTGCGGGAGAGGGCGGCGCGCCCGCACTTGCGCTTTCGCAAGTGCGCCTTGGCGCGCCGGGCAAGGGGTGAGTTTTTTCGGCGCTCCGCCTACTTCGTATCAAACCGGATCAGGAACGCGCGGAAGCCTTTGATGTCCTTGAAGCCGTGCGGCACGCCCGGCGGAATATACAGCACATCGCCAGCCTTTAACGGCTGCTCGGTTCCACCTTCAATGGACGTGCCAGCGGCATCGTCGTTGTTGGGCCGCTTCTTGACGTCGAGCAGCTTGCCGCCGGTTACAGCCGTGGCGCTGCCTTCGCTGACCAGCCAGATGTCCAGCGAGTTCGCGTGCAGCAGCGGCGGATCGGTCGGCTTCACAATGCGGACGTTGATGCTGTAGGCGCCGCCTTCCAGAACGCGCTTGTTCAGCGCCTGCCGCGCCTCCAAATCTTTCCAGATGCTCTGAAAGTCAGAGTTTGGGAAATAGGTCGCCTTGTCTTTAGCCGGCACAGGAGCCGCGCCTTGCTGTGCAAAAGCGCTCGCGCTCAACAACGCCACTGCTGCTACCGCTGCAATTCCGAAAATGCGCATGTGATCCCCGCCCCGAAATGTGTTTTCTCAATGGAGTAAGGCGCGTTTCGCGCGTTTGGGCAAGAGTACACGAACGATCGGCTGGGTAGTAAAAATCACCCCTCACCCGGCGCGCCAAAGCGCACTTGCGAAAGCGCAAGTGCGGGCGCGACGCCCTCTCCCGCAAGGGGAGAGGGGAGTGATTATGCCTCGTCGATGATGCGGTTACGCAGCGTGCCAATACTGGAAATTTCGACTTCCAGCACGTCGCCGTTTTTCATCCAGACTTGCGGATTGCGTTTGGCGCCGATGCCTTCGGGCGTGCCGGTGGCAATGATGTCGCCCGGCGCAAGCGGCGTGAAGGTGGAGCAGTATTCGATCAGCGCGGGGATATCGTGCATCAGCATGTCGACGCCGGAATGCTGCATCTGCTGGCCGTTCAGCCGCGTCGTCAGCGTCAGCTTGGACGGATCGGGAATTTCGTCCGCCGTCACCATCCACGGGCCAAGCGGCGATGTCGCCGGGAAGTTCTTTCCCGTGACCAGCGAGACCTTGATGAAATCGCGCACGCTGCCGTCGCAGAAGCAAGTGTAACCGGCAACGTGAGACAGCGCGTCTTTCGCCGGAATGGCGCGGCCACCCTTGCCGATCACCACGACAAGCTCGCCTTCAAAGTCCAATTGCTTGGACGCCTTGGGCCGCCACATCTCGCCGTCATGGGCAACAAGACAGTCGGTGAATTTGGTGAAGATGTTCGGTCTTTCCGCCACCGCGCCGCCATGCTCGGCGGCGTGGCTGCGGTAATTGATCCCGACACAGAGAATTTTGCCGGGATCGGTGATGACCGGCAGATATTTTAGACCGTCCAGGCTCATATCCGGCTCAGCACCGGCCGCAAGATTCAGCAATTCGTCCAGCAGCCCCTCTTCCGCCAGCGCGTCTTTCAGCGTGATGGAACGGCCTTCGATACGATCCGACAGCGTGACGGCGCCATTGCCTTCGACACGCCCAAACGCCGGACGTCCGTTTACGAGGTAGCTGGCAAGCTTCATTTCTTTTTGCCCTTTGCTTTCGCTTTGGCTTTCACGGCCGGCTTGGCCTTCTTCGCGGGCTTCGCCTTTGTCTTCGCGATCTTGGCGCCCTTCTTCGACACCGCGGTCGGCGCGTCGGGACGCGTCACCATATCACCCACGCCAGCCTTGTTGGCCCAATAATGCCAGGCGCGCCAGGTTTCGACCGAATAGGGCGAGTAGCCGCGATTGCGCGCGTCGATCTCGCCTTGATGCAGATACTTCACTTCGCCGCCAAGCTGCCGTGCGCGGTACAGCGCCCGTGCGTTGCGGGGCAGATAGACCGACATGCGCACCACTTCGATCAGCGAGCGCGCCGCGGCGGCAAAGCCGTGACCACGCATCAACGCGACGTTGTTGTCGCCGAGCGTCTTGGCCAGATCCTGACCTTGCGCCACGTTGGTGACCAGCAGATTGGTGTCGCCAAAATTGTCCTGGATATCCCAGGTCGGGACGTTGGCGCCGATGAAGCTGCCCGAATGGATGACAGGCCTCAGCGGCGTGCCATCGGTCAGGCCGAAGGGCAGGATATCTTCCGCATGCGCGTGCACGACCGCCACCACATCGGGGCGCGATTCCAGAATGCCGCCATGGATGAAGCGCTCCAGATACGGCGCGGGCCCGCCCTTCTTCACCGGCTCGCCATCGAGGGTGAATTCCATGATATCCGCCGCCGTGATGAATTCCGGCGCCAGCGAGCGCGCGAGAAAGAACCGCGTCGGATCGTCGGGATGGCGCACGCTGACGTGGCCATAGGCGTCCACCACATCCTCATTGGCGAGAATGCGATTGGCGATGACAAGATCGTTGATGAGGCTCTTTATGTTCGACGGCATGCTTTTCTCCCGGGACGTTCTATCTTTGACTCAGAATTGTGCGGATGGGGCGCGCCCCCTCCGTCTCGCCGCTTCGCGGCGATCCACCTTCCCCGTAACAACGGGGGAGGAAAACAGAGGCGCACCCTTTTCCTCCCCCGTCGTTACGGGGGAGGGGGACCGCGAAGCGGTGGAGGGGGCGCTGGCGCATCAGAACCAGCTATCGACTTCGCCGTAGTTCTGGACGAACAGGTCGTCCACCTTCGGCTTTTCGGCGATCAAATGCTGGTCGTGCAAATAGGTGACGAGGGCTTCCAGCGTGGGGCGATTTTTCTTGACGCCATACGGCCAGGGATCGCCGCCGAATACGTCGTAAATCTCGTCGATGTCGCGCATCAGCCACGGCGTCATGTAACGCAGGGCGCGCAGATTATACATTTTCTTCAGCGCAATGCGTTTGGACTTCTCGAAGGCATTGTACAGGCTGGTGGCGATGAAGGGATAACGCTCGTACAGATCGCGCTTGATCGCGATCAGATGCATGATCGGATAGATGCGCGTCTTTGCGTAATATTGCTTTTCCAGCTCGACATAATCGGGGAACAGGCGCGCGATATCGGGATTGTGGCGGATGGATTCCGGCAGACTGGTGCCCAGCGTCGCGTCTACGAAATTTTCTTCGATCAGATCGCTGAGCGAGCGGCCCTTTGGCGCATATTCCAGTTCCATCGGCTTCAGCAGCGGCAACACGTGCGGATCGCCGTGGCTGCCGGCGTGATTGACCGCGCCCTGCACCCAATGGATTTTCTCGACGTCCACGCCGTATTCGTGCTGCAGCAGGCCGCGAATAAAAATCGCCGCGGTCATCGTGTACAGCGGGACGCCGACCCGCTTGCCTTCCAAATCTTTTGGCGACTTGATTCCCGACTTTTTGTTGATGGCGATGAAGCCATGCCGGAAGCAGCGCGACGGAAACACCGGCAGCGCCACAAACGGGCACTGCTTGTTGGCGAAACGCTGGACAAATTCGGACGAGGAATATTCCGCAACGTCGAATTCCTGCCCGCCGGACATGCGGTCGAAAATCGGTCGCGGCTCTTCGATCGGCATGAAGTTCAAATCGATGCCGTCCGGCTTCACTTCGCCGGTGTAGAGCGGCTGCACGCGGTCATAGAGCGCGCAGGCAAAACTGAGCTGCAGATTTCCCACTGTCCCCACCTTGCTATGTCGAAAAAGCAACGAGCTTCTACGTCTCGTCGACGACCGTATTCCGTAAAACGCCGAGCTCCGGCACTTCCACTTCCAGCACGTCGCCCGGCTTCAGCCATGCGGGCGGCGTCTGATGTCCGCCGGCGCCGACCGGCGTTCCCGTAAAGATCAGATCGCCCGGCTTCAGTGTCGCAAACTGCGTGATGTAATTCAGCAGCCAGGAGAAATCCCAGGTCAGCCGTTCGGTGTTGTCGTCCTGACGCAGCTCGCCGTTCACCCGCGTCATCAAGTGCAGCGGCGCGCCGGGGTTCACCTCATCGGCCGGCACGATCCACGGGCCCAGACTGCCGGAGGCGTCGAAATTCTTGCCCTGTGTGACGTTGAGGCTGCCGTGACGCAGCCAGTCGCGCAACGTGCCTTCATTGCCGAGCGTCATTCCCCACAGCATGGACAGCGCCTGGTCACGCGGGACGTTCCGCCCGCCTTTGCCGACCACCAGGACGATCTCGCCCTCATAGTCGAATTTCTCGGATGCTTTGGGGCGGACCAGCGCCTGGTTGTGGCCGACCAGCGAGTCCGGGAAGCGGACGAACAGGTTGGGATATTTCGGCTTCTCGCGGCCGTCTTTGTATTCAGCCGAGCGCTCCGGGTAATTGATGCCGACGCAGACGATCTTTTCTGGAAACAGGACGGGGCGCAGGAATTCGATCTCGTCCAGCCGGTAATCGGCGAAGGGAAAGGCGCTTGCCGCCCGGGCGTCCTTCAGCCCCGCCTCGCCCGCCTGGATCAGCGACAGCAGCGAGGCATATTTGCCCCCGAGCCGCCCGCCCAAATCCACCATTCCGGCGCCGGTTACCGCCCCGAAGCTGGTGCGGCCATGAATGCTGAAGCTGGTCAGTCGTGTGGCTGTCATAGCGCGAAACTAGCGCCTAAAACCCCAGCGTCAAGGCACGTTTAGCCATCACGCAAGCCTCAATTTGACGCGCGGGCGGCGATGGCTATTCTGCCCCGCAAATTCATCCCCTGAAGGAAAACGACAGATGCATGACGTAGCAGCAAAGGTCCATTGGCACGAACCCAGCGGCGGCAAGCGCGCCGGCTTTGGCAAATGGGGCCGGGTGAAGACGCCCTATGACGTTTTCATGGAATCCGAGGGCATTCCCTGCTTCCGCGACATCGGCATCTCCAAGGTCCAGAACCTGCCGCTGGCGCCCTGGAAACGCCTGGGCGGCCGTGGAACCTATATCCAGCTCTATGGGACCGAGTCCAAATGGGGTGGCTACCTCGTCGAAGTGCCTGGCCGGGGCGCGCTGAACCCGGAAAAGCACCTGTTCGAGAAGATCTATTTTGTGGTCGAAGGCCGCGGTTCGACGGAAGTCTGGCTGGAAGGCGATACCAAGCGCCACACCTTCGAATGGCAGCAGGGCTCGCTGTTCTCCATTCCGCTGAACGCCTACCACCGCATCGTGAATGCGGCCTCGGCCCCGGCGCTACTGCTGGCCGGCACGACCGCCCCAGTGACCATGAACGCACTGCAGTCGGTGGATGCGATCTTCAATAACCCCATGCAGTTCCGCGACCGCTTCTCGGGCGCCGACGATTTCTACAAATATAACGACGATGTCGAGCCCGATCCCGTGCGCGGCCTAGCCATGCGCCGCACCAATTTCGTGCCGGATGCGGTGAATTGCGATCTGCCGCTCGACAACCGCCGCTCGCCGGGCTTCCGCCGCGTCGAGCCGTTCATGACCGGCAACTCGTTCTATTTCTGGATCGGCCAGCACGAAAATGGCCGCTATTCCAAGGCGCATGCCCATACGTCCGCCGCGGTGCTCATCTGCATCAAGGGCAAGGGTTACACCCATACTTGGCCCGAACGCCTGGGCGTGTCGCCCTGGAAGGACGGCAACCAGGATCAGATCAAGCGCATCGACTATGAACCCGTCGGCATTATCTCGGCCGCACCGGGCGGCGCGCGCTGGTATCACCAGCACTTCGGCGTATCCAAAGACCCGCTGCGCCTGATGGCATGGTTTGGCCCGCACAATCCGGGCCGCGAGCCGGGCCCGCCGGGCGAACAGCATATCGACTACACCGGCATGGACATCACCGAAGGCGGCACCGCCATCCCCTATTGGATGGAAGACCCGCAGGTGAAAAAGGACTGGCAAGCCAAGATCGCCGAAAACAGCGTGCCAAGCCGCATGCTGCCGGAGTTCTACGACCCGAACTTCAAAGGCGAACTGCCGAAGGGGGTCTAAGGCCCTAAAAGGGGTTTCACCAAGGACACGAAGGAAGCACGAAGCACACGAAGCAGCTTTGTGACCTTCGTGTCTTCTTGGTGTCCTTGGTGGTTCCTCTTTTTATTGAGGGCGCAATGACTCTCTTCATCAACAATGACGATGTCGCCAAGGTGCTGACGATGGAGGACACCATCGCGGCGCTGGAAGCGTCTTATGCCGGTCTCGCGACCAAAGAAACCGTTTGCCGGCCGCGCATCGACATTCGTATTCCAACCAGTGACCCCGCCAAGAATTATCAATTCGGCAGCATGGAAGGCGGCTCGACCGCTGGATATTTCGCGGTCCGCATGAAGTCGGATATCGTCTACGAAAGCGAATACAACGGCGTTCGCACGCAGGAAAAATACTGTACCAAGCCGGGCCTCTATTGCGGGCTTGTCTTTTTGACGTCCATCGAAACGGGCGAGCCGCTCGCGCTCATCAATGACGGTATCTTGCAGCACATGCGCGTCGGCGGCGACGGCGGTATCGGCACGAAATATATGGCGCGCGCCGACGCCAGCGTTGTCGGCATGCTCGGCTCGGGCGGCATGGCCCATTCGCACATGCAGTCACTGACGGCGGTGCGCAACATCAAGCGGTTGCAGATATTCAGCCCGACCAAAGCCAACCGCGAACGCTTCGGCCATGAAGTCGCCGAGGAATTCGGCATCGAAGTGAAAGTCTGCGAGCGGCCCGAAGAAATTTACGAAGGCGCGGACATCGTGGCCGCGCTGACGGATTCCGCGGTGCCGGTGTTGGATGGCACGCGGCTCGCGAAGGGCACGCATGTGATCAATATCGGCGGCTCTGGCGTGCCAGACGATGAGACGCTCAGGCGCGTGGACCTCTATCTGCGGCTCGGCGATTCACCAGCGCCGACGAGTAATCCGGGCCTCCTGATCGACGACGAACATATCGGCTGGGAAGCGCGTCCGGCTGCGCCCAAGCATGGCGATGGACGCAAGAGCCGCGGGCGCGGCCATGGCGTGCTGCTGCCGGAAAAGCGCATTTCTCTGGCCGACATTTTCGCTGGGCGCAGCAAAGGGCGGACCTCGCCGGATCAGATCACCTATTCCGAGCGCGGAAATATCCAGGGCGCACAGTTTTTTGCCGTGGCTGGCAAAGTCTACGAAAAGGCCAAGGCGGCCGGATTGGGCCGTGAAATTCCGACGGAGTGGTTTCTGCAGACGATTAGAAACTGATCACCTTCGCGAAGGCGTTCTCGTTTCCGCCAAGCTCCGATTGACACGCTCGCATGGCTGCTGAGACTAGCCGTCATGCGAGCGAAAATCCTCCGCTTCTCTATGTGCCTGTTTGCGACGCTGCTGCCAACGTTGGCGCGAGCCGCAACGCCCGCATTCGATCCGGCACAGCTTTCGCGCGCGGTCGAACAAATCGGCGCTTTTCAGCGCGCCCATGCATTGATCGTCGCGCGCGATGGCAAGCCGCTGGTGGAGCGGGTTTTCCGTGGGCCATCGCTCGATACGCCGGTCAACGTCAAATCCGCGTCGAAAACGATTGTCGATGCGCTGATCGGCATCGCCATCGACAAGAAGATGATCGCGAGTACCGATTCTCCGATCCTGCCGCTGCTCAAGGCGCGCGCGCCCGCGGGGCTTTCGCCGAAGGTCGGCGCCATCACGGTCGACCATCTGTTGTCGATGCGGGCCGGTCTCGAGCGCACGTCCGGGCGGCTCTATTACGGCCGCTGGGTGGCCAGTCCAAATTGGATACAGGCCGCGCTGTCGCGTCCGTTCGCCGATGAGCCCGGCGGCATGATGCTGTATTCGACGGGCAACACGCATTTGTTGTCGGCGATCCTGACCGACATATCGGGGCGCACGACTCTGGACCTGGCGCGCGAATGGCTTGGCAAGCCGCTGGATATGGCCATTCCCGCCTGGACGCGCGATCCGCAAGGCGTCTATTTCGGCGGCAACGAGATGGCGGTCAGTCCTCGTGCGCTGCTGCGTTTCGGGGAAATGTTCCGCAATGGCGGCATGCACCAAGGCACGCGCGTTTTGCCCGAAAGCTGGGTGCGCGCCTCATGGACCGCACGCACACATGACCGCCATGACGATGGTTACGGCTATGGCTGGTTCATCACCGAGGCGCACGGCCAGCGTATTTATTACGCCTGGGGCTTCGGAGGGCAGATGCTTTACGTCGTGCCGTCACTGGCGATGACGATTGTGGTCACGTCCGATTCATCGGCCAATTTCATCGAGACCGATTATCACTGCGCGCTGCAAACCATCATCGGCGACGGCTTTGTTCCCACCGCGATGAACCAGCGTTTCAACGAACCCTCAATCGCCTCCATACACGGCTGCAACGTCGTGCAAGGATTCGCGCCATAATTCCCTCTCCCCTTTTCGGGGAGAGGGTTAGGGTGAGGGGGCGGTC
Source organism: Alphaproteobacteria bacterium (assembly GCA_947473475.1). Classification (GTDB taxonomy): domain Bacteria; phylum Pseudomonadota; class Alphaproteobacteria; order Micropepsales; family Micropepsaceae; genus CAIYRG01. Next base: position 62,619 of record CANJBZ010000016.1, read on the forward strand.
TCTCTGCCGCACGATCTTTTCGCCGCGCAGACGCGCGGCGGCTGGGTGGCCGGGGCAAGCCCGGCCATGGTGAGTGGGATCACCCCACGGCTTGCAGCACGGTATCGCCGCGTTTTACCGGCTCGGCGGCGACCAGCACGAAGGCAATAACGCATGCCTCGGTCCCGCGGTTGATCCAATTGTGTACCGTGCCGCGCTGCACCAAAACATCGCCCTGCTTCAGATGTACCGATGTGCCGTCCATCTCCATGTCGATCTCGCCGGAGATGACAACCGCGTAATCGATTGAGTCGGTACGATGGTTGCGGGGCGACACGCCCGGCTCATAGCGCACGATGCGAAACACCGTGCCGCCGGGATCGGTCGAAGCGACCGGGCGCAAGCCGCCGTCTTCTGAACCGGCATTGTCGGTTGGGAACGATCCCGTTGACCACACCACGCAACTGTGGTGCCTTTCGCGGCCCGAGCGCACATTCCTGCACGCCTCATCGAACAGCACGATGGGCTTGCCATTCTCGTCATGACCGGTAACGACACGTCTGATTTTCAGGGACATCGCTGGATTCCATTGCGCAATAGGTGCCCGTTTCTTCTATTGTGCTCCGGGCTATCGCGCAAAGGTGTCACGCGAAGGCGCAAGGAAGGTGCCGGATGAATTTCAGGATCGATCATCGTACACTGAAGGGCATGCCTTGGCCTTCCCCCTTTTCGCAGCGGCACAGAAGGCACACGTCCGAACCCGTGGCCATTCCAGCGGCAGCCGTGATCGCCGTCGCCGTGGCCGCCTTTGCCATAGGCGCGTTGGCGATCGGTAGCCTCGCGATCGGACGCATGGCGATAGGCCGCGCGCGCATCAAGAAACTGACCATCGACGAACTGAACGTGCGGCGGCTAAACGGAATCGAACAAGTCACACCAATGGAATAACCGGGGGATACCACATGGAACGGCGTACATTTCTAAAGGCTGCGGCAGGGACTGTCGCGGCGGCGGCGCTTGCACCGGCCGCGCACGCGGATGAGCTGCCATTGGGGCCGCTCCCCGGTACGCGCTACCCCGATCCGCGCGTAGAAGTGCTCAGTCCCAAGTTCAAGTACAAGATCGGCAACGCCTTCATCGAACGCGTCGCGACCGGCTGCCGTTGGGCGGAAGGGCCGGTGTATGTGCGCGACGGCGGCTATTTGCTGTGGAGCGACATTCCGAACAACCGCATCATGCGCTGGAGCGAAGACGACGGCCATGTCAGCGTGTTCCGCTCTCCGTCGAACAATTCCAACGGCAACACGCGCGACCGCGAAGGCCGCCTGCTCACCTGCGAGCATGACACGCGCCGCGTCACACGCACGGAGCATGACAGCACCATCACCGTGCTGATGGACAAATTTAACGGCAAGCCGCTGAACGCGCCGAACGACGTGGTGGTTTCGGCCGATGGCGCCGTGTGGTTCACCGATCCGGGTTTCGGCATTTTCGGCAATTACGAAGGCCACAAGGCCGAGCCCGAACTGCCGCCGAACGTTTACCGTCTGGATCCCAAGACCGGCCAGGCGACGGTGGTTTTTGCGCCCGATGCCGGACGTCCCAACGGACTTGCGTTCTCACCCGACGAAAAGAAGCTGTACGTCATTCTGATGGCGTTCCCAGGCAACCGGCCGGCGGAAATTCGCGTTTTCGATGTGGCGGGTGGCAGCCTGACAAACGGCAAAGTGTTCGCGAACGATTTCACGCGCGGCAATACCGACGGCTTGCGCGTCGATATGGACGGCAATGTCTGGTGCAGCATGGGCAATGGCGATGCGGCGGAAGACGGCGTGCGTTGCTACGCGCCGACGGGCGAATTGATCGGCAAAATCCATCTGCCGGAAACCTGCGCCAATCTCTGCTTCGGCGGCAAGAAGCGGAACCGCCTGTTCATGACGGCCAGCACTTCGATTTACTCCGTATACGTCGAAACCGTCGGCGCCATGGTGCCGTAATCTTCCCTGGCGCTTGCTCCGCTTGTCATCCCGGCCGAGCGGAGCGAGAGCTGGGCCCCACGGCGCCTCAGTCCCGGTGGGTCCCGGATAGCCGCTGACGCGGCCTCCGGGATGACACCCCAACATCAGAACCGATTAAATCGCCCGTAGAAGCCGCCGGCGATGTCGCAGTGTTCTGAATACTCATTCTGGCCGGGTCGCATGACCTGCGGTCCATTCAGCGGATTGCCGCCCGCCGCCGCTTTGGTCAGCAATTCTTTCTTCAGCGGCGGCCGGTTGGCGAATTTGGTCGGCGGATCGATACCGGAAACTTCAAGAATCAGCTTGTGGCGCATCGCCTGACCGAAATCCTTGAAGCTGCGTACCACAACGACGAACGAGCCGCGGCCGCCCGCGACGCAGGCCTGATAATACTTGTCGAGATCGGGATAATAGCCGTTGGCGTTGTCGTCCATGATGGGCAGGCCGTTGACGACAATGCCCTGCGCGATCACGCGGTCATGCACTTCGCGCATCGGATTGCCGTCATTGTTCGGCCCATCGCCCGACACGTCGATCACCCGCCGCGTGGCAACGATATCGCCTGCACTGGCTTCGATCAGCGTCGATCCGAGTTCGAGCGCGCTGCTTACTGAGGTACGCCGTCCCGGCGTACGCGGCAGAGCGCGAATCGCCTCGGAGAACTCCAGCGCGCTTTTCTTGTCGCGGATGATGTGCCAATCGAGAACGACCTTGTCGTATTCTGGACTGGAGAAGTCGATCATCGCGACAGCGATACGTCCGAGCGCGCCGCTCTGGATCGACTTAATCACATCGGGATCGGCAAAGGCGTCGGCCGTGCCTTGGCGCTGCAGGTCCGCTTCTTCGTCATTGATGCTGCCCGACACGTCGGTGGCGAGGATCAGCTTCAAATCGACCTGTTGCGCGGCGGGGGCCGACAACGACGAGGAGGCAGACAACGCCAGCACCGACCCGGCCACCAGGGCGGCGCGCACAGCGCCGCGAGAAACATTTCGAGCCGCGCTGTTTTTCATGGCGTAAGACCTCCCGCGTTTGACGAAAAGTACCTTTTCCGAAGCCTAGCATAACGCGCGAGATGAAGGTCCGCTTCTAACCTCTGTGTCATCTCCTGGGGCAATTTCCCCAGCGCCGCTAGAATTTCACCATCGTACTGCGGGTCAGAGTGACCGCGCTCGTCACGATCACCGGGCCGCCTTTGGCCAGATGAAACGCCGCATATTGCTCATGATAGGGGCTGTCGCCTGCCGAGCAATCGACCGGCACGATGACCTTGTAGCCCCGCTGCGCCGCAGCCGATGCCGTGCCGACCGTCGCGCCCTGGAAGGAATTGCCGCAGATAATCACGGTCTTGATCCCGGCCTGGCGCAGGGTCGCCTGCAGCGTCGAACCCATGAATTTGTCGGGACCGCCTTGACGGTACCACTCGCCCACGCGCGGTTTGATGCCAGGGTCCATGATGTCGTCGGGGGTGGCTTTGCCGTCCGAACCGACGAGGCTGTACCAGACGATCATGTTCTTGGCCCGCGCGGCATCGTGCAGCCGCTTCATGTTCGGGACCTTCTCGACGCAACTCGGACGCGCGCCACAACCCTGTTTCATGATGTCGAGAAACAGAAGCGCCGTGGTCGCCGGATCGACCGTGACGTCCTTCAATTCCGGCGCGGGTGGCGCGGCGGCTTTTCCCCAATCGGCGATAATGTCGGCAGCCCCGGCCGGCACAGCGGTGAGCATCGCTACGGCAAACGCACCGCCAACAGCAGCTACGGTTTTCGCAATGTGCATGAGGTCCCTCCCAGGATTCGCGCGTCTACACTTGAGAAAGCATAGAACCATCAGGCGAACCGCGCCACCGAAGAGGAGGATGCTGTGGCCGTGTCCTCTATACCAGGCCCAGGAAAATCAGCACCGCCCGGTCCATACGCACGACATCTTCCGCGCTTAGCGCGCCTACTCTTTTTCCAAGTTTATCCCTGGAAACCGTCACGATCTTGTCGATCATCAGCCGAGACGCAGATCGCAAACCGTTCTCATCGCCCGGTTGGATAACCGGCCGGAAAAATTCGGCATCCGTGGGATCGCTGGTAAACGGGCAAACTGTGATGGATGCGGTCTTATCGAAGTGATCGGATTGGACGACGACCGCTGGCCGCGGCTTACCACCATAGCCGCCGGCAGAAACCGTCCAAATCTCCGCCCGTTTCATTCGTCATTCAAAGCCGAAACAGAATCGATAAACGCCTGGTCTTCCGCGGCGCCAGCGCTTCTTGCCACGGCGGCCGCCTGTCTGTGCGCCTCAGAGCGAAACGCCTCTGTGCGCGTATCGAGCACCCAGATTTGCACCGGACGCAAACCTTGCGCGCGCAACCTGTCGCGGTAATTCTGAACTTTTTCGCGAATGCTGCGCTTACGCCTGGAAACGCTCATGACAACCACCGGTTACATGTAACCTAAGGGTTAGACTCACAATTTTCAAGACAGCTACTGCGCGTAGGGCGGATAGCCTGACTTTTTCTGTTCCGCTTCCAGCAACCGGAGCATAGCGGGCCATTCCAGGACGCCATAGGGGCGGCGCGTTTCGGGGCGGTACAGAACCGCCGTGCGCGCCAGAACGTCTTCGGGCGGCACGATCAAATCGGCGCCCGCCGCCATGGCGTCTACTTGCGAGCGGCAGGCCATTTCGAGCTGGTACATGGTGTTGAACGCCTGCGCGATAGTTGGGCCACACGTCAACAGCCCGTGGTTTTTCAGCACCAGCGCGTCGTGGGGGCCGAGATTTTCCACCAGCCGGATGCGTTCATCCAGATTGATCGCCGGGCCTTCATAGGAGTGATAGCCGATGTGGTTATGAAAACGGATCGCGGTTTGATTCAGCGGCAACAGCCCGCATTTCATCGCGGATACCGCCATGCCGGCCCGGGTGTGCGTGTGGATGATGCACTTCACATCGGGGCGCGCTTTGTGAATGGCGCCGTGGATCACATAGCCCGATTTGTTGATGCCGTAGTCGGTATCGGGCTTGGAGATGATGTTGCCTTCGACATCGATCTTGGCCAGCGAAGACGCGGTGATCTCCTTGTAAAGAAGACCGTACAGATTGATCAGAAGATAATCCGTACCCGGAATACGCGTGGTGATGTGGTTGTAGATCAGATCGGTCATGCCGAAATGATCTACAAGGCGATAGCAGGCCGCGAGCGCAACCCGGGCCTGCCATTCCTCAGGACTGACGTCACCCTGAACCGTTCTGAAGTCCGTGGTGTAGTTCATCGCCACCTCTTCCTCAGCGCGGCGCGTAGGTTTTGCTGAAGCCGTTACGCTGATTGGTGACGGTGAAGGTGCCGTCGGCCTGCGCCGAAAGCTTGATCCAATAGGCCTTTCCGTTATGCGCCGGCGCGGGCTGGATGCCGGGCGCGTTGGGCGCCGGGGCTTTCATCGGCTCGACCGCCATCACCGGCGACTCGTCGTCCGTGCGGTTGGCGATGAACATGCCCGGCGTCGTGTATTCTTGGCCCGACAGCAGCGAGAAATGGATCTGCCACAAATCCTCGAAACCCGGCGAGGAATGGATCGACATCATGGCGAAGGGCTCGCCGCCTTTGCGGGTGCCATTGTTCATGATGCCGACGCGCGGACGCAGCGCATGGTCCATCACCGGCGAATTGGACGAATCCTGACCGTGATGCAGGCCCAGCAGCACATCGACCGGCGGCAGCGTCGTGTTCGGGCACATCAGCTTGAATTCCATATTGCGCGTCAGATCGCCCAGATGCGCGGTGCGGAATTTGCCGAAGGTGATGTAGCTCGCCACCGACATGGGATCTTCCATGTTGTTGTCGATCGGCTGAAAGTTCGCGCATTCGGGATTGGGCTTCCCTGCTCCCGAAAGCGCCTTGGTGATCTCGCCCGCCGCAGCGACGATGGTCCAATCCACGCCCTTCAGCGGAATCTTCATGCCCGGCTTGGCGACCGTGTGTTTCGTGCCAGCATACAGCTTGGGATAAACGTCGCGCTCCCAATCGGCGCCCACGCCCGGCTGTGTGTTTGGACCGTGGTCGATGAATTCCTTGATTGGGATTTGCTTGGCGACTTCCTGCATGCCGCCGAAATGATCGCCGTGGTAATGCGTCAAAATCAGGTGATCGATCTGGGTCAGGCCCGCATCCCGCACGGCATCCATGATGCGTCCGGCATCACGTACCGCGCCATTGGCATTGCCCGTATCGATGAGCACGGACTCGCCGGATGGCGTGACGAACAAGGTTCCATTCCCGCCTTCCACATCGGTGACATAAATGTCGAATGTCGTGCGGTTCTGCGCGGCCGTGGCGGCCGCCGGTATCATCAAAGCCATCAAGCAAGCGATCGATGCGCGCATGTGCGTGCTCCCCTCCCTGGAATCAGTCCAAACTGTCGCAGGCATCTTAAATCAGGTCGTTTCGGGAAAGAAGTGTATGGCCAAGCGAGGTTTTTGCCTGGCGGGAGGTCAGCGTATAATGCGGCACCCGCAATTTTCGTGGGAACGCCCAGGACCTTCGCCCGTTGTCCGTCACCGGAGGGCCCGTCCACAGGGGCCGCATAACCGAATGCCTCGCACGGGACACATCGCACCAGTGCAGGTCAAAGGAGACCTTCAATGATTAAGCTGAAAACATTTGTAACCTCTGCCGCGCTCGCTCTTGCCACGGCGATGCCCATGACCACGATCACCTTCGCACCCGCCGTTGCCGCGGCAAACGCGGACGATCTCAACAAAGACGCCAATAATGCCTTGCAGATGCTCTATCGGACCAACCCTGCCGCGCAGGCGATTGGGAAGCAGGCCAAAGCGGTCCTGATCTTCCCCAATATCGTCAAAGCCGGACTGGTCTTTGGCGGCGCCTATGGCGAGGGCGTCTTGGAACGGGGCGGCCGTCCCGTGGACTATTTCAACTCTTTCGCAGGTTCGTGGGGCCTTCAAGCCGGCGTGCAGTCCTATGGCTATGCCCTGTTCCTGATGAACGATAAGGCCATCGACTATCTGAACAAGTCGCAGGGCTGGGAAATTGGCGTCGGCCCGACGGTGGTTGTGGTCAATGAAGGTGTGGCCAAAAACATCTCCAGCACCACGCTGAAGGACGATTCCTACGCCTTCATCTTCGACCAGAAGGGTCTGATGGCGGGCGTCAGCATTGAAGGGACGAAGATTTCCCATATCAAACGCTGATCCGGCATATGTCGAAATAACAAAAGGCCCCGTCCGCCAATGCGGACGAGGCCTTTCGCTTAAAACGAAAAACGCCTGAAGGCTTAGTCGAATTCCTTCGGCTGGCCGCCCGGCGTGGTCAAGAAGCCGAGAAGGCAGTTGTTGCTGCCGTCTTTGGCGACATGGCACTTGACGTTAATTTCGTCGCCGACTTTCACGGTGTCTTTCTTCCAGCCACCGCGGGTCAGAGCCGCCGGGCTACCGCCTTCGAGCGCGTACTGAATCGTCTCGCCCTTGGCGTCTTTCATATCGATGTAAACCCACACATGCGGGTTCAGCCACTGCAGTTCCGTGACCTTACCCTTGATGTCGGTCCACTTGATGGCTTCGTAGTTAGCGTGGGAATGATGGGCCGACGCCGGAATGATCGCTGCCAACGCCATGGCGGCCGCAAGGCCAAAAGTCTTAAACTGCATGTCAGGGGCTCCCTAAATTTATCGGCTAAGTATAGCCGGTCAGAACGCCGAGGAAAACGGGTCGGCGCATCCCTTGCGTCATTTTAACCTACCGTGCGCGCCCGCATCGGCCGGAAACCTTACTTCCTCACTTTTTCGTGCCCGGGCAGAGGTCCAGGACCACTTCGGGCCAGCCAAGCACCGGTTCGCCCAGCGGCATCAGGTGCAGCTTGTCGCCCGCCTGCGGCTCTACCAGGAACATCATCTTGTCGGTCGCCGGATTGACGACCTGGCCTTCGCGCGCGCCCGCCAGAATCAGGGTGCCATCTACGGTCTTGCCCTGATTGACGACGGTCAATTTCATGCCCGCTTCGCCGCGGACCGATTTGTTCATCTCGCCCGATTTCAAATAGGCGGCGTCGCAGCTACCGCCTTGCGGCGCCTTCCAATTGCCGGACACCGCTTTCGCGGTGTTGTCGGCTTCGCCCTGATTTTGCTGGGCAAAAACGGCAGAACCGCTTCCCACAGCCAAAATCACAGCAAGCGCTAATGTTGTCCTCAAGCCCATTGGGCCACTCCTCCCGGTGTTCAATCCCAGTTCGTATTATAGCGTTGTGCCCGGTCGCTGCCAACGCGCTCGCGCAGCTTTGAATTTGTAGAAGCCCGGCGGCTACTTCGGCGGCTCCAGGGTCTGGATCGGTTCGACCGCATTCGGATACCAGAAGGTACGGTGGCAGGCCTCACAGGCCGCGTCGAGATCCTCGCCGAGTTTGTCCATTCCGGCGATATCGCGCTTGTCGATCGCCTTAAGCATATCGGAGCCCACATCGTGGAGCCGGCGGGCAAAGCCAATGAAAGCCGTCCAGTTTGTCTCGATAGCCTTTTGAATTTTCTGGGGATCGTCCTCCCCGCCCTTCTCTTCCCTGTCCAGTTCGCGCGTGGCAACCTGACGGCCCTCCATGCGCAGCAGGTTCGTCGCCTCGATAAGAATCAGGGCATTACGCCGCACCGCGGTCCATTCGGCCTCGGTATGGGGGGTCTTGTCGTGTAGGCCGGTTTTGTCCGAGACGAAGCCGGTCGAAGCCCACAGGAAATCGGCGGCGGGGTCGACTTCCGCATCCATGATGTCCTGAATGGTAGCGGTAATCTGGAACGGCGATTCGGCGGGTTTAGCCTCTGCCTGTGGCGCAGGCGTCTCTTTCGAACACGCCGCAGCGGCAAGGGCTAGTGCAGCCAGTGGAAGCAAATAGAGGGGTCGCATGTCCGGTCACTCTTTAGCACTGCCACGGATACGCGGCGGCGCGGAAATTCCCTACACCATGCTCCCTTCTGCGAAAAGCGCCCGTTGAGCAATCGCTGGGATTCGCCGCAAAGCGGCTGTTTGACGCTGGCCTGCCCGAATCGGGGAATTACGCCGCGGCGACGGCCAACTGGAGATAGGTGTCGTTGTCTTGCTCGACCGCGCACCGCAGCATGTCGTGGGCTTGCTTTTGGCCGACGAGATCACTCAATTCGGACATCGCTTCGGGATAGGTGGCTTCGCCGCTCAAGTACCGGACGACAATGTCGCGGATCGTGTCTGCCATTTTTCAACTCCGTTACAACGAAGAGCTTCAACGGCATCGTTAGGCTCCTCTGGTTAACGGTAAGGAAATTCCGCGGAAATCGTTTCCCGGGAAGACTCCCTATTGCGATGCAAGAAGGTTTTGCGCGCGCCGGATATACGGCAGGTTCACTTGGTACCGGCTTGTATCCCGTCGAGGTTGCCGTATTCGCCGGGCGGGACGAGCGTATAGAAGCCACTCATCTTCAAATGCACGGTGACCGGCTTGCCGCCCTGATTTTGAAGGTACCAGCCATGCACGCCCTCAAAGGGGGCGATCAGCGAGCCTGACGATTTCACGCCGGTCTTCTGCTCGTACTCGGCAATTTTGGCTTTTTCCCCTTCCGGGCGCGGCCAGGTTTCGCCGTGAAAATCGTAATAGAACCAATCGGGATTTTCGAAGCCTTCGACGTCCCAGGAATAGACCAGGGAATCGCCCGGCTTCATTTGCACCTTGTATTCCAGCTCCCCGTCGGGCGGCAGCGGGATGTCGATCATGTCGCTGCGGTAGGCGGACACGGCGGCGCGCGCGGCCGATCCGCCACCGGCTGCGGCGGGCGCAACCGCGGCCACCGTAACAGGCTCGGCGGCGGCAATTTTGTTCAGCCCCGTGAGCTGGCCGAAACCGGTCGGGTCGTAGCCATATTCCGCCGGCAGGAAGAACAAGAACGTTATGGCCGTCGCCACGATGGCCGCCCCGAGGGTGAGCGCAATAAGGCGGCGCGGCGCAACATTAATCGATGCAGACGTGTCCATGGTCATTTAGAAGCGTCCGTTCGTGAAGTAGCCCGCAAGCTGGTACTCGATCAGGGCAAAGCCGCCGACCATGATCAGCACATTGGCAAGCACCGCGTTTCTGGTGAAGCTCGGCGTTTTCCGCCAGGCGATGATAAGGGCCAGGATGACGGACAAAGCCAGAAGCTGCCCGATTTCGACCCCGACATTGAACGAAATCATGTTCGCCAGCAGCCCGTCCGGCGACATCCTCAGCGCCTGAAGCTTGGTCGCCAAGCCAAACCCGTGGACGAGGCCAAAGCCGAGTACGGCGGCTTTTGTATTGGGCTGAAATCCGAAAAGGGACTGAAAGCCGCCCAGATTGTCGAACGCCTTGTAGACAACCGAAAGGCCGATCAGCGCATCGACGAGGAAGGAATTGACGTTCAGCCCAAACAGCACGCCCGCCAGAAGGGTGATGCTGTGCCCGATGCTGAACATGGTCACGTAGAGGGCTACGTGGCGCAGCCGGTAGAGGAAAAATACGACCCCCAGGATGAATAGGAGATGGTCGTAGCCGGTGACCATGTGCTTGGCGCCCAGATACATGAAAGGGAGTATCTGCGGACCCGTGCTGGCCGCCACGAAGGCGGCATCCTTCCCGCCAATGCCATGGGCCCAGGCGGTCGGCGCCAGAACCACCAGCGCAACAAACAGCAGCAGCCAGCAAAATCCCGCCCAAAACCGCCGGGGAGTATGTTTCATGGAACCCATCGCGTATGCCCTGCACCTCGCGACCATTATACGCAGGCCCGGTCGCAATCCTGTCAAAAAATTTAGCGGAGGCCCGATACCCGAGGGTTACTGCCCCTAACAGCCTAGCGTCGAGCTCGGAACCCGAAAGCCGAAAGCCGAAAGCACGTTAAAGGGAAACCCGGCCCGCCGTCAGCATATGCAGCAGCGCCGACACATGATCCTCGACGAACAGCCAATCGCGCACATTCTCACCCGTGCCGTACACGGGCAGGTTTTGGCCGTGCAGCGCCGACAAGATCATGGTCGGAATCATTTTTTCCGGAAATTGGTACGGCCCATAATTGTTGGAGCAATTGCTGATAATCACCGGAAGGCCATAGGTCTTCCCCCAGGCCCGTACCAAATGATCGGATGCCGCTTTGCTCGCGGAATAGGGCGAATTCGGACGATGCTGCGATTGTTCCGTAAACGGCGCGTCTTCAAGGCCAAGCGCGCCGTAGACTTCGTCCGTTGAGATGTGCAGGACGCGAAATCGATCCCGGCTTTCTTCCGGCAGCGAGCGCATATACCGCAGGCTCGCTTCCAACACCACGTAGGTACCGAGTATGTTGGTGTGAATGAACTCGGCCGGACCGTCGATGGATCGATCGACATGACTTTCGGCGGCGAGCTGGACGACGGCATCCGGCCCGAAGCGGAAAAGTGCCTGTTCTAGAGCCGTGCTGTCGGCGACATCGATTCGCGTAAACTGATAGCCAGGCAGATGCGCCACCTCCGCCACGGTGGACGGGCAACCGGCATAGGTGAGCTTATCGATATTGAGAACATGTGCCTGGCAGTCTCGCACTAAAGTCCGGACCAGGGCCGAACCGATGAAACCGCATCCGCCCGTCACCAGAACTTTGCGATTGCGAAGCGCCGAACCGTTTGCGTAACCCATCCCCGACCCACTCGAACGAGGGCCGCATACTGCATAGAAGGGTAAAAGCGGGCAATGGCGGGCCCGCTACCGGTCTTCAAAAACTACGATCTTCAAAAATCCGGCGTATTCGCCCTCGGAATCGGGTCGAGATTCTGCTGAAAGCGGTCCTCGCCGCCGTCATCGGCGCAAATCGATTCTTCATAGGCGAGCTTCGTGCGGCGCCACGTTTCCTTCAGCGCCAGCGGGCCGTTGAAGGCGCCGGTGTCTTCAACCGAGATCGCCGCCGTCAGCGTTCTGCCGTCCGGCGACATGCTGTAGCGCTCGACCACATGCAGTTTGTCCGTGTGCGGCGTACCGAAGCTGTCGAAGTCGTGGTACTTGCCTGCCGCAATCCCGATCGTATCCACAACCAGCGTGTCGCCGTTTTCGTAATGGCCAATGGATTCGCCGGACCAGGATGGCTTCACGTTCGCGGAGTGCTTATCGGTGAGATAGATGTGGCGCACGAGCCCTTGGCGTTGCCAGAACATCGTCACCTTCTTCGGGGTCTGCAGAAAATAGACCGGCTCCAGAAACAGCAATTGGGCCGGCACGCCGCCTGGATAACAGCGTGACTGCGCGCGGAATTCCAGCTCCTGCACTTTCTCGAAGGCAGAACGGTCCTTCAGCAGCGCCGCATTGCGCTTCTCCAACTCCGCCGCCGCCCAGGGTTGCAGGATCGGGTCCTTCGCATCGGCAATCGGTATCTGATACGTGCCTGGCTTTACCCGCACCTGCCCGCCATTTTGAATCTGGCTCGTATAAGGAAAAGCCGGATCGATCCCGATGGGACCATGCGCAGCGCCATCCGGTTGCAGCGTAAAGTCCCAGAAGTTCACCTGCCATGAACTGTCCGGCGCCGGCGTGAAATTTGGAACGTCGTCCGCCGCCCTGGCGCCGGTCCACAAGGATGCGGCCAGCGCGGCGGTTGCAACGGCCAAACAAGCAGTCTGCCTCACGATCACGAACCAACTCCGCGGAAAATGGAAGCGGAGAATACAACGGCGCATACGCCATGCAACCGGCTGTATCCCGCGAAAAGGGCTTGAGGGCCAACAGGCACCCCAGCGCGTACAGCCACTACACGGCGATTGCCGCGCGGCATTGTTGCACGTGAGCCAAACGGCATTCAGTATAGAATAGCAGCAAAGGCGCACGGGGGCGTGCGCCGCGCACCTCATCGGATAGGACGGCGGACGGTACATGAAAATTTGTTCTTGGATCGCAACGCTGACGTTTATCGCATTGCCCGCCACGTCATTTGCACAAGCACCGAAGGATACGGCGGCGTTTCGGGACCTCTACAAAGAACTGGTGGAGATCAACACCACGCAATCGGCTGGCGACTGCACCATCGCCGCTCGGGCCATGGCGGCACATTTGCGCAAAGCCGGTTTGCCCGATGGCGACATCCGCATCGTTGTTCCGCCCGGTCACCCCAAACGCGGAAATCTGGTTGCTATTCTGCACGGCACGGGCGGCGCAAAGCCCCTCCTTTTGCTCGCCCATATCGATGTGGTCGAAGCACGGCGCGAGGATTGGACGCGCGATCCATTCAAGCTGTTTGAGGAGAACGGCTTTTTTTACGCGCGCGGCGCCGCTGACGATAAAGCGATGGCCGCCATCTTCACCGACCTGCTGGTCCGCTACAAACAGGAGGGCTACCGGCCCAAGCGCGACATCAAGCTGGCGCTCACCTGCGGCGAGGAAACGCCCGACGATTACGACGGCGCACGCTATCTCGTCGAGCAGGAACGCGCGCTAATCGACGCCGAGTTTGCCATCAACGAAAACGGCAGCGGCGTGCTCGGCAAGGATGGGAAGAAGCTCGCCATCACCATGCAGGCCGGCCAGAAGGTGCAGCAACACTTTCAGCTCGAAGCCGCCGGCCCTGGCGGAAACAGTTCGGGTCCACCACGTGACACCCCGATCAATGCGCTGGCAGAGGCGCTTGGAAAGATCGCCGCATTCGATTTTCCGCTGAATATAAGCGCAAGTTCGAGGGCCTATCTGGAAGGTATGTCGAAAATCGAAACCGGTGAAATCGCCGGGCTGATGCAGGCAATGCTTAGCGGTGCGCCTAGTCCGGCCGCCGCCGCGCGCCTCAAGGAACTCGATCCGCGCGTAAATGCCATGCTGCGGACGACATGTGCCGCCGTTCGCGTGAACGGGGGAGAAGCCGACAGCGCATTGCCGCGGCGGGCTACAGCAATGCTCGATTGCCACATGATCCCCGGCGAAACCATCGCCGATACCGAGAAGACTTTGCAGCGGGCTGTCGCGAACCCAAAGGTTGCGATGACGCGGGTCGGCGATCCAGGCCTGCCTTCACCGCCGCCGCCGATCGGTGAAAAAATACTTGCCCCCGCGCGCCAAGTCGCCGCGAAAATGTGGCCCGGCGTGCCGCTTATTCCCTATCAGGTGAACGGCGCCGACGACGGACGTTTTCTCACGCCCGCAGGCATTCCGACCTATGGCCTGTCCGGCCTTTTCCGCGAACCCGGCGGCGACGGCAGCCACGGCCTGAACGAGCGCATCCTCGTGAAGTCCCTCTACGACGGCCGCGATTTTCTCTATGCGGTCGTAAAGCTCTACGCCGAAGCTCCCTAGAGCATGATCCGATCAAACTGAATCGGATCATGCTCTAGATTCCTTGGTTTGGCGCGCAATCTAACGACGAACCGGCGTCCACTTCGTCGGATTGCGCTCTATATCTGACCGGACGCAGGGTTGGCCGCAGCCGGCGGCCATCATCCTTCGAGTTGGTGAATCGTCATGTTGGCCTGGCGCAAACGGGAACTGAGCTCCCGGCCGAGAGCCGACAGGATCTTAATCGCGACGTCCGGCTCGCTTGATTGCAGCGATGTAAAGCCGTCCTGGCTAAGAGCGAAGACCGTCAATGCGTCGTCGGCAGTTACGGTTGCTGAGCGCAGCCCGTGGTCGAGAATCGCCAGTTCGCCGAATACGGTTCCTGGCGTGAAGGTGACGAGGCGGATATCGCGATCGCCGGTCACCAGGTGGACGCTGGCGCGCCCGCGCGTTACCAGAAAAAGATGCGACCCAGGGGCGCCCGCGTGGAAAATCGTGCTGCCGGCCGTAAATTCCCGGCGCTCGAGATAGGGACGCAGGCGGTCAAGCTGATCCGGCGTGAATTCGCGCAGAAGAGACACTTGCTCCAGCGGGAGTTCAATTGGCGCGTCAGGGACGAATTGAGGCCGCCCGATCCGTCACCTTCCGTTATTGCGCCGAGGCCTATATCGCCGCGCGCAAGGACGGCTGGAAAAACGCCAAGCACGCGGCGCAATGGATGGCCACGCTCGAAACCTACGCAATGGCCATCATCGGTGACTTGCCGGTGCAGTCTGTCGATGTGGGCATGGTGCATCGCGTCCTGGAACCGATCTGGGCGAGCAAAACCGAAACTGCCAGCCGCGTGCGGGGGCGCATCGAATCCATTTTGGATTGGGCGACGGTGCGCGAGTTTCGCACGGGCGATAATCCAGCCCGTTGGAAAGGGCATTTGGAGAACCTTTTCCCCGCCCGCTCAAAAGTCCAGAAGGTCAAACACCATCCCGCGCTGCCTTACACGCAGATGGGCGCGTTCATGGCGTCCCTCAAAGCCCAAGAAGGCAATGGGGCGCTGGCGATGCAAATCACCATCCTCACGGCCGCAAGGACACGCGAAGCCACTGAGGCCAAGTGGAAAGAGTTTGATCTGGACGCTGGGGTTTGGACGATTCCAGACACGCGGATGAAGGCAGGTCGGGAGCATCGCGTTCCATTGCCAAAGGCTGCCCAGGCAATACTGCGTGTTCGCCAGAAATCAGGTGACAAGAGCCCATTCGTGTTTCCTGGTAGCAAGCAAGGGAAGCCCATTTCCAATATGGCGATGCTGCAAACGCTTCGCCGGATGGAACGCGACGACCTGACGGCGCATGGTTTCCGCTCCACCTTCCGCGATTGGGCTGCTGAACAGACAGCTTTCGCGCGTGAAGTTGCGGAGGCCGCGCTGGCTCATACGATTGGCGACAAGGTTGAAGCCGCCTACCGGCGCGGCGACCTGTTCGAGAAACGCCGCAAGCTGATGGACGCGTGGGCGACCTACTGCGGCACGGCCAAGGCTGACGGCAAGGTCATTCCGATACGGGGGAAGAAGTAGCGCCATGATGAGAACCGGTAAACAGAAGCAACTTGGCGAAGTCACAACCCTTGAAGTAATGGGCTGGTTCCCAGTGTCAAAATTTGGAAAACCAGACAAAGCCCGCGTAGAAAGGTTGGCGCGAGCCATTGAAAACACGCGGCTAATGAAATCACTATTCAATACTGAAATCGAATTGCAAAAGTCTTCGAAAACATCCGAGAAAATTGCGCTGAATATAAGATTACTGAATAAGCTTCTTCATCGGTTAGTTGCTGAAGCGGGCCAATACGCCGACCAAGACTTAAAAAAGAAAGTCTCTAAGGCGGTTGAGGCACTGGAACCCTTCCTGCGTGGCCCACCCAAAAAACGGGGTAGTCAGGCTGAATGGGCTAATTCTGCAGTAAAGTGGTCGCAATTAGCCGCAGGATGCCTGACAAAAACTGGCAAGTCCCCGCCATCAACTAAGACAACGGATGGCCCTGTGATGGCTGTTCTAGAGAAGGCCATAAGCCGCATTTATGAGCCGAAAACAGCAGACAAAATAGGCGCAGCCCTAAGAGCCAAGAACCCATCAACCCTGAAGAATAAACAGTTTTAATTCTGCCTCCCGGCGGTTCCTAGCCTCGTGTCCAGTGCGATCCGAAGACGCACATAAGGACGCGCAATGACTCAAAAAACCATCATATCAATGTCCATCCGCGACGCTTGCTCAGCGGTAGGCATCGGACGCTCGACGCTCTACGGGCTAATAAACGCTGGAAAGCTCGAAGCCCGCGCCTTGGGCGGGCGGACTGTGATCCCTGCAGCCTCGCTTGAGCAGCTTATCGCCAGCCTGCCCGCTGCCCCGATCCGGGTCCGCAAATGACGCCCCCATTTGTCGCGGCCAACCGGCTCGCAGAGGCTGGCCTTCCTGTATTTTTCTGCAACGCCAAAAAGTTTCCAACCTGCAAGGGGGGCTTCAAGGCAGCGACTTCTGATCCCGATCAGCTTCTGGATCTATGGCGGCGCTCACCGGGTCCACTCATCGGCGTAGCAACCGGTGCCGCCTCAGGGATTGATGCGCTCGACATTGATCCGAAGGATGGTGGACAACTATGGCTGGGCGATAATTACGCCAACTTGCCGGTCACGCGGTGCCACGGTACGCGCAGCGGCGGGCACCACTTTCTCTTTCAGCACCACCCCGGTCTGCGCTGCTCGGCGTCAAAAATCGCTCCCGGCGTGGATATCAGGGCAGATGGCGGTTTTCTCCTCTGGTGGCCGGCTTTTGGGCTCGCCGTCGAGAATCGCGACACCGTTGCACCATGGCCGCTGTGGCTCATTGAATCGATCACTCCACCGCCCACCCCGCGCCCACCCGCCCCCGCTGGCGCACCGGGGCCGGGCTACGCCAGTGCCGCTCTCCGGCGAGCTACCGAAGCCGTGGGATGCGCTCGGCCTGGCACTCGAAATGAAACTCTGAATCGCGAAGCGTATTCGCTGTCACGCTTCGCCATCGGCGGGGCGCTTGATCCGCAGATTGTCGCGAATGCGTTGGCCACTGCGGCCCTTTCCGCAGGGCTTTCCGAGCGAGAAATTCGCGCCACATTAGCTAGCGCATTCCGCGCGGGAGGGATCGGGCCATGAACCACATCGACCTCGATGCGGCGCTCCGACTGGCGAGGAAAACGGTTTCGTGCAGGGCCACGGTTGAGATTGTTCGCGCGGACACCATAAGCCCAAAGAATATTAAATGGCTCTGGCAAGATTGGCTTGCTCTTGGAAAGTTTGCAGTACTCGCAGGGCCTCAGGGAACGCTTAAATCATCAGTCGCTTTTTGTTGGAGCGCGACAGTTACAATTGGCGGACTTTTTCCTGACGGCTCACAATCGCCAATTGGGTCTGTACTCATTTGGTCTGCTGAAGACGGCATTGATGACACGATTATTCCAAGATTTATGGCCAACGGTGGCGACAGAACGCGGCTATATTTCATCAATGGCGCAAAGGACGAAAAAGGGAGTACTCGGCCATTTGACCCCGCCATAGACTTCCCAATGCTAGAAAATGCTGCGGCATCCATTCCGGACTTACGTCTTATCATAGTCGATCCAGTGGTCTCCGCCGTAGCGGGCGACTCACACAAAAACACAGAAGTCCGCCGTGGATTGCAGCCCCTTGTGGACCTTGCTGCCTCGACTGGGGCTGCCCTGCTTGGAATTACCCATGTGTCAAAGGGAACAAATGGCCGCGATCCAGTAGAGCGTGTCACTGGCAGCCTCGCTTTTACAGCTTTACCACGTTTAGTGATGATGACCGCGAAACCGGATAAACAGGATCAATCACGGCGGCTCGTTCGCGCGAAGAGTAATATTGGTCCTGATGGTGGCGGGTTTGAATTCGATACCCAGAAAGTCCTGGTAACCGACGACATTTATGCTCAGGCCATCGTATGGCGGCGGCAACTCAGCGGTACGGCGCGAGATTTGATAAATGAAGTTGAAAAACGGGATGATGAACCAACCGCCCCTGCCCGTGATGACGCCACAAAATGGCTCTTGGAATTGCTTGCCGATGAGCCTTGCAAGTCAGCAGATGTCCCAAGGCTCGCTACTGCCGCTGGGTTATCAATGCGAACGGTCAACCGGGCCAAAAGTAAATTAGGCATCATTTCGAAAAACATTGCCAGTAGTCGGTACTGGGTATTGCCGAAGGTTGCCAAATGAAGATCAACATTGCCACACTAAAACGGTGGCAACCTTGGCAACATTGGCAACCTTGAACTTTAATAACGAGGTTTAGGATCAACATTGCCACATTGCCACGCATTGGTGTGTGGCAACCTTGACTAGGTGTTGGCAACCTTGATGCCTCACAAGGGGTTTCGATGACTTACACGGCCCACCAGCTTCGCAACTTCATCGCCAAGAAAATGACGATGTCGCACATCTACCAGCCGGTGATGATCAGAACGCTCATCAGTAAAGGTGGTGAGGCTACGACTCGTGAGATCGCGGCTGCGTTTCTTGGAAAAGACGAAAGCCAGCTTGAATATTACGAAGCGATCACCAAGCGGATGCCGGGAAAAGTATTGGCCTCGCATGGCCTGGTCGAAAGAACGTCTGACGGATACCGCCTTCTAACTGACATAAGCGCCCTAACGAAAGACCAAAAAGAGGAATTGCTCCAGCTATGTGACCAACGCGAGGCAGCTTATCTGGAGCGCCGGGGTGGTACTGCCTATGACCATCGCAGAGCTTCACTGGGGTATATTTCTGGTAGCCTTAGATACGAAGTTTTGTCGCGATCAGGCTCCCGCTGCGAACTTTGCGGTATCTCGAACCAAGAACGGGCAATAGAAATTGACCACATCCAGCCTCGAAGTCTGGGTGGAACGGACGCCCCCGAAAACCTTCAGGCCCTTTGCTACAAGTGTAATGCCAATAAAGGTGCAAGGGACAACACTGATTTAAGAGCGGTTCGTGAAGGTCACGATCACAAACAGAATGGCTGCCTATTCTGCGAACCCAGTGGGCGGGTCATTTCTGAAAACTCTTTGGCATATGCCATCCGCGATGCCTATCCGGTAACCCCATTCCATTCCTTAGTCGTACCCAAGAGACACGCAGCTACATTCTTCGATCTGTACGAACCGGAACGTCGAGCCATGAATATGCTCCTAGATGGGGTCCGTAATGCGATCATGTCAGAAGACAAAAGCGTTGCGGGTTTCAACGTCGGCATGAACGCTGGCGAAGCCGCAGGGCAGACAGTTTCCCACGCCCATACACATCTGATACCCCGCCGGAAGGGTAATGTTGAAAAGCCAAGAGGCGGCGTGAGGGGCGTTATTCCAGGTGCCGCGAATTACTGAGCGCCCGCCGCAGCCATTCCCAGACTCGCCCAGCGCCATCCGCCGCCACCTATGGGCCAGCCTAGGTGCGCGGTAGCGGGAAGAATGACGAGCGAACATCTTCCTCCGGCTTACTGAGGAATCTGATGCGTCGGGATTTAGTCCCGCGTTTTCCAGTCAGGGTTCGCTTCGCGCCAAGCCAAGCCGTTCCCAAGGCGACGTACAGCCATGCGCGCGTAGGCGATATGATCTAGAACCGAGTGCTCGGTGGAGACGAGACGCAGCACTTTCTCCTGCGGCGTCGGCGCCGCTTCGGCTTCATGCAGCGCGCCCTGCAAGTCCCGGTCGGGATGCGTCCCCTGCGGCGTCGCCTCGCCCCGCCGCGAGGCAAGGCGCCCCCACAACGCCCCCGTGGGGAAGGAAGTGTCTGCGATTTCGAGCCACTTCTGCGACGCTGTTATGTTGCCGAGGAGCCCATCCGCTCCGCGGGCGCGTCGCTCTGCGATTCGCGCAAAGTAGCCGTCACGCTCATCGCCCCAGAAAGCATCGGGGTCGTGCGCCTCGGCTTCTGTTCTGGCGCCGGCCCAGTTTCCTACTGCGAGCCAGTATCGATAGAGCTCGTGGTGCACTTCATTTGCCTGGTTGCGATCGCCGATACGGTCCGCAGCTGCGATAGCCGCTTTCACGTCACCCGCCGCAGCGCGTGCTATGGCGAACTCAAACCATACGGACCGGCGCCGCCACGCGGACGCGCTTTCGGGGAGCTTACTCAAAGCCCCCTCGATGTCGCCGAGGCGTGCCTGCATTAGTACAATCTCTTCGAGGTTTGCCCCGCGCTCCTCGCCGTCCTCGATGGAAGCCGCGATTTCGAGTGCATGCGCTATCACTCCGCGCCAGCGCGCCTCCTCTAACGTGTATAGCGCCGCCAACTGCTCGCGCAATCCGGCCGGCGGCTGAGACGCGGCGGCGAGATAGGCCTCAAAGTACGCGATCGCGCTCAAGAAATGGTCCGCCTGCGCGTGTGCACGGCCGAGATTGACGAGCACAGCCGGATCGTCGCGCGCCGTCTCCACGCCACGTTCGAAACCCGGCTGCGCCACGGAAGGCGACGCCACAACGGTGAGCAAAAGGCCGAAAAGGACAAGACCCAGCCTGTGCATCTTATGCACGGACCCCCATTCCCTAGTTCACTGCCAGGATCGCACCGGATCAGGTCTGACGGCAACACCGCCGACTACGTCTCCATCCCCAGCCCCGCGCCATCTGCCCGCCCGGCTAGGCAGGACTCAGCCGGGGCGAATGGCAGCCAGCGGAGTCCGCAGAGTCTGTGGCGGGCTACCGGAGGCGCTAGGCCTTACCTACGATCTTGAATCACAACGTCAGGGCGCGTTTCGAGATTGGGGCGCTTTAATTCTGGGTCGCTAGCGGACAGGCAGCAGAAAATGACAACCGAAGGCGTCTAGAAAACTCGGGGCTATTCATTCACGCCATCCACCGCACGACACCGACTATGTCGATGATCGCAAAAACACCTTGCAGCACGAGCAACGCAGAATCTCGCTGCGCTGCTGCTGCCGCTGTCCAAAGTACCGATGAAATCAGAAATAGCACAAACCCGTAACCGACAAAGCCGACGTTGAGCGCGATGAGACCGGCGCCAGCGATCCCAGCGATGGTGCCAATCCATTTGGTGGCGCGTAGAGGGAGAGGCTCAAAAGGTTTGTGCATCATATACGCCTTTTCTGTGGGCCACCGGGCGTCATGAATCGCGCCGGGCGTGTTTTCTAAGGGAACTATCACCCACCACGCCAGACCGTACCCACCGGGTACCCCCCAGATTCCGTTGATGGTACCTAGCCCAGCCCTTACTTATTAATTTGCTCGGCCAATCCGGTGTGCTGGGGATGGGGTGTGTGGCTGGGAACTTCACGGTGGAGCTAATAGGAAAACGCCCGCCAGCGGGGTCGCTAGAGTCCCTGTCGACCTAAGCGCGCCAACCTCTTAGATTCGTACTTGCCAGCGCATACGTTCTCTATATGTTCCCATCCCTTTCGTATGGGGTCAAGGGTGTCTGGAGGCGAATATAACGGCGGGAATACAACGGGCTTCGCGTCACCAGCAGGCGATAGCCTCGAAGGCACGATAGACCTTTCGGCGGTTCTCGATCTGCGTAATCCGAGCCGCTACCCCGTCAGGGTTCGCGGTGACGCCCTGAACCAGCGCGGCATCAGGCATGGCGACATCCTGATCGCTGACGCTGCTGCGCCCCCTATGGCCGGTCGTGTTGTTGTGGCGATGGTCCATGGCGACGTTGTTGTCTGTGAACTCGCCTACAAAGACGCCCAATGGTGGCTACAGCCATCACGCAGTACTCCGGCTGTCTGTGTGGGTGATGACGTCGAAGTCTGGGCGACCGTGTCTGGCCTTGTACGCACGGACGTCTAACCATGAAGCCCGTCTACGGTCTGATAGATGCCAATTCCTTCTATTGCTCATGCGAGCGGGTGTTCCAGCCACGCCTGCGGCGGCTGCCCGTAGTAGTCCTGAGC
>CANJBZ010000017.1 GCA_947473475.1 Alphaproteobacteria bacterium
AAAGAAACCCGGAACCGACAGCTGCGCAGCGATGCCAGCCTGACCTCACAGACCGGGGCGCCAACCGCTTGCTCCCCGATAACCCGTCAACAAAAAAGCGGACACATCACGAGCTACATAAACCGGACAACTTGATTAGCTAGCAACAGAGAAGCTCGCGGCTCGTTGTATATTCGCGTTCGATTCCTGAAAGGAGACCACCGTTGAGCGAACCCAAGACCCAGACCGGAGGCTGCCATTGCGGCCATGTCCGTTATCAAGCGCAGGCCAACCTCGAACACGTGCTGTCGTGCAACTGCTCGATCTGCACCCAGCGCGGCCTTTTGCTGACCTTTCTACCTGCGGCCCAGTTTCACCTGGAATCGGGTGGCGATGATCTCGTCGAATACCGCTTCAACAAGCACGTCATCCGGCATCTCTTCTGCCCAGTTTGCGGCATCGAGGCTTTCGCCCGCGGAACGGCACCCGACGGTACCGAGACGATTGCACTCAACGTCCGCACCATCGACGGTATCGACGTGTCCACGCTGAAACCCCAGTCTTACGACGGCCGAAGCAAGTAATGGCAAGGCGCGGTCGCGGCCCTGAACGGAATGTAAACCTCGGGTTACGCGAGCCTCTCCTCCAAGCAATGGGGCGTCTGCTTAAACGGCGTTGTAACGGGCGCTCCAAAAAGGCAAAATGGGAGCTACATCTCAAGCAAAATCCTTTGGAGGGAATCGGACAATGAAGCTTTTCGTCGGACTCGCGGCGGCCGCAGCGGCCACCGCAATGATCGGCGCTGCTGTGGCGGCCGAAAGCGACTTCGTCATTCGTGGCGACGCGGCCAAGCAGCTCCTGGAACAGAACTCGATCAATCTCGCGACGGCCGAGAAAATCGCCAAGGCCTGCGTCGACGAAGCGGTGAAGGAAAACGTCGGCGTCTCCATCGCGATCTACGACCAATATGGCGAGCCGGTTTACATGTACCGCATGGATGGACAGCCGCGGGTCGCCATCGAAACCGCGATCATGAAGGCGAAGACGACCCTCAACACGCGTCAATCCAGCAAAGTGGTGATGAACGCGGTGCGCAGTGGCAACCAGAGCGAAGCGCGTGCAATTTCCTTCGGCAATTTCGCCAATTCGGGCGCGCTGCCGATCACCATCAACGGCAACCAGTTCATCGGCGCCATTGGCGTCGGCGGCTCGGCGCCGCGCGTACCGGCATGGAGCGATGAAATCTGCGCCTGGCGCGCACTGACCAAAGTGATGGGCCAGCAGCCCGCGCTGCTTCCCGACGTTCCGGCTGCGGCCGCCGCCGGCGGTGGCAATGGCCCGCGCGGCAACGGCGCCCCGAACCGTTAAGCGATAGCGAACAGCGAATAGGAGACATCACATGAAAAATTATTCTGGATTTGCGATCGCTGCGGCTGCTACCGCGATGATCGGTGCAGCCTTCGCGGCTGAAAGCGACAAGTTTGTGCAGCGCGGCGATGCCGCCAAGCGCATCATGGAGCAGAACACCATCAACATCGCGACCGCCGAAGCGATCGCCAAAGCCTGCATCGACGAAGCGACGAAGGAAGGCGTGAAGGTCAGCATCGTGGTGATGGATCAGTTCGGTGAACCTGTTTACTTCACCCGCATGGACGGCCAGGGCAAGGCCAACGTCGATACCTCGTTCATGAAAGCCAAGACCGCGCTGAATATGCGCGCGCCCAGCAAGACGGTGATGAACCAGGTGCTGCAAGGCCGCTCTTCCGAGCTGCGTCAGTATTCTTTCGGCAACTTTGCCAATTCCGGCGGCCTGCCGATCATCGTCAACGGCAACCAGCTGATCGGCGCCATCGGCGTCGGCGGCTCGGCGCCGCGCGTGCCGGTGTGGAGCGATGAAATCTGCGCCTGGCGCGCGCTGACCAAAGTCATGGGTCCGCAACCGCCGCTGCTGCCCGATGTGCAGCGCAGCGCGGAATCCGGCGGCGGCGCCGGCCCGCGCAACAACGGTGCGCCGAACCAGTAATCTTCGGTATTTGATGGGAAAAAGGCCCCTTAGCCGGGGCCTTTTTCTTGTTCGGGTTGTGCAAACCCCCTGCAAAATGTCAAAATGTTCATCAGATGCTGAAGCCAGCATCGCAACCGGAGGGAATCCACATGAAGCTTCATCTCGCGCTGTTGGCTGGCATTGCAGCCACGGCTATCGCCGGGTCGGCGTTCGGCGCCGCCTCGATCAACGACGTCGTCCAAAAGGGCGACTCCGCCAAAAAAGTCATGGAAAAGAACCAGATCAACCTGGCGACCGCCAAGGCGATCGGCGACCACTGCCTGAACGAAGCCGCTGCCAAGGGCATGGGCGTCAGCGTCGTCATCATCGACCAGTTTGGCGTCATCACCTATTACGTCCGCGGCGACGGCCAGGGCAAAACCAACACGGAATCCGCTCTGTGGAAGGCCCGCACGACGCTGAACACGCGCGCCGCCAGCAAGGCACAGATGAACGCGGTTCGCACCGGCGCCGTCTCCGAAGCCCGCGTCACCTGGCAGGGCAATTTCGCCAATGCCGGCGCGCTTCCGATCGTCGTTGACGGTCAGTTCCTCGGCGCCATCGGCGTCGGCGGTATGGCCGCGACTCCCCCGACCTGGAGCGACGAAATCTGCGGCTACAACGCGCTCGTGGCCGTGCTCGGCCCGCAGCCCGCGCTGCTGCCCGACATGCCGAACCCCTACGCCATCAGCAATGCTGGCGGCGCCGGCGCACGTCCGCCCGCAGCTCCGCGCTAAGCAGAGCATCGCTTGCAACATCGGGCCTCGCGCAAGCCTTGCGCGGGGCCTTTTGTTTGTCTGGTCTTTTGTTTCTCTGGCCTCCCGTGGCATGTTCCCGCCCAAGATGCGGGAGCATCCAGCCATCAGGGAGGATTTCATGAAATTCGCAAGCCTAATGGGCGCAGCCGCCGTGCTCGCCGTTTCCGGCGCTTATGCCGCCACCAGCTATGACGGCAACGGTCAGGTGCCGCAGCAATTTGTGCTGTCCGGCAAAGCGGCCGACAGACTGCACGACCATATTTCCATCAATCTCGCCACCGCCGAAAAGCTCGCCGCGGCGTGCGAAGCCATCGCCAAAAAGAACAACAGCCAGGTCGTGGTCGTCGTGCTCGACCCGCAAGGCTTGCCGGTTCTGCTCCGCCGCATGGATGGCGAGGGCCATGTCCAGATCAACGCGACCCAGCAGAAGGCGCTCACGGCGCTCCGCACGCGCGCGCCCAGCCGTGTGCTGAACAACCGCAACGTGGAAGATCCCTTCACCAACCAGAACATGTCCGGCTACGGCCTGACGACGCAGGAAGGCGGCCTTCCCATCATCGTCAACGGCCAGCTTATCGGCGCCATCGGCGTCGGCGGCATTCCGCCGGTCGAGCGCAACGCCACCTACGGCGAAGAGATGTGCGCCCGCGACGCGCTGGAAGCCGTAATCGGCCCGCAGCCCGCGCTGCTCCCCGATCTGGCAGCCGAGCGGCGCACGCGCCCGCAAGGTGCAGGCGGCGGCGCTGGCCGCGCCGGCAACGGTGCCCCGAACCGGTGAGAACAAGGTGAGTAGTGAGTGGGGAGTAGTGTGTCGGGTAACAATCCCGCCGCGGCTTCCCTTCACTACTCACGATTCACCACTCACTCCTCACCCATGAGAGATCCATGCGCGACAGAAAATTCGTTATCGGCTTGATGGCCGGACTTGCCGGCGGCGGGCTGCTCGCCGTGGCCGGTGCAACCATTGCCGCCGAGCGGCACCCCGTTTTCCAATTCGGGCCCGTGCCGCCGCAATTCGTCATAAGCCCGGAAGACGGCGCCCGCAGTCACGACCACATTTCCATCAAGGCTGAAGTCGCCGAGCGGCTATCCCACGTCTGCGAAGCCGCGGCCAAAGCCCATGGCGGTTCGGCGACCATCGTCATCCTGGATCCGTTCGGCATGATCATTCACGAACACCGGATGGACGGTCAGACCTACATCAATCAGAAGGCCGCCGAAAACAAAGCCCGGACCGCGCTGCTGACGCGCGAGCCCTCGCACGTGCTGACCAACCGTGCGTTCGACGATGTGTCGACGCTGATCCGCATGGATCAGTTCGGCCTGAACGTGCAGGAAGGCGGCCTTCCCATCATCGTCGGTGACCAGATGATCGGCGCGATCGGTGTCGGCGGCGGCGCCGGCGGCGCATCCTATGGCGAAGAACGCTGCGCGCACGACGCCTTGACCGAAGTGTTCGGACCGCAGCCTCCGTTGCTCCCGCCGCCCGCCGGCGGACGCACCAATGGCGGCGGCTTCCCGCAACGCGCGGCACCGCCAGCCGCCGGCCGATGAGATAACGGATGAGTCGTGAGTAGGGTATCGTGATTAAAGAGCCGGCGCGTGGCGGCTGCTATTCACCACCTACTACTCACCACTCACCTTTCCCCACATCACCACACCCGGAGCGATCTCGTGCAATACCTTCACACCATGGTTCGCGTTGCCGACCTTGAAAAGAGCCTCGCCTTCTATTGCGGGCTGCTGGGGCTGAAAGAAATCAGCCGCCAGGAAAGCGAGAAGGGACGCTTCACGCTCGTGTTCCTTGCTGCGCCGGGCGATGAAGATCTGGCCCATGAGCGCAAGGGACCGATGGTCGAGCTGACCTACAATTGGGACCCGGAGGTCTACACGGGCGGGCGCAATTTCGGTCACCTCGCCTATCGGGTCGATGACATCTATGCGGCCTGTAAGAAATTCATGGACGGCGGCGTGACCATCAACCGGCCGCCGCGTGACGGCCACATGGCGTTCATCCGCTCGCCGGACGGTATCTCCATAGAACTGCTCCAACGCGGCCCCGCTCTACCGCCGCAAGAGCCCTGGACCTCCATGCCCAACACCGGCGCCTGGTAGCCCCTCACACATGCCGCTCCATCAAGGCCGACGAATTGTTACCGGGCACGACGAGCAAGGCCGCTCCGTCCTCATTGAGGATGCGCCGCCAGAAAATGTCGTGCCAAACCCGTCCGATCCGGATCGCGGCCATATAAATTTCTGGCGCACGGACGGTGTACCAGCGAGCAATGCCGAGTTCGTCGATCCCATGGCCGGGCCGCCCTGCCCGCTGCCGCCGCCCCAGGGCGGCATCATGTTCCGCTACTTTCAGATCGCACCGGAAAAGAACGAAGCCGGCCTCTCTAAGGAAGAACGCGACCGCCGCATGGCGCGCATGTTTGAAGCGGCGGGCGCCGGCCACGCGCGGCTGGCGATGAACCGCCACCCCTCCATGCACCGCACCGAATCGGTCGACTACATCATCCTGCTCAAAGGCGAGGTCACCTGCCTGCTGGACATCGGCGAAGTGCAAATGAAGCCCTTCGACGTGCTGATCCAGCGCGGTACCAACCACGGCTGGGTCAACCACGGCGACGAACCCGCCCTGCTGGTCGCCGTCCTCGTCGACGCAACGCCCCTCCCGCGCGGCTAACCCAGCCCCTCGCCCCTTTTCGGGGAGAGGGTTGGGGTGAGGGGGTGGTCCGTCCGCGCGACATGGCATTCGCCACAGTGCTTCCCCGCGATACGCGGGCGTGGTCGCAAAATCTTCCGCCCCACCAGCCCTTCCGCACCATTGCGGTCTTGCGCCCGGATCGCCCTTCCCCTATATCCGCTCGCCCCTACATAAGGGGTCGTGACGCGGGGTGGAGCAGCCCGGTAGCTCGTCAGGCTCATAACCTGAAGGTCACAGGTTCAAATCCTGTCCCCGCAACCAAAAGGCCCGCTGGTTTTCGCCAGCGGGCCTTGTCTTTTTGGGGCCTGGACTTCTTCAGCCAGCCAGCCAACACCTGACTATGCCCGATCCACAACCGCCGGACAGCCTATCCGCCTATCTCGCGCCTGAGGGCTTCGTCGCGGACCTCCAGCACGAACTGGGCGGTGACGCCTTGGAGACGCATGACCGCCTGGTTCTGGCGCGCACAGCCAATCCAAGACCCGTCTGGGTAGCCAACACCTGGCACGCGCCGCAGCGCATCGAGATCGCCTCCATCGGAGATGCCGTCAAGAAACTGCGCGCCATCCAACGCAATTGGGCGCTTTATTCTTACGCCGAACACCGCCGAGCCGCGCTGATTGCCGAGCAGTTGCCTAAAGTTTCCGCCAAGCCTCTGAGCTTCGGCGCACCCGCGCCATCCGCGCCGCTGGGGTCGTGGACCCTACTCGACAAGACCACGCTGCTGGCGGCGCCGCGCTGTTCCAGCCCGTTTCCCAACGGCGAGGTACACTTCATCGAGGACCGCACCACCCCGCCGAGCCGCGCCTATCTGAAGCTGTGGGAGCTGTTCACGCTCCTGGGCGAACATCCCAAGCCGGGCGAGTTTTGTCTCGACCTCGGCGCCAGCCCGGGCGGCTGGAGCTGGGTGCTGGCCGGGTTAGGCGCCCGCGTACACAGCGTCGACAAAGCGCCGCTCGATCCCGCCATCGCCGCGCACCCGAATATCGAGACCTTACGCGAAAGCGCCTTCGGGCTGGATCCCGCCAAAGTGGGTCCGGTGGATTGGCTCTTCTCGGATATCGTCTGCTATCCGGCGCGGCTCTATACGCTGGTCGAAAAATGGCGCGCCACGGGCAACGTGCGCCGCTTCGCCTGCACGCTCAAATTCCAGGGCCCGACCGATTTCGACACCATGCGCAAATTCGCGGCCATCCCGGACTCGCGGCTTCTGCACCTGCACGCCAACAAGCACGAGCTCACCTGGATCAAACTGCGCTGACCCTCAATGCGGCTTGGCTCTCGGGGCCGGCGGTTTGGCCGGTGTTTTCTCCGGGGCTTTTTTGACCGGCGCCGGTGGCTGCACAAATTCGCTGAATACCCAGCCCTTGGCGCCGCCCGTAACGCGAACCTCCGTCCAATTGCCGGTGGTCTGCCCAGGCGTCACCTGCGCGCCCTTCTTCAAGAAAGCCACCACAGGGGCCTGCATGTTCGGACCCGAACGCATGTTCGCGCCGCGATCGAGCGTAACGGCTTGCAGCTTCTTCTGCGCAGCCGGTTTCGGGGTGGTGGAAGGCGCGGTGATTGTCGAAGAAAACACGCTGGAAATATCGGGCAGCGGCAATTTCAGGCCAAGCACGTCCATACCGATGTACACAGTGAGACCGGTTGCGATCACAAGAGCAGCGCCGATCAGCGCAGGCATACGCTTGCCGTTGCTCTCGCCCTCGGCATTGCGCGTCTGCGAGAGCGCGTTCCAATCCTTGTTTGTCCGCAGGGCGACCTGCGTCGTTTCATGCGGTGGGTGATCGGCCGGACGCTGGCTGGTGCGTCTCTGCAACGTGGCGATCTCGTCGCGCAGGCGCAGAATTTCCTCATTGTCGCCGGCGTCGCGCGCACCGTTGCGAATGCGCAGCTGCGCCAACGACCGTTCCGCCGCCTCGAAACGAGCCGTAGCATCGGCCAGTTCACGCGCGGCCTGCCGCTTCCATTCCGCTTCGGCAGAGAGCCGCGCCGTCTCTTGCGCTTTCCACGCGCGTTCCGCCTGCAGCATGGCGTCTTTCATCTGCTGCTCGCGTTCCTCGCGGGCGGCTTCCGCCTCGGATTGCACGCGCGCCAGTTCGGCGTCCTTCGCAGCCAAAGTCTGCTGTGCGGCTTCGGCGGCCGCCAATTGGTGCGCTGCTTCGGCATCTGCCTCGGCAATCGCTTGCCCAAGCTCGCCGCGGGCGCGGTCTTGCGCGCTTTGCGCGGCGCGGCACGCTTCTTCCAGCTTAGCCTGGGACTCCGATAGCGCCTCGCGAAGCGCCCGGCACTCCCGTTCCAGGTTTTCGCGCGCCGCTGCTGCTTCGACCTGCTCGCTGGTCCACTCGCTGCGATAGTTCTCTTCCCACAACGCTTCGGCTGCCGCGAGTTGGCCGGCCATATTTGTCTTGGACGCGCTTTCGGCATCGGCGAGCGCGGATTCCAACGCGGCTCGCGCCCGTGCGCTCTCCTCATGGGCGTGCGCCTGTGCGTCTGCCACCAGCGACTGGCATTCCGTCAATGCCGCATTCAGCGTGGCGCATTCGCTTTTCAGCTGCAGCAGTTCGCCTTCTTGCGCCCGCATTGCCTCGGAGGCTTGCGCGACAACCTCTTCCGCGTGACCGCGCCATTTGGCTTCGACGGCCGACATCTGCTTGGCGTTTTCGGCTTTCAACGCCGCTTCCGCCTGCGCCACGGCTTGGCGCAGCGCCGCCGTCTGAGCTTGGGCTTCGGCCAGCGCATTTTCAGACTGCTGCCGCCACTGGATTTGTGCGTCCGCCAGCGCCCTTTCGGATTGCTGGCGCCACAATGTTTCCGCTTCGGCGCGTAGCCGGGCGGCTTCTGCTTTCCAACTGGCTTCCGCCTTGCTGAGGGCGTCGCGTAATTCACGTTGAGATTGCGCGCGTTCGCCTTCTCCAGCAGCCTGCAACTGCCGGATGTCCGTTTCGCGGCTGGCGATGGCGGCGCGCAAGCCGTTCAGCGCGCGCTCGCTTTGCAGCCGCGCGCCTTCGGACGTCGCGCGCAACTCAGCTACGCTGCGTTTGAGCTTCTCTTCCCATTGCGCCTCGGACACCGCGACCTGACGGCCGGCTTCCGAACGCGCACCGGCGACGCCCTTGCGATAATCTTCCTGCCAGCGTGCTTCGACGGCGGCCAATTGGCGCGCGGCCTCCGCTTTCCAATCCGCCTCGGCCTTGGCGAACTGTTCCTCGGCTTCCAGCAGCAATTCCTCGCGCGCTTGCGCGTCGCCGTGCTGGAGCCGCGCAATTTCCGCTTCGGAGGTGGCGAGTTTGATCTGCAGCGCCGACACTTGCGACCGCAGCCGCGCGAGTTCCTCATTCTGCTGCTCACCCGGCGACGGCGCGCCGCCCAGCGGCACGGGAAGAGACGGCTCGGCTTCACCCTTGCGCACAAGAAAATCGGACGGCAGTGCATCGCCGCTTTGGGGTTTGCGCAAATCCGCCGCCATCGCCGAAAGCGAAGACGCGGGCGCGGGCCGCTTGCGCACCAGAAGCGCGGCGGTCAGGCTCGAAAATTTGCTCTCATCCACATCGCCTTTGCGTTCGGCGAGGGACTCGTCGTCGTCGGCCTCGGCGGCCTCCACAGCATGCTGCGCCATCGCGCGGCTCCAATTGTCTTGCACGATGCCTTTGCAGCAGCGGGCCCGGCGGTCGGATGAATGTCGTTCGTAGCGCCGAATGTAACCTACAGACTGATGCCAGCCCGTTATCCCAGACGATTGGATTTGCCTAAGTTTGTAACGAAAACAGCGTAGAGCGCAGGCAGCGCCCGCACGGTTGAAAGACCGCCCCTCACCCTGACCCTCTCCCCGAAATGGGGAGAGGGAAATTGCGGCAAACCTCCCTCTCCCCCAACGGGGGAGAGGGCCGGGGTGAGGGGGAGGTCTCTCCTCCTGGCCACTGCCCAAAACGAAAACAGCCTCCGCAAGGCTTCCCCTGCGGAGGCTGTTTGTTAACCGTCAATCAATTTTCAGCGGTGGCCGGACCGGCGGCGCGCGCCAGCGAGGTCGAGAACGCATAGGGCACCAGGATGTGCGCCGTGTTGGACTTGCTGCCCCATTCCGGGCTTTCGACCGGCTCCGGATTTTTGACCTGCACATGCAGCTTGCCCGCATTGATGAACTTTTCGGAGGGAACGACAAAGCGCAGCTTCGTCGCACCCTCCACCATTGTCGTCACCGGCTCGCCATTCACGTACACAACCGAGCGCTTCACGAAATTGACGCCGGTCAGCGTCACCGTCGTTTGCGCGGTGTTCTGCAGAATGGTGCGCGGCGCGATGGCTTCGATGGCCGGCGTCGGCGAGATGACGTAATCGGGTATCGCGCCCAGGCCCGGACCTTTACGCACATAAGCGATGCCGGGGAATACGCCGGATTCCTGACCGTTCGGCGCCGTCACCGTCATGTAGGGCTTAGGCATCTGCACCGGCTTGGCCACGAACTGCTTCACCGCATTGGTGAAGGCCATATTACTGACGGGCGCGCCGTCGTAGCTGATCTTGTCGTTCGCAAACATGGCGCCGCGATACCAGGGATGGAAACCGCGATCCACGACATGGCCGTCTTTGATGACCATGCTGATCTTGCGCATGTTGCGGATGTCGGCGGACGGATCGGCATCGAGAATGTCGAGGTCGGCAAACTTGCCAACTTCAACCGTGCCGATATCGTTCAGATGGAAGTGCTGCGCGGCAAATTTCGTCGCCTGTTGCAGAACCTTCATCGCGGGAACCTTGGCGTCTTCCTGGAAGATTTCCATTTCCTGCAGCACGCCCAAGCCCGGCGCGGATTGCGAATCGTCCATCGACGGCAGCGCATGACCGCCAGCGGCGATCAGATCGCCGATGAACTTGGCGTGGTTCTTGTAGCCGCAACTGCGGATGGAAATCTGCGCGGGGGTCAGTTCTTCCTCCGGCATCTTGTTGTTGTCCATCAAATCCGCGATGGCATATTGCGGGTAGTAGGACAGCAGATCTGTATTGGTGAACAGCTCGCGGTCTTCCTGGCGAATCTTCTGCCACGTGGAGGGGAAGCCATGGTCGGCGGCCTGAAGATTGGGAACGACTGCCGCCTGGTGCGAGGCGAGGAAGGCCACCATTTCCTTTTCCTTCGCCGGGTCCATGTCGCAATAGACGTCCGGCGGAAGGCCGACATAGGACTTCCACTTTTCTTCGTTCTTGTTCATTTCAACGCCGATAAGGCCGGTGTGCAGCATCACATCCGCGCCCGCAAGCACGCAGGATTTGGCGCGCGTTGTCGGACCGACGCAGCGGAACACCGCCGCCTTGCCGGCCTTGTGCGCTTCGTCGGCATAGGCGGCGAACACTTCCGCCGGCGCATTGCCGTCCTGTGCGCCGATGACGTCCGCGCCTTGCGCGATAAGCTGCTTGGCGCGGGCGCGCGCTTCTTCCGGCGTCTTCAGCGCGGCGCCGTTGAAGGACTGGATGGGAATGTAATGACGCGGCCCTTCGAACATGCCGTGATTGATGGCGTCGCGCTCAGCCACGCCCTGATCGCCGCGGCCGACATTGGGCACCACCGATGTGATGCCGAAATAGAGATAGGCTTCGTTGAAGAACCAGGTGTGGAAGGACATCGCGTCGATCAGGCCAGGCGTGATGAACTTGCCCGCCGCGTTGATGACCGTTGCGCCCGCCGGAACCGGCACCGCGCCGGCGCGGCCGACAGCGGTGATACGATTGCCGGTGATGACGATGACCGAGTTCTGCACCGGCGCGCCGCCATTGCCGTCGATCAGCGTGCCGCCCTGAATGACGAGCACCTGTTGCTGCTGCTGACCTTGCGCGTTCGGGGCCGCCGCAAGGCCGATGGCGATGGCGGCTGCCGCAGCCACCCCCAGGAATTTCGTCGTCAGTTTTGCGCGCACGCCTTTCATGGCTCTCCCTCTTTTTTTTGAACTGCTGGCAGTTTACCGTTCAATGGAACCCGGTTGCCATGCGATTTTCAGCCTCGGGTCATAGCTTTAAGCTAACCCTCTGCCCGGCTTGTCATCCCGGAAGCCGCGCAGCGGCTATCCGGGACCCACCGAGCCGTTTGCACCGTAGGTCCCGGCTCGCGCTCCGCTTGGCCGGGATGACAATAATTTTGATTTCGATGAAATGATCCGGCCCTAAAAATCCGACTTTGCCGCTGTCGGAATGGGATAAAGCTGGCCCGTCTGGACGTCGAGATTGTTCTCGGCGCAGACGATTTCCGTGAACGGTTCGACGGTCGAACGGTCTTTGGAATAGGTAACGACCGCCGACCAGGGCATCGTGAACGCGCCGGGGTCTTCAACGGTGAAATTTACGTCCAGCGCATTGGGGCCGCTGAGACGATAGCGTTCGATCACATGCATCTTGTCGGTGTGCGGCGTGCCGAAGGCATCCACCCAGGTGCTTTTGTCGAGCCCGATGGTATCGACCACCAGCGTATCGCCCTCCCAATGCCCGACGGAATCGCCATACGGACTTGGCTTCACATTGGCCTTGTGCTTGGCCCCGATGAGTACGATGCGCGGCTGCTGAAGCTGCTCATAGAGGAAGGCGACCTTGTCGCCCTTATCGAGGATCTGCGCCCGCAGGTTCAGTTGCAGAATGTACGGCACACCCATCGGCGCGCAGGTTTCCTTGGGCGAACGGATGGGCTTGCCCGAATGTTCGATTTCCGCATGCTGGCGCACCGCCTCGGCGGCCCAAGGCTGCAGGATCGGCGAGCGATGATCGCCCTGCCGATAGACAACGCCGCTGTCGTCCTTGTTAAGCCCTGATTCCAGAACGCTTTTCACCGGCCCCGGCCCGGACGGCGGGGCCCGATACGGCGTCGTCGCCGTCAACCCCCGCGTCCACATCCCAGTAAAGTCGGGATGGACATCGGCGCCAAACACCGGAACCGACACAACCAAAGCAGCAATCGCAACAGAGATGACAAGACGCATAGTGCAGATTCCACGCTCGATCTGGGGCAACTTACGCATAAACTAAGAGAATTGCAGCACGCTTGATGAACTGGCCTCTCGATCGTCAGCTGCGCCCGTAGCCTTTTAGCCCACGATTCAAATCAACCGGCGCCGAAAGTTATCGGGCCGGTGCGCGCTCTTGGGCGAAACCGTGCACCGAATCGCGATTCAGAAGGATGTCGGTGTAAAAAATTCTGAATCCGCCATCCAATTAAAACCATTCCGATGCCAATGATTACCAGGACAAAGGAGGCGGAGACGGGATTGTGCAGCAGATCGAAGACGACATGCGAGACGTATCCATATATTCCGACGGTCCCCCAATACACGCCAGAAGGCCTGCGCAAGTATAGGCAAATGGCGATCACGAGCACACAAATAAACACCGCAAGGCGTTTGTATGCTTCGTCTGCTTCGAGAAAAAAG
The DNA here is from genome assembly GCA_947473475.1 of Alphaproteobacteria bacterium. Classification (GTDB taxonomy): domain Bacteria; phylum Pseudomonadota; class Alphaproteobacteria; order Micropepsales; family Micropepsaceae; genus CAIYRG01. Next base: position 12,898 of record CANJBZ010000017.1, read on the forward strand.
CTGCCGACTGGAGCTGCGATGAGTAACATGGTGCATTTATGCATCCAGAAGCCAAAGTTCCACTTACTCCGAAGATCGACAATCCATACCACCACAATAGTCAGCACCGCTAACAATAGAGCCACATCTCGCCACGCGCCGCCCAGCTCACCGATCAGGAATTTCGCAACTATTAGCCAGACGGCCAGAGTGATGGGCACGACGATGAATAAAAACGATGAAAACCGCAATGCAAGGGACCCAGCGATGATGGTAGCCATAGCAGGGTAATATGGGTTGTCTTTGATTGGCTCGAGCAGATAAGGTTCACCCTTGTTAGTTACCGACGACGCATCTAGCAGGTCGCTGATTTGTAAACCCACTACAAAGATGGGCACCATCAAAACCATACCGGTTACCAGAACTCCGAATAATATCTGCAATCCAGGCTTAGTTCGAATGATCGACGCCATGATGGCGAAAGCCGTCGCACACATGAGCGCGGCCGCCGAGAGTCCCAAACCGGTATAGGTTTCGACCAATTTCTGAGAGAAAGCCAGCAGCGCAAGAAAGCTAAGCGCGATACCGGCATACCAGAAGAAAGTCGCCGTATCGGAATCTTTCAAAGGCTCGTCAGTGGCTGCTTCAAGGAATGACCATAGTTCGTCGATTTTCGATCGCGGAATGATGTCTTTGTCGGCTGCTTGGGCCAAATGCTCCTTGTTTATCAACACAGTGTTTGGCTCCATTGTCAGAATTTGCGCGGAAGTGCACCGCGATGCTCGCCCGGATGACAGACCGGACGCGGTAAAGTATTTGGACCGACCTGACCTTATCGCCCCGGTTGGGTGGCGTGCCATTGGGCGAAGGCGGGTTCGGTGGCGCGGATCATTTTCCAGCCCTCGGCGAGGCGGCGTGTGATGCCCGCCGCGCTGGTTTCGGTGAGGCCGCAGGCGATGTTGTGGGCGAGGCAGGCGCGCAGAATCGTCTGACGGGCCTGTTCGACTTCCGGTGCGCCTTCTTCCACGCCCAGCGCCTGACGCAAATCGCTGCCCTGGCCGATGAAGAAGCCGCCGACGCCCGGCACCGCCGCAATGGCATCGGCGTTTCTGATGCCTTCCGTCGATTCGATCATCATGATCGCGAACAGATCGCCGTCGGGATTGAGCGGCCACACATCGGCGCGCCGTTCGTACTCCGCCGTCGAGATGCCCCACACCCAGGCGGCGGCCGCCGGGCCATAGCCGCGCAAGCCCACTGGGCTCTGATATTTCGAGGTTCGCTTCTGCGGATAGCGCATGTTCTGCACCGCCAGCAGCGCCTGCGCGGGCGTGTCGATGCCGTTGAAAATCACGCCCATCAGCCCGGCGTCGAGCGCCTGTTTGGCGATCCACTGCGCGCCTTCGCGGCCATAGGGTGCAAAGCGCGCGAACAGCGCCACGTTGGGCTGGGCATTGCCCTTCTTCAGCGCGGTGGCCTTATCCACCATGCCGATGGCGAACTGGTTCAACGCCCGGAAATCCAGCGGCGTATGCTCCATGTCCACATAGACGTAATCGGCAGCGGAGCTTGCCATGGCGCGGGCGTTTTCGGCCGACAATTCGCTGGTCTGAAATCCGATGAAGGGTTTGCCCGCCGCCAGCTTTTCGATGACGGGGTTGAGGTGCTTCACCTCTTGCGCCAAGACTGGTTGCGCCACCATCCCGCACAATAACGCCGCCGCAGCGCACGCCATTCCAATCGTCCGTCTCATCTCGTTCCCCACGCCTTTGCGATGTTGACGCGAGGATCATAGCCGACGACGCGAGGTCAGCACACATGTGTCATTTCCTTCCGGGCATTGCACTCCTTGGGATTTCATATGCAATCTGCGTCTTGGTTTCAGGCCTTCTCATGGGAGCACCAATGTACGATCCGCTGCGCGACGCCCCTGTAGCCTTGCCGGTGTAAGCGTGTATTACGAAACCAGCAAAAACGATCACGGCCTGCGCTACAACCCGCTTAAGGCTTGCGTGGTGCCGCGCCCGATCGGATGGCTGACCACCATGAGCGCCGCCGGGGTGGTCAACCTTGCGCCGTTCAGCTTCTTCAACCTGCTCAGCTACGATCCGCCGTTTGTCATGTTCTCCTCCGGCACGCACGAGACCGACGGCGATAAAAAGGATTCCGTCGTCAACGTCGAGGAGACCGGTGAGTTCGTTTACAACATGGTGACGTGGGCGCAGCGCGAGCAGATGAGTCAGACCGCGCTGATCATCGACCGGCATATCGATGAAATGGCCGCAGCAGGTCTTGAGCCTCTGCCCTCTCGCATGGTGAAGCCGCCACGTGTGAAGGGCTCGCCTGTGCATTTCGAATGCCGGCTACACCAAATCATCGAACTTCCCGGTAACAAACCGGCAGCGAAGCATCACTTGGTCATCGGCCACATACTGGCCGTTCATATCGACGATGACGCGCTGACCCCTGATGGGCGTCTGGATATCCTGAAGCTTCGGCCCATCGCCCGGCTTGGATACATGGACTACACAAGCGTCGATTCCGTGTTTCAAATGGAGAAGCGCACGCCGGAAGAGAACCTCGCGCCAGGGCCGCGTAAGTAGAGAATTCCGGCGACACCAAAGAATAAGGGCGGCGGTTCAGGGAGGGATGAACCGCCGCCCGGGTGCCCCCGGCTTTCGAAATACGCAACGAAGGCCGGAGCGGGGGTCTGTAGAACTCAGTTCTGGTCGTAACGATCCGCGTTCATCACTTTCGTCCACGCCGCCACGAAGTCGTGCACGAACTTTTCCTTGGCATCCGCGGCGCCATACACTTCCGCAACGGCGCGCAATTGCGAGTGCGAGCCGAAGATCAGATCGACGCGCGTGCCGGTCCAACGCTGTGCCTTGGTCTGGCGGTCACGTCCGCGATAGACGCCCGGCGTTTCCGTGGCTTCCCACTCGGTCCGCATGTCCAGCAGATTCAGGAAGAAGTCGTTGGTCAGCGTTGATGGCTTGTCCGTGAACACGCCGTTGTTGGACCCGGCGTAATTGGCGCCCAGCACACGCAAGCCGCCGACGAGCACCGTCATTTCCGGCGCGGTCAGCCGCAGCAATTGCGCCCGGTCGATCAGCGCCCCTTCCGGCGTCATGTATTGCTGCCTGCTGCTGATGTAATTGCGGAACGCATCGGCGCGCGGTTCGAGCGGCGCAAAGGCATCCACATCGGTCTGTTCCTGCGAGGCGTCCATGCGGCCCGGCGCGAACGGCACCGTCACATCGACACCGGCATCTTTCGCCGCTTTCTCGACACCGGCATTGCCCGCCAGGACGATGACATCGGCGAGCGACACTTTTTTGCCGCCGACGGCAGAAGCGTTGAACTCGCTCTGAATCGTTTCCAGCTTCTGCAACACCGTCTGCAATTGCTCGGGCTGATTCACTTCCCAATCTTTCTGCGGCGCCAAGCGAATGCGTGCGCCATTGGCGCCGCCGCGCTTATCCGATCCACGGAAGGTGGACGCCGACGCCCATGCTGTCGACACGAGCTGCGACACGGAAAGGCCGGACGACAAAACCTTCGCCTTCAACGCCGCAACATCCACATCGTCGATCAACGGATGATCGACCGCCGGAATCGGATCCTGCCAGATCAGCGTTTCCTTCGGCACCAACGGCCCGAGATAACGATGGATTGGCCCCATATCGCGATGGGTCAGCTTGAACCAGGCGCGTGCGAACGCATCGGCGAATTGGTCCGGGTGCTCCAGGAAGCGGCGCGAGATTTTCTCGTAAGCCGGATCGAAACGCAGCGCCAAATCGGTCGTCAGCATCGTCGGCACGTGCGTCTTGGAAGGATCGTGCGCATCGGGAATGTTGGCCGGTGCGTTCTTGGCTCTCCACTGCTGCGCACCCGCCGGGCTCTTGGTCAGCTCCCATTCAAACCCGAACAGGTTCTCGAAGAAGTGGTTGCTCCACTGCGTCGGCGTTTGCGACCAGGTGACTTCCGGCCCGCCGGTGATCGTGTCTGATCCGAAGCCACGGCCAAATTTGCTCTTCCAGCCGAAGCCCTGATCTTCGATTGCGCCGGCTTCCGGCTCCGCCCCGATGAGGGACGGATCGCCGGCGCCGTGCGTCTTGCCAAAGGTGTGGCCGCCGGCAATCAGCGCCACCGTTTCTTCGTCGTTCATCGCCATGCGCTTGAACGTCTCGCGAATGTCGTGCGCGGAGGCGACTGGATCGGGCTTGCCGTTTGGGCCTTCCGGGTTGACGTAGATGAGCCCCATCTGCACGGCGCCCAAGGGCTCGGACAATTGCCGCTCGCCGCTGTAGCGTTCATCGCCCAGCCACGAACCTTCCGAACCCCAGAACAATTCTTCGGGCTCCCACACATCGGCGCGGCCGCCCGCGAAGCCGAAGGTTTTGAAGCCCATCGATTCCAGCGCGACATTGCCGGCCAGGATTATCAGGTCGGCCCAGGAAATCTTGCGGCCATATTTCTGCTTGATCGGCCACAACAGGCGGCGCGCCTTGTCCAGGTTCGTATTGTCCGGCCAGGAATTCAACGGCGCGAACCGCTGCTGACCCGCGCCTGCGCCGCCCCGTCCATCGGTGATGCGGTACGTGCCTGCGCTGTGCCAAGCCATGCGGACCATCAGGCCGCCGTAATGGCCAAAGTCCGCCGGCCACCATTCCTGGGAATCCGTCATCAGGGCGCGCAGGTCGGCGATCACCGCGTTCAGGTCGAGGGTTTTAAATTCGGCCGCGTAGTCGAAGTCTTCGCCCATCGGGTCGGACAGCTGCGAGTTCTTATGCAGCACATCGACGTTGAGCTGGTTCGGCCACCAGTCCTTATTCACCCGGCCTCTGGGGCTCGCGGCGCCATGCATCACGGGGCACTTCTTTTCTTCAGCCATTGCTCAGTCCTCCAAGAAATCCGTTGTGGGGGACCGTACTCCCCGCTTTTCATAAGGTAAAATTGACTTTTTTTATTCTCTCCATAAGTTATTCTGATGGACAGACTGACCCTCCGCCAGCTTCGCTATTTCGACGCCCTCACCCGGTACGGCCATTTCGGGCGAGCCGCCGACGCCTGCGCCGTCACGCAACCAGCATTGTCCATGCAGATCAAAGAGTTGGAGGATACGCTGGGCGTGCCGCTGATCGACCGCAGCGCGCGTCAGGTCCGCCTCACCGAGTTCGGCGAGGAAGCCGCCGCCAGCGTGCGGGACATTCTGCGGGCGGTGGATGAGTTGAGCGGGTTGGCGCGGGCGTCCCACGAGCAGCTCTCCGGGCGGTTTCGCATCGGCATGATTCCGACCATTGCGCCGTATCTGTTGCCCGCATTCATCGGCGATCTAGCGCGGGCCTATCCCCAAGTAGATATGAACGTCCGCGAGGCGATCACCCCCAAGCTTATCCAGGAGCTGTCAGAGGGGCGGCTGGACGCGGCCATTGTCGCGCTTCCGGTGTCCGAAACCTCGCTGACCGAGGTGGCGCTGTTCAGAGAGAATTTCGTGTTCGTGCGGCCCGCGGGCGAGGAACGCGCGCCCGTGCCCGACGCTCAAGCTCTGCGCGAGATGAAGCTGCTTCTGTTGGAAGAAGGCCACTGCTTCCGCGATCAGGCGCTTGCCTTCTGCAACATGCGGGCATTGGTCCCGCGCAACGCGCTGGATGCGAACTCGTTGTCGACGCTGGTTCAGATGGTGGGCGCGGGCTTGGGCGTAACGCTGATCCCGGATATGGCGGTGCCGTTGGAAACGCGCGCCGCGTCGGTGTGCGTGTCGCGTTTTGCCGATCCGCAACCCTCTCGCACCATCGGCATGGTCTGGCGCAAAGCCAGCCCCTTGGCGCGCCCACTGCTGCAAATCTGCGACGTACTTCGCCAATCCGCCGCCAAACTGCACGGCCAGCACGCCTAACGCGCCGGCTCAGCGATTTTGCGCTTTTCCCTCTCGCGCCGGAGTGCCAATTTGCCGGCCATTCGCATTCAAGGATCAGAGATGACCGAAGTTCCTGCTTCCCCTTCGCCGCTGCCGTTGCAAGGCGTGCGCGTGCTGGACGTCAGCCAAGTCATGGCGGGGCCGTTCTGCTCCATGCTGCTGGGCGACATGGGCGCCGATGTGATCAAGATCGAACCGCCGGACGGCGGGGATCAGACCCGCCGCGCCATGGGTTTCAAGCTCAAAGGCAATGACAGCCTCGGCTTCTTCAACCTGAACCGGAACAAGCGCAGTCTGGCGCTGAACCTGAAGGGCAAGGCGGCGCGCGAGGTTTTCTATAAGCTGGTGGAGACCTCGGACATTCTGATCGAGAATTACCGCCCCGGCGTCACCAAACGGCTGGGCATCGATTACGATACGCTGTCCAAGATCAACCCTAAGCTTATCTACGCCAGCATTTCCGGCTTCGGCCAGACGGGGCCATGGTCGCAGCGGCCGGGCTTCGATCTGATCGCGCAAGCGATGGCGGGCGTCATGAGCATCACCGGCCATCCGAACGGGCCGCCGACAAAAGCCGGCGTGCCGGTTTCCGACATCGGCTGCGCATTATTCGCCGTATACGGAATATTGTCCGCTTTCATCGGACGCCAGACGACCGGGCGCGGGCAATATGTCGATGCGTCGCTGTTCGAGGCGGCCATCGCCTTCAGCATTTGGGACATTTCCGAATATTGGGGCACGGGTCGCGTACCGACGCCGCTCGGGACAGCAAATCGCTTCAGCGCGCCTTATCAGGCGGTCAAAGCCAAGGACGACTTCTTCGTCATGGGCGCCAACAGCAACAAGCTGTTTCAGACGCTCTGCGACACGTTGCACCGCCCCGACTTGGCGAAGGATGAACGGTACGCGACGATTTCCGGGCGGTTGGCGAACCGGATCGTGCTGATTGAGGAATTGGAGAAGATTTTCGCCGGACGCACAGCCGAGGAATGGATCGAAGTTCTGCTCGGGGTCGGAATCCCCGCAGGTCCCATTCTGAACTACGCCCAAGCGCTCGCCAGCGATCACGCAAAGGCGCGTGAAGCTGTGATGGAATTCGATCACCCCGTGGAAGGTCGCGTGAAATCCATCGGCTTCCCCGTCAAACTTTCCGAGACGAAACAGAAAGTGCTGCGGCACCCGCCTCTGCTCGGCGAACACAACGACGAAATCCTCGCGGAACTCGGTATCGACGAAACAACGCGCGAGAAACTTCGCGCCGAAGGAGCAGCGCCATGAGCGAAGGCAGCGTTCATTATTCTGTTGCGGGCGGCGTCGCGACCGTCGTGTTCGACCGTCCGGAAGCGCGCAATGCCATGACGTGGGCGATGTATAGCGCGCTTGGGGCGGCATGCGAGCAGATCGCGTCGGATGATGCCGTACGCGTTGCGGTGTTCCGTGGCGCGGGCGGGGCTTTCGTCGCGGGAACCGACATTCAGCAGTTCACCGCGTTCACCGGCGGCGAAGACGGCATCGACTACGAAAAGCGCATCGAGGCGGCTATCGGGCAAATCGAGCACGTGCAGAAGCCCATCATCGCTGTGGTCGAAGGGTTCTGCGTCGGCGGCGGTCTTGCCATCGCAGCGGCTTGCGACTTTCGCATTGCGGCAACCGGCGCGCGGTTCGGCGTTCCCATTGCACGCACCCTCGGAAATTGCCTCTCCGTCGGCAACGTCGCGCGGCTGGTGGCGGGCTTTGGCGCCGGGCGTACCAAGCGCATGCTGATGCTCGCCGAAATGATCGGCGCCGAAGAAGCTCAAGCTTGCGGCTTTGTCGATGTCCTCACCGAGGCCGCCGATCTCGATGCAAAACTTTCCGAGATGTGCAAACGCCTGCTGTCGCATGCGCCCATCACCATGCGCTGCGCCAAGGAAGCCGTGCGCCGCATCCGCACCGCCAATATTCCCGACGGCAGCGATTTGGTCCGTGCCGCTTACGGCAGCGCCGACTTCAAGGAGGGTGTCGCGGCATTCCTCGCCAAACGTCCGCCTGCATGGCAAGGCCGCTGAGCGCAAGCCGAGGCCGCCACACGAACTTCCCAAGAGATTTAAGAACCGCATTACGGCTCCAGCGCACCGGGTGACCGGCCGCGTCCGATCCACGGATCTCGCAATATTTGTCATTGTGCCCTCATACGAGCGCAGAGGGGCTTCTCTTTTTGCCACACGGACAATTGTTCCTTCTAACAAACACGTGTTCGCGCCGGGGATTGCTCGACGCTTGCGACTGCTCTGGATTACGGCTCGGTAACCTTCCGGTTCACGCCCTTTTCAGAGCACACATTTATGGATTTTGCCCTCGCCGCATCGACATTGGTTGGCCTGCTGACGACGCCCTATTTGCTGGGGTTAATGCTGGTGGGGGTTATTGTCGGCATTTTCATGGGCATAGCGCCGGGCGTTGGCGGCAAGCTCGGGCTCGTGCTGCTTATCCCCTTCGTCTACGGCATGGACCCGCTCGCGGGCGCCGTCTTTCTGCTGTCCATGCATGCGGTGGTGCACACAGCCGGCGCGGTGACCAGCATCCTCATCGGCGTACCCGGTGAAGGTGCGACAGCGGCAACCGTGCTCGATGGTTACGCCATGACCAAGAACGGCGAGCCGGGACGTGCGCTGGGGGCGAGCTTCGGCGCCTCGCTGGCGGGAAGCATTTTTGGCGCGCTGTTTTTGGGGGCTTCGCTGGAAATACTGGAGCCGGTGATTCTGGCGTTCAGTCCGGCGGAGTTCTTTCTGCTCGCCATTCTGGGCATCACCTTCATCGCCACGCTCAGCGGCAAGAGTGTCGTTAAGGGCCTCATTGTCGGCTGTTTCGGGCTGATGGTTTCTTTCGTGGGCCTTGATCCCTCCACGGGTTCGGAGCGCTACACCGGCGGTCATCTTTTCCTGTGGGATGGGGTCGATGTCATCACCGCCATCCTCGCGATGTTCGCGATCCCCGAGATGATTTCGCTCGGCGTTAAAGGTCAAACCTACGCGGCGGATGTTCTGGCGCCGCAGAAAATCCGCTACAGCCAGATTGGGCAGGGGCTGATGGACGTCGTCAGACACCGCTGGCTGGTGCTGCGCGTGTCCCTTCTGGTCGCGGCCATCGGGATCATTCCCGGCCTCGGCGGCGACGCCGCGTCGTGGCTTGCTTACGGCCACACCGTTCAATCCTCGAAGCATCCCGAGCGCTTCGGCAAAGGCGCGGTGGAAGGCGTGATCGGCGCCGAAACCGGTACCTGCGCCAAGGAGGGTGGTTCGCTGTTGCCGACGCTGTTCTTTGGCGTGCCTGGATCGTCGGGCATGGCGATCATGCTCGGCGCCTTCCTGATGCTCGGACTGCAACCGGGCTCCGCGATGCTTACCCAGCACGCCGACATTGTGTGGTCGCTGATCTGGTCGCTCGTCGTCGCCAATGTGATCTGCGTCGCCATCCTGTTGTCGCTGGCGCCTTGGATCGGACGGCTGGCTTACGTCAAAACCAGCTACATGATCCCGGTCGTTCTGCTGTTCGCCATTCTCGGCAGCTATCTCGGCGCGAACGCGTGGGAAAATTTGATTCTCATCATCATCTTGGGCAGCTTAGGGTATTTGCTGAAGCGGCATGATTGGCCGCGCGCACCGTTTGTCATCGGCGTGATCCTCGGCAAAGTTGCCGAGGACTCGCTGATCAAGGCGCTGGCGATCTGGGGCTACGGCTTCTTCCTGCGCCCGATCTCGCTGATCCTCATCGCGATGATCATCGGCAGCGTCGTCTATTACGTCCACAGACAGCGCAGCGGCCGGCTTTCCGTGGCGCCCGGCAGTTAAGGGCCGCTTTCCGTGCCGTTGCTATGCGTTGCCCGCCAAACCGGCGAGAACGCGCGCGGGCGTCAGCGGCAATTGCCGCAAGCGCACGCCGATGGCGTCGTAGACCGCGTTTGCAACGCCCGGCCAGACCGACTCGCTTGCCGGTTCGCCCACGCGCATCGGCGGCAGATCGGAGCGGTCCACCAGCACGATATCGATGGCATCGGGAATTTCGTTGAAGGTGATGATCGGATAGGTCGACCAATCCAGGCTTGTTACACGCGAGCGGTCGAAGGTGACTTCCTCCTTCAGCGCCCGGCTGATGCTTTGGATGATGCCGCCCTCGATCTGGTTTTTCACGGCATCGGGGTTCACGACAAGGCCGCAATCCTGTGCGATGACCGCGCGCTGCACCTGAACCACACCCGTCTTCTTATTCACGGCGACTTCGAAAATGCCGGCGACATTGGTGTCGGTGTTTGAACCCAGCATCGCAACGCCACGGCCATAAGCGATGTCGCCGCTCGACGGCTTGGAGTGCGAGGGCCGCGTTTCCCATTTCGCCAGCTGCGCGGCCGCTTTCAGCACAGCAACCCCGCGCGGACGCGGCTGATGCTTCAGGCGGAATTCAATCGGGTCCATGCCGGCGGCCGCCGCCAGTTCGTCCATGAAACATTCGGCGACAAAGATGTTGTCCGGCGAACCGACACCCCGCATGGAGCCGACACGAATGCGCAACGGACCCTGCCGATGCGAGGTGGGTCCAAGATAGGTGAACACCACGCGCTTGTTGGGCATGTCCTCATAGACCGGCTCGAAATTGCCGGCGGCGCCCGAAAACCCTTCTTCCAAGCCCGGCTTGTCCCAGCCCGCGAGTTGCGCCGTCACCAGGCTTCCCGGTTCGCCGCCATGTTTGGGCTCGTGATATTCGGGACGCGAATAGCCGGACAATCCGAACGTCCGCGCCTGCCATGAAACGATTTTGCCGTTCTGATCCAGACCGCCGACGCATTCGCTGATGCGCGCGGCCTTGTAAGCCTCCCACCCATTCTCGTCGGCGCGCGACCATTGCACGCGCACCGGCTTGCCCACCGCGCGCGACAGCACGATCGCATCGATGGTGACATCGTCCGCGCCGTTCTGGCCGTAGCAGCCCGATGCTTCCGTATAGATCAGGCGCACGCGTTCGTTCGGCAACCCCATGAATTTGGCCACCGCTTCGCGTGTGCCATAGGGCGTCTGCGTCCCGCAATACAACGTCGTGCCGTCGGCGCGCACATCGGCGACCGCGCAGGACGGGCCGATAGAGCCATGGTGATTGAATGGCGAAAGATAGGTGGCGCGCACAACCTTCGCCGCGGTGGTGAGGCCAGCTTCGACGTCGCCGCTTTTGGTCAGCACGCCGCCCGGTGCGTCTTTCGGGTAACCTTCCGCATATTCCGGCAGATTGTGCAGGGTGCTGTGCAAGTCCTTCATGTCCGGCAGATCGGCCCAATTGGACCATGTGATTTTCAGGGCCTGCGCGGCGGCAATCGCCTGCTCCTCGCGTTTGCACACCACGCCGATCAGATCGTGCTCGCGCACCACCTTCACCAGACCGGGAATATGCGCGACCGAACTTTCGTCGATCGACACGACCGAAGCGCCATGCGCCGGCGGACGCACGATGCGGCCGTGCAACATGCCTTCGACCTTCACGTCCTGCATGTAAGTGAAGGTGCCGAAGACCTTTTCCGGAATATCCACGCGGCGAACAGACTTGCCGACGATTTTGTATTCGTTCGTTGCTTTCGGTTTCACCTTGCCGGTGACCTTGACGCTGAACTGCTTGCCGCCGACCAATTCGGCGTAAGTGACTTTCTTCGCCGGATCGCTCTTTACACTGACGACCCCATTGGCCGTCGCCAATTGCTCCGCGGGGACACCCAGCCGCTTCGCGGCAAGCTCCACCAGCGCAGCGCGGGCTTCCGCCGCCGCCTGGCGAATGGGGCGCGAATGCGCCGAGATGGTGCGGCTGCCGGACGATACGAACTGATCGGGCGTACGGCTTGTATCCGGGCCGACAAGCCTGACACGATCGAACGCCACATCCAGCTCTTCGGCCATGATCTGCATCAGGCCCGTCGAACTGCCGGTGCCCAATTCGCAGCAACCCGTGAACAATGTTGCCCGGCCGTCTTCGCCAATGGCCAGCCAGGAATCGACCTGATCCACCGGCGGGCCGTAGGGGCCGATTTCCATGGCGGCTGCGTCGCTCGCGCGCATGCTGTTCGCCAGGGTAAAGCCGACAACCAGCGCACCGGCGCCCTTCAGGAAATCGCGGCGGGGGAATGTCTTTTCGAACATCGCGTTCATCTTGGCCTCCCTCACGCTTCGCTGGCGCGTTTGATGGCGCGCACAATGCGCATATGCGTGCCGCAGCGGCAAAGATTGTTCTGCATCGCGGTTTTGATTTCCGGCACGCTGGGCTTGGGGTTTTTCTTCAGGAACGCGGCGGCCTGCATGATCATGCCATTGATGCAGTAGCCACATTGCACCGCCTGTTCTTCGATGAAGGCGGTTTGCAGCTTGTGCGGCTTTTCCTTGGTGCCCAATCCTTCCAGCGTCACGATCTCATCGCGCGCACCCACCGACGACAGCGGCCGCGTGCAAGACCGCACCGGCTCGCCATTGATGTGTACCGTGCAAGATCCGCATTGACCGAGGCCACAGCCGAAGCGGGGGCCGTGCAGCCCGGCATCGTTGCGCAGCACATAAAGGAGCGGCGTCGCGGGATCGTCGACGGTCGCGGTGACCGCCTTTCCGTTCACGCGCAGCGTTTTGGTCGTCGCCATGGAAGGGTCTCGTCCTTAGGGAATAGGATGGTTTCTCATATTACATCGGCCGATCTGTAGAAGGCCACGTCTTCACGCGGTTTTTTCTGCGGCGCCCGGTGCGTCGGTTAAGGCTCCCGCCTGCTCGCGGGACAGCATGGCTTTCAACAGCGCGCAGACCCCGCCCAGCACCGGGGCCAGCGCCATGATGGTAAGGATCCGCCCCGGCGACATGTTCATGGTCAGGAGCGCGCCGATGACCAGCGGACTGCACACCTGGCCGAACCGGCCCATGGCAAGGGTCCAACCGGCGCCCGCCGACCGCATGACCGTGGGGTACGACGTGGCCGCCAGTGCAATCACCGCGGAGGACGCCACGGAAACGGTAAGCCCCAGCCCCATCATCACGGTGCCCGCCAACAGCGGCGTTCCCGCGAGCGCGCCCAGCGTCGCCAGCAAGACGCCGCCCCCGACAAAGGTGGGCACCAGCGCCCACACCGGCCCGACGCGTTTCAACAAAGCCCCGGCAATCGCCATCCCGAACGTGGCCACCAGGCTGTAAACCGCCACGAGAAAAGCCGACGTCGCCAGCGGCACGCCCGCTTCCCGGAACAGGGTCGGAATCTGGAGCACGATCACGGTTGTGGTCCAGAACCCGAAATACAGCATCAGGCCGAGCAAGATCGTGCCGGCGGCTCGGCCGTCGGTGAACAACTCCCGCAAAGAAACTCGCTTCTGTGATGCTTTCTGGCGTGCGGTCACGTCCACATTGGCCGGCAACGCCGGATCGAGCTTGCGCGCCAGCCGTGCGGACCTGTCCTTCGCCCCGCGCGCCGCCAAAAACCGCACCGATTCCGGCATCCCGAAGAACAGCAGCACGGCCAAAATCAGCGTCGGCACGCCCCCGGCGTAGAACACCATCGGCCATTCGTAATTCTTGATGAGATACGCCGTCATAAAGCCGCCGACCGCATTGCCCAGCGGGTACCCGGCCCAGAGCAAGCTCACCAGCATGGCGCGGTGTTTCTGCGGCGCATATTCGGCGGCCATGGTGATGAAACAGGGCGTAGCCCCGCCGAGGCCAAGACCGGCAACAAAGCGATAAAACACCAGCACCGGAAAGGAATCGGCAAAGACCGTGAGGCAGGTGAACACGCCGAACAGCGCCGTGGTGAAGATCAGCATGGGACGGCGGCCGAAGCGGTCGGAGATCGGGCCGAACGCCAGCGCGCCAATGGCGGCGCCAAACAGCCCCGCGGAATACACCGGCGCAAAGGCGCCGGCCGACATGTGGAAGGCGTCGCGGATCAGCGGCCCGGCAACGCCGATCGACTGGCTGTCCACCGCATCGAGCACCGCAACCAGCGCGCAAAGGATGAAAACCCGAATCTGCAGCGCCGATATAGGCCGCTCATCGATCAGCCGGTCGACATCGACATGCATGTCTTGCAATCCCCTAATGACCCCACCCTCCCCTTGAGGGAGGGTCGAATGCGCGGAGCGCGGTTACGCGCGAGCACATTCGGGGAGGGGACATGCTGCGACCTATCCCCTCCCGAAATTGCTCCGCAATTTCGACCCTCCCTCAAGGGGAGGGTGGGAACTATGGCACAGACTATTGTGCCTCGCACCCTACTCACGATGACGTGCAATGAGCTCGCGCAGATAGGCCGCAGCGGCACTTCCCTTCAGCGCGCGGCCCCACATGCCTTCGGCGGCACGGTGATGCAGCGTTAAGGCTTCCGGCGCGGAGGTGATCATCGCCACGCCGACACGGACATTCGGCTCCTCGCCCAGGCGGAAGGGCGACAGAGTCAGCAATTGACGGTCGGGCTGGCGGAAAATCTGGAATCCCGTGTGCGGCAGAGTCTCCGGCACAATCCCGATCTGCACGCCGATGGGCTCGCGTTCGACAATGCGGGCGAAGTGTTCGACTTCGGCACGGGCCAGCGCCCGGCGCTCCCGGCGCACATCGTCCGGCAGGCCGAGCCGGCCCACCATTCCGTTGATGAGAAAGCGGGCAATTTCGGACGCCGCGATCAGGTTCACGATGGCCGGCTGCCGGCGGCGATAGGTTTCCTTGCGCTGAGTCAGCACCGCCATGATCTCTTCGACTTCGCCTTCGGCGCGCGGGTGATCGTCGACGTTTTCCGGGATGCTCTCTTTCAGCAACTGCCCCAGCACGGCGTTGAAGGCATCGGACGCCAGCAGATAAGACAGCGGTCCCGCCAGCACGATGATGTGCTCGGCGGTTTCTTCAATCTGCCGCATGCGCTCGAAATAGGTGACGGCAGAGGCGATATATTCCACGCCCACCCCCAGCAATGTCGGCAGCGACACCTGCAAAAGCTCGGCGAGTTTCTCCAGCGTTTCGATTTTGACGACTTCGCCTTTTTCGAAACGGTAGAGCGCGGTGCGCGAGATACCGATGCGCTTGGCGACGTCTTCCGCCGAGAGCCCCGACCCGAGCCGGAACGCCTTCAGCCGGTTGCCGATATCGTCAAAGCGGATCGGCACGCAGCTTCTCCCGTCTTGCAGCATGTATGGCGGCCAAGATTTCCGACGGCATAATAGGCGTGCGCGTGATCTTCACCCCAAATGGCGAGAGCGCATCTTCAATGGCCGACATGATCGCAGGCGCCGACGGCATCACGCCGCACTCGCCGACGCCTTTCACGCCCAACGGATTGAGCGGCGACGGCGATTCCATATGAAGCACTTCGATGTGCGGCGTCTCGGTCGAAGTGATCAGTATATAATCGGCAAGAGTGGCGGTGATCGGCTGA
This sequence comes from Alphaproteobacteria bacterium, assembly GCA_947473475.1. Taxonomy (GTDB): domain Bacteria; phylum Pseudomonadota; class Alphaproteobacteria; order Micropepsales; family Micropepsaceae; genus CAIYRG01. The sequence goes on from CANJBZ010000017.1 coordinate 28,208, forward strand.
CAATCCGCGTCGAATCCCATCCATTCGAACAACGCGTTGCCGATGCCATGCGCCGCCGCGCCGATAATCTGGCCGTCGACGATCATGGGATTGATAACGCGGCCGCAATCATGCGCGATGACGAATTTGCGGATCACCACTTCGCCGGTTTCAGTGTCGACTTCCACTTCCGCCGCGCCCGCGCCATTGGCGAAAGCCATTTCGTCACGCACGAAGGCTTCACTGGTTTCGAGCCCCGGCGCGATCCCGCCTGGCAATGCAAGCCCAGGAATGCCGGCGACGGAGCGCGCAATGTCGCCCAATGATGCGGCGATCTTCGGACGCGCTCTGACGTGTACAAACCCTGCATCGATATCGAGTTCGTCAATTGAGACGTTCAGCAACTTCGCGCCGATTGCGATTGTCTTTTCACGCAGCTTCACCGCCGCCAGATGCGCCGACGAACCGGCCATCACGGCCTGACGGCTGTTGAAGCCGCCCATGCCCATCGGAATCACCGCGGTGTCACCGGCTGTGACGACGATGTTGTCCATCGCGCCGCCGAACTGATCGGCGACGATTTGGGCCAGCATGGTCTTGGTACTTTGCCCCATCGCAGCGGCGCCGGTCATGATGTGAATTTTGCCCGACGGACCGAGACGAACCGTGACCGGCTCGAACGGGCCACGCCCCGTGCCTTTGACGAAGTTCGCTAGACCCAGACCGATGTAACGGCCACTCGCCCGCGCCGCGAGTTGGCGCGCCCGGAAATCGTCCCAGCCAACCGCGTCCAGCACCATGCGCTGCATTTCGGGGTAATTGCCGGAATCCAGCACCACCTGCATGCCGCCGCGACTTTTCAGCGGCTTGGCGTAGGGCATCTTTTCGGCAGCAACCAGATTGCGCCGCCGTACTTCGGCGCGGTCGATCCTCAATTCGCGCGCCACCCGGTCGAGCAATCGCTCCATGGCGAACGCGCCCTGCGGCTGCCCCGCACCGCGCACCGGCGTCACCGGCACCTTATTGGTCAACGCCAGCTTCACGCCCAGATGATAGGCCGGCACCTCGTAGGCCAGCGTCACCGTCTGCGCCGATTCATAGGGAAGATTGACGCCGCGCGCGGTGTAAGCGCCGTGCTCGTGGATCAGCGTTCCACGCACGCCCAGAATGCGCGCCTCACTGTCCACCGCGATTTCCACATCCCAGAATTGGTCGCGTTCCTGCGTGGTGGCGACGAAATGTTCGCGCCGGTCTTCCACCCATTTGACGGGACGTTGCAGCAATATCGCCGCCAGCGGCACCGCCACATCTTCCGGATAGAAAATCAGCTTCGGTCCGAAACCGCCGCCGACATCGGGCGTAATCACGCGCACGCGATGTTCGTCCCAACCCAGCATGTCGCACAGCAGGCGCATCGCCGTATGCGGCGTCTGCGTCGAGCTGAACAGCGTCAGCCGTTCCTCATTGGCATCGTAACGCGCAACAGCACCGCGGCATTCCAGCGAATGGCCACCACCGCGATGCTGCCACAGCGTTTCGCGAAACACATGCGGCGCACCGGCAAAGGCGCGCGCGACATCGCCATAGGCGACATCGAATTCGGCCAAAAGATTGTGCGGCGCGCCGCGATGCACCGTAGGCGACGCCTTCTCCAATGCCGCGCGCGCATCGCCAATGGCCGGCAGTATCTCGTAATCGACATTGACCAACGCCGCCGCGTCTTCGGCGATGTAGCGGTTCTTGGCGATGACAATCGCAACCGGCTCGCCGACATGGACGACTTCATCCTTGGCGAGCACCGGGCGATTGACGTCCTGGCGATAGGCGGGGCTCGGCAGACCGACGATCAGCCGGTCGATCTTCAGCAGCGGCGCGAAGTCCGCTGCCGTGTAAACCGCGAACACGCCGGGCACTTCCAGCGCGGCGCTTGTGTCGATTGCCGTGATCGCGGCGTGGCCGAACGGGCTGCGCACGAAGGCTGCATGCGCCAGCTCCGGCCATTTAATGTCGTCGATGAACCGGCCTTTGCCCGTCAGCAATGCGGGGTCTTCGATCCGCCCAACGCGATTGCCGAAGGTTCGCAGGCTCACGAAGCTTCCTTGGCCGCCTTCAAACGCTGCGCCGCATCGAGCGCCGCCGCGACGATGCCCTGGTAGCCCGTGCAGCGGCAGAGATTGCCGGAAATGGCGATGCGGACTTCCTGTTCCGTCGGATCGGGATTGTCGCGCAGGAATTCCAGCAGCGTCGTCAGCATGCCCGGCGTGCAGAAGCCGCATTGCAGGCCGTGATTGTCGCGGAAGGCTTCCTGCAGCGGGTGCATCTGCTCTTCCGACGGGGCAATCCCTTCCACCGTCAGAATTTCATGGCCGTCGGCTTGCACCGCCAGCATCAGGCACGAGCGGGCCGAATAGCCATCGAACAGTATCGTGCATGCGCCGCACACGCCGTGTTCGCAGCCCAGATGCGTTCCGGTCAGCCCAAGCTGCTGGCGCATGAAATCGGCCAGCGTCCAGCGGACCTCGACTTCTTCTTCGTATCTTTTGCCGTTGATGGTGACGGCGATTTTCCGCGTCTCGCTCATGCTTTCCCCACACGTCCGAGTGCCGCGACCAGCGCGCGGCGCGACATCACCGTCGCCAAATGCTGCCGGTAGTTAGCCGGGGCGTGCACGTCGTCGATGGCAGCCACCTTGCGGCATTCCTCACAAACCTCACGGAAGAAGTCTTCCGAGCCCTTTTGCCCGATCAACGCCTGCTCCACCGCGCGAACGCGCACCGGCGTCACTGAGACGCCGCCGAGTGTCACCGAGGCCCGCGTGATTTTGCCGTTGGAGTCCGTCTCCAGCAGCGCCGCCGCCGAGGCAATTGCGAAATCGCCGTGCCGCCGCGCGAATTCGACAAACCCGTAACCGTGTCCGGCCGGCCAGCGCGGGAAGCGCACGCCGGTCACCAGTTCGTTCGCCTCAATCGCCGTCGTCATAAAGGTGACGGGGAATTGCGCGAACGGAATTTCCCGCGTGCCGTTCGGCCCCGCCACCGTCACCACCGCATCATGCGCGGCCGCCATGGTGACAAGCTCCGCCGAGGGATCGAGATGGCACAGCGAGCCGCCGATCGTGCCGCGATTGCGCGTCTGGCGATGGCCGACATTCAGGATGGCTTCGTGGATGATCGGAAAGCGCGCCTTCACCACATCGGAGAATTCGATATCGCGCTGCCGCGTCATCGCGCCGAACTCGATCACCCCATCCGTCTCGCGGATGTAGCAGAGAGCAGCAATCTTGTTGATGTCGATCACATCGTCGGGCAGCACATACCGCATATTCAGCATCGGCATCAGCGATTGCCCGCCGGCCAGCACCTTGGCGTTGTCGAGCGTGCTCAGCAGCCCGATGGCTTCATCGACTGTTCTGGGATCGTGATAACGAAACGGAGGCGGTTTCATGCCTGTCGTCCTGGTTACGTGCGCGGCAGGAACTTAGCGAATTTCGCGCGGATTCTCTCATCCAAATCTTTGGAATTGCGTACCACCTGCGGGAACGTGTCGCGGCGGTGCCACGGTTTGCAGGCATCGATCACGACGCGGGCGTTGCGGCGGTCGTTTTCGCTATAGACCATCGGGTCGAGCACCGTGCTCCAGCAGCCCTTGAGGACCTCCAGGTCCTCGCGCGGGTCGAAGCGGGTACACATGGCCCACAGAACCTTGTCCATGTCTGCGGGGTCGATGTCGTCGTCCACCACCACCACAAAGCGGTTGGCATAAGCCCCCGCATGGCACTGCGAGGCAATCAGCCCCGCCTGCTTCGAATGGCCGGCATAAAGCTGCTTAATCGCCACCGTCAGCCACAGGCGGCTGCCGCCAGCCTCATGCGCCCACACGCCCTTCACTTCCGGGATGCCCGCCGCTTCGAGCTGATTCCACACCGCGCCCGAACGATACGTTCCCCGATAGAAGGAATCATCGTCCGGCGGCACGCCGGGAATGGCGCCCATCAGGATGGGATTGTTGCGGTGCATGAAGGTTTCGATGCGGATGGCAGGCTCTTTCTTGAGACCCCCGGCGTAGTAGCCGGTCCACTCGCCCAACGGACCTTCCAAGATCAGGTCGTTGGGATAAACGAAGCCTTCAAAGGCGATTTCCGCATGCGCCGGAATGGGCAGGCCCGTCTTCGGCCCGTGAATGACTTCCACCGGCTCGCCGATCAACCCGCCCGCCGCGTCATATTCGTTTTTGCCGTAAGGAATTTCGAGCCCGGCGATCATGAACAGGCTGGGATGCATGCCGCACACCACCGCGATGGGGCATGGCTCGCCCTTGTCATGATAGCTGCGCATGATGATATCGCCATGCTTGCCCTTGGAGCACATGATCGAGGCGACGCCCGGTTCATGCGCCTGCACGCGATAGGCGCCATAATTGATCCAGCCCGTGTCGCGGTGCTTCATCACCACCATGTCGCCGGTGCCGATGTAGTAACCGCCATCCAGTTCATGCCATTTCGGCACGGGGATTTTGAAAATGTCGACGTCCTTGCCTTCGGACACATTCTCCAGCAGCGCGCCGGTTTTCACCAACTGAGGCGGAATGGCCTTGGCGTCCTTCATGTGCTTGCGCCAGAAATGGACGAGGTCGATGGCGCTGGCATCGGCCGAATGCCCGAGCGTCAGATGAATGCGCTTGATGGAGGTAAGGATATTGGCGACGACCCGATGGCCCTTGGGATAGCCGGGAATGTCGTCGAACAACACCGCCTGATTGCCGGCCTTGCGCTGATAAAAGTCGACGATGCCGCCGATCTCTTCCTCGCGTCCCGCGCCGGAGATGTGCTGGACTTCGCCAGCAGCATCCATCTTGGCAATCCAGCTTCTCAGATCCTGCGTCGTCAACACATCCTCCCTCGGCCGCGCACCTTAATGGTGGTCACGGCCCACCGCATCGGCGACCGATGCATAACCATCGGCCTTCAGGCACGCCGCAAGCTCCGTCTTAATGCGGTTGGCGAGCCCTGGGCCGTGAAAGACCATCGCCGAATACACCTGGACCAGCGAGGCCCCCGCCTTGATCTTGGCGTAGGCATCGGCGCCCGACGCTACTCCGCCACAGCCGATGAGGGGAATACGCCCCTTCGTCAAGCGGTAAATCTCCGACAGGCAGGCCGTGGCCTGCTTCAGCAACGGCGCACCGGATAACCCACCCGCTTCGCTTTTCTCCGGGCTTTTCAGCGATACCGGCCGCTCGATGGTGGTGTTGCCGATGATAAGACCATCCACGCCCGTTGCGAGTGCGACTTCCGCAATATCGGAAAGCTGCTCGGGCGAAAGGTCCGGTCCGACCTTGGCCAGCAGCGGCGGCTTCCTGCCACCGGCCACCGCCTTGTCGCGGGCCGCCAGTACGCGCTTCAAAAGGTCCTCAATCGGCGCGCGCGCCTGCATGGCGCGCAGGCCAGGCGTATTGGGCGAAGAAATATTGCAGACTAGATAATCCGCCAGCTTCGCCACCGTCTCGATGCCGATCACATAATCGGCCGCGCCGTCGACGGTCTCTTTATTCTTGCCGACATTGGCGCCGACAATGCCGGGCGCGCGACGGCGATGGTAGCGGGCAGCCATGCGCTTGGCGAACGCGTCAACGCCACCGCTGTTGAATCCCAGCCGGTTGATGACGCCTTGATCCTCATCGAGCCGGAAAAGGCGCGGCTTCGGATTGCCCGGCTGCGGTTTCGGCGTAACCGTGCCCGCTTCCACAAAGCCAAATCCCAGCGCGAGAATGGCATCGACCGCGCGGGCATCCTTGTCGAAGCCGGCGGCAAGTCCAATCGGATTCGTAAAATCGAGGCCCCAGACGCGCGTCTTCAGCACCGGATCGTCGGGCGCCGCGCGCTGTCCGACCAACCCATGTTCAAGCGCAAACAGCACCGCATGATGCGCCGTTTCCGGCGGCAGCGTGTAGAGGGCGTTCAGCGCGATCTTATCCACGATGCGCGCCCTTACTCCGGTCATCACCTCCCCCAACGCGGGGAGGTCGAAATTGGGAGCGCAGCGAGCAATTTCGGGTGGGGGGAGTGTGTCCAACGCGATACCCCCACCCGGCCTGCTTCGCGCGCGTGCGCGCTTCGCAAGCCGACCTCCCCGCAAGGGGGAGGTGATTGGAAGAGGAGCGGCCCGCCATCATTTCCCGCCAAACAGACTGCGGAAGAAGCTCTTCATCACCATCCAGATCAGCGTGAAGCCGGACAGCGATTGCGCTTTCGGCGCCGGCGGCGGAACGGGGGCAGCCGTGGCTTGCTCCGCGCCCGGACGCGGCTCGGCGGCAGCGGCTTGCGCGGCAAGCTGTGCTTTCAGGGTGTCGGCAAACTGGCCGATAAGCTGTTGCGCGACGTCCTGTATCAATCCAGACGCGCGGCCATACTGCGCCACCGCGCCAGAGAGTGTGAGGTCCGTCTTAACCAGAACGCGCGAACCGGCGGCCGTCGGTTCCAGATGAAAATCGACTGTCGCATTCGCGCCGCCGCGCCCTTTTGCGTCTTTGCCCTGCGCCTTCGCGCGCGCCTTGTGAGCGGCTTCGTCGATCTCGGTGAATTTCACTTGTCCGCCAAACGTCAGCGCAACGGGGCCAAGCTTCACGGACACCTTTCCGGCATAGGTGTCCTTGTCCACGACGCCGGTCAGTTCCGCACCGGGCATGCAAGGCGCGATGCGCGGAATGTCCATCAGAACTTTCCACGCGTCCGGCGGCGGCAAAGGCACTTCGAAGCTGTTGTTGATTTCCATGTCTTTGTCCTAGGCCAGCCGCTCGGCGCACCAGCGCGCGCAACTTAGAAGCAATTCGTCTTCATACAGACGGCCGGCAAGCTGAATGCCGATGGGCAGGCCGTTTGGACCTTTGTACCCCGGCAAGGTGATCGTCGGCGTGTGCAGCGCGGTCCAGAATTCCTGAAAACGCGTGTCGCCCGTATAGTCCAGCCCCTTCGGCGCCTCGCCTGTCACGGCCGGCGCGAGAAGAATATCGCAATCGCCGAACACATCCGGCACCTGATCGCGACACTGCTTGATGCGCTTGAGCGACGCAATGTACCGGTCGTGGGGAATAGAAAGGCCTTCCTCGACCTGCCGCGTCAAACCGGCACTGATCAGCGCGCGATGGGTGTTCCATTCATGCGCCAGTGCTTTGGCGCGTTCGACGGGGTTCACGACCGTGCGCGCTTCCTGCAACGCGCTGAAACTATCCGGCAGAGCGACGTCCACAATCTCCGCGCCGGCAGCAGCAAAGCGGCGGGCGGCATCTTCGACCGCGTGCTTGGATTCCGGCAGCGCAGTGTCCCAAAGATACGTGCGGCACAATCCGATTTTCGGTGCGCCGTCACGGCGCGGCGCTAGGGGGCGCGCAATCAGCACGCTACCGACCAGATCGACATCGTCGACGCTGCGGCCGATCAAACCGATGGTGTCCCGCGATTCCGCCGCAAACTTCATGCCGCCGCGCGGAATGAGATTATACGTCGGCTTATAACCGACCGCCCCGTTGAACGAGGCCGGCCGCAGCACCGAACCGCCGGTCTGCGTGCCGTAAGCAACCGTACACATGAAATCGGCAACCGCCGCCGCCGAACCGCTTGAGGAGCCGCCCGGCGTGTGTTCGAGATTATGCGGATTGCGCGTGACGTTCGGCGTCAGCCCGGCGAATTCGCAGGTAATCGTTTTTCCCAGAATGACCGCACCCGCTCGCCGCGCCAGCGCAACGGACGATGCATCCGCAAAGGTGCGGTTGTTCCGATAGATGGGCGAACCCATATCGGTCGGCATCTCGAAGGTGTCGATAATATCCTTGATGCCGAGCGGAACGCCCGCAAGCACACCTTTATTCGCGGCCTGATCGACCGCGCGCGCCTGCTTCAGCGCAAGTTCGGGATCGATAAACGCCCATGCCCTAACCTGCGTGTCGCGCTCTTCGACGCGATCCAAACAGGCCCGCGTCACAGCTTCCGCAGTGAAACGCCCGCTCGCTACGCCGCAGGCAATCTCACTGGCCGAAAGCTGATTGAGCGGCAGCACCATTTAGCCTCTTGCCGCTTTGCCGGCCGCCGTTCCCGCGATTTTGCCAAACACCGAACCGGAGGTGAGGCCCGTGCCGCCCGGATAGTTGAAATAGAAAATACCGCCGACGAGTTCGCCTGCCGCATACAATCCTTCGATGGGCTGATAGTCGAGACTGACCACTTGCCCCTCTTCGGTGATGCGCAAACCGCCAAAGGTGAACGTCACGCCGCAGGTGACCGCGTAACCTTCGAACGGCGGCGTATCGAGCGTGTTCGCCCAATTCGACTTTGGAACCGTCAGCCCTTCGGTGTGACGGCCGTCCTTGACGTTCGGGTTGAACGGAATGTCCTGACGCACGGCGGCATTGTATTCCGCAACCGTCCTAACGAAGGCTTCCGCGTTCACGCCGTCGAGCTTCGTGGCCAACTCCTCGATCGTGTTCGCGGTGACCTTGGTGCATTGGCGGATATTGTACTCGTCGCGCTGCAGATGCTTGGTCTTCTTGTCCCAAATCTGCCATGCGAATTGACCGGGCTGCTCCAGCACCACGCGGCCATATTTCGCGTAGGTATAGTTGCGGAAGTCGGCGCCTTCATCGACGAAACGCTTGCCCGTCGCGTTCACCAGAACGGCAAACGGATAGGAGTGCTTCTGGAATTGATCGCCCACGGCGAGATCGCCAAATTCGGGCGCGTTCATTTCCCACTGCACGGCGTGACAGCCGGACCAGTTGCCGTACGGGCTGGCGCCGATGTCGAGCGCCATCTTAATGCCCGCGCCGTTGTTGAAGCGGCTGCCGCGAACTTTGGCCAAGTCCCAGCCGGGGCCTAGATAACGTGTACGCATTTCGGCATTGGCCTCGAAGCCGCCGCAGGCCAGCACAACCGCGCGCGCCTTCAATTCGCCGGTTTCGTTGCCGCATTTGAAGCGCACGCCAGAGACCCGCACACCGTCATAAACCAGATCGGTCGCCCGCGTGTTGTAGCGGATTTCGATGCCGTTCTTCTTGCCCGACGCGGTGAGCATGTCGACAAGGCCGGGGCCTCCGCCGACGGTTTCCAGCGTCAATCCGCCCCAGAACTTGAACTTGCCGTCGATCTTGAACGCCTGCCGTCCGTAAATCGGCACGAAGCGGATGCCTTTTTCACGCATCCAGATCAACGTCGGAAGGCTGCGCGTCACCAGCAATTCGCACAGCGCCGGATCGGTGCGGAATTGCGTCACCCGCGCCATATCGTCGAAGAACTGGTCCTGCGTGTAAGTGCCGAAGTCGGTGGTATCGATTTCCGCCTGCGAGAGGTCGGGCACCAACTTCTTGATGTCATCGACGCCGTCATAGACGACGCGCATCGCGCCGGCCGTGAAGCGCGAATTGCCGCCGGATTCATCTTCGGGCGCCGCTTCCAGCATGAACACGGAAGCGCCCGCCTCCTGCGCCGCTAGTCCCGCGCAATAGGCCGCGTTTCCGCCGCCGACAACGATGACATCGTATTCTTTCATTCTGCTCCCCAGTCTTCTCGGGCTCGCGCTTGAACGCGCCCCCTCAACCGTCCATGGCCGGGCTCGACCCGGCCACCCGCGGTCCCCCTCCCCCGCTACGCGGGGGAGGAAATCTTTTTAAGCGCCGAAGCCGGCGGTTCCGCCGTGGGCTTTCGACCAGCCGCGCGGATCGTGCATGAAGGCTTCCACCTCGGCCAATTTATCCGGCGAAAATTTCTCGCTCTTCTTCGCAACCGCAAGCACATCCCACCAGGTGGCGAGCGCATGGTGCGTGACGCCCATGTCGGTCAGCGTTTTCAACCCTTCGGGGAAGATGTCATAGAAGAAGAACACGAACGTATGGTCGCATTTCACGCCCGCAGTGCGCAGCGCGTTGATGAAATTCACCTTGCTGCCGCCGTCGGTGGTCATGTCTTCGACCAGCAGCACGCGCTGACCATCCTTCACTTCGCCTTCGATCTGCGCGTTGCGGCCGAAACCTTTGGACTGCTTGCGCACATATTGCATCGGCAAAGTGAGCTTGTCGGCCATCCACGCAGCGAACGGGATGCCAGCGGTTTCACCACCGGCCACCGTGTCAAATGCTTCGAAGCCGACATCGCGGGCAAGAGTCGACGCCCCGAAATCGATGAGAGCCGAACGTACGCGCGGGAACGAAATCAGCCGGCGGCAATCGGTGTAAACCGGGCTGGCGAGGCCAGACGTAAAGATAAACGGCTTCTCGGAATAGAAGCGCACCGCTTCCACTTCGAGCAGCATTTTGGCGGTCAATTCCGCGATGGTTTTCTTATCGGCAAAACTGGGCGATGCGATCATCTGTTCCTGCTTTCAATACCGGAGAGAGCCCGCCCCCTCCACCGCTTCGCGGTCCCCCTCCCCCGTAACAACGGGGGAGGAAATTAGGCGACGACTTTCCATTGAATTTGCTCTCCGCCGCGATGGATGAGAGCCCGTTCCTCCGGTCCGTTGACCTTCACTTCTTCCGGCGCAGTCCAGACCGTCTTTTCCAGCGTGATGGACTCGGCGTTGGGCGGCAGCCGGTAATGTTTCGGGCCGTTCAATGACGCAAAGGCCTCGAGCTTGTCCAGCGCGTTTTCTTCGGCAAAAACCTGCGCGTACGACTCGATGGCAACCGGCGAATTGAACAGGCCGGCAGCGCCCACCGTCGCCAGTTTCTTCGTCACGGGATGCGGCGCGGAGTCGGTGCCCAAAAAGAAATTGCTCTCGCCTTGGGTCGCTGCCTTGCGCAACGCATCACGGTCTTCCCGCCGCTTGATGACGGGCATGCAATACATATAGGGCCGGTTGCCATACCCCAGCCAATCCGTGCGCGTCAGCATCAGATGATAGGGCGTGATCGTGCCGCCGAGCTGCGGCGCATGGGCGCGCACAAAATCCACACCCTCGCGTGAGGACACATGCTCCAGCACGATGCGTAAACCCGGAAAATCCTTCAGCATCGGCGTCAGACGGCGCTCGATGAACACTGCCTCACGGTCGAAAACGTCGATCTCTGGATCGGCTTCTTCGCCATGAATCAGAAAGGTCATCCCGATCTTTTCCATGCGCGCCAGCACCTGCCGGATACGCTGAAAATCGGTCACGCCATAGGCGGAATTCGTCGTCGCATTCGCGGGATACATCTTCACCGCCGTGAACACGCCTTCGCGAAAGCCCGTCTCCACATCGTCGGGATCGGTCGCGTCCGTCAGATAACAGGTCATCAACGGCTGGAAGGTGGACCCTTCCGGCAGCGCCGCCACGACGCGATCGCGATAGGCGATGGCCTCTTTCACGGTCAGCACAGGCGGCAGCAGGTTGGGCATGATGATCGCACGCCCAAAATTCGCCGCCGTGAACGGCAGCGCCGCCCGCAGCATTGCCCCGTCCCGCACATGCAGGTGCCAGTCGTCAGGCTTGCGGATCGTGATGCGTTCCGCCATCTGCGTCCTACTCGGCCGGAACGAAGGTCTTGTGGCCTTGGCCGATCGGGGCAGCCGCAGCCGAGAACGTCTCGGCAATCGGATCGTTGACCATCGCGCCCGTCAATTGCGCCACGCGCTTGAAGCCGCGCTTGTCGCACCATTCCGCCAGCTCATCGATCATCGCGACGATGCCGGACGGATTACGGAAGATCAGATAGCCGATCATCACCGCCGACGCGCCGGCCAGCATGTATTCGACAACGTCTTCGACCTTCACGATGCCGCCGCAGCCGATGACGGGAATTTTCACGCGCTGCGAAACCTGATGCACCATGCGCACGATGATTGGCTTCACGCCGGGGCCGGAAATACCGCCGAATTTGTTGCCGATGGCGGGCCGGAACGTATCCAGATTGATCTTCAATCCCAGGATAGTGTTCGACACCACCAGCGCATTGGCGCCCGCTTCTTCCGCCGCCACACCGATGGCGACCACATCGCCCGCGTTCGGGGACAACTTCACCCACACCGGCTTGTTCGTGGCGCTGCGAATGCGCTTCACGACGTTGAAGGTGTGATCCTCATGCATGGCGAAATTGCCGCCGCCCGGATTGCGGGTCGGGCAGGAGATGTTCACCTCGATGACGTCGACGTCCTTGTGTGAGGCGACTTCACGCGTCATCGCTTCGAAATCATCGGCCGTCGTCGCCGAAATCGAGCCCACCAGCGGCGGCGTGAATTGGGCGTATTCGGGAACCTGATGTTCCAGAAAGTAGCCGATGCCCTTGGTCGGCAGACCGATCGAATTGATCATGCCGCATTCCAGTTCCGCCACGCGCGGCGGCGGATTGCCGATGCGGTATTCCCGCGACACGGTCTTGGCGACCAGCGCGCCCAGGCGGTTCACGTCCATAACCTGCGCCAAATCGACCGAGAAGCACCCGGACGCCGGCATGATCGGATTCTTAAGCTCGACGGACCCGACTTTTACCGAAAGGTCTACCATCCCGTGCACTCCTGCAGATCGAACACCGGGCCTTCGATGCAAACCCGGCGCAATTCCTTGTGACCGTCGACTTCAAAGGTGCGAACGCAGACGTAGCAGGGGCCAAGCCCGCACGCCATAATCTGCTCCATCGCCACCTGTCCCGGAATCCCGTGTTTCACGCCCAACTCCTTCATCAGGAACATCAGGCGGTTGGAGCCGCAGGTATAAAAGGCATCGGCCTTCTTCGCCGCGATCAGCCGGTCCAGGATAGCGCGCACATTGGCGATGTCGCTGCTGCCGTCGCTATCCAGCACCTTAATGACCTCGCCGGACTTGCTGAACAGATCGTCCGCCATCACCAGATCGGCCGAGCGGGCCGACAGAATGGCCGTCACGCCGACGCCCATCTCCGCCGCAAGCTGCGAAATCGGCCCCATGGTGGCCAAACCGACGCCGCGCCCGAGCACCACAACATTCTTGGCTCCGGGCTTCAGCGAAAAGCCGATGCCGAGCGGCCCCACCATGTTGCAGTCATCGCCCACCTTGAGGGTGGCCATACCGCGTGTGCCCCGGCCGACGCATTTGTAGAGGAATTCGAGGTTCCCGTTCTCCCGGTCGATCCGGTAGATGCTCTGGGGACGGCGCAGCCAGAGTTCGCCATCGTCGGGCGAGGGGCAGAGAATATTGAAGAACTGCCCTGGCTTAGCCTTCAACTGCTTGGGAGAGGCCTTCACGACCAAGTGCTTGTATTCCGCATTGACCCAATCGTGGGACACGACCTTGCCCAGCGCCTCTTCGGCGGGGATTTCGGGCTTAGGGTCGGGCGGGTTCACCCCGTCAACGACGTAAGGACTTGCTGTAAATACAGTTTTTGCCATTTGGCTAAGACTCGCGCGCGGCTGGATACCCCCCATTCAAGCCGCGCATCGTACAAAAATCAACCAAAATCCTTTTTTTGGTACAGTTGGTCACAACGACATGAAGCGTTGGCCGCGCCACACCCGTTGCCCTTGACGAGGGGGCATAACGGCCTGAAAACACTTCCATCATCATTGAACCAAAGGAACCACCCATGGCCGCAACCCCGGAAGGCGCCGCCGCACCAGCAGAGGACGGCATCGCCAATCCCAAGCACAACCAGGACGTTCCCGTCGTCTGGGAACGCTGGCAGCGCAAACGCACCTTCGTCCGTGCCCTGGAAGGCACCTACAGCCATCTGACCAAGGAGCTGCTGGACGCGCCGCGCGTCATTTCATCCAAGAGCGTGCCTTGGAAAGGCGGCCCCAATCTCTACGGCAAGCACCCCATTGCGCCGGGCGCCGCCGCCAAAATCACCCAGGCCATTGAGTGCCACGTCGAAGCCTATGCCCCCGGCGCGTACAGCCAGAAGCACGGGCATCTGAACTCCGCCTGCTTCTACATTATCAAGGGCCGCGGCCATGACATTCACGACGGCCGCAAAATTCCCTGGAAGGCCGGCGATATCATGCAAGTCGAAAACGGCTGCGTGCATCAGCACTTCAATGACGATCCGGACAATGAAGCGATTTTGCTCGTCTTCAAGGCGAAGCCGCTCTTCCTGTTCATGCACCTGCTCTACCAGAAGATGATTTCCTATCCTCCCAACACGCTGCCCAAGGGGCATGAGGATTGGACGCCCCCGACGGATCTCTAAGAAAATCAGCGCTACCGGAGAATATGGAAATGACAGTCCTTGAAGAACGCGACGTCGCTCACCTCGGCAACAAGACCGCGACGTTCCGCGCCGACGACATCCGCGCGTCCGCGGAATTCCGCAAAGCCTATGAGTTCGCGCCCAACGTGGTGGCCGCGGAAGACCAGCCGTTCGAGAATTCGCCCGACGGCCTGATCAAGCATCTCGTGCACGAAAAGATGGGCACGCGCGAACAATGCGTCGATGCCTATATGCTGTTCCTCAAAGAGGGCGCGCAGTCGGGCAAGCACCGCCATATGTGGGAAGAAGTGATCTTCGTCGCCGAAGGTTCGGGCTACGACCTGCACTGGGACGTGAAGTTCGATTGCATCGACACCTACAGTTGGGAATGGGAAGCCGAACCGAAGAAATCCGAATGGCAGCGCGGCGATTTCATTTACATCCCGCCCTACTCGATCCATCAGCATTTCAACACGGGCAAAGAAGAAGCGCGGCTGATCGTCATCAGCAATCGCATCGTCAAAGCGATGGGCTTCAACTGGCTCGACCAGGTGGAGCACGCACCGGGATTTTAAATCCGGCAACGCCCCGCTTCACGCGTCTGTGTTGCGGGGTTTTCCACCGGCGCGCTTTAGATAAGACGGGTAGCTAAAGCGCCACGGGCAAAACGGGGCGTGAACCGGGGGGAGCAAAGCCGCCGATGGAAGGCCAATTCGCTATGGCGGTCCATGCGCTTCAGCTATTGCTGGAGTGGCATCGACTGCTCATTCTCGTTCTAGGTGTAGTGATCGGACTGGCCATTGGCTGCATGCCGGGGTTGGGCGGCGTGGTCGCGCTCGCCGTGCTTATTCCGTTTACGTACAATCTCGACGCGCCCACATCGTTTGCGCTTCTGCTCGGCGTTGCCGCGGTAACGACGACGTCCGATTTGATACCCGCGGTCTTGTTCGGCGTGCCCGGCACGGTCGGCGCCGCCGCAACCGTCATCGACGGTCATGCCATGGCCCGGCGAGGCGAGGCTGGCCGTGCCTTCGGCGCCGGCTTTGTCTCCGCCGCTGTCGGCGGCATTTTCGGCGCGCTGGTGCTGGCCCTGGCCGTACCGCTGTTGCAACCCCTAATGCTGGCGATCGGATCGCCCGAACTGCTGGCGTTCAGCATTTTCGGATTGTCGATGGTCGCGACTCTTTCCGGCCGCGCGCCGCTGAAAGGTCTGACGGCCGCGGGCGTCGGGCTGATGATTTCCATGATCGGCTCCGGCACGCAAACCGGTACGCTGCGCTGGACATTCGATTGGCTGTATCTGTTCGACGGCGTGCCGCTGATCCCGGTGACACTGGGACTGTTTGCTCTTCCGGAACTGGCGGACATGGCGATCAACCGCCGCAAGATCGCGAGCGGCGCCATCGCGGAGGTGAACCTGTCCAGCCAGTGGGAGGGCGTGCGCGACGTCTATCGCAATTGGTGGCTGGTGCTGAAGTGCAGCGCGCTGGGCACCGCGCTCGGCGTCGTGCCCGGTATCGGCTCGGCGGTGATCGACTGGATCGTTTACGGCTATGCCGTGCGCACGGAGAAAAATCCGGAGCGTTTCGGGACGGGCGATGTGCGCGGCGTGATCGCGCCGGAATCTTCAAACAACGCGAAGGAAGGCGGGCATCTGGTCCCAACCATCGCCTTCGGCGTGCCTGCCGGCGCGTCCATGACGCTGCTGCTGGGGGCATTCCTGCTGCACGGACTGACGCCCGGTCCGGACATGCTGACCAAAAATCTGGACATCACCTATTCGATCATCTGGAGCCTGACGATCGCCCATGTGCTCGGCACGGCGATTTGTCTCGTCGGCGCACGGCAACTCGCGCGCTTTGCCGAGATGCGGCACGCGATCCTACTGCCGATGGTCATGCCGATCGTGTTTGTCGCGACCTTTCAGGCGACGCGTAGCTGGGGCGACCTGTACTTCCTGCTGTTCTTCGGCATTGTCGGCTGGATCATGAAGCGCTTCGCCTGGCCGCGTCCGCCGATGGTGCTGGGCTTCGTGCTGGGCCCGATCTTCGAACGCTATCTCTTTCTGTCGAACGAAATTTATGGCGCGAGCTGGATGCTGCGCCCCGTCGTCATCGGCATCGCCATCCTGATTGCCTGGGCGCTGTATCGCCCCTTGGGTGGCACGGTCGTACGCTTGGTGCATGAATTCCGGCATCTGTCGCGTGAGCATTTGAAGCTCAACGGGAAAGCGATCTTCACGCTGTTCCTGATCGCCCTGATCGTCGCCGCTTTGATCACATCGTCCGGTTGGCCGGAGATCGAGCAAATCGTTCCGCGCACCGCGTGCTGGGCGGCCCTCATCGTCGCAACCCTGAACCTCATCACGGAAATTTTTGGCGCCGATCAGGCCGCGACGACTGTGGCCGGCCATGGGCATGCGCTTGAAGAAAAAAGCGACCTGCCGATGGGTGTTATCGTTCGCCGCGCCGTGGAGTTTTTCGGCTGGCTGATCGGCCTTGTCGCGCTCGCCGCTCTTATTGGCTTTATTCCGGCCATCGGCGTGTTCGTGGTTATCTATATGGGCATCGGCTTCCGCGAGCCGTTGCCGCGCGCCATTGTGTTCGGCGCGGCCATGACGCTGTTCTGCTACGCGCTGTTCGACCGTGGTCTTTCGGTGCCGTGGCCGCAGGCCGTTCTGGGCGATTGGGTGCCCGCGCTGCGCGATGCCAGCGGCTTGATGTAGACGCCAGCTCCGCTACGCTGGCGGTGCTTATTGTGTGAGACCCTGATGCGTAAATCCCACCGTTTCTTTGCCGCCGCTTGTGTATCCGCGTTCGCCCTTATCGCTGCTGTCCCCGTGCGCGCCGCGGACGTCGCGAGCTTCTACAAGGGCAGGACCGTTCAGGTCATGATCGGGTTTTCCGCCGGCGGCGGCTACGACATCTATGCGCGCACGCTGGCGCGCTACATGGGCAAGCACATTCCGGGCAATCCGACGATGGTGCCGCAGAACATGCCGGGCGCCGGTACGCTGAAGGTGGCCAATTACATCTACAGTGTCGCGCCCAAGGACGGCACCGTCATCGGAACCTTCGCGCGCGGCATTCCCATGGAGAAGCTGCTCGGACGCACGGTCGGCCAGCAATTCGACGCCACCAAATTCACCTGGATCGGCAGCGTCACGGACGAACCGTCCGTATGCGTTTTTTGGGCGGCCTCCGGGATTAAGACCTGGCAGGACATGAAGACCAAGCCGTGGAAAGTCGGCGGCTCGGGGGTTACATCCGACCTGGACATTTACGCGAACGTGTTGCGCAACATGTTCCATTTGCCCGGACGCCTGATCACCGGCTTCCCCGGCGGCACGGAAGTTTTGCTGTCGATGCAGCGGCGCGAAGTGGACGGCCGCTGCGGCTGGTCCTGGTCCAGTCTGCTCTCACGCGACAAGCATCTGATGGATCAGAAGCTGGTCACCATCCCGCTGCAATTGGGCTTGGAAGCGAACCCCGACATTCCCGGTGTGCCGCTGGTGATCGATCAGACCAACGATCCCAAAGAAAAAGCCGCGCTGCGGATGATCTTCTCGCGCCAAGTCATGGCGCGTCCCTTCGCGGCGCCCCCGAACCTGCCGCCCGATCGTACCAAAGCATTGCGCGATGCGTTCGACGCGACCATGAAAGATCCCGACTTCCTCGCCGAAATGAAAAAGCTCGATCTCGAAGTGCGCCCGCAATCGGGCCTGAAGGTCGAGCAGCTCGTGAAAGAAGTCTACGCCTACCCGCCCGACGTCGTAAAAATCGCCACCGACGCCATCAAAGTCGCGAAGTAGCGAGCCCCCTCTCCCCCTTGGGGGAGAGGGAATCGCCTCAAAATACCATCGAGCGCCAGGCGTTGGCGGGCACAGGAAGCTTTCCCGCCGCACCTTCGAACAACGTCAGATAGGGCAGAATGAACAACCGCCCGCCGGCGCTTCTGATGCCGAGATTGTGGTGTACGTGCTCACAAATCTGTAGACGGATGATACCGGATTGCCCGCCGCGGACGATGGCTTTGGTCTTGTACCCCAGATAGGGGTTGGGATTCTTCCGCACGAATCCCATTTTGTAGATGCCAAAGCCGTTGAAGGCGGAATCCACCTCGACAGGTTCGCGCGACGGGTCGAAGGACAGCATCCGTTTCCCAAACGTCTCCTGAAACGCGATATCGTCCGTCACATCGTGGGAGAGCGAATAGTCCACCACCTCTTCCCAGACATCGCCCGGGCATAAAGTGGTCTGCCGCAGCGCCCACATGTCGTAATAGGGACCGATATTGTTGGCGAACACGCCGGCATGCGCGTCCTGTTCCTCCAGAAATTCCAAGGCGCGGGTAATGCGTGCCAAAGGAATGTCACGCTCGGCGACTTCGTCGCAATCGAGCACGATCACATAATCGAAGCCGCGCAATTCCGGCGTAACCCGGATAAATTCGACGCAGGCGTTACGCGCCAATTCCAACCGCACTGTGCGCTGCAGGATTCGCGCCGCCAATCCATCGAGCTTAAAGAGATGGAAATTGGGACGCCCCGTGCCCCACTTTTCGAGGATCGGCCGCGTGCCGTCGGAGGAATCGTTTTCCACGAAGACGAAGGCAGAGCCGGTAAACAGCGTGCTCACACGCTCGATGTTGCGTAACACGGCAGGCAGATGCGGCGCGCAGTTGCGCGCGCATGCGGCAAAAATCACCCGCTTCCCCGCAGCCGGCATTCCCCCCAAGCCCTTCGCTTAGGCGGCGGCAACCACGTACAAGGCCCTCATCGCACTTGGTAAGCTACAGCGACAGACCTCATGAGAGGCTACGCATCCGCACCAATTGGACTAACGGCTCAGCCGCATTCGACCCCCAATGGGGCTGGGCAGCGGCATAATAGCGCATAGGTGTGACGGGCGATATTACGGCTTTTGGTTGTTGTTACCGGCTACTCAGCCGGCGCCTCGACGGGCAAGCGCACCGCCATCCGCCGGGCGGCGATGGCGGTCAGGATGCTGACCGCGGCGGCAGCGGAGAGCCACAGCGCGGGCGAGGCCCGGTCACCCGTGGTGCTGATAAGCACCGTCACGATAAACGGCGTGAAGGTGCCGAACAGCCCGTTGGCGAAGCTCAAAATGATCGCATAGCCGGAGCTTCGGACCTTGGCTGGCATCAATTCGACGATAAACGGCACCAGCGACCCGGCATACATCGCGTAAAGAATGGCCAGCCAGAATTCCACCACCAGCAGCCGCCCGAAACTCGGGGCGGCCACCAGCCACGACATGGCGGGGTAGGCTGTGAGGAGCACCAGCACGGGCGCGCCAATCAACAGCGGCCAGCGGCCGATACGGTCGGACAGCGCGCCAAAGGCCGGTAGCATGACGAAGCTGGCCGTGCCGACGCACAGCGCAACGGAAAAATTGCCGACGGGATCCAGCTTGAGCAGGCTCCCATACAGCGCCGTGTACGTGTTCACGAAGTAGAACATCGTGGTGTTCAGGATCGTCAGCAAAATGCCGATCAAAACCACCTGCCAATGTTCCAGGAGAATACGCAGAATCTCGCGCGTGCTGCGGGCATGGGTGCTGCGCTCGAATTCCTCCGTCTCCTGCAGCGACCGCCGCAGCCAGAATAGGATCGGAATAATAAGGCACCCAACCAGCAACGGAATGCGCCAACCCCAGGCCGCCATTTCGTCCATGGTCAGTGTCAGCGTCAGCAGCACGCCGAGGAAGGTTGCGGCCATCACGCCAAGCGCCTGACTGGAACCCTGAAAGGCGCAGTAAAATCCACGGGTCGCAGGCGTCGCGATTTCGGCGAGATAGACGTTCACGCCCCCCGCTTCGACGCCCAGGGAAAAGCCCTGGATCAGCCGGCCCAGCGTGATGATGATCGGCCCCAATAGGCCGATTGCCGCATAAGTCGGCGTTATCGCCAGAGACACCGTGCCGATGGCCATCAAGGTCAGCGTCAGGATCAGGCCTTTGCGCCGTCCGTGGCGATCCATATAGGAGCCGAGAATCACCGCCCCGAAAGGACGCGCGAACGAGGCAACGCCATAGGTGCCAAGCGCGATCAGCAGGGGCGTCAACTCGCCGCCCGCCGGAAAAAACGCCAGCCCGATGTAATTGGCGAAATAGGCGTAGACGAGAAAATCGTAGAGTTCGAGAAAATTGCCCGACCCGGCGCGAATGACAGCGCCCATCTTCTCTTTGCGTTGCGCGGCGGTCAGCATCTCACGCCGCCATCGCGGGCTGCGCCGCGTGCCCTGGTTGCAGGCCCGGCGTCGCCGTCACGCTGCGCCCGAGGATCGCTGCCGTCAGGCTGATAGCCGCTGCCAGCGACAACCAAAGGGCCGGGGCCGCGCTATTGCCCGTCACCTTGATGAGATAGGTGGAAACGAAGGGCGTGAAGCCGCCAAAGATCGCCGTCGCCGTCACGAAGGCCAGCGCAAATCCGGTTGTGCGCACCTTTTGCGGCATCATTTCGGCCAGCATCGGGATCATCGAACCGTTGTAGACGCCGAAGATGAAGGAGAGCCACAGCTCGACACCGAGCAGCTTGCCGAAGGTCGGCGCCACAACCAGCCACGACATCAGCGGATAGGCGGTGAGCAGCGCCAGCACGGGAATGATGAACAGAAGCGGCCGCCGCCCGATGCGATCCGAAATGGCGCCGCCGACCGGCAACCAGAAGAAATTCGACGCCCCGACGCATAGGGTAACGATCATCACCGAAACCGGATCGAGATGCAGCGCCTGGGTGCCGAAGGTCGGCGTGTATACAGTGATCGTATAAAACGTCGTCGTCGTAAGAATCGACATCATCACGCCAAGGCCGACCAGCCGCCAATTGGCCGCGATCAGCCGCAGCACTTCGCTCGTGGCTTCAGGGGGGCTCGAGCAGAGGAAGGCTTCGGTTTCCTGAAGCGAGTTTCTGAGCCAGAACACCAGTGGAATGATCGCGCAGCCGATCAGCAATGGGATTCGCCAACCCCACAGCGTCATCTGCTCGGGCGGCAGGATGTAAGTGAGCGCCACACCAAGTGCTGCCGACAGCATCACCGCCACTTGCTGACTGCCGGACTGCCAGGCGCAATAGAAACCACGATTTCCCGGCGTTGCGATTTCGGCCAGATAGACGGAACAGCCGCCAATTTCCACGCCCGAGGAGAAGCCCTGGATGACGCGCCCCGTCACAATGATGATGGGCGCCAAGATACCCAGCGTTTCATAGCCGGGCGTAAAGGCAATCGAAGCGGTGCCGACCGCCATCAACGCGAGGGACAGGATCAATCCCTTGCGGCGGCCTTTTCTATCCATGTAATCGCCGATGACGATGGCCCCGATCGGCCGCACCAGGAAGCCGGCGCCATACGCCAGCAGCGCCTGCATCAGCGAGACCATTTCATTGTCAGCGGGGAAAAACGTGCGCGCGATATAGCTGGCGTAATAACCGTAGATGATGAAGTCGTACATTTCGAGGAAGTTGCCCGCCGACACGCGGATCACCGCATTGATCTTGGCCCGGCGTTCCGCTGGCGTGAGCATGTTTCCTCCCAGTCCCCATTCAACCAAAGTCTATTTTACAAAAGCCGGTCGCGTAGTCCCGCTTCTCGCCGTCTGCACGGCCGGCAGGATGAACGCAGCAATAAGACTGATTAGCGCAGCCAAGGATAGCCACAAAGCGGGGGCTGCGCGATTGCCGGTAACTTCGATGAGATAGGTACCGATCGCCGGCGTGAACCCGCCGAAGATGGCGGTGGCCGTGACGAAGGCCAGCGAAAAAGCCGCGGTGCGAACCTCGTGCGGCATGATCTCCGCCAACAAGGGGATCAGCGCCCCATTGTAGAGCCCGAAATACACCGAATAGAGCATCAGCACCGCGACCAGCTTCGCGAAAGAGGGCCCATCGACCAGCCAGACCATCGCCGGGTAGACCGTGACCAGTGCGGCCGCCGTAACCCCGAGCATAAGGGGACGCGCCCCGTATTTGTCGGTGAGAATGCCGCCGACCGGCAACCATATCAGATTGGACAATCCCACCAGCAACGTCACCAGAAAGACCGTGTTCGGGTCCATGTGCAGGGCGGTACGGGCATAGGTCGGCGTGTAGGCGGTGATGAGGTAGAAGCTCGTGGTCGTCATTACGGTTAACGCGACACCGTTCAGGATCAGCTTCCAATTCGCGGCGAGGATGGACAGGACTTCCGAGGTCGAGCGCACATGGCGGCTGTGCTTGAAGGCTTCGGTCTCTTGCAGTGAATTCCGAATCCATAGGATCAACGGAATGGCAATGATGCCGGCGAACAACGGCACGCGCCAACCCCAGGACGTCATTTGCGCCGGCGTCATCCAGAGCGTCAATGCAAAGCCGAACGCCGCCGAGAACACCACGGCCACCTGCTGACTCACCGCCTGCCAGGAGCAATAAAAGCCGCGCCGTCCGGGCGTTGCGATTTCCGCGAGATAAATCGCAACGCCGCCGAATTCCGCGCCGGCGGAAAGGCCCTGCACCAAGCGTCCCGCCACGATCAAAATCGGGGCGAGCACCCCAATGGTCGCATAGCTGGGCGTCACCGCGATCGAGAGCGTGCCGGCCGCCATGAGACCAAGCGTCAGGATCAAGCCCTGCTTGCGCCCCTTTCGGTCCATGTAAGCACCCAGGAAAATGGCGCCCAGGGGACGCATGAGAAAACCGGCGCCGTAGACGACGAGGGCATTCATCAACGAGGCGAATTCGGTTCCGGCGGGAAAGAAGGTCGCCGCGATGTAGTTCGCGTAATAGCCGTAGATGATGAAGTCGTACGCCTCGATGAAATTGCACGAGGCGACCTTCACGACGGCGCGGACTTTGGCGCGGCGTTCGGCGGGCGTGAGCATCAGCCGGCCGACGGAAGCGCGACGCCGATCATGGAATCGCGGCTGATGAGCGCTTCGAGCTGTTCAGCGCTCTTGCCCTCCGTGCCTTTGGGCTGCATCGGCAGCACGAGATAGCGCATGTCGGCCGTGGAATCGTGTACGCGGACTTCCACATTGCCGGGAAGCTGGGTGCCGAACTCCGCCAGCACGGCGCGCGGCTCGCGCACCACGCGGGCACGATATTCGCGCTGCTTGTACCAGGACGGCGGCAAGCCCAGCACGTTGCGCGGATAACAGGAGCAGAGCGTGCAGACGATGACGTTGTGCGTTTGCGGCGTATTCTCCACGACCACCAGATGCGTGCCGCCCATGTCGAGGCCGAATTCGCGGATGGCTTCCGATCCGTCGGCCAGCAGGCGCGCTTTGTAGGCGGGATCGGTCCAGGCGCGCGCCACGATTTTCGCACCCGTCGCCGGGGTGATGGAGTCGCGGAATTCGATCGCTTTGCGGATTTCATCCGGCGTAATCACGCCCTTTTCGACCAGCAGCTCTTTCAGCGCCAGACCGAGCACTTGATAATAGGAATGGATTTTCTCGTCGGGCTGCGGCGGCGCATGCGGCGCGGTTTCGTCGGCCCCGTGGTCATGATCGTGGTCGTGTCCATGGTCATGGTCGTGATCGTGGGTGTGTTCCTGCATGACCGTTAGACCTTGATGAGCCAATGTTCGTAGATGTCCATGTCCAGCGTATCGTTGGCGCTGCCTTGGTAATCCGGCCACAGATCGGCTTGGCGGAAACGCACCTCGTACAGCCCCTTTTTCGGCAGGCCGTCGCGCCCGATGGCCAGCGTTTCGGGATTGGGAAACGTGCCCAATTTGCGCGTGACCACGCCTTGATGACCGCGGATGTAAACCGGCGTGCGAATATGGCCGACGGGGAAATCCTCCCGCACGCGAATGCGGGTACCGGGTGCGAATTCGGACATTAGGCGGCGTCCTGCCCAAGCCGGGCGCGCACTTCCGCCACTTTGGCGTCGATTTCGTCCTGCGTCAGCACGCCCTTCTCGATCAGCACGCGCGACAGCGACGCCGTCCAGCGCTCGTAATAGGAGAGCGTGTTGTAGGCGTCATCGCCGAGCTGCTCGATATAACGGCGGTTCTCGTCTGTCTTGCGAAAGCCCTTCTGCGCCATGAGCTGATTCAGGGCGTCGATCTGCTTTTCCCAGAAGGTCATAGGATGAGCGCCGGTATCAACCGGCCCCGCCTCCAGCCCCCCAATATCGTGCGGCCCGCGCATGGTTTCCCCTGATTTTTGTCGTTGGCTAAAGGGTAGTCTATCGAACGGGCAAGGCCAACTCCTACCCTCCCCTTGAGGGTCGAACGCGACGTAGCCCGAAGGGCGAAGTCGGGTTCGGGGAGGGGACTTGACCCATATCTCCCCTCCCCGAAATTGCTGATGCAATTTCGAGCTACGGGCGGGAAAAATTTCCACTGGACCTTTTCCCCTTCGCCCTCCGACCCTCAAGGGGAGGGTGAGGACGTGGACCTCAGGAATGGTATGTTGCTTCAAAAGCAGCACGGGGAAGAAGATGAACGCGGCGCATTGGCGGCACATGGATCGGCTGGCGAAACCGCTCACAAGGCGGGAGACGTTGGCCGGATTGAGCGCGCTGGGGGCTGCGGCGACGCTGGCTCCGCTGGTTTCGCAAGCTGCCGCGCCGGCGGCGCGCGCCATCGACTTTCATCACCATTTCAATCCGCCTTTCCTGGTGAACGCGGCAGCCCAGAACCGGGTTGGCGGCAATGGCGGCGAACTGAATTGGAGCCTCGCCTATTCGCTGGAAGACATGGACAAGGCGGGCATTCGCGCCGCTGTCATCTCGCCCTCGACGGGCTTTGCCGAACGGGTTGAACCCGCCGCGCGCGGCCCCATGATCCGGCGCGTCAACGATTACGGCGCGGAGCTGGTGCGCGATCATAAGAGCCGCTTTGTGCAGCTCGTTTATCTACCGCTGCCCGATGTCGACGCGACGCTGAAGGAAATCGAATATGGCTTCGACACGCTGAAGGTCGTGGGCGCGGGCTTTGCCACCTCCTACGGCCCCGACTACCCGCACAATCCCAAATTCGCGCCCGTCTTCGAAGAACTGAACCGCCGCAAGGCCATTGCCTATTTCCACCCGCTGGCGCCCGCGTGTTGCACCCGCGTCTTCACGGATTTTCCGGAGGAAGCCAACCTCGTCGAAATTCCCTACGACACGGCGCGCACGGTGATGGGCTTCCTATTGTCGGGCGCGTTCCGCCGTTACCCCGACATCAAGTTCGTGTTCTCGCATTCGGGCGGCGCGGTGCCCATGCTGGCCGGCCGCTTCAAGCGGCTGACGCAGAATACAGACCTGTCCAAGGTCGCGCCCGAAGGCTTGGATGCGGAATTCCGCAAGCTCTACTACGAGACGGCCAACGCCAATTCCCCGCCGACAATCGCCGCGCTGCTGAAATTCGCGCCGGTCTCGCAGGTGATGTTCGGCAGCGATCATCCCTACGTCTCGGACGTGGACAATCTCGCGGACCTGCGCTCCTGCGGCCTGACGCAAGCGCAGATGAACGCGATCCTCTATGAAAACGTCGAACGCCTGATCCCTGCGCTGAAGGCGTAATCCAAGTTATCCAAAGCATCTGCTGCTGTAGGTTATCTCGTAGTCTGCGTCATCCCGCGGATCTTGGTATTGGTATTGATCGTGCCTTTTTAAAAACATGATCGTCGGAACCGGCCCTATTGAGCCGGGACCATAGGTTTCCTTGCTTTGGCCGCTAATGTAAATTTTATAGATAGCGTGAAAATACGCTGGCACTAGAGATTCAGTTCTACGAAGAACTTGCAGTGCTTCGATACTCCAGATGGTTGACGCCCAAGATCCGTCGGGATCCGACGGTCCCACGCTAATTCGCTCGGCGCGACCTATCAGAACTGCATCCGAAGCCTGCCAAAGTTGCTGATCGTAGACTTCTCCATAAGTCTGCTGACAGCCGTCGTAGACTTTCGTGGCGCAAGCATCCAATAAGCCGCTCAAAGCGGCGCACAGGCAAAGAGTTGGAAGCCACGTTCCCACGACCTCTACAACTTACGGCAGTTTGAACGCCCAAATCGCGTTGGACGGGTTGTCGCCGCCGCAGCCGCCATTGCCGCTGAAGAAATAGGCGGTGTCGCCGACCGCTGCCAGACCGCCGGCATGCAGGCCCGTAGGATGGCTGGTGTATTGCGTCCAGCGATTGGCCTTCGGATCGTAGCCTTCCATTTCGTTGAAGGTCGCGCGCGTCTGCGCGTTCTTGCATTCGCCGCCGAAAAACAGGATCTGGTTCTTGTAGACCGCGATCCCGCTGCTGCTGCGCTTGGTCGGCATTGCCGCCACCGTCTGCCATTTGTCCGTAGCCGGATCATAGACATCGGTCTGGCCGGTGTTATCGACCGTCAGATCGGTGCGCCCGCCGATGACATAAATCTTGCCGTCCAGCACCGTCACGCCGAGATGATCGCGCGCCAGCGGCAACGGTGCGGCCGTACTCCATTTGCCCGTCGCAAGATCGAACACCTGATGCAGCGTCACGGTTTTGGCGTCGGGCCCTCGCCCCCCAATGACATGAATCTTCCCGCCTATCGCCGCCAAGCCCGTGGCGCCCAGGGGACGCGGCATGGGCGGCAGCGAACGCCACGTGTTCGTCGCGATGTCGTATTCGGCGAGCTGGTCGATGGGGTCCTTGTGGACATTGGCGAGAAAGCCGCCCGAGACATAGATCTTCCCGTTCATCGCACCCACGCCAACATGGGAGCCGCCGTGCGGAAGCGGCGCCAGATCGCGCCATTTCTTGGTCGATGGATCGAATTCCTGCGCCATGGTTGACGCGGTCAAACCATTCGCCTGTCCGCCCATCAGGTAGATCTTGCCGTTGACGGTGGCGATGCCGGTATCGGTGCGGACCGTTGTCGTCTCGCCAACCTTGGTCCACGTGCCTTGCGGGCTTTGCGCCCCGGCGCTCAACGGCGCCGCCAAACAGAGCACGGCGATGGAAACGGCGGATGCGAAGCGTTTCATGTGTCCCCTCCCAAGGATGCTATTTTAACAAACCTAGCATGACGCGCGGAACGGTTTAACTCTCAGCCGGGCTCGCGCCCGCCGACCGTCACCGATTTGATAAGCGCGAACACCGCCATACCAGGCCTTAACGCCAGGCGCTCCAGCGAGCGGCTGGTGATACGGGCAATGAGGCGCGCCTCGCCAAGCGAGAGCTGAACGTCGGCATTGGCGCCGTCCGCGCGAATGGCCGCAATGGTGGCGGAAAGGATGTTGTTTGCGCTCACGGCGACGGGCCGTTCCAGCGCCAACATCACATCGTCGGCGTCAATTCGTACACGGACTTTCGAGCCCGGCGCGCGCGCGATGGAGGGTACGACAAGAGACTCTCCCCCGAGCGCCAGTTCCGTCAATCCATGGGCGCTGTCGTGGCGGGCAACCACCGCTTCCAGGATGGCGCCCGGAATGGGGTGGGCGCCCGTGAACAGATCGAGCCGCGCTGTGACGTCGAACAGGGAGCCTTCGGCGAGCACCTTGCCGCCGTCCAGCACCACCATGCGGTCGGCCAGCCTCGCCACTTCGTCCAGCGCGTGGCTCACATACAGCATGGGGATTTTTGTCTCGTGCACCAGCCGTTCCAGATAGGGCAGGATTTCCGCCTTACGGGGTGCATCGAGAGCCGCCAGCGGTTCGTCCAGAAGCAGAGCCCGCGGGTTCATCAGCAGAGCGCGGCCGAGCGCGACGCGGGAGCGTTCGCCGCCGGAAAGGGTTTGGGGCCGGCGTTCCAGAAGTGCTGCCAAGCCAAGCAGAGCCACCACAGCGTCAAACGCCGCAGCACTGTTTCGCGTAGCCGAGCGGCGCCAGCCGTAAAGCAGATTGCCGCGTACGTGCAGATGCGGAAACAAACGCACATCCTGGAACACAACACCGATGCGCCGGTCGCGCGCGGATACGAATATCCCACGCTCACTGTCGAAAAGCGTTTCGCCGCCCAAAACGATTCGCCCGGACTGCGGGCGCAGGAGGCCCGCAATGGCATGAATAATGGTCGACTTGCCGGCGCCGGACGAGCCGAACAGCGCCGTCACGCACGGCGTATCGCCAAAGCCAAACGCACAGTCGAGCTGGAAAGCGCCTTGCGAACAGCGAAGCGCGACGCCGTTTGTCATTGGCCGACAAATGCCCGCATACGGCGCGAAACCCAATCGGCAAGAATAAGCCCAGCAAGAGCAAGCACAATCGAAAGAGCCGCTAAACGTGCTGCGGCTTGCTCTCCGCCCGGTGTTTGGATCGCGGTGTAAATCGCCAGCGGAATCGTGCGCGTTTCACCAGGAATGTTTGAGACAAAGGTGATGATGGCGCCGAATTCGCCAAGGCATGCGGCGAAAGCGGTTACCGCGCCTGCCAGGATGCCGGGTGCGGCCAATGGCAGATGCAGACTGACAAGGCGATCCCAGAAGCCTGCGCCCAATGTTTCCGCAGCTTCGGCAAGGCCGGGCGTTTCTGCTTCCAGCGAAAGGCGAATGGCGCGCACCTGGAAAGGAAAGGTCAGGATGGCCGAAGCGAGGGCGGCGCCCGTCCAACTGAATACAAACCGCATCCCAAACGTGTTGAGCAAGAAGGCGCCCAAAGGGGCGCGCGTGCCGAAAGAAACGAGCAGCAGATACCCCAGTGCGACAGGCGGGAGCACCAGGGGCAGATGAACGAGCCCATCCACCAGTGGCTTGCCGGGAAAGCGGCAGCGCGCCAAAAGCAGGCCGGCGGCAAACGCAAACGGCAGATCGGCCAGCACGGCAACAAGGGCCACGCGCAGGCTTAAGCCCAGCGCTTCCCATTCCGCCGCAGTAAGAATGCCTTCCATCACGCCTCATTTAGCGCGGTTTGCCGGCGCAGCGCGAGACAGCAGTCGTAAAAGCAAAAGGGGCACAGCGAACTGTGCCCCTTTCCGAACAGAATGGATGCGAGAACTACGCGGCTTCGCGCTTGCCGTAGAGTGTCCAGGTATGAGCGACCGAGGCGCCGGGGCCTCCGGCAGCAGCAGCTTTCTCAAAGACGGCGAGAGCTTCAGGCTTCTTGCCGGCGGCCCAAAGGGCAATGCCCAAGGTCGTCTGCGCATCGGCGACGTCCTTCAGACCGCCCTTTTCGATGCCCTTCTGAAGCGCGGCGATCGCCTCATCGTAGCGGCCATAGGTGTAGTAGGACTCACCCAGCTTCACGTCGATTTCGCCATTGGTTTGCTTGGCCGCTTCGGTGGCAAGTTCTTTCAATGTATCCAGATCCTTTGCCCCCATCTGATCGGCCTGCGTCAGCAACTCGCCCGGCTTATTGCCCTTGGTAAGAACAGCCTTGGCTTCAGCCGGCAACTGGTTGGTCAGATCAATGGTTGCCATCGCGGCATAATCCATATCCTTGAACGTCCCGACCTGTATTGCCAGGCGGTACAGGTTCAGAAGGTGATGATCGGTCATGCCTTGCTGTGACAGCGCAAAGTCCATCACCTGCTCCCACACTTCCTGCTTCTTCGAGACCGTCGCCATCGTGTCCAATGTCGTGCGCGCGCCCGCTTCGTCCTTGGTGCGGATCTGAGCGTTCAGCAGCAAACCGAGGACATCCTCAGTCGGCTTCATGCCCGCTGCTTCTCTGGATGCGATCTGCGCCTTCGCGGCGGCGGCGGAGTTCGCATAGTCCATGACGTTGTAATAGGACTGGATCAGGACCAGATGGCTGGTGTCGTCCAGCGGCTGAAACGCCGCCAATTCCATCGCATCTTTGATGGCTCCGGCATAATCCTTGGCTTGGTAGTTCAACCGCATGGCAATGCCATACATGCTGGCCTTTTCCGCATCGGGAGCGGCGCCGCTCTCGATCTGCGCGTTGTAGGCAGCTCTCGCCGCTTCATAATCCGGCATGGGCTGGTTGACGTAGATGAAGCCCGTGTACTTCGCGATCATGTAATTCTCGAAGGGCGTCCTATCCTTTGCGGCCTCGGCTTCCTTGATCTTTGCCAGCGCGCCGGCAAAGTCCTTGGCTTCCGTAAGCTTCTGGGCATCGTTCAACGGTTTGCCAACGACCGTGCGAACCTGGTTGGGAGCCGGTCCCTTTTGCGGGGCGGCGCGAGCCGGCGCCGCTTGAGCGGGGATGACCGCGGTGACGGCGGTTGCCGTTGCGGCGGAAATAAGAGCGGCCATTGCGGCGCGCCGGATGGATTTATTCATGGTCTTCCTCTTCTCCTTCCACGCGGCGTTGGGGACACACGCCTGACGTGCTTTGCGGCCAGCCAACCGCTTGGGTCTTAAATCACGCTCGGGGCGGACGCTTTCAAGCATCCGCCCCGGAGTATAGATTGAAAAAATTTATGGCAAGGAAATGGCGAAATCTACGCTTTCTTCGCGTAAATCGACCAAAGCCTCGCGATTGGCGCCTCTTTGCTGTTCCGTGCCACCGAATCGAAGGCCGAAACGGCTTCCGCCTTCTTGCCCTGCGCCATCAGCGCATGGCCCAAAGCGACTTTCGCAGCTTCCGGATCGGCAACCTTGCCCATCATGCCCTTGCGGATCGACTCTTCGGCTTCCTTACCTTTGCCGAAGCTCCAATAAATCAAGCCAAGCTTCACGCTGGCGTTCGGATCGGTCGCCGCCTTTTTCTGAAGATCGGCCTGAACAGTCGTATCGGCTGCGACACGGTCGTTGGTCATCTTGACCAAACGGGTCACGCGCTCGCCATTTTGCACGGCTTTCGCAGCAATACCCTTGTCAATGATGGCTTTCGCCTCAGCCGGATAACCCGCAATCAGGGCCTGCTGCGCGACTTCCTGGTAATCGGCTTCCGTTTTCACGTCGCCGACGGCCAGACGCAGACGCAGTATGTCCATCGTCTGCTCGTCATTCAGGCCTTTTTCATTGCGGGCCAGTTGCAGGACGTCGTGCCAGTAGTCCAGCTTGGGGTAACTGGCGACCAGTTGTTCCAGCGCCGCCCGGCGGCCCGCGGTGTCGTTCATCTTGAACGCCACGGCCTGCTTGAACTTCAGCGCCGCTTCAGAGGCGTTACCCTCGAGCGCTGGCCCGGCGTATGCCAAGGCTTCTTTGTATTGCCCGGCCTGAGCCATACCAGTGGCAATGAACAGACGCGTCTCATTATCCAAATTGTTGCCGAGCATATCGGCATACTGCTTCTGCTTCGCCTTGTTGCCGGCGGCAAACGAGATCGACAGCGCCTGCTTAATGTTCTCGTTCTTGTTGCCTTCGTTCGCCGCGATCATTTTTTCGACTTCGTCGAGCGCGGTGTTGAAGTCCTTACCCTGAACGCCCCAGCCGATAATCATCTGGTGCAGGGCAGGCCCCAGGCCTTGCGGCTTTCCGGGCATTGCGTCAGCCTGTTTGGCCTTGGCAATGGCTTCAGCGTAGCGGCCGGCCTTCGCGTCGGCGATGGCAGTCGTTACGGCATCGGCCAGCGGCTTGTTATCGGCCGGAATTTTGAAGGCCGGAGCGGCGGCGGCTTGCGCCGGGGCCGTCATCACTACGGCAGAACTGATGGTAATGGCGGCGCCCAGCAAGAGCGCCGTAGTAATCGCGCGTATAGTCATTGGTTTCCTCTCTCGTCGGGACGGCGCAAAAGTAAAGGGGCGCCGTCTCTAACGCCCCCAAAAACCCAGTTCCAGAACTATTGTACGTATTGGTCGTTGCCGACAAATCCAATTTTCGTGACCCCAAGCCGCTGCGCGTCTGCCAGGGTGCGGGCGACCGCGTCGTACTTCGCGAGGCGGTTCGGCCGCAGATGGACTTCAGGCTGCGGAATTTGGTTTGCGATGTCTTGGAAATACTTGTCGAGCTGACCGCGGGCCGGAACGGGCGTGCCGTTCCAAATCGGCGTGCCGTCGAAGTCAATCTCCAGGTCAACCACGACGGGCTGCACTGTCTGAGGAGGCGGTGTGGCGTTTGCTTGCGGCAGATCGAGTTTAACCGCGTGCGTCTGGATGGGGATCGTGATGATCAACATGACCAGCAGCACGAGCATAACGTCGATCAGCGGGGTGGTGTTCATATCCACCAGAACTTCGTCTGTACCGCCAGGCGATCCAACGCTCATAGACATGGGCGCTTACCTTTCTTTTCTTCGACTGTATTAACTCAGTACACTTTCGGCTCTGGGTTGGTGACAAATCCAACCTTCAGAATAGCCGAGCGCTGCAAGTCCGCGAGAATTCTGCCGATATTCTCAAATCGCGTCTCTTTGTCGCCGCGAATATGGACTTCCGGCTGCGGGACTTTGACCGCTTCCGTCGCAAGCATCATCAGCAGCACATCATTGGAAACAGGCGTGTCGTTCCAATAATAGTTGCCGCCGGCATCAACAGCCAAGGTTATGTTTTCCGGCTTGGTGATTGTAACAATGTTGCTCGCGACGGGCAGCGTGATGGCCACCGACTTGATCACCACCGGAATGGTGATCAAGAAGATGATCAACAGCACCAACATGATGTCGACGAGCGGCGTCGTGTTGATCGTCGAGTTAACTTCGTCTTCCGCATCGCCGCTCGGCAAACTCATCGACATTGGTAAACCCTTTCCCTGCTACTCGAGGGGCAGATTAGCGCTTGGACGACAGCAGATAGGTCTGCAGGTCGTTGGCGAAGGACCGGAACTTCTCGCTGATCACCTTATTGCGGCGGACGAGGAAGTTGTAGCAAAGCACTGCCGGCACGGCCACGATCAGGCCGAGGGCGGTCATGATCAGAGCTTCACCGACCGGGCCCGCAACCTTGTCGATCGACGCTTGTCCGGCGATACCGATGGCGGTCAAGGCGTTCAGAATGCCCCACACCGTCCCGAACAGACCGACGAACGGAGCTGTCGAACCGACCGAGGCGAGGAAGGAGATGCCGCCGGCGAGACGGGAGTTTTCTTCTTCAACAGCGCGATTGAGTGACATCTGCACCCAGTCGGCCTGGGTCAGCATGCCGCCCTGGCGTGCCATCGCCTGCTGGCCGCGTTCCGCCACGTTGCGGAAGACGTTGTTCTTGCCGAGCTTGTCGATGCCCTCTTCCAGATTGCCAGCGGTCCAGAATTTCTTTTCCGTTGCCTTGGCCTGGCTGAGCAGGCGGGCTTGTTCGACGAACTTGGTGACGAAGATGTACCAAGTGCCCAGGGACATGATCACAAGCAGGATCAACACGCCGCGCGACACGAAATCGCCTTCGCGTACGAGGGCTCCCAAGCCGTAGGGGTTTTCGACCGTCGCGGTTTCGGCTGAAGGAGCCTCACCCGCGGGCGCATTGGGATCGGCCGCCGCTTCAGCAGGCGCCTGCTCCGTTGCTGCCGGGGCAGCTGCGTCGGGGGTTTGTGCGCTGACGCTGACGGGGCCAGCAACCATCATAAAAGCGACGAAAGCGGAAGCGATCGTCAGGGTCTTCGCGTTCATTCTACTCTGCTCCGTTCTCAAGTAAGGACGCTTCTGCGCCCGCTGGTACACAAACATTTCACGCTACGGAAGACCGTTTAGAACAGCATTCCTATAGATCAGGCCAGCCGATCGATTCGGCTTTCTCGTTCGTCAGTCCGCTTATTTCAGCGCGAAGATAACTTCGGCAGGGATCGATACGGCAACCGCCCTACCGTCCTGAGTTGCGGGCTTAAATTTCCAACGCTTCTTGACCATCGTGCAGGCGGCGTCATCAAGGCGCGGCTTGCCACTGGGACCGACAACGGCACACTCCGTGACGGTGCCATCGGTGCCGATCGTATACTTGATCCCAACCTTACCCTGCTCCTGCAGGCGGATTGAAACCGGCGGATAGTCGTCGGCCGTAACATTGTGGTTGGTCGTCGCGACCGGCGGGGTCGGCGGCGGCGGCGGCGGCGGCGGCGGCGCAGCCTGCACAACCGGGGCCGGCGGAGCCGGGGGCGGCGGCGGCGTGTTCGAGATGGCCGTGGTCACCGGCGGCGGCGGCGCGGCGGCGAGGTCGATCGTCACCTCAGGCGCAATCGCATTCACCGGCGGCGGCTTGAAATCCGGCGGCGGCGGCGGCGGCGGCACATCGTCTTTCACCTCTTCCGTGGTGACGACAGCCTTGATGTTACCGCGCAGCAGATCGACGGTCTTGCTCGCCAAGCCTGTGGCCAGCGCATAGATGCCGGCCACATGCAGGATGATCACCAAGGCGATACCCGGCCACGGATTCTTTTTGAGAGGCTTCCCATGAACGGGACGAAGTTCTTGTAGTGCTGTCATTTGTCCAAGCGCCCGAAATAGCTGATCCACCCAAGGCCAAAGTGTAACTTTGGCTCCCCCTACAGGCCTAGCCTGCAGGCTTTTTCCATACCTTGGCAAGAGGCATTTTAACACCCTCTTGACAATGGTCCATACCCTTGCGGGTTTTTATCCTCCAAAGCGCGGATCGAATGTCAATCGTCTTCCGGCGCCTGATCCGTGAACCTCGCCGTAAAGCGACGTCCGCCCCAGTTCCAAGAATGTATAAACCATCCCCTTGCGGCCTATTGTTTTTGCAGCGCCGCTCCACTCTTTCCGGGACGTAACCGAAAATCCCGGCGCAATCAATGCTCCTGATTCCCCATGGCGAATTGGCCGCGGCGGTTTTTCGCGCAAAGCCCGGCATGCGGCAGGGCGCTGCCGCTCACAAGACCGCGTACAATGCGTTTCTCAGCGCCTGTGCGTGCAGGTGGACGAATCTCGCCCGCCTGCGGACAAAGCGTAGGCGGCGCCTTAAAGAGCTCCAGAACGGCGCTTTCACGGCATTTGCGCGCCGCTCCGTTCGGGAGCTTCGTCTCGCACCGTAATCGGTTCGTGTACGGAACGTGTGGGTTTGACGGGTTAGAACCGGCTGCTCAGGGAGAGAGTCGCGGATTGGGCCAGACTGCCGGTGCTGGCGCTGGCATCGTAATTGATGCCCGCGGCCCAACTGCCAAGCACATAGGCGAAGCTTGCGCCGCCCACGACATGATTGGCTTCGAGCGTGGGGCCGACCAGATGAAAGGGCGATCCCGGCGCTGATTCGAATGTGCCATCGATCGTGGCGGGACTGTCCTTGAACTCGTGGGTCCAGCCGATCAGCAATTGCGGCTGCAAGATGCCCTTATCCCAGGTGTAACTCCCTTGTCCGAGCACGCCCGCAAAACTGCGGAACGATTGCTGATTCTGCGACTTGAGCGACAAACCGATTCCGCCGGCGCCGCTTTCCGTATAAGTCCCTTGGCGCAGAT
Organism: Alphaproteobacteria bacterium; assembly: GCA_947473475.1. Classification (GTDB taxonomy): domain Bacteria; phylum Pseudomonadota; class Alphaproteobacteria; order Micropepsales; family Micropepsaceae; genus CAIYRG01. The sequence continues at coordinate 63,451 of CANJBZ010000017.1, forward strand.
ACAGGCCGTCGACCGCAATCTGCGGTACGATCTGGAAACCGCCGACATCGATGACGTAGCCGGTCGTCAGTCCGCCCGCGGCAAGATAGCTGGTGTAATCGGCGGTGGCCGTACGCACGTACGAGCCCGCGGCAACAGTGCGCCGGCCGTGGAACGTGCCTTCGCCGAGATTGACTTGCGGCGTGACGAAGAAATCGCCGGCACGCCAGCCGCCGTAGAGAGAGATCAGATTCCAGTCGCCATTCGTCTTGGTGTCGCGGGGACGGTCCTCGACCTCCTGGCTGGCGAAGAACGTGTAGCCGACGCCGTACCGGCCGGTGCCGAGATTTCCCCACTCGACACCGACGGCCACACCCTGGCCTGCGCCATTGTAGCCAGGACGCGTCGCGGTTCGATTCTCATTAACGTTGTTATAAAATTCCTGCCCCCAGAAACGGAAATCGTTCCGGGTCCCGGCGGGGGCCGTCACCATGGCGCGCTCGCGGGACGCAATAACGCCTGTCGCCTGATCGGTCAGCGCGATGCCAAGAGCCCGCACACCGCCGCCAATATCGGGCACTGTGCTTGTCACCGCCGCTTCGACACCGCTGGCCGACGTTAGCGTCAGCAACGCCGCCCCGAACGCATTGTCGTTCAGCGCGCCGCCCACCAAAGGCTCGTAAATTTGCGCCGCGGTTCCCGTCAAACCAAGCTCGGTAACCGTCTTGCGCTGCACCGCCAGCACCAGGTCGTTGCCCTGCTGCGTGACAGCCCCATTGAAAATAAAGGGGATGGCGACCGAAACGGTCGAATTCAGATCGGCAAAGTTCAGTCCGCCGGCGCTCCGTACCAGCGTAAAATTGCCGCTGTTCGGCAAGAACGTCGTGGGCACAACCGTGAGCCTGCTGCCGGTGGCAAAATTCGTGGCGCCGCTGGCAACGAGGGCCGGTGCGGCGCCCGAACTCTTACTGACCGAAATCTCCAGCGTGCCGCCGCTACCGACATTCAGGTTTCGCACCTGCGAACTTGTCGTACGCAGCAAACCGCCGCCGCCATTCGGCGAAATTACCACGTCGACCCCGCCGCTGCCGGTCGCGCGCACCGAGCCGCGAACGCAGGCGGCGGTGCAGCCGTTGAGCGTCGAATTGCCCTCGATAGCGAGCAGGCTGTTTCCCGAGCCGAACAAAAGATCGCCGGCGATCGCGCCGGTGTTGCTGAACGTCTGGGCTTGGCTGCTATGGGAAAGATCGGCCGCGACCGTAACCTGTGCGCCATTGTCGAGGGTTGTCGCCCCCGCGAGCAGAATGCCTGAATTGTTGACGGTCGTGAGCGTGCCCGACAGATCGCGGATGCCATAAGCGTTGAGGGTCGCGATCGCCGTGTTGCTTGACGTGGCTTGGCCCTGCAGCAAGAACGTATTGGTCAGGCTCGGCAGCGAACCGCCCGCCAAGATCAGGACGCCTGTCGCCGTTCCGGAAAGGTTGCCGTCTACGAACGCCTGCGTCGTGCCCTCATTGCGGAACGCTTCCGCCGTGAGAGCCGAAGCGTTGATGGAAGCACCGTTTCCGATGCGAATTGCGGTCGCATCGGCCGAGGCGGATGCCGCGGAGGTCGCACGCACGTTAGAGGTTTGCGCCTGCGCCTCGATGAGGCCGCGATTGTAGATGCCGCCAGTCAACGTCACGGTATGAGCAGCCGCGGCCGTCTCACCAATCCCCATCGCAACGGTGCTGATGCCAGGATCGTTGGAGGTGCCCCGCACGGTCCCTCGCCCGATGAAACTGAAGCTCGGTGAAACCGCGTCGCTTGGAAGCGAACCGATCACGATGTTGCTGGCGCTCGTTCCGGCCATAGAAGGTTGGATGGCCAATGCAGGCGCCGTTCCCGACGAGACGATCGTCGATGAACTGGTGAGTTCGCCAAAGGCGGTCGGTCCCACTGCGATGATACCGCCAGAGATGCTTGAGCCGATGGCCAGCGCCGAACCGGCCAAGGGCTCGATGTTGGTCAGCGTGAATGTATTCGTGCCGACAGCCGAAAGAGCGCCCAACACCGAAAGCGATCCGCTGATCGGCGAAAGAACAAGCACGCCGTTGGCGTTTTCGCCCGTCGCGGACGTGTTGGCCCCTACGGTCAGGCTGCCACTGAGAGGGGTCTTGATGGCGATGCCATTCGCATTCGGACCCGTAACGTTGAGGGTTGAAACCGCCCCGAGCGTGATGCTGCCGGTGAAGGGCGATGATCCATCGACCAGAATACCGAAATTGTTCGCCCCACCGCCTGCGACATTGATGATGCTGCTGGTGAGCACCTGAGCTTCAAAAGATCCCGTGTTGCCGCCCAGGATGTGGACGCCAATGGCCCCGCCGCCCGTATAGGCGTTCTGAATGATGCCCTGATTGGTGATGGAGTTGCTGGAGTTCAGAACCACCGCCGCGCCCGCGGCGTTGATACTGATGCCGCCGCCCGACTGGATCGTTATGTTGCCCGCCGACCCGTTCGCCGCCGTCGCGGTCGCAGCCGGACTGCTTACAATGCTGGAGATCGTCAGATTGTCCGCCAAAGCCGGCGTCGCCACGGTCGCAAGCAAGAAGCAGACGAGAGGACTGCGTTTCACGATACCCATCAAGCAAAACCAACCCGTTAGATGTTTTTCGTCCGGCAGCCCCGAACCATTAATCAAAGTGCCACGCCCCAGCGCAGCCAGCAAGCCCGGTTAACTGTCAGCTTTTCCAAAGTATTTTAAGGTTCTGTTAGCCGCATCCGCAGGAGAATGGGGCATCGAAAACCTCTTCCTCGTGAGCGGATGGACCGGGACAAAGCGCACCGCATAAATTGTACCAAGCTGACCGAAAAGCAGGTCACGGCGGCTGCCGCGCGCCATGAGATGCTCTATTCCGGCCGGGTTGGCGGCGCGCGAGCGGTGTTCGCCTTTTGCGATCTTTCGGGCCTCGACCTCTCCGGGCGCAACCTGGCGGATGCCGATTTCACAGGCGCCTACCTCGAAGAAACAAACTTTGCCGGCGCCAAACTCGATTGCGCCAGCTTCTTTGGAGCATCCCTGAAGCGCGCCAATCTGGCCGGCGCAAGCCTCAGGCGCGCGGACATGCGCGGCACCTCGCTTCGCGGCGCGAACCTCATTGGCGCGGATCTCTACGAAGCCGATCTTCGCGAAGGGAAAATTGCCGAGAAAGGGATCGCGGGCGAGCTCAAGATCCTGCAGCATGACGTCGGCCCCACGGAAATGCCGGCCGCGCTGCTGACCGGGGCCAATCTGGAACGGGCAAAGCTGTCCGGGGCGATCGCCATCCAGGCGGACTTCACCGATGCGATCATGCGCAACTGCCGGCTTACACGGGCCAATTTGCGCCGGGCCAAGCTGGCGGGCGCGAACCTGGAAGGCGCCGACCTTAGCGGCTGTGACCTTGCCGGGGCGGACCTCAAAGGCGCCGTTCTGGTCGGAGCCAAGCTGCAATTCGCCACGCTCGAAGGCGCCGACATGTCGGGTGTCCTGACCGATGCGATCGCAGGAAAGCCGCTTTCCAGCCTGAGCGAACCGCTGGACGCCATTTTGAAGTCGCATAAGCGGTGGGCCGAGACGCAAGGGCGGGAGGGCCAACCGGCGGACTTCACCGGCTATGATCTGAGGGCGGCCAAGGGCATGCCTCACGCCGTGCTGCCGGCGCTGATCGCGCCGCGGGCGGTGTTTTACGGCCTGGACCTGACGGGCGTGCGGCTACAGGGCGCTCAACTCGAGGGCGCCGATCTGAGGTGCGCCAAACTCACCGGAGCGGACCTCCGGGGCGCCAACCTGAAAAACGCAAAAATCGCCAATGCGGACATGCGCGACGCCAATCTGGGTCCGCTTCTCATCTCCAATGAACGCTTGCTGCCGGCGCGCCTCGAACGCGCCGATGCGCGCTACACCGACTTCCGGGGCGCGGACTTACGCCAGACGGTGTTGGCCGAAGCCGATCTGGCCTATGCAAACCTGACAGGCGCCAAGTTGCGCGCGACCGACTTCCGCGGCGCCATCCTGCAGGGCATCAAGCTGTCGCTGGATGCCGCCGTCGAAGCGATCTTCGACGAGACGCGCTACGACGCGGCCGCCGGGGGCTGAAGCCCACTACGTAGCAGGCGCGCTTTTAAGGTCCGGCTGGGCCGTCTTTTCGGGCGTCCGGGCGCGGATGAAGTGCCCAAGCCGGCTCAGAGACACCTTCGCATCGGCCGATGTTTTGACCGCCTGAAACAGGTGGGGCATGCCGTCATACACCTCGACCGAGACCGGCACATTGGCCGCTGCCGCGAGTTCGCCCAGCCGGCCCGCGTCGTCCCGCAGGATTTCCATGCTGCCGGCGTGGATCATGATCGGAGGAAAATCGCGCATCGAACCGAACACGGGTGACGCATAGGGATCGGCCGGGTTGCCGCCTTTGAGGTAATGGCGCGCGCTGACGAACAGCAGGTCCCAGGATAGGGCGGCATCGTTTTCCGCGTTTAGCATCATGGACCATCCCGACAGCGTGAGATCGGCCCACGGCGATAAGGCCACCAGCCCGGCCGGCATCGGCATGCCCCCGTTGCGGATAGCCATCAATGTCGCCACCGCCAGCCCGCCCCCCGAACCGTCCCCGGCCAGGACTATGGATTCCGGCGGGTACCCATTGGTCATCAACAGCCGGTAAGCGTCCACCGCATCACGCAATCCCGCGGGGAATGGGAATTCCGGCGCAAGCCGGTAATCGAGCGAAAACGCTGCCGCTTCGGCGGCCCGGCACAAGCGGGCCACCAAGGGCCGATGGCTTGCCGCGGAGCCGGCCAGATAACCGCCGCCATGAAAATAGAGCAGCAGCCGTTGCGCCGCCGCACCCGCGGGGCGAACCCATTCCCCTTTCAGAGGCCCAAGCTGCACCGCCTCGCAGGACACATCATCCGGCGCCGGAATGAACTGCGCCGTAATGGCAAGGTGGCGCTGCCGCAGTTCGCCGATCGGCGTCGCCTGCCCGATTCGGGGCGGCTGCGCTCGGGAAAACGGCGCGGACAGGAGGCTTTGCCAATTCTGCATGGGACTTTCGAGCGAAGCGGACAGAGCAACAGTACTGCATGCGCCTGCCGGGCCGAAAGACGCTGCAGGCCAAAACAAAGGCGCGCCCCAAAGGAGCGCGCCTCGTTTTACGATGGGGTGTTAACCCTGGATGGGTCAGGCGGCCTTTCTGGCCTCAATGACCTTGCCTTCGCCGCTGTTGATGGCGATGCGGCGCGGCTTCTTCTCGTCGGGCACGATCCGTTCCAGATCGACATGCAGCAAGCCGTGCTCAAGCTGGGCGCCCTTCACCTCGACGTTCTCGGCGAGCTGGAAGCGCCGCTCAAAGGTGCGGCCGGCAATACCCTGGTAGAGATAATGTTTGTCGCGGACGGTTTCTTTTTCACCCTCGCGCTTGCCCTGTACCGTGAGCATGCCTTCCTTGACCTCGACGGTGAGATCCTTATCGCCAAAACCCGCGACGGCAAGCGAGATCCGGTAGTGATGTTCGTCCACGCGTTCAATGTTGTAGGGCGGATAAGCAACGCCACCATTGTCGAACTGCGAGACGGAATCGAGCATGTCGGCCAAACGATCGAAGCCGACGGTAGACCGAAAAAGCGGGGTTAAATCAAAGCTACGCATGTCACATCCTCCTAATGAGCGAAGTGCCGAAAGCTTGCGGACCGCTCTGCCTGAGAGCCGGTCCATTTCAAGCGCCGGAAGCCACCTGGCCTTCCGGTGATTTTTAAGTAGGAAGCGCGATTTTACGGTTCAAGGGCCAACGCGCATTTCAAACCGGTACGATCAGAATCATGTGGCAGAGGGCCGCAATCCAGAAGATCAGCATCAGGAAGCAAAGCAGCGTCGTGATCTGCGCCTGACTTGCCGGAACGCCGATGGGCCTCAGAAGCGTCTTGAAGAACGCACCTTCGAACTCACTACGGTCATCGCTCCATCGACCGGAGCGGATCAGGTTTTCGATGTTGTTCACGATGGACGCACCACCGTTCAGCAGCCATTGGATAGCGATCATCGGAAGCAGCAGTGTGTAAACGTACAGGCCCGTGCGCGAAGGGATGAGCCAGCCCAGGGTCACAAATGCTATCAGCGCCAAATGCACGCCGAAGAGTGCGATACGCAGACCGTCAAACCGGATTGCACGACTCCTGGCCCCTGTTTCGGGCAAGTGCCGAATCGCCGCCGCCAACATGTGGTACTCCTTTGTGACAAAGCCCGCTGTTCCGCATTGAGAACGCGGAGCTGCGCGCGTTCGTTGAAGTCACCCTCGAATAATTGGCTGGCGCTGCGGCTTTGGCGCAGCGAAATCGTGACTAAACCATGGCCAGCCAGGAGACGTGACCAAGCGCGAGCAGCCACAGGAACACGACAACGGCGTAGGAGAAGCGGTCCAACGCAAGCGGACTTGGGCGCGCCGCAAGCATCCAGTCGCACAACATCAGCAGAAAGCCGCCCTCTTCAGGATTGCGCGGATCGCGCCACTGGCCAGTGCGCAACCAGCTTTCGAAATTGTTGAGAATGCAGGAGCCCTTGTTGATCGCCCATTGCGTCGCCATGGCGGGCAGCAAGACGAGATAAAACATGAGGGCTTCATTGGAAGAGATCAGCCATCCGGCGAGTACGAATACACCGACCCCAAGATGAAAAACGAATAGGGAAAACCCAAGCCGATCCCGTTTTGGGCCGGAAAATTCCTGGACGCCGATTGAAGCCATCTTCCCACCCCTTGCAGCCCCCCGTTGACTGCCATTGCCAAGGAAACGCTCCAGATGCCCCTTTTGCGTAAGCGGCTCAGTCAGGTTTTTTTGAAAAGTGGGCGGAACTTTGCGCAAGAAGCGCTCGGGGTTTGCCGATTGTTTAGGCAGCGCGTAAATGCTGGTATCGGATTTCTTCCCGATCGCATTTCAACGCAAGGATTCATCGTGTCATCGTTTCGTACGCTCACCGTGATGACGCCCGATAAGCGCCATTTGCGTGCGGGCATTTGGGAACTGCCGGAAGGTACGCCGAAACGGGCGATTTGCGTCCTGCTCAACGGGCATACGGAGTTCTTGGAAAAATATGACGAGGTGGGCGGCGAGCTGCGCGCCCGCGGCTTTGACGTGATCAGCCTGGACTGGCGCGGCCAAGGCGCATCGGAACGCCGCAGCTACGGCAATCGCGCAGGGCATGTCGACAATTTCGAGGAGTACGACTTCGATCTTGCCGCCCTGATGCTTCAGATCGTAGAGCCTTTCCAGCGCAGCCTGCCTGCTCCTATTCCCGTGGTCGCTCTTGCCCATTCCATGGGCGCGCATGTCCTGCTGCGCTATATCCACGACCATCCCCGGCGCTTTGTCTACGCCGCGCTCACCGTGCCGATGCTGGACGTGAACACCGGGAAATATCCGCCGCAGCAGGTTAGCCTGGTCACCGCGCTGTTCAATTTCCGCAAACCTTCGACGCGTTTCGTATTCGGCGTGGAAGAGCGCGACCCGCTCGACCTCACATTCGAGCAGAATGAGGTCACATCCGATCGCGGGCGTTTCGAGCGCGCGCAGGCGCTGTTGAAGGAGCAACCTTACCTGCGGATTTTCGGGCCGACATTCGGCTGGTTGGGCGCCGCCTTGAACTCGATGCGCCGGCTGCGGCGCAAAAGCTACGCCGAAGCGATCGCCACGCCGCTGCTGGTATTCGGCGCCGGCCGGGACACCGTCGTCCATGTCCAGGCCATCCGGAATTTCGTAAGAAATCTGCCGAAGGGGCGGTATGTCGAAATCGAAGAGTCCAAGCACGAAATCCTGATGGAGAACGATGCCATCCGCGCCCGTTTCTGGTCGGAATTCGACGCTTTTATCAATCAGCAGTTGGGCATCGATCAGCAATTAAGCCGTTAAGAGCTTCACCGCTTCGGCATGAACGCGCGCATCGCCCGCGGCGATGATGTTGTCGCCATCGTGCCAGGGTTTGCCGGACCAATCGGTGACGACGCCGCCCGCGCCTTCGACAATCGGGATAATAGCCGCGATGTCCCACCGCTTAAGATGGGTTTCGATGACAAGGTCGACGAAGCCCATGGCAACCAGCGCATAGGCGTAACAATCGCCGCCATAGCGCGACAGGCGGCACGCCTGCTCGACACGGAAATACAATTCCCGTTCCGGCGCGCTGAAATGCAGCACCGGATGGGTGGTGCAGATGACGGCATCGGCGAGCCGCGCGCACGCCCGCGTTTTCAGGAGCGAGGCGCCCTCGGAATTGTGCAGCTCGGCCTTCCCCGGCGCACCCACAAACCGCTCGCGAAGGAACGGCTGATCGAGCACGCCCGCGATGGGCACTCCATCCTGCTCCAGCCCAATCAGCGTTCCCCATAGCGGCTGTCCCGCGATGAAGGCGCGCGTGCCGTCGACCGGATCGAGCACCCAGCGATAGCGGCTCGTGCCCGCGCGTTCTCCGAATTCCTCGCCCAGAATGGCGTCTTGCGGAAATTCCTTGGCGAGCAAGTCGCGAATGACGATTTCCGCGCCCTTGTCGGCTTCCGTAACGGGATCGAAGAACCCGCTGGGCCCTTTGTCGCTGACGTCGATCCGCTTGCGAAAGTAGGGCCGGATGAACGCCCCCGATGCATCGGCAAGCCGGTGCGCGAAAGCCAGACGTTTTTCCAAATCGGCGTTCATCGCTGAGAGGCTATCTCGCACGGCGATAATAATTCGCCGCGCGTGCCGGACCGTCTCGCGACGCACCGGGATTGGTATTGACGAATTCATCCGCGGTGAGCTTGTCGATGGTTCGCACTTGCGTTGTGCCTTCCGCGTTCGGATAGGTGCTGCCGGCGATGTTGAAGGTTACGGTCTTCTTGGCGTCGTCGATGGTATACGTCCCGAAGAAAACCAGCGTGCCCTGAACGATGGCGCGGTTGTCCGCATCGGTGCCGTTCATCCGGTTATTGCCGGCGATCTTCGGCAGACCGCCGGACACATGCACCTGAGAAAAATGACCGTCCGGGGTGAGGATAATCTGCCCTTTGGGATGATCGCCGAACGGCAGCGTCTTCTTGCCATCGGCACTCGTGATTTCCGCGATGACGAAATCCCACGTACCGGCGATCTGGTCTTTGAGATTAGCGGCGGGCTGCGCCGCGGCTGGGGCCACGCAGAAGCCTGTGGCAAGCAAGGCAAATAAAATCCGACGACCGCGCATGCGCGCCTCCCACAGACTGGCGTTGCAAACGAACTGCTTAGCGCGCCTCGGCCTGCTTCACCGCACCGTCGGCGGTCACTTCAAAGGCGAAGTGGAAGGCGGGCAAATCCTCATTGGGATGATCGGCTGCGTAAGTCAGCTGAGGAATGCGGAAATTGGTGAGGTTGGGATCGCCTTCCTCACCCTTATAGATACCGGGATACAGATCGATGAAGTGCCAGCCCGGCGAACCGGTTGCAGGCAGGAAAATCTGCAGATCCCCCTGGCTGTTGAAGGCGCAGGCATAGCCGTTATAGGCGTTGTCGTAGACGATATGCGTGATGTTAGACGTTTCCGTCCAGCCCCAGCCTTTGATGTGGACGGTGAACTTCGTTCCAACCGGGCCTCTGGTCACGTCGAGCGGGAACGCTGTCGGCTTGATCCAGTGCATGCCGGTCTTCTGCTTGCCGCCGCCTGCATCGATCACCAGCGCGTGCGTGCCGCCAAGGTCGTCCGGCGTCTTGATGTTGAACTCGATCTTTCCCGTCGCATCGGCCTTCGCCTCCGCAATGGGCTCGGCGCCTACGCCGAAGCCGCGGCCGGAAACGCGGCTGCCGACGGCGCGCGACCAGTTCAACTTATAGGTTTTGTTGGGCTCCAGGCCGGCTGCGCTCACCTTGATCGGCTCGCCAACGCCTGTGAAGCGAGGGGTCGAGACGATGTCTCCAGCCGCAGGAGGCAGACGGATGGTCTTTTGCGCCTGCGCCTCGACGGGTGCGGGCAGCACCGGCGCGCCCGGCGTCACTTTGAACATGACGTCGAAACGGGGCCGTCCCTGTGCCGGGTTTTGTTCGGGGTTCTGATAGGGGAAGGTGAGCGCCCCGTGCAGAATCTGAATCACATGGTCGCCGACGTTTCCGGTCGCCGGAATCGTGAACGTCGCCTCGCCATGCGTGCTGACCGCCGACATCCAGCCCGTGAAGTGGTTGTCGTACATCAGCTCCCACGAATTGTAGAGCGAGCGCGAACCGATGCCCTTCACCTTGAAGGTGATCGGCGTGCCGGCTGGACCGCTCTTCGGGGCGTAATCCACGGTCATGTCGACGGAGTAGAGGACCTGATTCACCACCCGGTCGCTCTGCTGGAGCATGATCTCGTGGTCGAAGCCGAAATCGTCGGGCGTGTTGAAGGTGGCGCTGAAGCGTCCCTGCGCATCGCTTTTCACCTTGCCCATCTGGTAATCGGCGGGGGTGAATTCGCGTCCCTTATATTCCGTGTCGGTCGTCTTCCAGCGCCCATTGACGGTGCGCCAGACGAGTTGGAATTCCTGATTGGGCGGCAGCTTTTCGGCCTTCACCGTGAAGGGCGTGCCGGCCTTGCCGTGGTCGGGGAATACGTCGAGAGCGCCCAGATAGGGCTTTGGCTCGCCCAGCTTTACTTCAGGCCCGAAGGCCGAGGGGGGAGCCGCCGAAGCGCCTGCGCTCCAGCCAAAAACAGAAAGGGAGAGAGCCCATAACAATACCTTCAGCCGCCCGCTGTGGATCGTCATGGGTCCCTCCCCGAATGTCAGTCTAAGCTACGAAGTTAGTTCTTCGGCGGAGCCACCGGCGGCGTTCCCGCAACGACCATCAACATGGTCGAGTCACGGGTGAACGGCTGCCACGTCACGACCGTGCCGTCGTTCATGGTCGCATGGACCTTGTAACCGACTGCGCCCGTCGGGAAGTCCGTTGGGACCGTCCAGAACGTGGACCAGAAGAAATCCGTCGCCGGCATACCGTGACCGCCGTACTTCAGCGCCAGCTTGGTGCCGTTGCCGAGCTCGACTTCCACGCTCTTCAGATCCATCGCCGTTGCGGGCGTGCCATCGGTTTTCAGAACGCGCTGGCGCCACGCCACCGCTTCACCGCGCGTATAGCGGTTGTTCAGAATGCAGAACGGGCCCTGCTGACCCATCAGCGCATGGCGAACGATGTCGCCTTCGAAGAACAATTTACCGGCAGGTTCGGTACGGCTTTGCGCATCCGCGCTGGCCGCAAACCCGAATACTGCAACCGACAAAGCAAGAGCAGAGAGTAAGCGTGATTTCATCGTCGTCCCCTTCCCTGGGCTGTTTCCACAGGATCAATTTGGATTAATTATACAAGGATCGGTTCAAAGCTGGAAGGGGGTACCTGTCACTATCTTTAGCGGTAACCCTATTCGGCCTCTGCCTTGGCCCGTTTGCGCATATGGGGCAGCAACGCCCGCTTCCGCAACCGGATCGATTGAGGCGTAACCTCCACCAGTTCGTCGTCCTGGATATAGGCCATGGACTGCTCCAGGGTCAGCGGCATGACCGGGGTCAAGCGCACGGCCTCGTCCTTCGAGTGCGTGCGAATATTGTTCAACTGCTTGGCTTTTAAGGGATTTACGTCCAAATCGTTCTCGCGCGCGTTCTCGCCGATGATCATCCCCTCATAGACCTTTGTTCCGGGGGTGATGAACATCTTGCCCCGCTCCTCGAGGTACCAAAGGGCGTAAGCGACCGCGTCGCCGTCGCTGGTCGAGATAAGAACCCCGTTCCGGCGCCCTTCGATCACGCCTTTGTGCGGCGCGTAGCCGTAGAACATCCGGTTCATCACGCCGGTACCGCGTGTGTCGGTCAGGAATTCGCCGTGATAACCGATCAGCCCGCGCGAAGGGGCGTGAAAGATGATTCGGGTCTTGCCCGCGCCCGTCGGACGCATGTCCTGCATCTCGCCTTTGCGCTGCGAGACTTTTTCGATCACCACCCCGGCATACGGATCGTCTACGTCGATGGTGACTTCCTCGATCGGCTCCTGGCGCTGCCCGGTCTCGGCATCGTTCTGAAATAGCACGCGGGGACGGGAGAGCGCGACCTCGAAGCCCTCGCGGCGCATCGTCTCGATAAGCACGCCCAATTGCAGTTCGCCGCGGCCGGCAACTTCGTAGGCGCCGTCCCCCGCGTCGCGCACCTTAATGGCGACGTTGCCTTCGGCTTCGCGCATCAGACGGTCGCGGATGACGCGGCTTTGCACCTTTTCACCCTCACGGCCGGCAAGCGGTGAGTCATTGACGGAAATGGTGATGGCCAGCGTCGGCGGATCGATCGGATTGCCCGGCAGAGGGGCTTCCACCTCCATGTCGCACAGCGTGTCGGCCACGGTGGCGTTGGTAAGCCCCGCAATGGCGACAATGTCGCCGGCTTCCGCGCGGTCGGTCGGAACCCGCGCCAGCCCACGGAAGGACAACACTTTGGTGGCACGGCCGCGCTCAATCAACTTTCCATCGCGCGTCATGGCCTTGATCGGCCGGTTCACGGTGATCGCGCCCGATTCGATGCGGCCCGTCAGAATGCGCCCGAGATAAGGATCGGCTTCAAGCGTCGTCACCAGCATGGTGAAGGGAAACCCATCCCCCGCACGGACGCGCGGCTTCGGCGGCGGAACGTCGATCACGATGCGCTCGAACAGCGCGGAAAGATCTTTCTTTTCGTGGTTGAGATCGGAAACCGCCCAGCCCTGCCGTCCCGACGCATAGAGCACGTGGAAATCGAGCTGGTCGTCATTGGCTTCCAGCGCCAGGAACAGATCGAAGATTTCTTCCAGCGTTTCCTTGGGCCGTCCGTCAGACCGGTCGATCTTATTGATGATCACAATGGGCTTGAGACCGAGCTTCAGCGCCTTGGACAGCACGAATTTGGTCTGCGGCATCACCGATTCCGCTGCATCGACCAGCAGCACCACGCCGTCCACCATCGACAGAATGCGCTCGACCTCACCGCCGAAATCGGCGTGGCCCGGCGTGTCGACGATGTTGATGCGCATGTCGCCCCAGTCGACGCTGGTACACTTGGCGAGAATGGTGATCCCGCGCTCGCGCTCCAACTCGTTGGAATCCATGGCCCGTTCCTGGACCTGCTGATTCTCGCGCACAGCGCCCGATTGCTTTAGCAGCTGGTCGACCAGCGTTGTCTTGCCATGATCGACGTGGGCGATGATGGCGATATTGCGGATATCCATGGGCACCTGAGGGCGAGGGGTCGCGGCTTATATCGGCGATGTTGCGCCGCGGCAATGGTTCACACCGAGGCGAAAACACCCGCCGGCGCCAAATTGGCAAGGAATTGCTCCGCCGAAGCCCGCCACGAGCGCGTTAACGCAAAGCTGCGGCAGGACGCACGCGGTATCGTCAGCGCACGCAGACAGGCGTCTTTAAGGTCTTCATCCAGAACGGCAATATCCGCCTCGCCCAGTACATCCAGCGGCCCTTGGACAGGATAGGCGGCCACCGGCGTTCCGGACGCCAGCGCTTCCAGCAGAACCAGACCGAATGTATCGGTGCGGCTGGGGAAGACGAACACATCGCTGGCCGCGTAGAGGGCGGCCAGTTCCTCGCCCGTGCGCTGACCCAAAAAGCGGCTTTCCGGAAAACGTGCCTCAAGTTCGGCGCGATAGGGGCCGTCGCCCACCACGACTTTAGTGCCGGGCAGGTCAAGCGCGAGAAAGGCCGCAATGTTTTTTTCAACCGCCAGCCGGCCGACGCAAAGAAAGACAGGCCCCGCCAGATCAAGTCCCAGCCGTTCAAAGACGTTCTTTGACCGCGGACGGAATAATTCGACATCCACACCCCGCGACCACAGCGCGACACGTCCAAAACCGTGCGTTTCCAGTTCGCGCTTCAAAGAATTCGTGGACACCATGGTCGCATGGGCCGGGGCGTGGAAGGTACGAAGCGCGCCGTACACAGCGCTTTCCGGAATGAAGGGAAAGCGGGCGTGAACATATTCGGGAAAGCGCGTGTGAAACGACGTCGTGAAGGCATATTTCCGTTCAAGGCAGAGCGTGCGGGCCCAGAGACCCATGGGGCCCTCGGTGGCGATATGAATGCTGTCCGGCTGAAACTCCTCGATCGCTTTAACGATCGCCGGACGCGGAAACAGCGCAAGGCGAATCTCCGGATATGTGGGAAGCGGCAGAGTCGTATGATTCTCGGGCGTGCAGAAGTGGACGCTGTGCCCCATTTGCGTAAGCTCGCGGCCTAACGCTTCCAATGTGCGCACAACACCATTGACCTGCGGCCGCCAGGCGTCCGTTACGATGAGAATGCGCCGGGACTTGGCCGCATGCCGGCGCAGTTGCGGATCTCGCGTGTTCATCGTAACCGGCATGTCTCAAGCCCCCGCGAATGCTGGCGGGGCATTGGCCCCGGCGGCAACGGCGAAGCGCTCTTCTTCGGCGGCAAAGCTTGTCCAATGTACGATTTCAAGATGGCCTCGCGCATCTTCGACGAGCGCGGTGCAGCTTTCCACCCAGTCGCCGTCATTGCAGTACAAAACGCCATTGATGAATTTCGTTTCCGCGTGATGGATATGACCTGCCACAACGCCATCGAAACCGCGGTCTTTCGCTTCCCTGGCGAGCGCCTGCTCAAAATTGGAAATGAACGACGCCGCGTTCTTCACCTTGTGCTTCAGATAGGCGGAAAGCGACCAATAGGGCAGGCCGAGGCGGCGACGGGCGGCATTGAAAATATCGTTCAGCCGCAGCGCCAATCCGTATGCGTAATCGCCGAGATGGGCGAGCCAGCGCGCATACGTCACGATCCCATCGAAATGATCGCCGTGAATGACCAATAGCCGCCGGCCATCCGCGGTTTCGTGTACCGCTTCGTGCTTCACCACCACGCCGGCAAGGCTCACGCCGCAATAATCGCGGAAGACTTCGTCGTGATTGCCCGGCACGTAGATAACTTCGGCGCCCTCATCCACTTTACGCAGGATGGCGTTCACGACATCGCTGTGGGTGTCATTCCAGTACCAATTCTTCTTCAGCCGCCATCCATCGACGATATCGCCCGCCAGATAGAGCCTCTGGCAGTCGTTGTGCGTGAGAAAATCCGCGAGCAACGCCGCCTTGCACCCGCGCGTCCCTAAATGGACGTCGGAGATGAAGATGCTGCGATAGCGGCGGATTCGATCCGGCGAGGGTGGCGGAAGGGGCCGGGCTCGGTAAAGAGGTTGCGGCGGCCACGGCATGTCCAGGCTGTTGCGCATGAGCGAATCCCTGATTCGTTCGTCCGTGAAGCTCACTGCCCGCGTCCTGTGTCGGGCCGATGGCATTTGCGTGATGGTTTGATGAGGGGAAAAAGCTTGGTTAAGAATTTGTTATTGCGACGCGAAACAGTCACGAAAAAGACAAGTTAACCGACTGATTGTCTTATGATTTGCAAAGGAAACTCTGTGAAAAAGCCTGCGTCATTTAGGACCAATTTAACGCTTGCGTTCGCAGTTGCAGCATAGCATATTATTGCAGTGCGGCATTGCTTTACTCCTCCTGCATGCCGCAGCCCCCCTCCCGGGGCGTTTCCTCCCTAAACTTGGCCGCCCCTCTGGGGCGGCCTTTTTCTTTCCGGTAATGCGATTGCGGCTTATTCGGCGGCGGCCTGCCGGCGCGCCAGGCCACTCCAGGCGCTTGCCATCAGCCGCGCGGCAAAACCGGTCAAACGGTCCTTGGTGGCGGCAAAGCTGGCCGCCTTCTCGATACGGACTTCATCAAGGTAGAGGGCGCGGCTGATCTCGATTTGCAGCGCGTGCAGGCCCGAATCGGGTTTGCCATAGAGGTTGGTCGTATAGCCCCCCGCATAAGGCGTGTTGCGCGCAATAGCGAAACCCTGTTCCACAAGCGCCCGTTGCGCCGCCACGATCAGTTCGGCGGCCGCCGCTTCGCCATAACAATCGCCGATGACGATATCGCTGCCCCGCGACGGCGGCGGCATGGAATGACAGTCCACGACAATGGCGATGCCGAACAAAGCTCGTGTTTCATGCACCAGCTTGGCCAGCGCGGCATGGTAGGGCCGGTAGAAATTCTCGATCCGAAAATGCGCTTCCCCGGCGGGCAGGCGCGAGGCGTAGATGTCCACCCCGTCGCGAACAATACGCGGAATGACACCCAGCCCCGCCGCGACACGCGGCGTTCGCGGGCCGATGGGGCCGCGCAACGGTGCGTCGAACATGGCGGGGTCGATTTCACCGGGCGACCGATTGGCATCGACAAAGGCGCGCGGGAAGCGTGCCGCGATCAACGGCGCGCCCAGTGAGGGCATTTCCGCGAACAGCTCTTCGACAAACGCATCTTCGGATTTGCGTAAGGTCACCGCATCCAGGCGACTCTGGCGGGCAAAGGCCGGGGGATACAGCCTGCCGCTGTGGGGCGATGCAAAAATAAATGGCATGGTCTGGCGCTCGGGCCGGACCAGCAACAGCGGCTCGGCGCACAATTCGTCGAGGACCGCGTCCCCGGTGCTCTCACTCATGCCGGCATCGATGGTTTTGCCCGGTTCATGACCACTCATGCGTTGCAATTGTCCTGGGGGCACTGGACCATCGCTTCCCCTAGGGATCAAGGCTGATGAGGGGGACGAAGAACAGTTCCGCCTATTAACTGGCATTTACGTATTCGTCTTTATAAAGATGCGGCAGAGACGGTTCGGCATAGCACATGGCCAATATACTTCTTGCGGAAGACGATGAATCCTTGCGGCGATTCCTGGTCGCGGCCCTGGAAAGGGCCGGCCATGCCGTCACCGCCTATGGCAACGGCGCCGAGGCGTTCGATTGCCTGAAACTGATCCGGTTCGATCTTTTGCTGTCCGACATCGTCATGCCGGGCCTGGACGGCATTGAGCTGGCCAAACGGGCCGCCGAAGTCCAGCCGGGTCTGAAAGTCATGTTTATCACCGGTTTTGCCGCCGTGGCGCTTCATCCGGCCTCCGAAGCCCCCAAGCACGCCAAGGTCCTTTCCAAGCCGTTTCACCTGCGCGACCTCGTGCAGGAGGTGGATCGTTTGATGGCGGCCTGAATCGCGCCTTGCCAGTTGCAGACGGGCAATTGTATAGAGGCGGCCCCTATCGACTAACGGGCGCGTAGCTCAGCGGGAGAGCACTACCTTGACATGGTAGGGGTCACAGGTTCGATCCCTGTCGCGCCCACCAGCCTTCGCTCGCTTCGCGAGCTACGGCTCGGCAAGCCCGAGCTGTGTCCTTGATGCGAAGCGAGCGAAGGCTGCCGCGCCGAAGCCGTTAGGCGAAGGCGGGCGTCACCGTCTGATCGGGGCCCCCATGATTTACGTATACATTCTCCAAAGCCAGGAATTCATCGATCGTTTCTACGTCGGCGTCACAACCGACCTACGAGCTCGGCTCAAAAAGCATAACGCAGGCGAAGTTTCCCACACGTCCAAATATGCGCCCTGGGCGATCAAGACCTATGTGGCCTTTTCAGACGAAAATCAGGCGTACGCATTTGAGAAATATTTGAAATCACCGTCAGGTAGAGCCTTCGCAAAGAAGCGGCTCTAGCCATTTTCGCGTAGCTATCGCTCGGCAAGCCTAAGCTGAGTCCTCTATGCGACGCGAGCGAAGGCTCGCCGCCCCGTAGCCGTAAGGCGAAGGCGGGTGATAGGTTCCGTTTCGGAATCGCGCTGAATGTGAAAATGAAAGTTCCTGATAAAGAGTCGGACCCGTTAGAGCTGGCCTATCCGCGAAAACTCGTGATCGACGCCTGTCATATGCTGACCGAATTAAGCGATGACGAGTTCATGCGCTTTTGCTTGGAGTTGGGGATAACGAGCATTCCCGATACTGGTTCTTTGGCGGCGAAAGCTAACGCATTAGCCCGATTTATTTTGTCGCACGTCCCTAGGCTAGAAGAACCGCATTTCGAAGTGTCGGTGGTTAATAGCGCGGCTGAGCTGGCTAACAGCCGTCGTGTGCTGTCTATCGTCAGTTACTCCGTACGTGACCAGCTAATGGCAGACTTGCGGAAACAAGGCTTCGTGTTTGATGGGGACGAACCCAGGCTAGATCCTGAAGAGCCAATCCCTGGTTCAGCTACCCGGGAATTAAACACTCACAAGACACCGCGAGCCGCAGGCTTCTTATCACCCCTACCTATTCCTCTAGGGCTTGCGGCTGCACCTATCGTAGGTGCCGCGAATGCTTCAATCGGGAATGTCGTTGCAGAGGCGGCTGGTACTACTCGCGGTCAGGCGAGTGCCGTTGCCGTAGGTGAAGCTGTCGTCACAACGGGGATAGCGAAAGGACAAAAGCAAAAGATTCTTGAGGAAATCATAGAGGTGAGAAGCCTCTTGGAGCGGCTCGCGGCAGTCGTGCCAGCTCTTCCGGATGATCTCGGTGAACACGCAGGAATTGGGCATAACCGCCCGCCAGACCCGATCTCAGAGTCACCTATCGCGCGTGGTCTGATTCAGGAATCATTGATTGCCACAAGAGTCATTGAACGTGAGCTACAGGCCAATTCTCCGAACGTGGAATCTCTGCATTTGGCAGGCTACGTTCTTGGACTTGTGGGGAGCCGATTAGGTAAGGTCGCCTCGTGGGCCGGACACCTCGGTCAAGTTTTTGCGGAAAGGTTCGCAAAGTCAGCTGGAACTCAGGCTGGAAAGTGGTTTGGCCCTGTTGGTCTTTCCGCTTTTTTGACCGCGTTGGCAGCTGCCAACGGAAGCATCGCTGACATTTTGCGCGTCATCAACGATCTGGCCCACGCGGCCCCGGTCAGTCTGCCCGCTCTCGGCCTCCAATAGTTTTCACAGCTGCCGCGCCGAGGCCGTAAGGCGAAGGCGGGCTTCAGCCCCAACCGCGACATCATTCCATTGGCATGCTACGGAACCGCCGGGAGACGCTCGCCGGGACGGGGCCAATGAACATTCAGGATAAACCGCGCGTATCGGCCGCGGCGCGGCTCGACCGGCTGCCGATCTTTTCGTTTCACCGCCACATCATGCTGCTGCTGGCGTTCTGCTTTTTCTTCGAGCTGGGCGACATCAACACCTTCGCGTTTTCCGCGCCTGCGATCCGCGCCCAATGGGGCATTTCGCTGGAGACGATCCGCAACATCACCGCGGCAACTTTTTTCGGCATGTTTCTCGGCGCGACAACCGGCGGCTGGATCGCCGATCGCATTGGACGCAAGCGCGCCCTCACCATCGCGATGGTGTGGTTCAGCTTCTTTTCGTTGCTTAACGCGGTTGCCTGGGAGCCGGTTGGACTTTTCATGGCGCGCTTGCTGACGGGCCTCGGCCTGTCGGCCATGACGGCCATCGGCATCACTTACATCGCAGAAATGTATCCCGCGCGGTCCCGCGGCAGATTCCAGGGCTGGGTGATGAGTGTGGGCATTTGCGGCATCCCGGCCGCAGCCCTGGTCGCACGGTTTTTGATTCCCGCATTTCCCTATGGATGGCGGCTGGTTTTTCTTTGGGGCGCGCTTGGGTTGCTGTTTCCGCTGCTGGCGCGGCGGATGGAAGAATCGCCGCGCTGGTACGAAAAGCGCGGACAATTCGCCGCCGCCGATGAAGTTCTCCAGCGTATCGAGAATGCAGCGGTGCGCGAAACCGGCCCTCTGCCGCCGCCGGATCCGGCTGTCGTCGCGCCTCGCGAAGGCCACTTCCGCGAATTGTTCGGACCGCAGGTGCGGCCGCGAACCGCGCTTCTCGTCGTGGCCTGGATGTTCCAGACGCTCGGCTTCTACGGCTTTTCGGCCTGGGTGCCGACCTTCCTTGTCGAGCACGGCTTTGCACTTGCCGATTCGCTGACCTGGGCCTTTGCGATGCAGTTACTCGGCGTACCCGGCGCGCTGATCGCGGGCCTGATCTCGGATCGCTGGCAGCGGAAATATTGGGTGACGCTGATCGCGATCTACATTGCGAGCTGCGGGATTCTTTACGGCCTCAGCTCCGAAGGCTTGGCCATCATGGTCTTCGGCGGACTGATGACCATGGGCATCCAGACCTTCGCGCCCATCCTTTATGCCTACACGGCCGAATGTTTTCCGACGGAGATTCGCAGTTCAGGAACGGGCTTCACCTACGGCGTCGGGAGGCTTTCCAACGCCTTCGGCCCGTTTGTGATCACATTCCTTTACGCGGGCTACGGCTACATGAGCGTGTTCATGTACATCGCCGCGTGCTGGCTGGTGGTCGCGGCAGCGATTGGGCTCGCAGGCCCGCTCACGCGCGGCCGGGCGCTTTAGTCTGGCGCGCAATCTAACGACGAACCGGCGTCCACTTCGTCGGATTGCGCGCTAGAGCACGTTTGAGTTAATTGGAATCGGGAGGGGATTCCCAAAGGGCCGCGAGTCAGATTCAAGATGCTGGCTGGGATGGAGGCCAGCATGGATGGCGCGCCCCTATTCTGAAGATTTGCGAGAGCG
>CANJBZ010000018.1 GCA_947473475.1 Alphaproteobacteria bacterium
GGCTTTGGCTCGTCCAGCGGCATCGAAGAGATCAGCGCCAACGGCTTTAGCAATGTCAGCATCCGCGGCAGCGACTACAGCCACGATGTCCTGAACTTCTCGACCACAACCCTCACAGGCATCGTCCAGATCGATGGCGGCGCAGGGGACGATACCATCACGGGAAGCGCCAGCGCCGACACCATCATCGGCAATACCGGCAGCGACTCCCTCATGGCCGGTGAAGGCGGCGACACCTATCAGATCGGGGTCAACGCCGGTTTCGATAAGTTCGCCGATAACGGCGCCAGCGGCATCGACCGCATCGTCGCCATTGCCGACAATGCCGTCATCGGTCTGCAATCGGGCTTTGGCTCGTCCAGCGGCATCGAAGAGATCAGCGCCAATGGCTTTAGCAATGTCACCATCCGCGGCAGCGACTACAGCCACGATGTCCTGAACTTCTCGACCACAACCCTCACCGGCATCGTCCAGATCGACGGCGGCGCCGGTGATGATACCATCACCGGAAGCGCCAGCGCCGACACCATCATCGGCAATACCGGCAGCGACTCCCTCATGGGCGGTGAAGGCGGCGACACCTATCAGATCGGGGTCAATGCCGGGTACGATAAGTTCGCCGATGGCGGCACCAGCGGCACGGACCGCATCGTGGCCATAGCCGACAATGCCGTCATCGGTCTGCAATCGGGCTTTGGCTCGTCCAGCGGCATCGAAGAGATCAGCGCCAACGGCTTTAGCAATGTCAGCATCCGCGGCAGCGACTACAGCCACGATGTCCTGAACTTCTCGACCACAACCCTCACAGGCATCGTCCAGGTCGATGGCGGCGCCGGCGACGACACCATCACCGGAAGCTCCGGCGCCGATACCATCATCGGCAACACCGGCAACGACCTGATCCATTTCTCGGTCGGATCGGGTCATGATTCAATTTCTGGTGGAACCGGAACAGACACGATTCAAATCGATAGCACCGGATCGGGAATCGGCAGCCTCCAAGCAGTGGCCAGCGCCCCGGCATCACTCTCGTATGGAGACTTCTTCCTCCATCTCGACACCGGGCAAAATTATCTCATCCACGGCGCAAGCGGCACGTTCGATCTCGGCGGAACACATGCCGGCGTCATTACCGCCGCCGATGGTAGCAACACAACATTCAGCGAAATTGAGAAGATCAGCCTGTCCGTCGATGCCGCCCATGCCAATCAATCCCCCACCGGCATCGCGCTTTCCAACGCATCGGTCGCTGAGAATGCCCAGCACGCGGTGATCGGCGTTCTGACCGTCAGCGATCCCGATGCCGGCGAGACGCACAGCCTTGCCGTCTCCGACAACCGCTTCGAGATCGCCGGCGGGTCGTTGCAACTTAAATCCGGTATCTCGCTTGACTACGAAACCGCGCATACCGTCACAGTCGGCGTGACAGCGACCGATACGGCAAATCACAATTATACCCAGTCATTCACCATTTTCGTCGGCGACGTGAACGAAGCCCAGACGGGAATGACGTTATCGAACGCATCGGTGAACGAGAATTCCGCCGGCGCCGTGATCGGGGTATTGAATGTGACAGACCCGGATGGCGGCGACAGCCAAAGTTACGCCGTCTCCGACAATCGCTTCGAAGTCGCCAGCGGGGCGTTGAAACTCAAATCCGGTGTCTCGCTCGATTATGAAACCGAGCATTCCGTTACCGTGAATGTGACGGCAACGGATACGGCAAATCACAACTACGCTCACGCGTTCACAATTTCCGTCAATGACATGAATGAGGGTAGTGTCATCTTCGGCGGGAACGGGAAAGACACGCTTTTCGGTACCAGCGGCAACGATACGATCGACGGCGGAAACGCCCCGGATGTGATTCACTTCTCCCTATCGGCCGGCCATGATCAAATTTCCGGCGGCAATGGGCCCGACACCTTACAAATCGATACGACGCAGGTGGGAAGCGGGTGGATCGAAAGCATTTCAAATCCTCCCGCCACACTATCTTCTGGAGATTGGCTGCTGCATGTAAACGATGGCCATGATTATCTCATCCATGGATCAGGCGGCACATTCGATCTTGGCGCATCGCAAGCAGGTGTTTTAACGGCGGCTGACGGAAGTGAAGCGGTATTCAGCGAAATGGAAAAAATCGCCTGGTAGCGCATGAGCGCAATGGCTCGGGGCAGCGGGCTGAAAACCGCCCTATGCCCAGAGCCACTGCCGGCGAGTGGGCCCGCCTCGATAGAAACTGCGGCTCTGATGCACCCGCTAAGGGGCGATGGCGCAAGACGTTTGGGGATGTGGCTCAACGCCCGCGCTACTCCACAGCGCACGTCCTGCGGCCCGCTTGCGGCGGATCGGGACATACAAATCACAACATAAGTGGGGCTGCACGGCTCCGAGCACTTGCCAGCACCAGGGGCTTCCCGGTTAGTACGCCTTGGGGTCGAGCGGCTCGATCCCGAAATGGCGGAGAAAGGTGAGCGCGTATACCGTCTGCAGCCAGTCTTGCAGCCGTGTTTTACCTTCGTCTGAATGAATAAGGCGCGCGCGGGATATTTGGTATGCAGGTTCGCTATCTCCTTCTTTTCACATCCGCGTTGACCTTACCTGGCATTGCGTGGGCGCAACCCGGCCCTGCCGAGCAGATCGTCGTTTATGGGCCGTTGTCCGCTTCCAATATTGGATTGCAGCCGGGCATGGTGGCGGCGCAAGTCCAAGGCCTGTCGTCCGCGCAAATCGAAGTCTCCCACGGAACGACGGTGCTGAATTCGTTGGATGCGCATATCGCCGGGGTGAGCCTCAGCGACACGCAGGGCAACCCGATGTTTCAGAACCTGCGGTATCACGGGTTTGAAGCCTCCCCCCTGCAAGGCAATGCCCAAGGGCTTGCCGTCTACCAGAACGGCATGCGGCTGAACGAAGCGTTTGGCGACACGGTGAATTGGGATGCGATTCCGTCGGCTGCCATCGACCGCGTCGATGTGTGGAGCAGCAATCCCGTGTTCGGGCTCAACGCACTCGGCGGCGCCGTTAATCTCATCATGAAGGATGGATTCCGCTGGCAAGGCGCGACCGCCTCGGTTCAGGGCGGCAATGACGGCCAGGCCATGGGCGTGCTTCAGTACGGCAGCAACAATGGCGGCTTCGGCCTTTATGCCGCGCTGGAGGGTGTTACCGACGGCGGCTATCGTCAGCACTCCGCTTCCAATGTGGGGCGGATTTATCTCGACGCCGGATGGCGCGCCGGCAGCTCGGAGATTCACGTCGTTGCTTCGGGAGCCCAATCGCTGCTCGGCGTTGTCGGCCCGACACCGGCGGAGATGATCCAGCAAGCGGCATCTTCGGTGTACACATGGCCCCAGAAGACCGAGAACCGTACCGGCAGTCTCGCGGTACGAGGCAAAGCGGCGTTGGCCGATGATTGGCATATCGAAGCAAGCGGCTATGTCCGCGATTTCCGCCAGCGTCACCTCGATGGCAACGATGCCGATTTCGAAAGCTGCTCCACGCGCTCGTCGTTCGGCGGCGACATTTGCTTGGAGGATGACGCATTCGGAACGCCACCGGGCGGAAAAACCACGACGTACCGCAATCAGTTCGTAATCCTCGGCGGCGCTGGGCAGCCCTTCCCGTTCACCAGCAGCGCGACCTATGGAACAGTCGATCGCACCTATACCGATGCCACGACAGAAGGCAGCGCGTTACAGCTCACAAGGGCTGCCACGCTCATCGAGCACCCCAATTATTTGACCTTTGGCGCGACCATCGATCACAGCGATATCGGATTTCGCTCGGCCAGCACGCTAGGGCGCATCTATCCGGATTTGCGCGTCGACCTTGATACCGGCCTGCCCGGTTCCGGGACGATCGTGCACACACAGGGCGACCTCGGCTACGCGCCGGTCGATCTTGGCGGCACGGTTGACTACTTCGGAATTTACGGCGTCGACGCATTCAGCCTGACGGGCGCACTGACACTTACCGCGGGATTTCGCGCCAATATCGCCGATACTAGGACGCATGACCGCAGCGGGTCAGCGCCCGAACTGAATGGCTCCAACCGTTACACGCGCGTCAATCCGTTGGCCGGCATAACGTATGCATTCGGCGCGGATATCACCGCCTTCGCGGGTTATTCGGAAGCCAACCGTGCGCCGACGCTGCTCGAATTGGACTGCGCCAGCGAGACGCAGCCGTGCCTCCTCGAAGGCTCTCTGGTCGCCGATCCGCCGTTGAATCAAGTCGTAGCGCACACCTATGAAGGCGGCCTTCGCGGCGCCTCCAACTGGAACGGCGGCCGCCTGAGCTGGAGCACAAGTCTCTTCCGCACGGATTCCGATAACGACATCATCGCCCTTGCGAGCGCCATTCAGGGCCGTGGCTTTTTCTCGAATGTGCCGTCAACAAAGCGCGAAGGTATCGACGCAACGGCGCAGTTCGAGGCGGAGCATTGGTCTGCCTTCGCCAGCTATTCCTATCTGGACGCGACCTACGAATTCACAGGCGCCATGGCATCGCCGAACAATCCGTTCGCGGACGGCGACGGCAATATTGCGGTCCGTCCTGGAAACCGCATTCCCCTGAACCCGGCTCATCACACGCGGATCGGCGGCGACGTTGAAGTCCTTCAGGGATTTTCGCTGGGCGGCAATGTGTTGTTGGTGGGCAGTCAGTATTACGCCGGTGACGACGCCAATCGAAATCCAAAACTGCCGGGCTATTGGGTGTTGAACCTGCGCGGCTCATACCGCTTCAACGACAGATGGGAAGTGTTCGCACTCGTCAACAACGTCTTCGACCGGCACGACGCGACCTATGCGACTTTCTTCGATCCAACAGGAACGTCCCGCCTGCTGCCCCAGCCCCTGACCGACCCGCGCACACTGACCCTGCAGCGTCCGATCGCGTTTCAAATCGGCATGACAGTCCGGCTGTAGACCTGCCCTCGGAACGGCTCACATATCCACAGGCTTGTGGATGGAATTACGAGGAAATCGCCCTACGCCGTTGACCGGGCTGAATAATCGTCAGTTGTTTCGGAAACCGGCGCGAGAAACGATCCACAACGGTGTCGTCACCGGCGATCACCAGATAGACGCTCTTTTCCATATCGCGCCGTTCCAGCACGCGGCCATGCGCATAGGCCCAGGCGACGCCTGCACCATCGTCGAGCGGTAACGTCAACCGCATCGTCCGTTCCTGCTCACCCAGAGCGCGGTCGACCGATCCTTGCAGCGCGCCTAATCCATCGCCGGAAATCGCGGATACGGCGATCTGTTCGCCCGCCGACAAGCGGCTTACGACTTTGTTGCGCGACAGCATGGCCGTGCGTACGTCCGGCTCCAGCAGATCGATCTTGTTTAGAATTTCGATCATCCGGCGCTCTTCTTTTTCCACGCCAAGTTCGTGCAGGACCTTCAGCACGTCGGCCTTCTGCGCGTCCGATTCCTCATGGGCAGCATCACGCACATGCAGAATGACATCTGCCTCAAGCACCTCTTCCAGCGTCGCGCGAAATGCCGCCACCAACTCCACCGGCAGATCGGCGATGAACCCGACAGTATCGGAAAGAATGATGGGACGCCCCGACGGCAGCTTCAGACCGCGCATGGTGGGATCGAGTGTCGCAAACAGCATGTCCTTGGCGAGCACCTCGGCCGATGTCAGCCTATTGAACAGCGTCGATTTTCCGGCATTGGTGTAGCCGACCAACGCGACCACCGGATATGGCACACGCTTGCGCGCCTGCCGGTGCAGGCCGCGTGTGCGCTTCACCTCTTCCAGCTCGCGCTTGATCTTGGCGATGCGCTCACCGATCAAACGGCGGTCGGTTTCGATCTGCGTTTCGCCGGGGCCGCCCAAAAAGCCGAAGCCGCCGCGCTGCCGCTCAAGGTGGGTCCAGCTTCGAACCAGACGCGACCGTTGATAGGTCAAATGCGCCAGCTCGACTTGTAGCCGGCCTTCCCGCGTACGGGCGCGCTCGCCGAAGATTTCCAAAATCAGCGCGGTGCGATCCAGCACCTTGGCGCCCCACGCCTTTTCCAGATTGCGCTGCTGCACCGGCGAGAGCTGGGCATTGACGATGACAACCTCCGGCTCCAGGCCGCTCACCACAGCCTTGATCTCGTCGACCTTGCCCGAGCCGATCAGGGTGGCGGGCGTCGCGCGGGCAATGGAGGCGATGACACCTTCCACCACCTCCAGCCCGATCGCGGCGGTAAGCGCGATCGCTTCTTCCAAACGCGATTCTTCACTGCGGCTGGTATCCGTGCCCGTTTTGCGGGCGACATGCAGCACCACCGCGCGGCGTTGCTCGCGCGAATTATGGCCCCCGCGTTTCCGGGTCGAATCGCGCGTCAAGCTTCCCCTTGGCCCGCGTCCTGATCTTGCAGTTGAACAGGTCCCATTGGCATCACGGTTGAAATGGCGTGCTTGTAAACGAGTTGGACCTGCCCATCGCGGCGCAGGAGCACGCAAAAATTATCGAACCAGGTAATGTTGCCCTGAAGCTTCACGCCGTTGACGAGATAAATCGTCACGGAGGTTTTGCTTTTGCGAACGGCGTTGAGAAATGTGTCCTGGAGATTTTGCGGTTTGTCGTTCATGGGTGAACCCCATTTTGTTTTGCGTTGATAACGTCGAAATCATGGACGCCAGATGCGAACCAAGTCCGCACTGACCTAAGCTTACCGGCCTTTTGCTGCATTGCGAAGTGGGAACCGCTTCAGGGCCGTGCCTCCGACTGAGACAATTCAGCATAGAGGGTATGTACGCGGTGCGTCACTTCGCCCGGACGGCCGTCGCCTACTTTCTGACCATCGATAGACACCACCGGCAAAACGCCGCCGGACGCCGACGTCACGAAAGCCTCGCGCGCGTCCCTGGCTTCTTTAACCGTGAAGGGACGCTCCTCGATCGCGTTGAAGCCTTCCCGCGCCAGCGCGTTCAGCACACCCAAGCGCGTGACACCCGGAAGGATTTGCACGGAGAGATTCCGGGTAACAATTACCCCCTCCCCCGTCACGATCCAGGCGTTGGTGGATGCGCCCTCGGTGATGTAGCCGCCGGCGTCGACCAGCCACGCCTCAAACGCGCCTTGCTTGCGGGCTTCGGTCTTTGCCATCGTGTTCGGCAGCAGGCCCGTCGTCTTGATGTCGCAACGGCCCCAGCGGATGTCGGTCAGTGTGACGACCCCCACGCCTTCGGCACGGCGCTTTTCAACCGCCGCGACGTTGAACGGACGCACGGTCATGATGAGCGTGCTCTTGTGGACAGCGGGCATCGGGTGATCGCGCTTATGACTCCCCCGCGTCACTTGCAGATAGAGCAGCGCATTGCTCAGCCGGTTGCGCCGGATGGTCTCGCGCATCACCACCTGCAACGCGCGGCGGTCGAGCGGCATCGCAATATCCAGGGCTCCCAAACTCCGCTCCAGGCGATCGAGATGGCCCGGTTCGTCCATCAAACGGCCGCCGATAACGGAGCAAACTTCATAGATCGAATCGGCGAACTGCAGCCCGCGATCTTCGATATGCACCGTCGCGTCGCGGTGCGGGAGATAACGCCCATTCACATAGGCAACGCGACCGCCCGGAATGGGCCGGCTGTGATCGGATGTGCGGTTCATTTGCAGGGCCAGAGCGTTTCGGCAGCCTTGGCTATGTCGTCGGCGGCATAGCCGGTGGCTTGTTGCGGGAATGAGAGAATCCAATTCAGCAATTTGCCCGTCGCTTCAATATCCAGCGGCACAGGCGCGCACATCACGCGTTGAACGCCTGGTCGAGGCGCGCCGATGACACGCCCAGAGATTTCAGCTTGCGGTGCAGCGCGGAGCGTTCCATCCCGATGAAGGAGGCAGTGCGTGAGATGTTCCCGCCGAAACGATTAATCTGCGCGAGCAGATATTCCCGTTCAAAAATCTCGCGCGCCTCCCGCAAGGGAAGCGAGATAATCAGATCGGGCTTGGCCCCTTGTGACCAAGGCGAGCCGGAGCCGTTGAAATGCGAGGGCAGCAGATCGGCGGAAATGGCGCCAGCCGCATCGTCGGTCGCCAGGATAAGCAGGCGCTCGACGATATTGCGGAGCTGGCGGACATTGCCCGGCCAGTTATAGGCCTGAAGCACCGCCATCGCCTCATCCGACACATCGCGCATGGCAAGGCCGGACGCCGCCGACAGCCGCTTCATGAAATGCGCCACCAGCAGGGGGATATCGTCGCGCCGGTCAGAGAGCGAGGGCACGCGCACAGGAACCACGTTCAGCCGGTGGTAAAGGTCCTCGCGGAAGCGGCCGTCTTCGATTTCCTGCCTGAGATCGCGCGTGGAGGACGAGATCACCCGCACATCGACCTGGACCCGCGTCGCGCCGCCGACACGCTGAAAGGTCTGATCGATCAGAACACGGAGTATTTTGCCTTGGGTCTCCAGCGGCATGTCCGAAACTTCGTCGAGAAACAGCGTGCCGCCATGCGCCAGTTCCAACAGACCGATCTTCCGGCCGAATTCGGCTTCCACGCCGAACAGCTCCGCCTCAATGCGGTTGGGCGCCATCATGGCGCAGTTGATGGCGACGAAGGCGTTGTTGGTCCGCCGCGACATCGAATGGATCAGCCGGGCCGTCACTTCCTTGCCCGAACCGGAAGGCCCCGTAATCAGCACGCGGCTGCCGGTGGGCGCGATCTTATCGACCTGCTGACGCAACTGTGTCAGTGCCGTCGACATGCCGCAGAGCTCGGTATCGTCGCCCGCTTTCAGCTTCAGTTCCGCCACTTCGCGTTTCAGACGGGCGGATTCCAACGCGCGGCGCACGGTGTGAATGAGCTTGTCGGCCTTGAACGGCTTTTCGATGAAATCGTAGGCGCCCTTCTTGATCGCCGCGACCGCCGTTTCGATGGTGCCATGACCGCTGATGATAAGGACCGGCAGATCGGGATATTCGCGCTGCAGAATATCGAGCACCTGAATGCCGTCCAGCCGGCTTCCCTGCAGCCAGACATCGAGCACGACCAAATGCGGGCGGCGCTGCGCAATAGCATGCAGCAGCCCGTCCGAGTCGGACGCCACGCGCGTTTCATAGCCTTCATCCGCCAGAATACCGGCCATCAACTCGCGGATGTCGATTTCATCATCGACAACGAGAATCTCAGGCGAAACCAGCGACCCGTTCTGCTTCATGCGTGAACCCCTGTTCCTTTTTTCCCGGCCGGCGCAAGGGGAAGATCATGCGGACCATGGCCCCTCTGGTTTCGCTGGCGTCTATATCCCCCGATACGGTCTTTGCCGCATCTTCGAGCAGCAACTCGCCCCCGTGGTCTTCCAGAATTTTGCGGACGATGGCCAGACCAAGCCCCGTCCCTTTGGCGCGCGTCGTCACGTACGGCTCTGTCAGCCTGTGGCGGTTTTCCGTCGGAAGCCCGATGCCGTTATCGCGCACCGAAATCGAAAGACGGTTTCCCTGGACGGCCAGCTCAATGGCAATATGACCCGGCGTGGTATCGCCGCCGCCGATACGCGCCCCGATAGCCTCCGATGCGTTCTTGATAACATTGATGAGCGCCTGACTGACCAGCCGTCCGTCGCAATCGAACCGGATGGAATCTGTTGGTGCGGTGACCTCAAAGGCGATTTGCGGCTGCGCCACGCGCTGCAGAAACACCGCGTGACGGATAAGCTCCTGCGCCTCTTCGCTTCGCATTACCGGCAAGGGCATGCGCGCAAAGGAAGAGAATTCATCCACCATGCGGCCGATGTCGCCGACCTGACGAATAATCGTATCGGTGCACTGCGTGAAGATCTCGGGATCGGTGGACACTTCTTTGGCGTATTTGCGCTTCAAGCGTTCGGCCGACAGTTGGATGGGCGTCAGCGGATTCTTGATTTCATGCGCAATGCGCCGGGCCACATCGGCCCAGGCCGCGGTGCGCTGCGCCGACACCAGATCGGTAATGTCGTCGAAGGTGACGACGAAGCCATGGGTCTTTTCACCCGCTTCGCTGGAGACCTGCACGTTCAGATGACGCAGCGAGCCATCACGCCGCACGTCAACCTGCCCGCCGGCGCGGCCATTAGCTTCCGAGAGCGCCCGGCGGATCAAACCGGCGAGTTCGGGAATGCACTCGGAATAGTGCAGTCCCTCGATTTCTTCCGGCACGGTTTTCAGGAGCCGGGACGCCATGCGGTTGATGAGCGTAATCCGCCCGTCGCCATCCAGACCAATCACCCCGGCCGATACGCCTGCCAGTACCGCTTCGGTAAACCGGCGGCGGGCGTCCAGCTGCGTGTTGGCGTTTACCAGTTCCTTGCGCTGACCTTCCAATTGCGAGGTCATGCGGTTGAACGTCTCCGATAAGGCGCCCACTTCGTCGTCATCGCCGTCCACGATGACGCGCACGCTGAGATCGCCTTCGGAAACGCGCTCTGCCGCCCCGGCCAGACGGCCAATGGGCGTCACGATGCGTCCCGCCGCCCACAGGCCGAGCCATACCGCGGCAAGCAGAATCAGCATGGCCATCACCACATACAGCGCGGCGAAGGTGAGCTGGAACTCGGACCGGTTCTGGGTCAGGCGCTGATATTCGGAGACCGCGTCGTGCGTCTGCCGCTGATGCTCCAGCACCATGGGATCGACATTGCGCAGACCGAGCAGGTAGGCATCGACGAAGGCGTCGAGCTTTACCAACGCCGAGACCACGTTCTCCTTGGTATCGGCGCGCACGATAACCTGCCCTGCATCGGCCTGGGCCAACTGGTCCGGAGCCGGAGGCGGCGGCTCGGGAAGAATCTTGGCGATGTCCTGCTGCTTGGTGCTGGTGATAAAGCGGCCCGAGGAGTCGATGATGTACACCGCCGGCAGCGCCCGGATGGCCGCCTGGGCCTCCAGATACGCCCTGAACTTCTCAAGGTCGCCAAGCAGCGCCGGCCCGTTCCGGTTCAGGTCATAGGCCATCGCTTGAATGTCGCCGACGATGACCTGCTCGTGTTCCTTCACATAGGCGTCGGCAACGCTGACTGAATTGGCGAGCGCCCTCTGCACGCGGTCGGAGAACCAGGCCTCTACGCCCAGGTTGAGCGAAAACGCCGCGAAGAAGGCGACAAGGATGGCCGGAATAACCGCGATGGCCGAGAACATCGCCACAAGGCGCAAATGCAGTTTCGACCCTGCCGCCCCGCTTCGCCGCTCGATCCAAAGCGACGTCAGACGCCAGGCGATCAGCGCGGCAAGCGCCAGCACCAGCGACAGGTCGATGACAATAAGAACGACCATCGCGCGAGGCGTGGGATTGTCGCTGAGCACGCCCGAAAGCGTGAGATACGTGATGATTCCCGAGATGACCGCCGCCAGGGCGACGCCCAGCGCCAACAACGAAGACCGCGACGCCGCGCGCAGAACCTGAAACGGGCCCGCGATCAGTTGCGAGCGAAACATGGAGGCGCTTGCCATACGGCCAAAAGGTCTCGCGCTTAGAAGCTGTTAGGTCCCACTCCCTGACAGCAGTTTAGCAAGGCCACACTCAATGTTGCAAGAAAACATCACCGAGGGACACGAAGAGCGGCGCATTCGCTATTTCGACCGCAACGTGGCATAGTGCCCGATGACATACACGCTTCGTGTAACCGACAAGGGCTCTGAGCTCAAACCTTACGCATGGGAAATTTTTCGGGTCGGCGAACCATTTCCCTTCAGAAAGTCGGCCGAGTCATTCCGCACGGCAATTCTCGCGAAAATGGCAGGGCATGCTGTGCTGGCAAGTTTGCGCCAGACCGCCCTTTGACCGGCTGCTCCAGGTTCAACAGCAGCCGTTTTGCGGCACTGCGTCCTCGCCTAACTTAAGGAAACCCCATGGCCAATCCGCCTACCCGTGACAATACCGCCGCCAAAGCCGAAAAATATTTCCGCAAGGCTGAGCAGACCGAGACCTCAGCCAACCAGATCCGCCGCAAAGAGCGGCTGGCTGCCGCCGCGAAAACCGAAAAATTGCGCGGCCTGCGACTCGCCAAAGATGAGGCGGATAAGACGGCGCAAGAAGCCGGCGGCAAGCCCGATGGCGGAGCACGCAAGCGGGTGACAAAAGTCAAACCGGCCCCGATGATACGGATGACGTACTGACTTAATCTACGGACGCCCGCTGAGACCATCGCCGGCGTCCCGGCAAGTCCGGCAACGGCGCGCTCTTCAATTTCGACAGGCCGCGCGGACTTTGGCATCGCCAACGTCCGAGAACGCGCACCTATGCGGAAAACCAAAGGAAAATACGTGAAAGCAATTCAACGGCATCTTCATCGCAGCATTCGCCCGCTGGCGCTCACGGCCATTTTCACGCTCCTCCTGCCGGCCTTTGCGCAAAGCGCCCCCGCCGCACCGCCGCAGAATTCCCATGCCAAATCGTATGGCGCCGGCTGGGAATGCGATTTCGGCTACCGTGAGGCCGCCGGTATCTGCGCTCTCACCAAGCTTCCCGCCAACGGACACGCGGTGGACTATTCCTACGGGCATGGCTGGGAGTGCGACCGCGGCTATCGGGAAACCGGCGAGACATGTGCCGCCGTCAAAGTGCCGGAAGATGCACATGCCGCGGATTCGTCCTACGGACGCAGCGGCTGGGAATGCAATCGCGGCTTCCGGGACGTGCGCGGCACGTGTGCCGGTGTAAAAATTCCGGCGAACGCCTATGGGGTCGACGATGCCTCGGGGCGCGGCTGGAATTGCAGCCGGGGCTTTCGCGTTGTGGCCGAGGTCTGCGCACCCATTGGAATTCCCGAGCACGCCTTTCTCGACCGCGATGGAACGTCATGGGCCTGCGAACGCGGCTTTCAGCGCAAGGAACAATCCTGCACCGCGATCGCCATTCCGAGAAACGGCTACCTGGAGACCTCGGGAACAACATGGAAATGCGAACGCGGATTCACGCGAACCGGCTCGGATTGCGTCGCGCTGGATATTCCGGGCAATGCGCATCTCAGCAACTCCGGCGAAAACTGGGAATGCAATCGCCCCTTTCGCCGGCAGACAAATCAGTGCGTCCTCTGAGGACGCGGTTGCCTAATTCGATTTAAGTCCGCGAATAACCTCGACGCCGAGTTCGCGGATTTTCTTGCGCAGGGTGTTGCGATTGAGCCCGAGAAGCTGGGCGGCGCGGATTTGGTTGCCGCGCGCCGCCGCCAGCGAAATCGCGATCAGCGGCCGTACGACCTCGCGAATGATCCGGTCGTACAAACCGGCGGGGGGAAGACGTTCGCCATATTCGGCAAAATGGGCGGTCAGGTGCCGCTCCACCAACGTTACAAAACTTGCCTCCTCGTCGTTCGACAGGGGCATGCTGCGCTCCAACTGCGAAAGCTCCGCCGAGACGGCGTCATCGTTGATGACATCGTCCGGGTTGAGCACGACAAGCCGGCGGATAAGGTTTTCCAGTTCGCGCACATTGCCGGGCCAATTGTGTGTCTTCAGCCGCTCTATTGCACCGCTGTCGAACCGCTTGAGCGGCAGGCCGTCGCTTTCCGATTTGCGCAGGAAATGCCGTACGAGATCGGGAATGTCTTCGATGCGCTCCCGTAGGGGCGGCAGACGCATCGGTACGACGTTCAGCCGGTAGAACAAATCTTCCCGGAACAGACCCTGCTGAATTAGCTGGCGCAAATCGCGGTTGGTCGCAGCGATGATGCGGACATCGGTTCTGATCGGCACCCGGCCGCCAACCGTCGTGTATTCGCCCTGCTGCAACACGCGCAACAAGCGCGTCTGCGCTTCCAGGGGCATGTCGCCAATTTCAT
Source organism: Alphaproteobacteria bacterium (assembly GCA_947473475.1). GTDB lineage: Bacteria > Pseudomonadota > Alphaproteobacteria > Micropepsales > Micropepsaceae > CAIYRG01. Next base: position 13,767 of record CANJBZ010000018.1, read on the forward strand.
CCAGGAACAGTGTGCCGCCTTCCGCTTGCTCGAAGCGTCCGACGCCCCTGCCCGTCGCACCTGTGAACGCGCCGCGTTCGTGACCGAACAATTCGCTTTCAATCAGCTCTTTGGGAATCGCCGCCATGTTTACGGCGACGAAACTTCCATTGCGGCGCTTGCCGTAATCGTGCAGCGCCCGGGCGACCAGCTCCTTGCCCGTGCCGGACTCGCCAGAGATCATCACGGTCAGATCGGCCTGCGTCAGCCGGGCGATGATGCGGTAAATTTCCTGCATCGCCGGTGAACGTCCGATCAGAGGCAGGCGCTCGTCGCTTTGCTCGACTTCCGCGGTGGCGCGCTTGCGATTGGGCGCGGAAAGCGCGCGCTGCACGATCGCGGTCAGCTCCTTCAGGTCGAAGGGCTTGGGCAGATATTCGTAAGCCCCGCGTTCGGCGGCTGTGATGGCGGTCAATATATTGTTTTGCGCGCTCATTACCACGACGGGGAGATCGGGCCTCAACCGCTTGATGCGCGGCAACAAATCGAATGCGTTCTCGTCCGGCAAAATGACATCGGTGATGACAAGGTTCCCCTCGCCTTGCGCGACCAATCGCCAAAGACCGGCGGCATTCGCCGTGGTGCGGACGTCGTATCCGGCGCGCCCGAGCGCCTGGTTCAGAACGGTGCGAATGGCAGAATCGTCGTCGCAGACTAGAATCGTGCCCTCAGGCATGCGCTATCTCATTTTTGTTTTGTTTGGTTTCAGCGGAGGCGACCGGCAGCAGCACCCGAAACATGGTGCGGCGCGGCTGGGATTCGCATTCAATCACGCCACCATGATCGGCGATGATCTTCGCTACGAGCGCGAGCCCCAATCCCGCGCCGTGCGATTTGGTAGTGATGAATGGATCGAAAATGTAAGGCAGCAAATCGGGCGAAATACCTGGGCCATTGTCGCGCACGGTGACTTCCAGCGGCAGACTCAAACGCTGCTTCTGGCCTGAGCCGCTGACGGCGATGCGGACGCCCGGACGATACGCCGTGGTCAGCACAATCTCGCCATTTTCGGCGGGCGCCGCATCGGCAGCGTTGCGTACAATATTCATGAACGCCTGAATCAGATTGTCGTGGTCGCCCCACACCGGCGGCAGTGACGGATCGAATACCTCGACGATGCGCAAGCGCCGGCCAAAGCTCGTTTCCGCCACACGCCGCACGCGGTCGAGCACTTCATGGATATTCACCGGCGTGCGGGACAGCGCCATCGGATCGCCGAACGATTCCATACGATCGATCAGTGCACGGATCCGGTCGGTCTCGTTGCAGATCAGCTGCGCCAGCGAACGGTCCGAACCCGTGACGGCATCTTCCAAAAGCTGCGCCGCACCGCGAATGCCGGCGAGCGGATTTTTGATTTCATGCGCCAGCACCGCCGCCATCCCGCTCATGGAGCGGGCCGCGCCACGGTACAGGAGTTGACGATCGATCCGCTGCGCCAGACTGCGCTCCTGCAGCAGCAGAATAACCGCGCCCTCATCGGACCCCGGCGTCAGCGTTACATCCGCCAGGCGTTCGCCCAGACGCGGTGTGGAGAGATCGACATTACGCTCCGCAACCGAGGCGCCACGGTCACGGGCTTGTTGCACAAGCTGCAACAGCGGGCTTCCAAACGGGAGCAGATCGGCCAGCTTCTGCTTCAGCAGCAGACCAACCCCCATGTCGAAAAATTGCTCGGCGGCCTGATTGGCATAAACCAATTGTTCCGAGGCACTAACCACGACGATCGGCATCGGAAGTGCGCCGGCGACCGCAGCGCCGATGCGGGCTTCTTGGGGGACTATCGACTTCCTGCTATCAGCCACTGATACTCACTTGCACATGAATTAGGCATACCGAAATCATGCACAATCTATGAGCATTCATGCTGCAGTGCAACCTGCCTTTTTCCAAACCGATCAGCAGCTTATAGAACCCCATGGCAAACACCGTGGTGCTTATTGTTGCAGCTGGCAGCGGGGAGCGGGCGAAGGGTCAACTCCCTGCCCCGCCTAAGCAATATTGGGTTGTTGCCGGAAAATCCGTGCTGCGCCGTACCATCGAGGCCTTCGCGGCCGATCCGGCGGTGTCTGCTGTTCAGGTGGTTATCCGGGAAGAAGACCGCGAACTTTTCCATGCCGCCACGGCAGGGCTGGAACTGATGCCTCCGGTAATCGGCGGGGCCACACGGCAACAATCCGTCCGGTTGGGGCTGGAGGCGTTGTCTCAAACGCCACCCGAAAACGTCCTGATTCACGACGGGGCGCGCCCGTTCCCCTCGCCGGCTCTAATCGCGCGCGTCGCCGAGGCGCTGTCGTCCGCGCAAGCCGTAGCGCCCATGCTGGCGGTCGCCGACACGCTGCGGCGGAAAACCCCGGAGGGCTATCGGATCGAACCGCGCGAGGATTTGCTCCGTGCGCAGACGCCGCAGGGCTTCCGGTTCGGGGCGATTCTGGCCGCCCATCGCGACTTTGCGGATTTGAATGCGACCGACGATTTCGCCCTGGCCGAGCGCGCGGGGCTTTCGCTTGCGGTCGTTCCAGGCGAAGAGATGAATCTGAAACTTACCACGCGTGAGGATTTCGCCTTGGCCGAACGGCTTGCGCCGTCATCCCTGCCCGACATCCGTACAGGGACCGGCTTCGACGTGCATCGCTTCGCAAGCGGCGACCACGTCTGGCTGTGCGGCGTACAAGTGCCGCACGCGTTCGGGCTGGAGGGGCATTCCGATGCCGATTGCGGGCTGCATGCGCTGACGGACGCCATTCTGGGCGCCATCGGGGCAGAGGACATCGGCGCCCATTTTCCGCCTACGGACGAACGCTGGCGCGGCGCACCGTCGCATATGTTCCTCGCCCATGCCGCTTCGCTGGTGCGCAACAAGGGCGGTATCATTGCCCATGTGGACGTCACACTCATCTGCGAACGCCCAAAGATCGCGCCGCACCGGGACGCCATGCGGGCGCGCATCGCGGAGATTCTCGGGCTCGACATTACGCGGGTCAGCGTCAAAGCGACGACCACCGAAGGCCTCGGCTTTACCGGCCGCCGCGAAGGCCTGGCCGCGCAGGCCGTCGCCACTGTCCGCCTGCCCGCATGACACCGCTCTCGACGTGGATCGCGACCTTTTTCGGGATCGGCTGGATTCGCATTGCGTCCGGCACATTCGCATCGGCAGCGGCCCTTCCGTTCGGCTGGTTGCTGGTGGCACACGGCTGGTCCTGGCTTGCTGCCGCCGCCATCTTTGCAACCTTCCTTGGTGTTTGGGCGTGCGGCGAGCATGCGCGCCGGGTCGGCATTTACGACCCGTCCGAATGCGTCATCGATGAAGTCGCCGGACAGTGGATCGCATTGCTGCCCATTCCGCTGCTGGCGCGCGCGGACGATTGGTGGCTTTACGCCATGGCATTCGGGTTGTTCCGCCTGTTCGACATCGTCAAGCCCTGGCCGGTTTCGGCCGCCGAAAGGCTTCCCGGCGGCTGGGGCGTTATGATGGATGACGTGCTGGCGGGACTTGCAGCCGCCCTTGTGCTTTATGGATTAGCTGCCATTGGGATCATCTGATGTTCTCGCCATCGATACTCAACCACGCAAAAATTCTTCTCGAAAACGCGCGCCGTGAGGGCTATCGCATCGCGACGGCTGAGAGCTGCACGGGCGGCCTGATTGCCGGCGCGCTGACGGCCATACCGGGTTCGTCCGACGTGATCGATCGCGGCTTCATCGTTTACAGCAACCAGGCCAAGACCGACCTCCTTGGTGTGCCGCAGGAACTGATCGCCGAATATGGAGCGGTCTCGGAAGAGGTAGCGTGCGCAATGGCCGAAGGCGCCCGCAGCAATAGCGGCGTCGAACTCGCAGTGTCCTGCACCGGCATAGCCGGTCCCGGCGGCGGCTCGGCGGAAAAGCCGGTCGGCTTGGTACACATTGCCGCCGCACGTGCGGAGCAAACGACGCTTCATCTGCAATGTCACTTCGGCGATATCGGGCGCGACGAAATTCGTCTGAGAAGCGTCGAAGAAGCGCTGAAGCTATTGCTGCAGATTCTCTGACAGCCGCTCCGCGCCATAGAGCTTTTCCGCGCGATGCACGAAGGCTTCGGCCATGCGGCTGGCGGCAAAGCCGAACACGCCGCCCGCAACGGTGGTCAGCAGGACACTCCTGAAGGCAAAGTCGATCAGGAAGTGCACCTCCGAGCCTTTCGCCAGCGGCACGAAACGCCAGCGCGTATCCAGCCGCTGAAACGGCCCCTCCACATGGCGCGCTTCGATGGTGCGGCGTTCCGGATCGAGGCGCACGCGGCTGATATAGCGCTCGCGCAAAGGCGGATAGGCGATGAACATCTCAGCCGTGATGAATTCGATTCCGTTCTGACGTTCCCGCTTCTGCACGATGAGCTTGCTGCACCACGGAAGAAATTCCGGATAGCGTTCGACATCGGCCACGACCGCGTACATCTGCTCGGCCGTATACGAAAGAACCCGCGTTTCCTGATGCAAGGGCATTATGATCCTCCCCCGCAACGCGGGGGAGGGGGACCGCCGAAGGCGGTGGAGGGGGCTGCCGCGCGCACGATGCCAGTCACTTCTTAAAACCGAAACAGGAATGCATCCTAGAATCCAATATCTAAGCGCCCTCGCCCCCTCCACCATGCTCGTCATGCTGAGGTGCGCGGCCGTATTTCGGCCGCGCCTCGAAGCACGCATGGCCTCCCCCCCCCCCGCTTCGCAGGGAAGGATCACTTACTTGCTCGCCCTCGCCGCCCGCAGGCGCGCGAAGTCTTCGCCCGCGTGATAGGACGAGCGGGTCAGCGGGCTGGCCGACACCATTAAAAATCCCTTGGCTCGCGCGATTGCCTCCAGCGACTTAAACTCATCCGGTGTCCAGAAGCGTTCCACCGGGGCGTGCTTGCGGCTCGGCTGGAGATATTGGCCGACGGTCAGGAAATCGACATCCGCCGCGCGCAGGTCGTCCATCACCTGCATGATCTCCTCGCGGGTTTCGCCAAGGCCCACCATCAAGCCCGATTTGGTGAACGCGTTGGAATCGATTTCCTTCACCCGCGCGAGCAGCCGGAGCGATGTGTAGTAGCGCGCGCCCGGGCGCACCTTCAGATACAGCCGCGGCACGGTTTCCAGATTATGGTTGAACACGTCGGGCGGCGCGGTCATCACCGTTTCCAACGCTCCGGCCTTCCGCAGGAAGTCGGGGGTCAAAATCTCGATCGTAGTCGCCGGAGAGTGCGTCCGGATCGCGCGCACCGTGGCGGCGAAATGGGCCGCGCCCCCATCGGCCAGATCGTCCCGATCCACCGAGGTGATGACCACATGCGACAGGCCGAGCTTCGCCACCGCCTCGCCGACATGGGCAGGTTCCGCTGGATCGAGCGCCGCCGGCAACCCCGTGCGCACATTGCAGAAGGCGCAGGCGCGGGTGCAGGTGTCGCCCATGATCATCATGGTGGCGTGCGACTGTTCCCAGCACTCGCCGATGTTCGGGCAGCCGGCCTCCTCGCAGACCGTGGTGAGGCCATGTTCCCGGACGATGTCACGGGTCTTGCCATAGCCCGGGCCGTTGGGGGCCTTCACCCGTATCCAATCGGGTTTGCGCAAAACCGGGGTTTCCGGCCGGTGCGCCTTTTCGGGATGCCGGGGCCTTAGGTCCTTGCCTGCCTGATCGAAAACGATTGCCATGGCCGCATTCCTACCCCAGGGGGGCTAGGAAATCATCCACCCCGTAACGAAGCATTAGCCCTTCCGCGACAACACGACGGTCTATTCGCCACACTATTTCCATTCTTTGCGCGTATAGGCAGGGGACAGTTTGTTCCAGGGGCCTTTTCCGTGTCTGCGCTTGGCGCACTCCAACATCCGCTGATGACGCTGCCGATGGCGACGTTCAAACGCTATGAGCGTCAGCTTTCGGCTGCCGCCATGGTCGGCGGCTTTGCCTTCGACAATTACTATTTCGGCCGTCTCGATCATCCCGCGACTCAGGTGGTGCTGATCGCCTATCTGGCCGTCGCGGTCCTGACGGTTCTGGGCCTGCACTTCCTCGAATCCTGGCCGGTCCCGGACCAGCTGTTCAAGAAGGGCCGCCCCGTCCTGTCCATGCTGAGCCAGTTCAGCCTCGGCGGCTTGTGGAGCGCGTTCCTGATCTTCTATGGGCGGAGCGCGGTTATCTCCACCTCCTGGCCGTTCCTGGTCCTGCTCGCGGGCATGCTGATCGGCAACGAAGTCTTCCGCAAATACCACGCGCGGCTGGCCTTCACCTGCACGCTGCTGTTCTTCGCGCTGTTTTCCTACGCGATCTTCGCGGTGCCGATGGTCACCGGCCAAATGGGTCCCCGGACCTTTCTGACCAGCGGCGCCGTGTCGGTGGCATTATTCCTGATGGTCCTGTTTGCGCTGCGCGTCATCGGGCGCGAGCGCATCGAGCAAGCGTGGCGCGGGATCGTCCTTGGCTCCGCCGCGGTTTATGCGGCGCTGAATGTCTTCTACTACACCAACATTCTGCCGCCGTTGCCCTTGGCGCTCTCCAGCGCCGGCGTCTACCAGAGCCTGACAAAGGACGGCGACGTGTATCGTGCCTCCTCCGAAGATCAGAACTGGCTGCAAACACCAGGCGCCATGCCGGTGATGCATATGGCGCCGGGCGGCAAGCTCTATCTGTTCAGCGCCGTATTCGCGCCCATCATGATCAAGACCGACGTGCTGCACATCTGGCAGCGCTTCGACGATGCCTCCGGCATGTGGCGCACAGTGTCGCGAGTCAGCTTCCCAATTCACGGGGGGCGTGAAGGCGGCTACCGCGGCTACTCCATCAAATCCGCGCCCCAGACCGGCCGCTGGCGCGTGAACATCGAAACGCCGGACGGCCTGCTGATAGGACGCGTGCCCTTCATGGTTGCCGCCGCCAATGGCGCCATGAAACGTGTCGAGCAGGTTTTGCGCTGAAGTTACTGCGGCCCCACCCGCCAGAGTGTGGCGTGACCGGTCTTATCGATCGTAACGGCGCGCAAAGCGCCTTGCCGGCTTACAAAATCATTGCCGTTGAGGCGTACATCACAAGCCAGCAATTGCCGGCCCGTTCTTGCATCGCCAAGCTCGAACGTCGACGTCCCACCAGCAATGGACCAACCCGGCAACCCCACACTGTCCACGTTGTGGAGAAACCAAATGCGCCCGTGCTCCTGCACGATGTCCGTGACGCCACCCAGGCCCGAGAGTTTCGCGATGCGCCTATTTTCTGAAATATCCCACAATTCATCCTTGAAAAGTGTCGCTTGCTTCAGAGCATAGATATGGTCTCCAAAAATCTTCCACGTGACGTTGATCGAACTCTCGCTCGTTTTTTCCAATTTGGCGAGCAAGATGCCAGTGCGCGTGCTCCAGAGAGCGCTTGTGGCGCCATCCGATATGATCAGCCGCTCTTCGGGTGATTGTGCGCCCGGTCTCGGCCGCACATAGGGGGGCGGATTTGGTCCGTATTGGAGATACTCACCGTAGCCGTTAAGGGAACCGGACTCACGATTTTCACTGTTTACAAACGAGACGCTTAAGAAATCCAAATGGAATTGTTTGCCCAGGGTTGCCACGTGGCGTCCATCGCGGGTCGCCCAGAGATCAGCGGAGCCCTGTTCGGTAATCGTCACGAGCCAGGCGCCATTTGGCGATTGCACATAGCCTCCTTCGCCAAACACTCGTAGTCGCTTGCCAGACCGTACATCCCAAAGGGAAGCAACATTTGCGCTGTCCGAGGTAATGAGGCGCGATCCATCCAACGAGAAGGCAAATTCACCCGTTGGATAAGGGACTGGTATCGCCGTGTGTCCAGATGGGCTTTCCGAAAAATCGCGGGTGAGTTCCGCTGCCGTGGCGAAACGCCCAAGCGAAACCAATGTACGGCCATCCGGGATCCGTATCAGTGACGCGTGGCCGTCTTTGTCGCGGACAACCGCGGAGCGCCCATCCGGTGCGAACTGCACGTCAAAATCCAACAAATAATATGGAACGTCGGCTGGTAGATCGGAGAACTCGCGGATAACGCGCCCATCTTTCGTGTCGATAATGCGAGTCCGATGTTCCTCGGTGGCAACCACAAACTTCCCATCGACGCTGAAGCGAGCATGCCATGCACGCCCCAGTGCCGAGCGATTCAGAATTTTACCGGTCTTCGCATCAATCAGTATGCCGGTGGAATAGGTTTCCAACAGCCGCAAGCCGTCGCGATTGATCCTCCAATCCATTTCTGTCGATGGATCGTCATTCAAATAATTGAGAATTGTCTCGCCAGTGACGGCATCCAATTCCGCCAATTCTCCCCGCAGATTATCCTGTGTCGTCGCAAACAAGCGTGTGCCATCTTCGGAAAAAGCAATGTTGGCGATTTTTTCTGTAAGCTGCCGCTCAATCACCTTGCCGCTTTGTCTATCGAACAATGCAACAGTGGCGTTTCCTGTCAGGACAGCCACATGGTTGCTGTCACGTGATATAGCCCTCGATGAAGCTCCAAACCCGAAGTCCGCAATTTTCTGTCCGATCCGCACATCCCATAGCTGAACGTAACCGACAGGATTTTCCCAGAGCTGCAGCTTTCTATCGAGGGTTTCGTCGATGAAAGTCGGGGCGCCACCCGATCCGGGCGGGTAGAGGACATGGTGAACGGCAGAGCGCGCGTTCCAAACTGTGCCGCTGCCGTCTTTGCCTACTACGGGTAACCAGGCGTCGATCTCATCGTCAACGTCGATATAGCTGCCGATGATCCCAAAATCGGCGATTGGGACGATGGCGCGGGTGCCGGTGGCGTCAGGGCTAACGGTGCAGCTTGCTGGCACAGGAATGGCGGATGGCGGCGGTTGGTCGGCAGCTACTGCGCTCGCGGAAAGCGACGCGGCGGCGAGAATTGCGATATCCTTTATGCGCATGGCGTTTCCCCTCCCTAAGTCTAGGAAAACCTTATACCGGTCCACAATCCCTTTGGTTAATTAGACGGTTGGTTTGCGGGGCGGGACGACGTCTTTGAAATCTACCGAGCTTTTCCACGCCGGTTCGGGCGGGGCGCAGTTTGCTTGCGGCACGTAATCCGACGGCGCGATAAGCTCTGTTTTCGGGATGTAACGCGGGCAGTTGGGAAAAACATGTGTCGGCGTGATGCGGACCAGCACCTGGCCGCCGGGGCAACCCGCCAGCAGCGGATCGTCGAAGCTCAATTCCGCGGTGCCATTCACGCGCAAGCGCCGGGGCCGTTCGCCCATCAGGATGAAAAGCAGCCCGACATGCGGGTTGGCGCGCACATTGCCAAGGCTTTTGAACATCCCGTTGCCGTCGTAATCGGGGTAGACCAGCAGCGTCGGCGTAACCACCTGCACAAACCCCGGCGCGCCGCCTTTGAAGGAGCAGTCCGGCTGTCCGTCCGCGTCCGCCGTCGCGAGAAAGAAGAAGGCGGAGGCCTCAATGAAGTCCTTATCGGACTCGGTAAACGCGGTTTGATGCAGCCGCTCCTCAAGGCGGTCGGCCAACGCTTCGGTGCCGAACCTCCTCTGAAGCTCGCGATTGCCCTCGAGGTACATCGACATGGCGTACACCTGCTGACAGACAGTTGAGACCGCGCGACACTAGCACGGTGGGCGGCCCGCTTTGTCGGGCGCAACACCTGGGCTAGTTTCAGGTTTGTTCGTCATCTTTTGGGGGAATGTTTGGCCGAATCCGCACCTGCCTATAATCCGGCACACGCGCGGCGCACGATTTTCGGTGCGCTGGTGGAATCCGGCCGTGCCTTCGGCAAGAAGACGCCCATCCTCGTTGATGGCGACGAGCGCACCCTCTCCTATCAAGAGTTGACCCGCGCCTCTCTCGCACTCGGCCACGCCCTGAAACGAGCCACCGCTTCCGGTGAGGCGGTCGGCGTGCTGCTGCCAACCGGGATCGGCTCCATGGTTTCGGTGTTCGCGCTCTCGGCCTATGGGCGGGTGCCGGCGATGCTGAACTTCACCGCCGGTTTCCAAAGCCTGCGCGCGGCGCTGAGGGCGGCGAACATCAAAAGCATCGTCACCGCTCACCGCTTTATAGAGGTTGGCAAACTTGAGGCATTGGAAGCCGAGCTGAAAAAGCACGCGACGCTGGTCTATCTGGAAGACCTGCGGGAATCGCTTTCCGCCTCGGACAAGGCCGCCGCCGCGCTGGGTTCGTTCTTCCCCTGGCTGTTTGCAGCGCATCCCTCGCCCGATGCGCCGGCGGTCATCCTGTTCACCTCAGGCACCGAGGGTGAGCCGAAGGGCGTCGTGCTTTCGCATGCCAATATCCTGGCCAATGTCGAACAGGTGCGGGCGCATGTTCTGTTTTACCGCACGGACGTGGTCATCAATCCGCTGCCGGCGTTCCACTCTTTCGGCCTGACCGTCGGCTGTTTCATGCCGATCTATCTCGGCCTTAAAGCCGTGCTGCACCCGTCACCGCGCCAGCCACATGAAATCGTGCGGCGCATTCGCGAACACCGCGTTACGATCCTTCTCGGAACCGACACTTTTGTTTCGCAATATGTGCGCGCCGCCGCCGACGGCGATCTGTCCAGCCTGCGGCTGGCGGTTTGCGGCGCCGAGCGGCTACGCGATGAGACGCGCCAGCTCATCAAGCGCAAATACAATGTCGAACTGCTCGAAGGCTATGGCGTCACCGAAGCGGCCCCCGTCATTTCCGCCAACCAGGTGGGCGCCAACCGGGCGGGCTCCGTCGGCCATGTCGTTCCGCATATGGAATGCCGCATCGATCCGGTCGAAGGCATTCACGAAGGCGGACGGCTCATGGTCAAAGGCCCCAACGTGATGCTTGGCTATTTGCGGCCCGAACAACCCGGCAAGATCGTCCCGCCCGAGGATGGCTGGCACGATACCGGCGATATCGTGTCGATGGACGAAGAGGGCTTCCTCGACATTCGTGGACGGCTGAAGCGCTTTGCCAAAATCGGCGGCGAAATGGTGTCGCTCACCGTCGTCGAAAATTGCGCATCTGCATTGTGGCCCGACCACGCCCACGCCGCGATCGCCGTTCCCGATGGACGTAAAGGCGAAGCCGTCGTCCTGATGACAACAAACCCAGACGCAGACCGCGGCGATCTTCTTGTCTGGGTGCGCAATCATGGCGTTCCGGAACTCGCCGTTCCCAAACGCGTTATCCCGGTTTCCGACATACCCGTCCTCGGCACGGGCAAAACCGACTATGTCGGTGTCGCCAAATTGGCGTCGGAAGTTGCCGGCACCCTCCCATCGTCCGTACCCGAACTATAAGTATTGGTCCAATACGCCCTATTCAGCCGCTATCTGATTGTCGCGCTGGAGCAGTTGAAGGGCCTCCGCGATGACATCGGGATGTTTGCTGGCGAACTGAATTTCATAACCTAATGGATTGCCATCTTCGCCGATATCGACGGCGAAGTCGCGGTCATCATGCGCGATGGTGTGCGCGACACGACCCTCACGCACGGTGATGTACATCGTGTCGGTGGAGCGATCGTAAACCACGTTAGAGTTCGCTTGTGTCATCGGGCAACTCTAACATTCTATCCAGTGCGTGGCCGCCCCCTCCACCGCTTCGCGGTCCCCCTCCCCCGCTACGCGGGGGAGGAATGGGTTACGCGACGTTCGCGGCGCGCCACACCTTTTCCGGGGTTGCCGGCATGTCGATGTGAGCAACGCCAAGGGCGTCCGAGATCGCTCCGATGATGGCGGGCAACGCGCCGATGGTGCCTGCTTCGCCTGCGCCTTTGGCCCCGAGCGGATTGGTGAGGCACGGCACCTCGTTATAGGAGATATCCAGGTCGGGCATGTTGTCCGCGCGCGGCATCACGTAATCGGCGAACGTCGCCGTCATGAGCTGACCGGAGTTGGGATCGTAGACGCAATCTTCGAACAGCGCCTGACCGAGGCCCTGCGCAACGCCGCCGTGGATTTGCCCGTCGACGATCAGCGGATTGATAACAACGCCGACATCATCGACGATGACATAGCGGTCGAACGCAACGGTGCCCGTTTCCGGGTCCACTTCGACTTCGCAAATGTGGCAGCCATTCGGGAATGTCGGCGGCGACTCGAATGACGCCTGTTCGTCCAGACCGCTCTCGAAGCCCGGCAGTTTCTCCCGCTTCAGCGTCAATGCGAGTTCGGTAACTCCGATTTTCCGCTGCGTCCCCGTAACGAAGAACTGGCCGGCGCCTTCAGCGACTTCGAAGTCCACCTCCGCGCCGCCCGCTTGCAGCACTTGTCCAGCAGCAACTTTTCCCTTCTTGACGACACCATCCATCGCGAGGGCCATGGCGTTACCGGAGGCCTGTAGGGAGCGCGAACCCACGGTGCCGCCGCCCGCCAAACCATCGTCCGTATCGCCCTGTTTGATGATGATGGAGTCGAAAGGCACGCCCAACCGCTCGGCAATTAATTGCGCGAAGGTCGTCTCATGGCCCTGCCCATTCGATTGGGTCGCCAAATAGACCTCGACCGCGCCATTGTCGGTAAAGTGGATCTTGCCCGGCTCCGGTCCCGGCGGACCGCCGGACGCTTCGAAATAATAGGCCACGCCCCGGCCGCGCTTCTTTCCGCGTGCTTCGGATTGCTGACGGCGCGCAGCGAAACCGTTCCAATCGGCCCGGCGCGCGGCTTCATCGAGATTGGTGGCGAAATCGCCCGAATCGATCGAGAGCCCTTTCCAGTTACGGTAGGGCAATTCCTCCGGCCGGATCAGATTGCGCCGTCGAATCTCCAACGCATCCATGCCCAAGGCGTTCGCCGCCTGATCCATCAAGCGCTCGGTGACATAGATCGCCTCGGGACGCCCCGCGCCGCGATAGGACGTGACCGTCTGGGTGTTGGTGAAATAGCCGCGCACTCGCGCATACACGAGCGGCACGCGGTAGACGCCGCCCATGACGCGCAAACCCGAGGTCGGGATATGCGGCCCCACGTGAGTCATGTACGCGCCCATATTGGCGATGCTGTCGAGCCGAAGCGCGAGAATTTGCCCGGCGGCGTCCAGGGCCATCTCGCCCTTCATCTTGACGTCGCGGCCGTGGCCATCGCCGACAAAGGCCTCCATGCGCTCGCCGATCCACTTCACCGGACGTCCCAGCGATTTCGCTGCGAACAGAACGATTGCCTGTTCGATGGCCGCCGAGTTCTTCAGCCCGAAGCCGCCGCCAACATCGGGGGTGATGACGCGCAAATTGTCCGCCGGGATTTTCATCATGACCGCGACCTTGTCGCGGATGCCGCTTGAACCCTGGCTGGAGGTGTAAAGCGTGTAACGGCCGGCCTCGTAGACGCCGATAGCGCCGCGGGGCTCCATCGGGCTCGGCACCACGCGGTTCTGCACCACCTCAACCGAAACGGTCTTGGCCGCAGCAACGAAGGCGGCCTCGCACGCTGCCGCATTACCGTCAGCCCAGTCGAACACCAAATTTCCGGGCGCCTCGTCCCATACCGGCGGCGCTCCGGGCGCCGTTTCGAGCGTACCGGCGGCTCCCAACGGCTCGTAGTCCACATCGACGAGTTCGGCCGCGTCCTTCGCCGCCGCAGGGGTCGTCGCTATGACAACCGCGACCGCCTCGCCCGAGAACCGGACTTTCTCTTTCGGAAACAGCATCTTAGGCGATTGCGCTATGGCGGAACCGTCGCGGTTCTTGAAGGCGCCGCGAACCGGCACAAAGCTGGTTTCGGGAAGGTCATCGGCAGTCATCACGGCCAAAACGCCCTCCGCCGCGCGCGCCGCCCCGGCATCGATCCCGCGAAGAACGGCGTGCGCATGGGGGCTACGGACGAAATAGGCGTAGGCCGTATTTGCGAGCTGGATGTCGTCCAGATACCGGCCCTTGCCGCTCACCAGCCGGACATCTTCCTTCCGGCGAACCGGTTGTCCCATTCCGAATTTCATAAAGCGTCCTCTTACCGTCAGGTCCGGCAAAGCTGATTTAGATTGTCGTCTAAAGTTCAGACCATTCTAAACCGCTTTAATATCACGTTAATTATCGTTGCCTATGGTGTAACCGAACCGGCGAGCGTCTCTCGCCGAGAGAGGCTCTTCTCTTGTCGTTGCGTCAGGGCAATTCCTCCGATCTTTCGCTGCTTGCCGAAGCTGCAAGCGGACCCAAAACGCGCTTCGACGATATTTATCTGGCAGTGGCCACCCTCCTCGAACGTCAGAGCGGCTCATTTGCCGAAACTGAGCGCGGCCTTGCAACCGACATCCTGAAACGGCTGTCCAAAGACGTCGAAATGGAGATTCGGATTGGCGTGGCCCAGCGGCTGGCGGACAATCCGGCCGCTCCGCTCGAGCTCATTCTTCTGCTGGCCGACGATTCGATCGAAGTGGCGCGCCCGATCCTCGCCCGCAGCCAAGTCTTGAGCGACGTCAATCTCGTCCAAATCGTCCAAACAGGGTCCGGGGACCATCAGGTGGTCATCGCCGAGCGCCCGGAAATCGGCCAAACGGTGAGCGCGGCCCTGGCACGTTCAGCGTGTGAAGCGGCCCTGATTGCTCTACTGAGAAACAAGACTGCCAAGGTCGGCCGCGATACCTTCGAACATCTCAGCGAGCGTGCCCGCAGATCCTCCGCTCTGCAAGCGCCGCTGATCGAGCGCGCCGACCTGCCCAACGAACTGGTGCAGCGGCTGTATGTCTGGGTTTCCGCTGCGCTGAAGACGGCGTTGGCCCAGCGGTACCCTGAAGCCGCGCGGGGCCTGGCGTCCGCTATTGAGGAAACCGGCCCCCAATCGGGCGAGACTCCGGTCACAGGCGTCAACGCGCGCAAGCTGGTCGAAAAGCTCTATGCTTCCGGCCAGTTGCGGGCATCCTTACTGATCAAGGTCTTGCATCAGGGCCAGATGGAACTGTTCGATTATGCCTTTGCCACCCTGCTCCATATGGATGTGGAGACGATGCGCAAGGCGCTGTACGGCAACAATCCCATGATGGTGGCGCTGGCCTGCCGGGCCGCTGGGATCGACCGCTCGGTGTTCCAGACCGTCTTTAACCTGTCCCGGCATCACCGGCGCGTAGCCGCCAAGCTCTCCGATACGGACCAGAGCCAGATCGGCCTGATCTTCAGCCAGGTGAAAAAAGGCGAAGCCCTGGACAAACTTAAAAGCGCCGCCGCCTAGAGCGCAATCCGGCAAAGTGGACGTTCGGTTCGCCGCTGGATTGCGCGGTAAACCAAGAGCCGCCCCGCCCTTCGTTAGACTCTATTGGAAATATCGGCTCCGGCTCGCTATATGTAAGCCCATGATCGATCCATTCGGCCGTTCCGTCAGTTACCTGCGGGTATCCGTTACCGACCGCTGCGATTTTCGCTGCGTGTATTGCATGCCCGAACATATGAGCTTCCTGCCGAAGGCCGATGTGCTTTCGCTGGAGGAACTCGACCGGCTGTGCAGCGCCTTTATCGGCAAAGGCGTGAACAAGCTGAGGCTGACCGGCGGAGAGCCGCTCGTCCGCCGCGACGTGATGAAACTTTTCCGCTCGCTGGGACGGCACCTGCAAACCGGCGCTTTGCGCGAACTCACCGTCACCACCAACGGCAGTCAGCTCGGGCGGTTCGCCGCTGAGCTTTACGATTGCGGCGTGCGTCGCGTGAACGTGTCGCTGGACACGCGCGATGCGGACAAGTTCCGCCAGATCACCCGCTGGGGCGACTTAGGCAAAGTGCTCGCCGGCGTTGAAGCGGCGCAGGCTGCGGGATTGCAGGTCAAGATCAACGTCGTGGCGCTTCGTGATTTCAACGACCAGGAAATTCCCGAACTGATCCGCTGGTCTCATGGTCAAGGTATGGAATTGACTCTCATCGAAACCATGCCGATGGGCGACATCGATGGCGACCGCACGGACCAGTATCTGCCGCTCTCGCTGGTCAAGGCGAATCTGGCAACGCTGTTCACCATGGATCCGCTGGAAGATCGCACCGGCGGCCCCGCGCGTTATGTCCGCATCCGCGAAACCGGCGGCCGGCTCGGCTTCATTACGCCGCTCAGCCACAATTTCTGCGAGTCCTGCAACCGCGTGCGGCTGACCTGCACGGGCATGCTGTACATGTGCCTGGGCCAAGACGACTCGGCCGATTTGCGCGCGCCGTTGCGCGCCTCCTCCGATGACGCGGTTCTGGACGCCGCCATCGACGAGGCAATCGGCCGCAAACCCAAGGGCCATGATTTCATCATCGACCGCCGCCACAGGAAGCCATCCGTGGCGCGCACGATGTCGCTGACCGGCGGCTAACTTTTTCCGATGACCGTAAAGCTTCATTTCGTCGCTTCCGAGGCCCCCGAAGCGCAGGCCATGTTGCCGCGGCTGCGGGATCGTTTCGGCGATGCCGGCCCCGGCGGCGCATCGGTCATCGTCGCCTTGGGCGGCGATGGTTTCATGCTGCAGACCTTGCACACCTTTCTGGGCAAAGGGGTGCCGATCTATGGAATGAATTTCGGTTCGGTCGGATTTCTGATGAACGAGCTGCATCCGGACGACCTGCCCAAGCGGCTGGCGGTGGCGACGGAGGCGAAGGTCCATCCTTTGCTGATGAAGGCGGTAACCGCCTCTCAGACGTTCGAGGCGATTGCCTTCAACGAGGTGTCGCTGCTGCGCGAAACGCGGCAGGCGGCAAAGCTGCGGATCACATTGGATGGAAAAGTTCGGCTGAACGAGCTGATCTGCGACGGCATCCTCGTTTCCACGCCGGCGGGCAGCACGGCCTACAATCTCTCGGCCCATGGGCCTATCCTGCCAATCGACTCCGCCCTGCTCGCGATGACGCCGCTCAGTGCGTTTCGGCCGCGGCGCTGGCGGGGCGCCCTGCTCCCGCGGCAAGCGCAAATCCGGATTGAGATATTAGAGCCGCAAAAGCGTCCCGTCAGCGCAACCGCCGACAACACGGAAGTACGCGATGTCATCCACGTCGAGATCGCCGAGGACCGCACCACCGCCATGACGATGCTGTTCGACGAAGGCCATAGCCTCGACGAGCGCATTCTCGCGGAACAATTTCTTTACTAATCCAGCGGCCAGGTGCGCTGAACGTGCGCACACGCGAAACTTCAACGCAGCGTTAACCAGCCGTGGCTAGTTTGGAAGGCAGCGCGACCCGCGCGTTACGGGACGCGGCTTTCACAAACAGGCAAGATTTCGCATGAGCTATCAATTTAACAGCCTCAAAGTTCTTGTGGTCGACGATAACGCCCACATGCGGTCCCTGATCTCCCGCATCCTTCACGCCTATGGAATCTACACGATCTATGACGCCGCCGACGCGGAACAGGCTTGGCAGGTCATCTCCGTGAACCCTCTCGACATCATTTTGCTCGACTGGGTGTTGGAAGGCATGAATGGCGTGGAACTGACCGACAAGATCCGCAACGCCCCCGATTCACCAAATTCCTTCGTGCCGATCATCATGGTCAGCGGCTACAGCAGCAAGGAATGCGTCAATGCCGCGCGCGATGCCGGTGTGACCGAGTTCCTCGCCAAACCAGTCTCCGCGAAAACGATCCTCAGCCGGCTCATCGCCGCGATCGAACATCCCCGCCCCTTTGTGCGGACAGCAAGCTATTTCGGACCGTGCCGCCGGCGCCGTATCGATCCCTTCTACAAGGGGCCCGAACGGCGAACGGAATCGGCCGAAGGTAACGCCAGCACATTGGATGCAGCGTGAGTCACAAGGACCTCGTCATGGCCGGCAAAAAGCCCATAGAGATTTTCATGCCTCCGAACATGCTCAAGGCAAAGGTCGGCAGCGGCGGCCTCAGCTCGTCGGTCATCAAGAAAGCGGAAGCCTCCATTGAGGAACTCAGGGGCGAATTCGCCGGCTGGATTGCGACCGATGTCAATCGGCTGGTCGAGCGCCGAGACTCCTATCAGGCGCAAGCCGATGACCACGCGCTCAGCAATCTCCATCGCGCCTCGCACGATCTAAAAGGGCAGGCTTCGACGTTCGAATTTCCTCTGATTGCACGCGTCGCATCCTCCCTGTGCCAACTTACCGACGAAGTGAACCACGGCTTGGATTTGCCGGTGACGCTGATCAACGCGCATGTGGACGCCATCAAGGTGATCATGCGGGAAGGCATCAAGGATCCCAGCAACCAGATGGCCGTCATTCTCGCAGGCGAACTGGAAGGCCAGGTTAGCGCCTTCCTGGAAAAATACGCGCCCGCTTCAGCCGGCGCGTCAGCCTGAGCCACAGAGCGCGCATCCATGCATGAAGGCGTTCAATCTTGGCCATTCGTCATTGAGCGCCTTAAACGTCGCAAACGATTGTCCGCTTTTTCCCGTGAAGCGATTACCGGCGCAAATGCGTAGCGCCGCGAGGATAGAATATGGCCAAATCTAATATTCGCAGTTTGATCGAGTTGCAGAAGAGCGGTTCTACCGCACGCGTTCTCAATCTCTTGTCTGTTTGGAAGCGTCACGCCAGCAATAGCGAGATTGAAAAGGCTCCGTTTTTTCAAAACCGGCACCTCAATCGCTCGATTGTCATCAAACACCGGTTGAGAGCCAGCGAACTCGAACTGTTCGAAGAGAGCCGTCTCAAAGCCACGAAATTCGTATTCCCAATTGACCCCAACGATCTGAAACTGGGTGGCCGTTCGCTGCTGATCGGGCAGAAGAATTGGAATACCTTGTTGGAGGATTTTCTCGGCAAGGCGCCCGACCCACTCGATCTGGCGCTGATTGAACTCCTCGACAATATGCACACACTGGACCCATTCCTCCTGCGGGAGGAGTTGCGGCGGCACGGCTACAATCCATCGAATTTGTATCTGGAGCTGTCTGAGGCCGACCTGAAGAAGATTTACGCCTTCGCGCACGGGCAGATCGAGCCGCTGGTCAGAATGTCGCTGAATGGCTCGGGCGGTTTGGCCAGCCACGTCTCGCGATTTGTGGGGAAAATCCTCAACTACCAATTGGATCATGACTTCGATCCACTGCGCCAAGTCATGCGTATGAGCGAAGGGGAGTTCTCCGAAGGCATTTTCTGCTGGAAGGGATTTCTCTATTACAAATGGCTTTACGATCAGACGGCTTCCGCTTTGCAGGACGTGAAACGGGAAATCGCAACGGTTCAACCGCGCACGCCGGTTAGCCATGAATTGCGGAAAACGCTTGCGCGCCGGCAGTTTCAATTCGGCAGACGCCTGGATCAACTGATGGGCGCCGTTCAACACACACTCGGGCGCTATGACGAAGCCTATCTGGAACTCACGACCCGGGAAAATCCATTAGCCTTCCGGAATTTCCTCTTGGCGGCTCCCAACATGTTCGTGGAGATCGGCGAACGTCTGGGCGGAATTCAGCACGTCACCAGCTTCTGGCGGTACCGCTTTCCGTCGCAGAAACCTTCTACCGTTCCCGCCGAAGATCTCATGGAACTCTTCGACGAGTTCAACTCCCATCTGCACTGGGAAGAAGACTACGCGGAGAAAATGCGCGCTTGATGGATTGCGCGGCGCCGCTCACATAGAGGCGGCGCCATTCCCTCCGCCAACTGGCGATTACGCCGCTTTGCGCGCCGGCATACCGAGAGACGCGAAAATCTCCACCATTCCGAAATTCAGCAGCATCGGCGGCTGCGGAAGGATGCGCGGCTGAAGTACAGCGACGGCGCCGTCACCCCTCAAATCCGGAACGTGGCGCGGACCGCGCGACGCATCCTCGTTCATTGGGGCTGCAGTAATCTCGACGCGCTCGGGCTGAGCCAACGACGGAAAAAGCGTGGCGATGTCGATGGGAGCCGCCGCGCTCACCACTGGTTTGGCCCGTGCTGTTGCGGGAGCCGCTGCGGCAGCAACCACGACAGGCGCAGAAGCCGGCACAGCATCTTGCCCCACAGCCCAGGCATACACGTCCCGGACCGACTTCGGTGTGCCGTCGGTGTTGTAGAACGCCGTCTTGTTGGCTTTGGCGGCTTGCGGGAATAAGGTGTCGGCCCGCGCATTGGGATCGGAATCGTTCAGTTCGATCAAACGCCGCGCCGCGTTCGGGCCCAGGAAATGCGCCGCATACAATTCGCCGCCGCAAACCTGCCGTCCCAAAGCGCATTCCAGTGACTGCTTAGTCTCCTTGGCGTTCTCCCCCGCCATCAGCGCAGCGAGTTCCGGATTCTGCCGCAAGGCAAGAATTGCCGACTTTGTATCTGCCGAGGCCACCGCATAGCGGCCATCGCCGCCGTCCTGAATGGCGGCGGCATAACCGCCCATGCCGTACTGGGCGCCGTGATGTTTGACGAGGCCCAGCCAGGTCTGCTCGACGAATTGGAACAGTCCCGAAGCTGACGAATTCTTTGATTTTGCTTGCACATTCAGGCCGCTCTCGCGCGTGGCCGTTTGCAGCAAATAGTCGAAATCGAGCCCCGTTTTCCGGCTTGCGGTACGCAATGCGGCTAGCACGTCGGTGCGGCCGGTGGCGGCAACGGATTGCGTTTGGGGGAGCATGATAGGTCCTTGGCTTTCTGCCTTCGCGCCATCCCACGCAAGGCCCGTGCCAAGTGGGTCAGAGCGATGCGCGCAAGGAAGCCAGTGTTTCCTCAAGCTCGGCAGTACGGTACGGCACAGCTTCTCCCCTACCCCACACGGGAGCCGGCCAAGCAGCATCGCCTTTGGTGCGCGCGACAATGTGGACGTGAAGTTGCGGCACGATATTGCCGATCAGGCCGATGTTGATCTTGTCGCAGCCGCCCCGCGTGGACGCCCACGTCTTCAGCCTTTCGCCCGCACGGGCCATTTCAGCCAGCAGGGTCGATTGCGCCGCTTCATCCAATTCAAAGAACTCGCTGATCCCGGCGCGGCGTGGAACAAGAACGATCCAGGGATAGCGTTTGTCCTTCATCAGAAGAACGCCCGACAGCGGCCAGTCGGATATCGCCGCCGTATCGGCCATCAGTTGCGGGTGCAGCGTGAACGTCATGGCCGCTTCCTATGCCGATTTGGCAAATCGCTTGGGATCGAACGCACTCAGATCCGGACTCATGCTGTTTTGCAGGATCGCGCGCGAAATGGTTTCACCCACGACGGGCGCGAAGAGAATGCCGTTGCGGAATTGTCCGCCCGCCACAAGCAAGCCATCGATGGATGTTGTTCCCAGCACCGGAGCGTGATCGGGCGTTCGTGGCCGTAAACCCGCCCACAATTCGGCAACGCGCCACGACCGCAGCGACGGGATGACGCGCGCGGCGGCGTCCAGCAGCCAGTCGCGCGCTTCGTGAGTCACTGATGTATCGAAGCCTGCATTTTCCACCGTCGCGCCGATGAAAAGCCGGTTGTGCCGGGGCACGAGGTAAATGCTTTCCGACCAGATTAAACTTTGCGGAAGAACGGTTCCTGGCGGCGGCTCGCACGCGGCCATCTGCCCTTTGACCGGTTGGACGGGCGGCACGACATCGGCGTCCATGCCTTCCAGCAGCCCCATCCAGGCGCCTCCCGACAGCACAACGATGTCGCCCGCGATAACACCGTCGTCGGCAATGACACCGCTTACGCGTCCCTTGTCGATGAGCACCGATCGGACAGAACAGCGTTCGCGCAACCTCGCGCCAGCCTTCATGGCGGCAGCGCGCAACGCCTCGGCTAGCGCGCGGTTGTCCACCTGGGCATCGGTGGCGATCTGGAGAGCCCCCAGCAAACTTGCATCGAGGAGCGGCTCCCGGTGAAGCAATTCCTCGCGGGTTAACCACACCGCCCCTGAATCCGGGCAAGCAGCGGCTTGCAGCGTTGCTGCCCGCTCAGCCGTTGCTGCGACCAAGAGACAGCCACATTCCTTATAATAGACCGGCATGCCGCTCGCGGCTTCGACGTCCGCCGCAAAAGACGGCCACGCAGCGCGTGCACGCTCCGCAAAGGCCGCCATGGCGCTGCTTTCGGCGCCCAATTCCGCGCCGGGGGCAATCATGCCCGCCGATGCCCATGTGGCGCCCCGTCCGGCAATGCCCCGTTCCAGGACCTCCACCTCGGCACCCGCTTGAGCCAGTCGCCAGGCGATCGACAAACCGGCGATGCCCCCGCCGACAATGAAAATCTTCATTGCGTCTGGCGAGGTTGAGATTGCGGAAAAGAGGAAATGCCGGGCATTTCCGTTTCGATTAAGCCGGATGAGGCAGGCGATCAAGTCATAGCGAGGCCGATGACGGAGCCAAAACCCGGCCCTATAGTCGCCGCGCTTTGGGGTGCGCTCAAGGCCGCGTCTGCCGAACTGCCCGGCTGCGCGCTCTACAAGCCATACAGAGTTCCGGCTATACGCAAGAACGGCGTGCTGGGCGTTCGTCCATTCCGATGCAGCAACAGCGGAACCATGAGTTGAGCGATTCCCAACAGGAGGGAGCCCCATAGCCGTGAGATCGACGCTTTTAGGGATGATTTTGATGGCAGGTTTGTATTCGGTTCAGAGTTTCGCGGCCGGCAATGGCGACCGCTATGTGGGCGCCCCGTTCGCGACGCGCGCGCCGGTGATTGCGCAGCACGGTATGGCAGCGACCATGCAGCCCCTCGCCTCCCAGATTGCGCTCGATGTGCTCAAGAAAGGCGGCACCGCCGTCGATGCGGCCATCGCCGCGAACGCCGCGCTTGGACTGATGGAGCCGGTATCCTGCGGCGTCGGCGGCGATTTGTTCGCCATCGTCTGGGATCCGAAGACAAAGCACCTTTACGGCTACAACGGCTCTGGCCGCGCTCCGAAAGGACGCACGCTCGCCGATCTGAAGCGCAAGCTCGGCGGCCGCAACTACATGCCGGCCTTCGGTTCGCTGTCGGTGACCGTGCCGGGGACCGTCGACGGCTGGTATGCGCTGCACGACAAATTCGGCAAGCTGCCGATGGCCGACCTGCTTGCGCCTGCGACCGCTTATGCGCGCGATGGTTTTCCCGTCAGCCAGTTCATTTCGGCCCTGTGGGCGGCAAATATGGAAGGGCTCGCGCTTTCGCCGGAAGTCGAGGAATTCGAGAACGCGCAGAAGACCTATCTCGTCAACGGCAACGCGCCGGCCCAAGGGCAAATCTTCAAAAATCCCGATCTCGCGCGCACCTATCAAATGCTGGCCCAGGGTGGACGTGACGCCTTCTACAAAGGGCAACTCGCCAAAACCATGGATGCGTATTTCCGGCGCATCGGCGGCGATCTTCGGGCGGAGGATTTTGCCGCGCATAAGGGCGAATGGGTCGATCCGATATCCGTCAATTATCGCGGATACGACGTATACGAACTACCGCCCAACAGCCAGGGCGGCGCCGTGCTCGAAATGCTTAAGATTCTTGAAGGCTACGACCTCAAGAAAATGGGACCGGGCTCCGCCGATGCGTTGCATCTGCTGATCGAAGCCAAGCGGCTGGCCTATGAGGACCTTGCCAAATATTACGGCGATCCGGTTTTCGCCCAGGTACCGATCAAGACGCTGATCTCGGCCGATTACGCCAAGCAGCGCCGCGCCCAAATCCGCATGGACCGTGCCAATCCGAGCATCGGCCCG
Organism: Alphaproteobacteria bacterium; assembly: GCA_947473475.1. Lineage (GTDB taxonomy): Bacteria > Pseudomonadota > Alphaproteobacteria > Micropepsales > Micropepsaceae > CAIYRG01. Next base: position 37,269 of record CANJBZ010000018.1, read on the forward strand.
GGCGAGGCCAAACTGGTCAAAGGCGACACGACCTATCTGACCGTCGCCGACAAGGACGGCATGATGGTCTCCCTGATCCAATCGAATTACGCCGATTTGGGATCGGGCTTGGTGGCCGATGGGCTGGGCTTCATGTTCCATGATCGCGGAGCCCTGTTCGCGCTCGACGAGAAATCGCCGAACGTCTACGCGCCGGGAAAGCGGCCCTTCAACACGATCATTCCCGCCTTTGTCATGAAAGATGGAGAGCCCTGGATGTCGTTCGGCCTGATGGGAGGCGATATGCAGCCGCAAGGCCACGTGCAGGTCCTCGTCAACATGATCGACTTCGGCATGAACGTGCAGGAAGCAGGCGACTTCATGCGCTTCCGCCATGTGGGCGGCAGCGAAGTCACGGGACAGACGGCGCGCGGCGTGGGCCTTGTGCAGATGGAATCGGGCATCTCCGCGCCTGTGCGCGCCGAGCTGACCAAACGCGGGCATCAGCTTATTCCCGGCGGCGGCGGCTTCGGCGGCTACAACGCCATTCAGTGGGACAAGAAGAACCGCGCCTATTGGGGCGCCACCGAAATGCGGAAAGACGGTGTCGCTATCGGGTATTGAGTGGTTACAAGGATTAGAGGTGTGCCCCTAACCGGGTAGACTGAACTGGCAGTCCGCCTAAGGGACGATGGCATGAGCTGGCATACATTCCGCAAAGGCTTGCAGTTCGTCCATCTCTGGGCCGGGCTGATCCTCTCGATCCCGTTTATCCTTATCGGCCTGTCCGGCAGCATCATCATCGCGCTGAACGTGATCAGCGATCACTCGGCGCCATCGGCCCCTGCGCGCGGTGACATGCATTCCATGACGGAAATTCTTGCGGTGGCGCAGAAAGCTGCCCCCGAGGGTTGGCCCGTCGCGACCATCAGCATGCCTGCGAGCGTGGGGCAGTCAGCCGCGGTGCAAGTCGCCCTTCCCCCAGGACGGCGTCCGCAGGGCCAGAATTTTGTCGGACTGACCGTCTATGTCGATCCGGTATCCCTGAAAGTGCTGGGCACAGAGGAGCGCCGCCGCGCCGGTCCGTTCATGCGGAACGTCACCTCCATGCACATCGCGCTGATGGCGCCAGGCTACTACGGACTGCAGACTGTCGGCTTCATGGGAATCGCCCTGGTGCTGTTCGGGGTTTCAGGACTGGTGCTGTGGTGGCCCAGGCGCGGCCAATGGCGGCTTGCCTTCGGCATCCGGCACGGCGCACGCGGCTGGCGCCTGAATCACGATCTGCATGCTTCCATCGGCTTCTGGAGCCTGATCGTCTTCCTCATCATCAGCATCAGCGGGGTGGACCTGGCCTTCCCCGTGACCTTCCAAAGTGTCGTCGGAAACATACTGCCGCTCCAAAGCGGTTTGACCGAGGTGCAGCTCGACCCGGCTGTCGTCGCCACGATTCGCGATAAGAATGCGCTCACCCCCGATGAGGTGGCGAACCTTGCGTCCGCCTCTATTCCCAATTCGCGTGTCATCCAGGTGCAGATCCCGCCCCGGCCCGATGGCGTCTACATGGTCACCCTGGTCCCGCGGCCGTTCGACGATGCTGCCCCGCAAATTTCCACCTTCATCGGCGCGGGGCCGGAAATCCTGGATGCGGTCGATCCGCGCAATTATTCCGCCGGCAAACAGATGCTGTTGTGGTTGCGAACCCTGCATTACGGGCATGGCCTGGGAGAAATCTGGCGCGGGCTGGTGTTCCTTTCCGGCTTCCTGCCGCTGCTCTTTGCCATCACCGGATTTCGCATGTGGCAATTGAAGCGGACCCAGCGCCGTGGCGTCCTGAGCGCCCTTCCGCAGCCGGCTGAATAGGCATTATCCCTACAACACTTTGTAATCCTTCATGCATTTCCTGTAACAAACCGAAATGTGGCGTGAAAATTTTTCTTGCGCCTCTGGAACCCATCGGGCAGTAATTGCGTGTGGTGTGTCACAGGCAAGGGCCAAGGCACCTGAATTAACCGTCCTGTAACGGTAACAAGCCCTTATTCTCATAGTCGAGGGTGATGGCGCCGCAACCGGGTCTCAGTCCCGGAACAGGATAAAGTGCAATCAGTATAAGGCGGTCGGGGGGATTTCCCTGCTCGCGCGAAGACGGGATTGAGGCCTTGCTACATAAAACGCTGACGGCGGTATCCAAACTTGTTGCCTGTTTTCAGGATGTGCGCGCCAGCGTTGTCCGTGTATTGAGTTCTCCCGACGGTCGTTGGGCCCTGGTTTCCACGAGCATGACCGCTTCAGTGGCGGTCGCCGTGACCTGGCTTTCCCTGGCTGCCAACCCCGCCCATTCCGCCCGGGCCTATGAGCCGCGCCGCGAACAAGCCACCCTTCCCTACGACATGCTGCTGCGCCTGACCGGCTTGCGCGGCATTTCCTCGATTGCCGCCGAAAATTCCGAGCAGCTCTATCGTTCGGCAGGCCTTATCGGCCCCGGAATTGCGGGGCCGCTGGACCGTATGCTGGCCAATGAGCGCGAATCCGCTACGCCGCAGCCGGAAATCCGCACCCTGACCGTGGATAAGGGCGACACAATCGTCAGCATGCTCCAGGACGCAGGCGTCTCCAAAACCGATGCCGCCGCCGTCGCGAAAGCGATGAAACCCCTGATCAGCGCGAAGAGCATCAAGAGCGGGCAGAAGTTCAAGGCGACCTTCGGCAAGCCCGAGGCCGCACCGGAACCCGCCACCCCCGCCTTTGCCCCGAACGACCAGAACGACGACGACTCACTGTCCAAGCGGCTGCTGTCGCTGTCTTTCACGCCGACCATCGAGCGGCAAATCACCGTCCATCTGGCCCCGGAAGACGGCTATTTCGCCGAAGACGTCCAGCGCAAGCTCGAAAGCCACTATCAGCACGCCGGCGCGACGATCGACTCCAGCCTCTATCTTGCCGCTACCCGTGCCGGCATTCCGGCGGGCGTTGTGGTCGAGATCATCCGCATGTTTTCGTATGAGGTCGACTTCCAGCGCGACGTGCATTCCGGCGACTCGTTCGAGGTCTTCTTCAACCGTTTCTTCACGCCGGAAGGTCAGCCTGCCAAAGCCGGCGACATTCTCGCCGCTTCGATGACCATCTCGGGTAAGAAGCATCTGCTCTATCGCTACGAAATGGCCAACGGCGATGTCGAATATTTCGACGTAACCGGCCAGAGCGCCAAAGCGATGCTGATGAAGACCCCGGTCGATGGCGCGCGGATTTCATCCACCTTCGGTGCGCGGCGCCATCCCATCCTCGGCTACACCCGCATGCACAAAGGCATCGACTTTGCCGTGCCGCAGGGAACGCCGGTCATGGCCGCGGGCAGCGGCACGGTCACATTCGCGGGTTCAGCGGGCGAATACGGAAATCTCGTGGTGGTCAATCACACCAATAACTACGCCACCGCCTACGCGCATCTGTCGCGCTTCTCCGTGCACAAGGGCGATCATGTACACCAAGGCGAGATCGTTGCCTTCAGCGGAATGACCGGCCTCGCGACCGGACCGCATCTGCATTACGAAATCCGCGTCAACAGCAAATCGGTCAACCCCGGCGCTGTGAAGTTGGCGTCAGGCCGCAAGCTCGAAGGCGAAGAACTTCGCGCCTTCTTCACGGAACGCGCGCACCTTGAACAGCTCATCGCCTCCACGCCGATGGAGCACCGTCTCGCGCAAGCAGACATCGGACGCAACGCCGCGAATTGAGAAGTGGGTGAGTAGTGAGTAGTGAGTAGATTTTCACTACTCACCACTCACTACTCACCTTCTTTCAATGCACCGCGTGGCTGGGGGGAGAGTCCACGCCGCCGATTAACCCCAAAGCATCGCCATTGGTTTCGACTTCGCGACCGTCGATGATAAGCCCCTTCTTGCCGGCGGTGACGTCCACCATGTCGCCATCGGAAACCGTTCCTTCCAGGATCAGGTTGGCGAGTGGATCCTGCAGATTACGCTGGATCACGCGCTTCAACGGACGGGCGCCGTAGATCGGATCGTAGCCGGCGCTGGCGAGCCACGTTTTGGCTTTGGCGTCCAGCGTGATCGCGATCTTGCGGTCGGTCAGCAACTTCATCAGCCGTTCGATCTGAATATCGACAATGCGATCCATCTGGGCGCGCGTCAGCCGGTGGAAGAGAATAATCTCGTCCAGACGGTTGAGGAATTCCGGACGGAAATGCCCGCGCACCGCCTGCATGACCTGCGAGCGGACCGCCGTTGAATCTTCACCTTCGGGCTGCGCGGCAAGGAATTCCGCGCCGAGATTGGAGGTCAGAATGATGACCGTGTTGCGGAAATCGACCGTGCGTCCCTGCCCGTCCGTCAAACGCCCATCGTCGAGCACTTGCAGCAGCACATTGAACACGTCGTGATGCGCTTTCTCCACTTCGTCGAACAGAACCACCTGGTACGGCCGGCGGCGAACGGCTTCCGTGAGAACGCCGCCTTCCTCATAGCCGACATAGCCGGGCGGCGCGCCGATGAGACGCGACACCGAATGCTTTTCCATGAATTCGGACATGTCGATGCGGGCCATGGCCGTATCGTCGTCGAACAGGAATGAGGCGAGGGCTTTTGTCAGCTCGGTCTTGCCGACGCCGGTCGGACCTAAAAACAAGAAAGAACCGATCGGGCGGTTGGGGTCTTGCAACCCGGCCCGCGCGCGGCGCACCGCGTTGGAGATGGCGCGCACCGCTTCATCCTGACCGATGACGCGCTTTTCCAGGCTGTCTTCCATCTGGAGCAGCTTTTCGCGTTCGCCTTCCAGCATCTTATCGACGGGAATGCCGGTCCAGCGCGACACCACGCCGGCGATGTGCTCCTCCGTCACGGCCTCATTGACCAGACGTTCGGTGCCCTTTTCTTCCGCTGCTTTGAGCTTGCGCTCCAGATCGGGAAGCACGCCATAGGCCAGCTCGCCCGCGCGTCCGAGATTGCCGTGACGCTGGGCGACGTCCAAATCCTGACGCGCCTTGTCGATGTCCTCTTTGAGCTTTTGCACACCCTGGAGGGACTTTTTTTCCTCGTTCCAACGCGCGGTGAGGGCCGCCGACTGATCCTCCAGACCGCCAAGCTCTTCCTGCAACTTTTCCAGCCGGTCTTTTGACGCCTTGTCGGTTTCCTTCTTCAGCGCCTCGCGCTCGATCTTGAGCTGAATGATGCGCCGGTCGAGTTCGTCCAATTCCTCCGGCTTGGAGTCCACCTGCATACGCAGACGGCTCGCTGCTTCGTCCATCAGGTCGATGGCTTTGTCGGGCAGGAAGCGGTCGGTGATGTAGCGGTTGGACAATGTTGCCGCCGCCACCAACGCCGCATCGGTGATGCGCACGCCGTGGTGGACTTCATACTTCTCCTTCAATCCGCGCAGGATGGAAATCGTGTCGGGGACCGACGGCTCGGACACGAACACGGGTTGGAAGCGCCGCGCCAGCGCCGCGTCCTTTTCGACGTGCTTGCGGTATTCATCCAGCGTGGTCGCACCGATGCAGTGCAGCTCGCCGCGCGCCAAAGCGGGCTTGAGCAAGTTCGACGCATCCATCGCGCCCTCGCCTTTCCCTGCGCCAACCAGCGTGTGCATCTCGTCGATGAAGAGAATGACCTTGCCCTGGGCCGCGGTGATTTCCGAAAGCACGGCCTTCAGACGTTCCTCGAACTCACCGCGGAACTTCGCGCCCGCGATGAGCGAGCCCATGTCCAGCGCCATCAACCGTTTGTCGCGCAGCGATTCAGGCACATCGCCATTGACGATGCGGAGCGCCAGACCTTCCGCGATGGCCGTCTTGCCGACGCCAGGTTCACCGATGAGGACGGGATTGTTTTTGGTCCGGCGCGAGAGCACCTGCATGGTGCGGCGGATTTCTTCATCGCGGCCGATCACGGGGTCCAGCTTACCGCTGCGCGCGATTTCCGTCAGATCGCGCGCGTATTTCTTCAGCGCGTCATAGGCGTTTTCCGCCGTGGCCGAATCGGCGGTACGGCCCTGACGCAGATCGCCGATCGCCTTGTTAAGATTCTGCGGCGTCACACCCGCGTTCTTCAGAGCTGCCGCCGATGGCGTCCCTACGCTCATGCCGATGGCCTGCAGCAGCCGTTCAGCGGTGACGAAGGAGTCGCCGGCCTTCTTGGAGAGCTCCAGGGCCTGCTCGAACACGCGCGCGGTTTCCGGCGCGAGGTAAACCTGTCCACTCCCGCCCTGCACCTTGGGCAATTTCCCAAGCGCCATTTCGATCTGCTGGCGTGCTTCGGCGGCACGTCCGCCAGAGGTCTGGATCAGGCTGGCAGCCATCCCCTCTTCATCGTCGAGAAGGATTTTCAGAATATGTTCGGGTGTCAGAAGCTGATGGTTGGAACGCAGCGCAAGCCCTTGGGCGGATTCAATAAAGCCGCGGGCGCGTTCGGTGAATTTTTCAAAGTCCATGTAACCGCTCCTTTCGCCCGCGCGTTCGCCCGCAAAGGCGCGAACACGCGTCGAGACATACGGCCGCTATGGCGCCGTACGAAGCGTAATGTGGCTTTGATTTCGCTCAAGACAAGGGTTGGACGGCGGCGTCCTTACGAAAGCATGATCCAAGTCAATCTGGCCGGATCAGGTCCCGCTTCTACGCGGCTTCGTCGCCTTCTTCCCCGTCATCGTCCCCTTCGGCCAGATTAAAGGACGGCGCGCCCCCCCCAGGTCCAGGCTGTGGGGCATAACCCGGCTGCTCGCCGCTTCCCACGGGCCGGCCATCGCCATTGCCATTGCCATTGGGCTGCTGCTGACCCTGGCCAAATCCGGGCTGACCGGCTTGTGGCCCCTGCGCCATCAGGATGCGAAAATAATGTTCGGCATGCTGAAGATAATTTTCCGCCATGACGCGGTCGCCGGCCGAACCGGCATCGCGCGCGAGCTGCAGATATTTCTCGTACACATGGGCGGCTGTGCCGCGAATCTTAACGTCCGGTCCCGTCGAATCGAAAGCCCGGTTGTGACTCTGTTGCGGCCGCCTGCCGCGTCCCCGTGAACGTTTCACGTCAGCCCCTCAGTAGTGTTTTGTTTGCGATACGGCGGGACATAGCCTTCCAGCCGCAACTATGGCGTTGCGCTACAGACGAATAGTGCGAAGTCATTTCCAAAACGCGTATCCTTAAATCGCGCTCGCACGCGCAATATCCGCCATTCTCATGGTCGCGCGTTGTTGCGAGCTCTCAATACGCGAAGACAGCGCCTTTTTGCGCCTCCTCCGGCTCTTCCGTTTTTCGGCGGCCGGCACCTTCGCAGTCCCCAGTGGGTCGAACCTATCTGCTCGCCGGGCTCATGCCAATTCTTTTTTTGCCGGACCACGATTACGTGCGGGCCACGACAACACAGCGAGGAATACCGGCGAGATCGCAAACGGTCCCCTCTACTTTGAGTCCACGCGCCGAGATCAGCGCCGCCACATCGGCGGCTTGGCCTTGACCGATCTCGAAAAACGCGCGCCCCGCTCTATCGAGATGCTGTTCAAGGTGCGCAATGATGCGCCGATATGCGTCAAGTCCATCCGGTCCGCCATCCAGGGCCGTATGCGGTTCGTACGTCCGCACTTCGGACTCCAAGCTGCTCACTATCGCGTGCGGGATGTAAGGCGGATTGATGAACATGACATCGAAAGCTCCGGACACGTTTTCAAACCAGTCGCTGTGAACGAAGCGCGCGCGATCGGGCAGTCCAAGGCTTGCCGCATTCGCACTGGCAACGGTTAATGCAACATCGGACAGGTCGACGCCCACCCCTTGCGCATGGGGCCGCTCGCTTAAAAACGATAGCATCAGGCATCCAGACCCAGTGCCCAGATCCAGAACGCGAAGCGATGCATTCGCCGCGGAAAAATGGTTCAGAGCCAGTTCGACCAGAAGCTCCGATTCCGGGCGCGGGATCAGAACGCCCGGCGCGACAACGAACTCCAAACTCCAAAATTCCCGGCGCCCGGCAATGTAAGCGAACGGTTCGCGCGCCCCACGGCGCTTCACGGCGACGTCAAATGCGTACGCCAATTCTCGCGTGGCCGGCGGCAAGCGTTCCACCAGAATATCCTCCTGGCTGACATGGAGCACATGGGCGAGCAGAAGACGCGCTTCGCGCCGCGCCGGCTCGACACCCGCCGTCCGCAAACGCTGTGCCGCATCGGCGAGCAACCCCGCCCACGACAGTGCGTCATGCGCAATCACGCCGCTTCTTCGGCAGCAAGCCGGCTGGCTTGGTCTTCCGTCATCAAGGCGTTGATGACTTCGTCCAGATCGTCGCCGGAAATAATCCGGTCCAGCTTGTAGAGCGTGAGATTGATGCGGTGATCCGACACGCGCCCTTGCGGAAAATTATAGGTGCGGATGCGTTCGGAGCGATCGCCGGAACCGACAAGGCCTTTGCGCTCGGCAGCACGCGCGTTGGCCTGCCGTTCGCGCTCGGCTTCGAACAGACGGGCCTTCAGGATTTTCATCGCCTTGGCGCGGTTCTTGTGCTGGGATTTTTCTTCCTGCATCGCCACGGCAAAACCGGTTGGCAAATGGGTAATGCGAACAGCGGATTCCGTCTTGTTGACGTGCTGACCGCCGGCGCCGGACGCGCGATACACATCAATGCGCAAATCCTTGTCCTGAATGTCAATGTCGACATCTTCGGGTTCCGGGAGCACCGCCACCGTTGCGGCGGAGGTGTGAATACGGCCCGAGGCTTCCGTCACCGGCACCCGCTGCACGCGATGTACGCCGGATTCGAATTTCAGCTTGGCGTAGGCGCCCTCGCCTTCGACGCTAAGCACCGCTTCCTTTATCCCACCCAGATCGGATTCCGACATCGACAGCAGTTCGGCCTTCCAACCCTGCAACAGCGCATAGCGGGTGTACATTTTCAGCAGTTCGCCCGCGAACAGCGAGGCTTCGTCTCCGCCCGTTCCGGCGCGAACTTCGACGATGGCGCTGGAATTGTCGGCCGAATCCTTGGGCAGCAACAGAAGCTTCACCTCGCGTTCCTGCGCGCCGAAGCGTTTGCGCAAATCCTCAAGTTCTTCCTGCGCCAACGCCTTCAATTCCGCGTCGGATGCGGGATCGGACAGGAGAGCCTCGTTGCCGGTAAGCGCCTGGCGTGTGTCGTTGTAAGCTTGAATAGCGCCCACCACCGGCGACAACTGCGCATGCTCCTTGGACAATTTGGCGAAATCGTCCGTGTGCCCCGAGGCAAGCTGCGCCTCGATCGCATGAAAGCGATCAAGCACGCGTCCGAGTTTGGCGTCAGGGATCATGCCTTACAAACCTGCCATCCCGGCCATCGTAGCGAAGCGGAGCGCGAGCCGGGACCCACGGCGCCAAAGTCTCGATGAGGCCGACCCGAGCGCGTACGCGCTCTCTCGGAGTGACAAACCAATAGCATCGCTATTTCGCAGTTTCCAAAGCCGGCGCATTGCGCGTGGCTTCGATCTCGGCGGCTTTTTTCTCACACAGCTCCACGACGTGGTCGATCAGCGCCTCGTTCTCCAGCTTATAAACCGGCTTGCCGTTCAGATAGATCATGCCGGCGCCCGCGCCGCCGCCGGTGAATCCTATGTCGGTTTCGCGCGCCTCACCCGGACCGTTCACGACGCATCCGATAATGGATAGCGACATGGGCGTGGCGATGTGCTTCAGCCGGTCTTCCAAAAGCTCAACCGTCCTGATGACGTTGAACCCCTGCCGGGCGCAGGACGGGCACGACACGATATTGACGCCGCGGTGCCGCAGACCCAGCGATTTCAGAATGTCGAAGCCGACGCGGATTTCTTCTTCCGGCTCAGCCGAAAGCGACACGCGGATTGTGTCGCCGATACCAGACCACAGCAGCATCCCCATGCCGATGGAGGATTTCACCGTGCCGGAAATCATGCCGCCGGCTTCGGTGATCCCAAGATGCAGCGGGTAATCGCAGATGTCGGCGAGCTGCTGATAGGCGGCAACCGCAAGAAAAACATCGGACGCCTTTACGCTGATCTTGAATTCAAAGAAGTCGTTGTCTTCGAGAAGACGCATGTGCCGCTGCGCGCTCTCGACCATCGCCTCCGGGCAAGGCTCGCCGTATTTTTCAAGCAGGTCTTTTTCCAGCGAGCCGGCGTTGACGCCGATTCGCATGGAGCAGCCATGGTCTTTGGCGGCTTTCACGACGTCCCGCACACGCTGCGCGGATCCGATATTGCCGGGATTGATGCGCAGACAGGCAGCGCCCGATTCGGCCGCTTCGATGGCGCGTTTGTAGTGAAAGTGAATATCCGCAACGATTGGCACGCGCGCCGCGCGGACGATCGTCTTCAGCGCCTTTGTCGAATCTTCGTCCGGGCAGGACACCCGCACAATATCGCCGCCGGCGTCTTCGATCCGCTTCACCTGCGCGATGGTCGCGCGCGCATCCGACGTGGGTGTATTCGTCATGGACTGCACGGTGATCGGAGCGTCGCCGCCGACTTCAACCGCACCCACGCGAATCTTGCGTGATTTGCGCCTGATAATGTCGCGATACGGACGAACGCTCATCGTCAGCCGCGTGTCTTTTTTTCGGTCAGCGCCTGCGGATCGAGCGACAACCCATTCGAAGCAGTGCCGTCGTTTCCAGCATAGCCGACCGAAGAACCGTCGAGAATCATTTCCAAAGCACCGCCATCGGACGACGATACCGTCAGCCCCAGAGAATCCGGCACCAGATAGGAATCGCCCGGCTGGAACTGCCGATCGAGATAAAGCCTGTTGTTGGGACCGAGCACCGTCACCCGCGTGGGCTTGTGCGCGCGCAACGTAATCCGCGATCTGTTCTCCGCGCCGTAAACGCGGCCATCCGGCAGGGGGGCGGCGGCAGCCGCGGCCGGCGCGGTGGCAGCAGCGGGTACGGCTGGCGCGGACGGCGGCTGTGCCGGGGGGGGGGGCAGGCCCGCTTGCGCGGCGAGTTGCGGCGGCACGGGTGGCACCGGCTGGCTGGCCATCCGGTTCACGGCGACAGCCAGATAATAAATCCCGTAAATCACCGCGATGGCCAAAAGCACCGCAAACACAATCGCGCTCTGCGGCCATTTGCGGTCCCGCGGCTCCGACACCGGCACCGGGCCTTCTTTGACTTCCCCGCGTCCGGCGATTTCCGTCTTCAGCCGTTCGACACAGGCCTTCCCATCCAGCCCGAGATATCCGGCGTAAGACCGCGCGAACCCGATGGCATAGGCCCGCCCCGGAAGCGCCTCGAAGTCGCTTTCCTCCAGCGCCTCCAAATGGTCCTTGCGAATTCTCAGGACGCGCGAAATCTGGGCTAGTTCTTCCCCTTTAAGCAGGCGCGCCTGACGTAAATCTTGACCGACGGTTTCCAGCGGACCCTCATGATTGTCGGAAATTTCGCGCAAATGCAGGCGCCGGCGTTCTAATCCGCCGTTGTTGTCCAGCGTCAGTCGCGTCACCTTTGCCATTCGCCTGCTTTACTTTTCCGCGATGCCAGCAGCAAAAGCCCGGTCTTCGGCGTGTTCTGAGCCGTCCGGGGTTGCACGTCAGGTTAATTAAACGAAGCTTGCCGCGCGGACAACCCGGCAGGTTTGTGCATTAAATGCGTCCGACGGGAATTCCGTGCGCGGCGGCAAATTCCGCAAGCTCAGCCCTGGCCGTCGGCGCCGACATGGTGCAGAGCCCCTCGACGAAGGGCTTCAAAGTGCGGGTGTCCATGTTGCGGATCATCATTTTGACCGGGCCGATCATGGAAGCCTGCATCGACAGCGAAGTGATCCCCAAAGCCACCAGCACCATGGCTTCCAGCGGACGCCCCGCGATTTCTCCGCATATGGAGATATCGGCGCACCGGTTCACCTGGGAGCTCCCCTCCGCCAGATGGCGGAACAGATTCAGCACGGCCGGCGACAGGGTGTCGTAGCGACGGGCCACCACGGGGTTGGTGCGGTCGGCGGCAAAAACGAACTGCAAAAGATCGTTTGACCCCACCGACAAAAAATCGGCCGAGGCCAGGATCTGCTTCAGCTCGAACAGCAGCGATGGAACTTCGACCATGGCGCCGAGGTGCAGTTTCTCCGGCAGCGGTCTGCCGATGCGCTTAGCACGGTCCAGCTCGTGGCCAATCAGCTTGCGCGCGGCCTCGAATTCCGCGACCTCGCTTACCATTGGCAGCAGCAACCGTAAGGGCCGGCCATCGGCGGCGGTTACCAGAGCGCGAACCTGATAACGAAGCAGCGCCGGACGATCGAGCGCGATCCGAAGCGCGCGCCATCCGAGCGCCGGGTTTTCTTCACGCACGACGCGCCCGTAGCTTGGCACCTTGTCCCCCCCAAGGTCCAAGGTCCGGAAGACCACGGGCTTGCTTCCCGCCGCGTCCAGGACTTGCCGGTAGAGGGCAATCTGGTCGCGCAGCCGCGGCATAGCCGGGCCGATCATGAATTGCAGTTCGGTGCGGAACAGGCCGATCCCATCGGCGCCCGACTGGTTCAGATGCGGGATGTCGAGCAGAAGCCCGGCATTCATGTTCAGTCTGACGCGGACTCCATCGCGTGTGACGGCCGGTTCGTCGCGAATGGCGGCAAACTGGGCGACCCGCTGGGCCAAAAGCCCCTGCTTTGCCTGTAACGCAGCCACCACCTCGTCGAGCGGACGCAGGTGGATTTCGCCGGTCTCGGCGTCCACTGCGATACGGTCACCGGGACGTGCGGCATCGGCAATGTCCTGAACGCCGCCAATCAGGGGAATACCCAGCGAACGAGCGACAATGGCGATGTGCGATGTCTGCGATGCTTCCCCCACCACCAGGGCGGCCAGACGGTTGCGGCCATAATCCAGCAATTCCGCGGGGCCCATGCTGCGGGCGATCACAACAGCGTCCTTGGGCAGGGCTTCGACCTCGGCGCCGGCGCTTTTGGCCAAATGCCGCATCAGGCGGTGGGCAAGATCGTCAAAATCGTGCAGGCGCTCACGCAGATAGGGGTCGTTGGTGCGGTTTATGCGCGTGCGGGTTTCGTCCTGCACGCGCTCGACAGCCGCTTCCGCCGTCAAGCCGGAACGCACCGCGTCGGTGAGTCGTGTCCGCCAGCCCTGATCATGGGCAAAGAGACGGTAGGCTTCGATCACCTCGCGAGTCTCGCCGGCGAGGTCGAGTTCGGAGGATGCCAGCATGGCATCGACCGCGAGGCGCAGTTCCTCCAACGCGCTATCGAGCCGCTGCAGTTCCGCCTTGGGGTCGTCCGCGATCATGCGCTCGACCTTCACGCGCGGCTGATGCAGGAAAACCGTGCCGATGGCGACGCCTTCGGTCAGTCCCTCACCCCGGAACACCGCTGGCCGAGTGGGTGACAGTTCGGCTTCATCGATCTCCGCCAGATCGACGAGGGTGCCCTGCGCCACAATTTCCGCCAGCACCATGGCGATGGTCGCGAGCGCCTCTTCCTCTTCTTCGTCGTAGTGGCGCTGGGTACGATTCTGAACCGTGAGCACGCCGAAGACCCGCTCACCGCGGACGATGGGCACGCCAAGGAACGAGAGAAACGGGTCTTCCCCCGTTTCCGGACGATAGGAGAAGGCGGGATGTTCCGGCGCGTTCGACAGGTTCAAGGGGGCGGCATCGCCGGCAACCAAACCGACGAGACCCTCGCCGGACTTCAGCCGGGTCCGATGCACCGCCTCGCGGTTCAAACCTTCGGTGGCAAAGAGTTCGAGCGCGCCCCCTGCCCGTCTGAGATAGATGGAGCACACTTCCGCGACCATATTGGCCGCAATCACCGATACGAGTTTGTCGAGGCGCGCCTGTGCGCTCTGCCGCTCCGCCATAATCTCGCGCAGGCGGCGCAGAAGAACTCTGGGACCGCCCGCTACGAGTTGAGGCGGCATCAGATGGGCTTCCCTGCCATGCGTCGGATTTGGGTCATCGTGCTCACGAAATGGGCAATCCCTTGGCTGCGGCTCTCCGCGCCGGTCCGGGTATCTTGTCTACAGACCTGCCGCAAGACCGCAAGTAGCATAATTCATGCCGCGTCGAGGTCGTAAGCCGAGTGCAAAGCACGCACGGCCAATTCGACATAATCTTCGGAAATCAAGACGCTAACCTTGATCTCTGAGGTCGAGATGACCTGGATGTTGATGCCCTTCTCGGCCAGGGTCCGGAACATGGTCTGGGCTACGCCGGCATGGGCTCGCATGCCGATGCCGATGATGGAAATCTTGGCCACGCCTGAGTCGGAGATCAGGTCTTTGTAGCCGATCAGGGGCGCGGCCTTGCGCACCACATCGAGAGCGCGGTCGAGATCCGAACGGGACGTCGTGAAGGTGAGGTCCGTCCGGCGGCCGTCTTCCGAAATGTTCTGGACGATCATGTCCACATTGACGCCTGCGTCGGCCAATGGCCCGAAAATGGAGGCGGCAACGCCCGGCTGATCGGGAACGCGCAACAGCGTGATCTTGGCTTCGTCGCGGGTGTAGGCAATTCCAGTGACGGGATTCTTTTCCACGATATCTTCCTCGTCGCAAACGAGCGTGCCGCCTTTGTCGGGATCGAATGTCGATAGCACCCGCACGGGCACGCGATGAACCAGGGCCATCTCCACGGAGCGCGTCTGCAGCACTTTGGCGCCAAGCGAGGCGAGCTCCAGCATTTCTTCGTAGGCCACTTTTTCCAGGCGCCGGGCGCGCGACGTGATCCGGGGATCCGTGGTGTAGACGCCGTCTACATCCGTGTAGATATCGCACATATCGGCTTTAAGGGCAGCGGCCAGCGCAACCGCGCTGGTGTCCGAGCCTCCGCGTCCCAGGGTCGAAACGCGGTTCTCGGGTGCAATGCCCTGGAACCCCGCAAGGACGGCAACCTGACCTTTGGCGAGAAGCGCGTTCATTTCGTCAGGAACGATGTCCACGATTCGGGCGGAACCATGAATGGCCGAAGTCTTGATGGGAACCTGCCAGCCCATGAACGAGCGCGCGTCCACGCCGATGGCTTGCAGGCAGATTGCCAGAAGACCGGCGGTAACTTGCTCGCCCGAAGCCACGATGGAGTCGTACTCGCGGGCATCGTACAAAGCGCCGTTGCTCTGGGGTGTCGTGGCCGCATCCCGGACCCAGGCAACAAGCTTGTTGGTCTCCCCGGCCATGGCGGAGACGACGACGGCGATCTGGTTGCCACGGTCAACTTCGCGTTTGACCAGCTTGGCCACATTGCGGATACGCTCGATGTCGGCCACCGAGGTGCCGCCGAACTTCATGACGATTTTAGCCATATGCGGGTACTGGCGCGGGCAAATTTTGCGGGCCATACATAGACGTGAGAGTTCCAGTTCTCAACGCCGGATTTGTCGCGTGACAAGAAGACTGCGTCTCCCCTCCCCGAACCGCCTCCGGCGGTTCGACCCTCCCTCAAGGGGAGGGTGGGTATGACTGAGCCCACGTCCGTAGATGCGGTCGAAGTCGAGAAGTTTTCCCGTTTGGCCGCGGAATGGTGGGACCCGAAGGGCAAATTCTGGCCGCTTCACGCCTTCAATCCGGTCCGGCTCGGGTTCATCCGGGACTTTGCCGCCGAGCATTTCGGGCGTGATTCGCAGGTACTGAAGCCGTTCGAAGGACTGAGCTTGCTGGATATCGGGTGTGGTGGCGGCCTGCTGTCCGAGCCCATGGCGCGCATGGGCTTCACCGTTCTGGGCGCAGATCCCTCCGAAAAGAACGTCAAAACCGCAAGCGCCCATTCAGCCGATTCGGGGCTGCCACTGACCTATCGCGCCCTCACAGCCGAGGGGCTGGTCGACGAAGGCGCCAAATTCGACCTGGTCCTGAACATGGAAGTGGTCGAGCACGTGGCCGATCTGGGCGCGTTTCTCCAGGCTTGTACGAAGCTGCTAAAGCCGGGCGGGATCATGCTGGTCGCGACCCTCAACCGGACGCTGAAGAGTTTGGCGCTCGCCAAGGTGGGGGCCGAATATGTGCTGCGCTGGCTTCCCGCAGGCACCCATGACTGGAACAAGTTCGTAAAGCCGGATGAGCTTGAGCGTCTGTTGGAAGAGGCAGGGCTTACGGTCCGCCGGGTTCAGGGCGTTTCATTCGATCCGCTGCGCTGGGATTGGCGGCTCTCGTCGGATACCGACGTCAACTACATGGTCGTGGCGGAAAAGCTAAGCCCTTAGCGTATCCCCTCACTCACCATGGGCGGCCTCCGAGCCGCCCACCCAGCGGCGAGCGTCCGCGAGCCAATGACTTCTTCTGCGCCCGCAGACGCGGGCGCGCTGGATGGCCGGGACAAGCCCGGCCACGGTGAGGCGTCTAGTTCAAGTCGCCCGGATCGGGCGGCACAGGGGCGATGTGGATGCCCTCTTCGACCAGTTCCTGGGCTTCGGCGAGCGAGCTTTCGCCGTAGATGTGGCGCTCTTCGGATTCACCGTAGTGAATCTTGCGGGCTTCTTCTGGGAATTTCGGGCCCACATATTCAGCATTGTCTTCGACAAATTTGCGGTAGCCGGCCATGAACTTCCGCAACTTCTGCGTATCGGACTGAGGGACGTCCTGCCGGCCCTTCGCCTTTGTGACGGATGTTTTGACCGCCGGGGCCATGATCGCCTTCTTCACCTCGTCATCGCCGCAAAACGGACAGGTAACGACGCCCTGCTTGGCTTGGGCGTCGAATGCGGCGCTGTCCTTGAACCAGCCTTCGAACTCATGGCCGTCGGAACAGATCAAATTATAGGCGATCAATTTGAAACCCTTGGTTCGTACAATCCATTTTACAACAGATGGTTGTTGAAAAGGCGTTACGCAAGCGCAACGATTGTAGCCAACTAACTCTTCACCTCGAAGGGACGGTCATGTTGTAGCGAGGGAAGCCGGCCGCGTACCTCCGCAATTTGGCCCAGGTCCAGCTCAGCTGTAATGACGCCGGGATCGGTTCCAGCCTCGGCCAGAATGTCACCCCAGGGCCCGATGATCAGGCTGTGGCCAAAGGTCTGGCGTCCGTTGGCGTGAGTGCCTCCCTGCGCCGGGGCCATGACGAAACAGGTGTTTTCGATGGCGCGGGCGCGGAGCAGGATATGCCAATGCGCCTTGCCCGTCGTCTCGGTGAAGGCCGACGGAACGGTCAGGATTTCCGCGCCCGCCTTGGCCAGCGTCCGGTAAAGATGCGGGAAACGCAGATCGTAGCAAACCGACAAACCGACCTTGGCCTGAGGCATAGCTGCCACCACAGCCACCGTGCCCGGAGCGACCGTATTGGATTCGCGATAGCTTTCGCCAGACGGCAGATTCACGTCGAACAGATGGATTTTGTCATAGCGCGCTGCGATGCGGCCGTTCGGACCGATCAGATAGGACCGGTTGGCGGTTTTGCCGTCAGACACCTTCACGGCGAGCGATCCGACCAGCAGCCAGATGCCAAGTTCCTCGGCAAGCTGGGCAAATTGCGGCAGCGCCTTGTCGTCCTGTTCCGGGTGCGTTTTTTCCAGCTTGGCGCCACCGTCGGCGGCCATCAAACCGGTATTCTCGGGAGTGCCGATAAATTGCGCGCCCATCTTGTGCGCATCGCGGATCAGCGCCGAAGCGGTGCGGACGTTTTCGCCCACGTCATCGCCGCAGCGAAGCTGGACGCAGGCGACCTTGAGTTTGCGCTCGCTCATGTCGGGTTCAACAGCGCGTCGAGTTTACCGGCGCGCTCCAGCGCGTAGATGCCGTCGCAATCCCCGACATATTTATCGTCCACGAAAATCTGCGGCACCGTCATGCGCCCGCCTGCCTTTTGAATCATGGTCCGCCTCAATTCCGGATCGCGCGATACGTCGATCTCCTCGAAAGCGACGCCCTTTTTGGTCAACAGGCGCTTTGCCTGGACGCAGTACGGGCAAACCTGCGTCGTATACATGATGACTTTAGCCATTCATCCAACTCTAAGCCACACCACCCACTCATATATCGCTCTGGCCGGGCCTTACAACGCGGGCGAGCGCCAGGGCATCCACCCGCTTGGCCCCTGCCCGCTTCAAAGCGCGCGCGCAGGCGTCCAATGTTGCACCGGTCGTAAAGACATCGTCCACCAGCAGGATGTTGCGATCCTTCACCACGTCCGCCTTTTTCGGCGGAACGCGGAAGGCCCCAAGCACATTGCGCCGTCTCGCCTTGGCGGACGGCATTTCGCCCTGATTCTTGGTGGCGCGCTTTCTTTCCAGCGCCAGAGGATCGAAGGGCCTGCCGGAGAGCCGTGCGAGTCGCGCCGCCAATATGCTCGCCTGATTGTACCGCCGCTTCCACAGACGCCAACGGTGCAGCGGAACGGGCACAATGAGGTCGGTGTCGTCGAGCAGCGTGCGGCCGGTGCGATCGAGCCAGCGCGCGAAAGCGGGCGCGTGGTCCAGCCGGTCGCCATATTTGAAGGTGAGGATGAGGCCCTTGGACGCATTGTCGTAACGGAACAAAGCCCGAGCGCTGGCGAAATCATGCGGCTTGGCGAGGCAGACCCCACACAGGGTTTCGCCACCCGGGTCCATGTCGAAGGGCGACCCGCACATGGCGCAGAACGGTTCTTCGATAAACGAAATCGCGCTCCAGCATGTGGCGCATAGCGAGTGCGGCTCCGAGACGCGCCCCTTGCAAGAGACACACAGCGGCGGGAACAGCGCGTCGAGCACGGACGAAAGTCCGCGCCGGGTAAGCGCGCCCGTGAAAGCGGTGATTTCCTTCGCGGCCAACATGGCGCTAATCCTAGCGCCAAGATGAGCGCCGGTCCTCCCCGCATTTTCGATTCGTCCGCCTATCGCGCAAGACGGCGGCGCGCGGCGTTGGCTCATGGCGATGTGTTCCTCGCCCAGGAAGCCTCCGAGCATCTTGCGGAGCGGCTTTCCGGCATCAACCGCCGTTTTGAGCGCGGGCTCGATCTGCATTCGCGCGAAGCGGTTTTTCCGGCGCTTCAGCCTCTGGCCGCGGATTGGGTCAGGACGGGTTTCGCTTGGGATGCGCCGTCGGCGATCGCGGGCGACGAAGCCCTGCCGTTTGCGGAAGAGAGCTTCGATCTGGTGACCAGCGTGTTGTCGCTGCATGCAGTGAACGATCTGCCCGGCGCGCTGGTGCAGATCAGGCGCGCGCTAAAGCCGGACGGCGTGTTCATGGCGGCATTGTTCGGCGGTGAGACACTGCGCGAATTGAAAACCGCCTTTGCAGCGGCGGAGGCTGAAGTTCTGGGCGGCGCTTCGCCGCGAGTCTCGCCGTTCGCAGATGTGCGCGACATGGGCGGACTGCTGCAACGTGCCGGTTTCGCGCTTCCGGTCGCCGACATGGAACGCACGACAGTCCGCTACCGCGATCTATCGCGCCTGTTCGCCGATATGCGCGCGCTTGGCGAAACCAACGTGCTGACGGGACGCAGTCCCCGCTTCTTGTCGCGCCGGTTGCTCGCCGCCTTGACGCGCGAATATGCGGAGCGTTTCACGGATGCAGACGGCCGCTTTCGCGCGACGTTCGATATTGTCTATCTCACGGGCTGGGCGCCCCATGAAAGCCAGCAGAAACCGCTGAAACCCGGTTCCGCGAAGGCCCGACTGGCAGACGCGCTCGGAACAAAAGAATTGCCGGCCGGGGAGAAGGCGCCGCGCTAATGCGTTGTGCATCGAAATGCCGCTTCAACAAAGGGACGCCATCATGCTGAGGGTTTACGGGTTTTCGAAGGTCAACGCTTTCGCGCGCGGCAATACCCGTGACCTGCGTGTGCTATGGGCGCTCGAGGAGATGCAACTGCCGTTCGAAATCGCCGGCATGGACCATCCTGCGCACGACCTGAGCACCGAAGCGTATCGCCAGTTAAGCCCGTTCGAGCAGATTCCGTCTATCGACGACGACGGAGTGGTCCTATCCGAATCCGCCGCCATCCTCCTTTACCTCGCGAAGAAGTCCGGACATCTCATCCCTGCCGACCGCGCTGGAGAGGCGCAGGTGATGCGCTGGTGCTTTGCCGCGATGAACACCGTTGAGCCGCCTTTGCTCAATCTGATGGTGCTGAACTGGACCTCTCAAGGTAGCTGCGAAAAGCATCGCGATTTTCTCACTGGCTGGGCGAATCGGGTGTTGAAAAACCTTGAGCGGTGGTTGGCAGATCGGGAGTTTGTCGCCACGGGTAGCTTCACCGTCGCCGACATCCTGATGGCGCACGTGCTTTCGGTCATCAAGGACGAAGCATTAATCGCGCCCTACGCGAGAGTCGTGTCCTATCGGGATCGCTGCATGGAGCGGCCCGCCTGGAAGCGGACGATTGAGGCCTACTGTGCGCGCGTCGTCGCGGGGTGATCTGAGATAGTGCCCGCAGTCGCCCTGGACGGGACTTATATTTGATGCCCGCAATGTCCTTCCGCGAACAGCCAAACCGACTGCTCTTCACCGTCTTGAAGCAACCGATAAACGGAATGGATGTCGGTCGCCGGTGGCACGTCTACGGAATACAATTTGCGAACTCCGGGCTGTAGCCGGATTGTTCCGGATTCATAGGAGCAGCCCAGAACCGCGAGCATCTTCCAGCGTTCTTCGAATTCCGCGCTCTTCTCTGGGGGAACGAGAAGCCAATAGGTGGAGTGGCCACTGCGCGCAAACACACCGGTAAAATTCAAAACATGAGGTTCTTCGGGCAGAGGCGAGGCGCGCACCAAGTCCAAGTAGCTGACTCCGCGCATATAAAAAGGGGAGTTCTGTAACTCGAAAAGCTGGCCTTCTTCCGTTCGAACGATCGCGGCCCAAACCGTTTCGGATGGATACCCATGCCAATCGTCAGCATCGAGTTCGAAGATGATTTTGACCAGTTCTTCCTTGCCTTCGCCCACCGGAGAAACCCGCCCCATTTTTCGTCAGGTTAGGAGATCCCGTAACATCGGGATGAGAGGAATGTCCGCTGGCGGCATCGGATAGCGATCCGGAAAGAGCGCCAGATCGCGCGGGCGGACCCATGCGGTTTTCTGGCCTTCGCGGGGTTGCGGAATGCCTTCCCAGCGGCGGCAGAGGAACAGCGGCATCAGCAGGTGGAATTCTTCGTAGGCGTGGGACGCGAACACGAAGGGCGCCAGGCACGCCTCTTTGATGACGACGCCAAGTTCCTCATGCATCTCGCGAATGACGGTTTGCTCGGGGCGCTCGCCGTCTTCGATCTTGCCGCCGGGAAATTCCCACAGGCCCGCCATGCTCTTGCCCTCGGGCCGCTGGGCGATCAGCACGCGCTTGTCCGCGTCGATCAGAACGCACGCGGCCACCAGGACGAGAGGTACGGACACGCTCAGCTACGGTAAGAGCCGTTGATGCGGATGTAGCCTTCGGTGAAGTCGCAGGTCCAGACGCGGGCTTTTCCTTTACCCACGCCGACATCGACCGCTATGGCGACTTCCTGGCCGGAAACGGTCTTGGTGGCGAGTTGCTCATTGTATGAGGCTGCCCGCTGCCCGTTCTCCGCGACGACCTGATCGCCGAAGCTGATTTTCAGCTTGTCGCGCTCGGCCATTTCGCCGGCCTTACCGACAGCCGCCACGACCCGTCCCCAATTGGCATCGCCGCCTGCGATAGCGGTCTTCACCAGCGGCGAATTGGCAATCGACAGCGCGATCTTTTTTGCCGCTTCGTTGGTCTGCGCGCCGGTCACGTCGATCTGAATGAGCTTGGAGGCGCCCTCCCCGTCCCGAACCACCTGAAGCGCCAAATCCAGAAGCACGGCATTCAGCCGCTCCTTGAACGGGTCCAGCCGCTTGTCGGTCGGCTTGGTAATGGTGGGATGCGCCGCGCCCTTGCCCGTCGCAAACAAAATCAGCGTGTCGCTGGTCGAGGTGTCGCTGTCGACGGTAATGGCGTTGAACGACTTGGCCACAGCGTCGTTGAGCAAGGCCTGCAGCACGGCAGCCGGCAAGTGGGCGTCCGTGAACACAAAGCTCAGCATGGTCGCCATGTCGGGGGCGATCATGCCCGATCCCTTGGCGATACCGTTGATAGTCACCCGGTGGCCGTCGATCATCGTGGTTGCGGTGGCGAGCTTGGGATAGGTGTCGGTCGTCATGATGGCTTCGGCTGCGGCCCGCCAGCCGCCCGCAGCGCCTGCCGCCGCGAGGCCGGGCAACGCCTTGACGATCTTCTGGTACGGCAGCGGCTCCCCAATGACGCCCGTGGAGGCCATGAACACCTCCTGCGCCCGGCAGCCCACAACCCCGGCAGCCGATTCGGCAACCTCGCGAACGGCATCCGCCCCGGCCTGCCCCGTGAAGGCATTGGCATTGCCGCTGTTCACGATGAGAACCCGAGCGGCCCCCCCCGTAAGCTGCTTGCGGCACCAGTCCACCGGCGCGGACGAGGCCTTGGATTTGGTGAAAACACCCGCCACCTGGGTTCCAGGGGCCAGCACCATCATCAGCACGTCGGTGCGGTCTTTGTATTTGATGCCGGCCTGGCCGGTTGCCAGCCTGACCCCCGCAAGAGGTGGAACGGGCGCGATAAACCTTGGAGCCAATGGGGATTTTACGTGCGCGGCCTTTTCGGGCGCCTCGCGCTTCACCGGGACGGCTACCGCCTTGGCTGCGCGCTTCGGCACAGCCTTTCCCCCGGTTTTCTTTGCCCCCTTGGTCGCCATGGCCGTTCTCTTAAATCTTGCCACGCCAGCTGCGACTCAAACGTAACAGCCGCACAGCCCCGATTAGGCCTTACTTACGCGAATTGACAAGGGGGGGTGCGGTTCTTATGTCTCCCCCGGCCTTCCAAGGCAATGCGCGGGGAGTTGCAACGGCGCGCTCGTATTGAGCGTCTCAAGCCCATCCGTCCGTTTTCTCCCTGGGGCAGGCGAGGATTTGATGCTCAGTCTCGACAGTTTTATCCAGCGTCCCTTGAATGCGTTAACCGGCCTCTTCGGTTCCGTAAACGAACGTAAGGTCAAACCTAAACTTGCGACGGTCGCGAAGGTCAACGCGCTCGAAGCCGAGTGGCAAAAGAAGTCCGATGCGGAGCTGCTGGCTCTCACGGCCACGTTCAAGGAACGTCTTAAGAACGGCGAGACCCTGAACGACCTCCTGCCCGAGGCCTTCGCCTCGGTGCGTGAAGCAGCCAAACGCACCCTTGGCCAGCGCCATTTCGACGTTCAGCTGATCGGCGGCATAGTCCTTCATGAAGGCAAGATTGCCGAAATGAAGACCGGCGAAGGTAAGACGCTGGTCGCCACCCTTCCCGTCTATCTCAATGCTCTCTCCGGCAAAGGCGTCCACGTCGTCACGGTGAACGACTACCTCGCCAAGCGCGACTCCCAATGGATGGGGCAGATTTACAATTTCCTCGGTCTGTCGGTCGGCGTCATCGTGCATGGGCTGACGGATGAGGAGCGCCGCACCAATTACGCCGCAGACGTCACCTACGGCACGAACAACGAGTTCGGCTTCGACTATCTGCGCGACAACATGAAATACAATCTCGACCAGATGGCCCAGCGAGGCCACAACTTCGCGATCGTCGACGAAGTGGACTCGATCCTGGTCGATGAAGCGCGCACGCCGCTGATTATTTCCGGACCGACGGAGGACCAGTCGGAATTCTACCGCAAGGTCGACGCGCTTATTCCCAGCCTGACCAAAGAAGATTTCGAGTTGGATGAAAAACAGCGTTCGGTGACGCTGACGGAAGCCGGTAACGAGCACATGGTCGAGCTGCTGCGCAGCGTCGATGCGCTGGAAGAAGGCGACCTCTACGACATCAACAACATCAGCGTTGTCCACCACGTGAATCAGGCGCTGCGCGCGCACAAACTGTTTCAGATCGACAAGGATTACATCGTCAAGGACAGCAAGGTCATCATCATCGACGAATTCACCGGCCGCATGATGGAAGGCCGCCGGTATTCCGATGGCCTGCATCAGGCGCTGGAAGCCAAGGAACGCGCGACGATCCAGTCGGAAAACGTGACACTGGCCTCGATCACCTTCCAGAATTACTTCCGGCTTTACAGCAAGCTCGCGGGCATGACCGGAACGGCCATGACCGAGGCCGGCGAATTCATGGACATCTACAATCTCGACGTGATCGAAATTCCGACCAACCGCCCGATTCAGCGGCAGGATGCGGACGACGAAGTCTATCGCACCGCCGACGAAAAAGACCGCGCCATCGTCACGCAGATCGCCGAGTGCCACATGAAGGGCCAGCCGGTTCTAGTAGGCACGGTCTCGATCGAAAAGTCCGAAGAACTCGACGCCAAACTGCGCGACCGCAACTACATCCGCGAAACCGGGCAGGAACTTCTGGATCGTGCGAAGAAGCTCGGCGATACGCCGCAAGGTAAAGAGCATCGCGAAATCGGCGAATATCTTCTGAAACTTTCCGGTCATGCCGACGCCATTCCGCACAACGTGCTGAATGCGCGCTACCACGAGCAGGAAGCCTATATCGTGGCCCAGGCTGGGCGTTCGCACGGCGTCACCATCGCCACCAACATGGCCGGACGCGGCACGGATATTCAGCTCGGCGGCAATTTAGAGATGCGCACCGGCGTGGAGCTGCAAGGCGTCACCGATCCCGTTGAACGGGAACGGCGCATTGCGGAAATCAAAACCGAGATCGCCGCCGACAAAGAGAAAGTGATCGCCGCCGGCGGCCTGTTTATTTTGGGTACGGAGCGTCACGAAAGCCGGCGCATCGACAACCAGCTTCGCGGCCGTTCGGGACGCCAGGGCGATCCGGGCGCCTCCAAATTCTTCCTTAGCCTGCAAGACGATCTGATGCGCATTTTCGGCTCCGAGCGGATGGACGCCATCCTGCAGCGCCTGGGCCTGGAACGCGGCGAGGCCATCGCCCATCCATGGGTAAACAAGGCGCTGGAAAAGGCGCAGCAGAAGGTCGAAGCGCGCAACTTCGAAATTCGCAAGAACCTGCTGAAATTCGACAACGTGCTCAACGATCAGCGCAAGGTGATCTTCGAGCAGCGCCTGGACATCATGCGCGCGGAAGAAGTGGATGAAGTCATCGCCGAAATGCGCACCCAGGTGATCGACGACACGGTCGCCCGCCACATTCCGGAACGCGCTTATGCCGAACAATGGGATGCACCGGGGCTCGAACAGGAAATCAACAGCACCTTCGGATTTGAACTTCCGATCGTCGAATGGACGAAGGAAGAAGGCATTGCCGAAGAAGAGGTGAAAGAGCGGATTACCAAAGCCGTCGCCGACCGCGTGCAGCAGCGCGGCGAGAGTTTCGGCCCGGAAATCGTTCGTTATCTGGAAAAGGCGATCCTGCTTCAGACGCTCGACCATGATTGGCGCGAGCACATCATCCAGCTCGAACATTTGCGCCAATATGTGGGCCTGCGCGGCTATGGCCAGCGCGATCCGCTGAACGAGTACAAGAGCGAAGCGCTGACGCTGTTCGAAGGCCTGCTCGCACGGCTGCGGACTGATGTGGTGCGGCAGCTCATGCATGTGCAGGTGCGCACCGGCGAGCCGCCGCCGGTTCAGGAACCGCCGCCCCTGCCGCGCATGGAAGGCCATCACATCAATCCGCTCACGGGCGAAGACGAATTCGAGCAAACATCCGCCATGTCCACTCAGGGCATGCGGTTGCGCGATTCAGGTCCGGCGATCGATCAGAACGATCAAGCCACGTGGGGGAAAGTCAGCCGCAACGCCGCCTGCCCGTGCGGCTCCGGTAAAAAATACAAGCACTGCCACGGCGAACTCGCCTAGCGCCCGCCTGAGAAGCCTTCGTCTGCTGAGTATCCCCGGCGAAGCCGGGGATACTCGAAACACGCACGGTTTCAACAACGGCAAATTTTTCGCAGGAATTAACACATCGCTTACGCAATACGTGAAAGCGCACGGGAATAGCGTCGCCTGGCAACAGCTCTTAACCCACTCCGGCGTATAGCTGGCCGTGTGGTGGCGGAGTTGTTTGTATGGCCAGATTTCCGAAGTCGCTTATATCCCTCTGCGCTGCCGCGTGTTTGAGCCTGCTCGGCGGCCATGCACGGGCGGCAAGCGATGCCACGGCGATCCCAAATTTACGCCCAGCCCTCGATTCGCAAGTGCTGCAGCCCGCCATGTGGAAACTCACCGGGGGGAAGAGCACGATCTACATTCTGGGATCGCTGCACGCGCTGCCGGAAAAATTTACCTGGCGCACGCCCGCCGTCGACAAGGCCATCGCTTCGGCGGACGTTTTCCTGTTCGAAACGAACATCGATTTCGCCACGGCAGAACTGCATTATTTCATCGACCGCCAAGGCTATCTGCCGCGCGGGCAAACGCTTCGCCAGAGGCTTTCACCGGTGGCGCTCGAACAATATTCCGCGCTCATAACGGACAGGCGCCTCGACAAGAATGTGCTCGATTACCTTCGGCCCGGTGTCGCGCTTTGGGTCATCAATCTGACGGGCGGCGCCAAGACGGACACCAGACTGGTGCCCGGCGTCGATGCGGAGTTGCTCCGCTACGCGAAGGGGCACGCCAAACAGGTCGGTTATCTGGAAACGCTGCAATCGCAATTCGAAATGATCGCGCAGCTCGGCGGCGGCGCCCAAACAAAGATGCTGGAAAAGTCGCTCGCCGAGATGAGCAAGGCCGAAAACAAATATCCGGCGCTGCTGGCCGCCTGGTCGGAAGGCGATTTGCCAAAACTGATGTCCGCCGACGATGAGGACCCGGAGCAGAAAGTGCTGCTTCTCGACAACCGCAACAAGGCGTGGCTGCCAAAGATCGAAGCGCTGCTGACGACTTCCAAGACATATCTGATTACCGTCGGCGCGGCCCATCTCGCCGGCAAGAACAGCGTCATCGATCTGATGTGCCAAAAGCACTGGAAATTGCAGCGCGTTCAGACGGGCGCCGGCAAGCCTCCGCAGGCGTGCCCAGGCGCCATCGGATAACGCGCGCCATCGGATGAGGGCGTTACGCCGTCTCCAGAGTGCCGATCTGCAGATATTTCTCGCGGCGCAGACGCTTTAGTTCTTCCGCGGGATGTCCTGACAATTCGTTGAGGGCGCGTTCGATGGTATCGCCTGCCACTTGAACGGCACGTTCCGGTGCGCGATGCGCGCCACCGACCGGCTCGGGAATGATTCCGTCAATCACCTTGATCGACAGCAGGTCCTGCGCGGTGATTTTCATTGCAGCGGCGGCGTCTGCCGCCTTGTCGGATTTGTGCCACAGGATCGACGCACAGCCTTCCGGTGAGATCACCGAATAGATCGAATGCTCCAGCATGTAGACGCGATTGGCCGCGGCAATGGCAACCGCCCCGCCCGATCCGCCTTCACCGATAATGGTCGCGACAAAGGGTGTCTTCAGGGAAAGGCACGCCTGGGTGCTCCGCGCGATCGCTTCCGCCTGCCCGCGCTCCTCCGCGCCAATGCCGGGATAGGCGCCTGCCGTATCGACCAAGGAAATCACCGGCAACCCGAAGCGGTTGGCCATCTCAATGAGGCGCTGGACCTTGCGATAGCCTTCCGGCATGGCCATGCCGAAATTGTGCAGCAAACGCGATTTGGTGTCGTTGCCCTTCTCTTGACCCACGAGCGCGACCGGCCGCCCTCTGAAACGGCCGAGCCCGGTGACGATCGCCTTGTCTTCGCCATAGAGCCGGTCGCCAGCGAGCGGTGTGAAGTCCGCGATCAAGCCCCGGATATAATCGGAAAAATGCGGCCGCCCTGGATGGCGCGCGACCTGCGCCTTCTGCCAAGGCGACAGTCTGGCGTAGATATCGGCAACCGCCTGGGAAGACTTGGCCTGAAGCCGGGCGATTTCCTCCTCCACGTTGACGGGGGGATTGCGTGCAGCTTCGTCGTCGGTCTTTCCCGAACCGAGCTGGCGCAGCTCTTCGATTTTGCCTTCGAGATCGGCAATGGGTTTTTCAAAATCGAGGAATACATTCATCGCAATAGACCTAAACGGCGGCGGACAGTGGCAAGCAGCGGCATAGCTGTCAAACGTGCCGCCTATGGCTTGCCGGCACCGGCGCGCTTGCGCCCCCTTGCCAGGGGGTGAGCGGATTCGACGGTTTGCCACAAACGGTCGCTGGCGACATGGGTGTAAATCTGCGTGGTGGAAATGTCGGCATGACCGAGCAGGGTCTGAACGCTTCTCAGGTCCGCGCCGCCTTCCACGAGATGGGTTGCGAAGGCATGGCGCAGAACGTGCGGCGAGAGGCGCTCCGGGTCCATTCCCGCCTTGATGGCAAGGTCTTTCAGCATTTGGTGGCAACGCCGCCGCGTCAGATGCGCTTCCTTCCCACGCGACGGAAAGAGATAGCGCGCCGCCAGAACGGCAAGTTTTCCCCGCGGCAGGAAGGCCTCACGCAGCGGTAAATAGCCATCCAGTGCCGCGCGGGCCGCCCCGCCAAGCGGCGCCATGCGTTCGCGGCCGCCTTTCCCGCGCACATGCATGAAACGCTCGCGCGTTCTGACGGACGCCAAAGGCATTTCAACCAGCTCGCTGATGCGCAGTCCGGACGCATAAAGCATTTCCACGATGCACAGCAGGCGGGCGCCTTCGGGGGATTCATCGGCGCCTTCGCGGGCGGCTTCGACGAGCTTCAACGCCTCCTCGGCGGAAAGGATTTTCGGCAACGGCCGCGTCAGACGCGGCGCGGCGACAGCGCCGCATGGGTCGTCGGTTCTGATACCCTCGCTATAGAGAAATCCGTAAAACCGCCGCAGCGCCGACAATTTTCGTGCCTGGGACGAGGCCTTTATCGCAGCATCTGACAGGGAAGCCAGAAATCCGCGGACATGCTCGCGCGCGGCTTCCGCCAAGTCGCTGCGCTGCCGCCGGCAGTGCTCGGCGAAATCCAGAAGGTCGCGGCGATAGGCCTCCAGCGTGTTGCCTGCCGCCCCCCGCTCCGCACTCATCATGTCCAGAAACGATTCGATCAGCCGGCGGTCCTTGTCGGAGCCGCGCACCGGCCTCGGTCTGCTCATGGCCCCGCCACTGCTCCGGCGCGCGGCCGCAGCAGAAACGCTTCGGTTGCCAGCGCGTGCGCGGCATCGTGAATGCCGGCGGTTTGCAGTGCGCGGACCAGACGCACAACCACATCCGGCGCGAGATCGCGCGCGCCTTGCGGTCCCATGGCCGTGGCGACCGACAGGGCAACTTCGCCACTCGCATCGGCGAGTGCGGCTTTGTCGATCCGCTGCATCAGCGCGGCCGGCGGCCGGCGGCCCGGCGATGGCTGCGCCAGCAGAGGCTCCACAGCCGCTTGCGCATCGCGCGCGTTGAGCTCGCCCAAGGCATCGAAAAGTCCAAGATCGAGCGTGGCGCGCGTCAACACGGCCTGTGGCGGTTTCGGCTTTGGCGGGGGCGGAGGAAGCGGCGGCAGGGACGTGGTTGCGTCGGGCATTGATGGATCGGGCGTTGCGGCATCGGGCATGGGGTCGATGGAGACAATCACAGGCTCGGGCGGCGGGTACACAATAACCGCCAGATCTTCCAGGAGCCGCCGGGCGCCGGGAACCCGCCGTGCATTGGGTGCGATCAGCGCTAAAGACAATTCCAATTGATCGACGGTCTCGGCCATCCCAGGTGCATTGCGATCCAGAATGTCGAACCAGCGTTGCGCTGCCTCAGGCTTTCCGGCCAGCAGCAAAGCGCGAACCATCAATTCGGACCAATTCGCCCAATCGGGCGCCGGCACAACGTTGCTGGCTTCGTTGGCGTACAATTCGGAGACTTGCGCGAGCTGGCCTTCACGCTCTGCGATTTCAAAGCTGGCGTGCAGAATTTCGGCCTGCGCCGCTTCTGTCCGTGCCGCTTTGAACGCGGCACGCAACCCCGAAAGCCCGTTGAGGAACGGCTCCGTCCGCGAAAGAGCGACGGCGCCGTCGATATCGCGCGCCGTAAACATCGCGAAATCCAGAACGTCCGCAAAAATCGGTGTGGGCAGAGCCCCGGCGCGCAACAGCTTCTCGGCAGCAGCCAGCCGCAGCGGCCGGGGTGTCGCCGTTGAAGCAACAGCCAGCAGATTGGCGGGAGCGCCAAGCGCAGTCGCCATTTCCTGCGTCAGGGGCAGCTTTTGTTTGCTCATCATTACAATGTGGAGGGAGTCCGGATAGCGGATGGTCGAAGGCGCCACAGGCTTTCCGGCGATCATCCCATCCAACAAAGTCAGGAACGCCGGATCGGCCAGCCCCTGCTCGCGGATCACCGCACGGGTCAATTCCAGCGGCCCCGTGTCGCCCGTCACCGCATAACAATAAGCGCGCAGCTCGACCCAGAACGATTCCGCCGTATCCAAACGTTGCGCGGTCAAGTCGCTACAGGCATCCGTATCGCGCCCGGCATACAGCAAGGCATCGGTCTGGGCCCGCAGGATCTCCGCATTCATCGGGGCTTGAATACGCAGCGCCAGATTGGCGGCGTCTTCGACATAGCCGCCTTCCATCAGCTTCGTCAGGCGCAGCCAATTGAAGGAGACGTTGGAGCGGCCCGGCGGCGGGGGTGCGGCGGTCAGCAGCAGTTTGCGCATCAACAGACGATAGGCGGCTGACGGCGTAGACACGGGCATGTTTTGGAGCAGGGTAACCGTGGCGCCCCGCTCGCTTGCTTGCCAGGCTGTGTTGCCCAGGCCGCCTGCGGCGTTGTCCAACGTGCCCGCCACTGGTCCTTCGACCGTGCCAAGGTCACCGACCTGAACCGCCACACCCCGCATCGGAATCCCTATCGGCGCCTGCGCCGGAACGGACGGCATTGCGGATGTGGCGTCGCTGCCCACGTCTCCGCCTGGCATTTGGTCGAGGGGCGCCGGGCCGGGGGGAGGCGCTTGTTGCTCTGCCGGCGCTGGTTCCTGCCCGGCACTCTCCCCAGCCAGAAGCAGCGCAGCCGCGATCGCCGCTGCTGCAAATCCAGCCTTTACTTTCGACTGTACCAAACCGCTGCGCGACATCTCACTTCGGGAATTGGCTATCGGGGAGAACCTGTTCGATTGGATGCTGTGCAGGGCCCCTGCTTGCGCCATAGAACGCCAAAGCACCGGCCCCGATCACGCAGACTACCACAAAAGCCAGGAGCAGCTTCCAACCCATCGAAGGCAAATTCCTTTCGTGCCGCTCTGCTCCTGGACTCGCTGGAGCATGCTTAAGATTTGTGGCGGAATTGGTATCTGTCGCGCAAGACGCAGAAGCGGCAAAACGCACATTAAACAGTGGGATCGCCGCGGCGCGGGATTGCACCCTAGAGCGCAATCCGGCGAAGTGGATACCGGTTCGCCGTTAGATTGCGCGGCAAACCAAGCATCGAGAGCATGATCCGATTCAGCCTGATCGGATCATGCTCTAGCCGAGCAAACCCGAACAGGTGTAAGCGAAAGCCTATGCGCAAGCTCGAAAAAACGCTTGTACTCGTCGGGATGATGGGGGCCGGCAAGACCTCGGTCGGCCGCAGATTGGCCGCGACTTTGGGCGTGCCTTTCCGCGACGCCGATGCCGAGATCGAGCTTGCCGCCAAATGCACCGTGACCGAAATCTTCGAACGCTATGGGGAACCCGCGTTCCGGGCCGGAGAACGCAAAGTTATCGCAAGGCTGCTTTTGGATCCTCCGCATATCCTGGCGACCGGGGGCGGCGCCTTTATGGATCCCGAGACGCGGGCGCGAATCCGGGAAAGCGCGATTTCCATTTGGCTGAGAGCGCCCGTGGACCTGTTGCTGGAACGCGTGGGGCGCAAAGACACACGCCCGCTGCTGCGGAACACCGATAGCCGCGCGGCGCTGGAGAGATTGCTTAGAGAACGTGAACCCCTTTACGCCGAGGCGGAGATGACGATCGAATCCGACGAAGGCCCCCAGGAGGCGGTGGTTCGCCGTATTCTGACGGCCCTGGACGAAAAGCGCGCCACGGTGGAGACAGAGGACAAAGCATGAGCTTGGTTGTTCCCGTCGCGCTTGGCGAGCGTTCCTACGACATCCATATCGCCAGCCAGCTGCTGGCCAAGGCCGGCAGCCTTCTTGGCGATCTGAAAGGCAAAGCAGCAGGCGGCGTGGTTCCGGTCGTAACCGATGAAACCGTCGCGAGTCTCTATTATGCGAGACTTGCGGAAAGCTTGACCGCCGCCGGATTTTCTCCCCTCCCCATCGTGTTGCCTCCGGGCGAACAGACCAAGAGCTTCGGCCATTTAGAACGGCTCATCGACCGGCTGTTGAGCGCCAATGTCGAGCGCAGTTCGCTTATCGTCGCGCTTGGCGGCGGGGTTATTGGCGATCTCACGGGATTCGCGGCAGGCGTGCTGAAGCGGGGCGTCGATTTCGTGCAAATTCCCACCACCCTGCTCTCCCAGGTGGATTCCTCGGTCGGCGGCAAGACCGCCATCAACACGCCGCACGGAAAGAACCTGGTCGGCGTCTTTCATCAGCCGCGCCTGGTGATCGCCGACACGGACGTGCTGTCGTCCCTGCCGCGGCGCGAACTGCTGGGCGGTTATGGGGAAGTGGCGAAATATGGGCTCCTCGGCGATGCCGATTTCTTCTCGTGGCTGGAACGGTACGCGCACAAGGCGTTAGACGGCGACACACCCGCCATTAGTCATGCCGTGGCGCATTCCTGCGCCATGAAGGCAGCCATTGTCGCACGCGACGAACGCGAAACCGGCGACCGCGCGCTGCTCAATCTCGGACACACCTTCGGCCACGGCCTTGAAGCGGCGACAGGCTTTTCCGATCGCTTGATCCATGGCGAAGGGGTTGCGCTCGGCTGCGTGCTTGCCTTCCGGCTGTCGGAAAAACTCGGTTTTGCGACGAAGGCAGACGTGGAGCGCGTGGAAGCGCACTTCGCGTCCACCGGGCTGAAGACCAAAATCGCGCAAATTCCTGGATTAATCCCAACCGTCGATGAGATCCTTGGCCATATGCGCCACGACAAGAAGGCCAGCGGCGGGCGCATGACGTTCATTCTGGCGCGGGGAATCGGCCACGCTTTCATCAGCCGCGATGTTCCCGAAGAAGCTGTTCGCAGCGTTCTGACGGAAGGCTGACGACGCAGCCCGCTTCACCGCTATACTCACAACCGATTGTCCACGCACGGGCTGAGGGGCCATGACGCTCACCATCACGCTATCTTTGATTGCGATCTTCATTTTGATCGGAATATCGGGCTTTTTCGCCGGTTCCGAGACGGCGCTCACGGCTGTCTCGAAAGCGAGAATGCATCACTTGGCCGGCGAAGGCTCCTGGCGGGCGCGGCGGGTCACCGCGCTCATCGCAAATCGCGAGCGCCTGATTGGGGCGCTGCTGCTGGGAAACACGTTTGTGAACATCCTCGCCTCCTCGTTGGCGACGGATTTGTCGCTGCGGCTGTTCACCGAAGGCGGCATTGTCATCACCACCGTCGCCATGACCTTTTTCATACTGATTTTTGCCGAGGTCTTGCCGAAAACGCTGGCGATTGCCCGCACCGACCGGATGGCGCTGCAAGTGGCCGTTCCCGTCAGTCTGTTCGTGGCCTTTCTGGCGCCTATCGTATCGGCGGTTCAATTCGTCGTATGGCGGCTCTTGTGGCTGTTGGGCGTGCGCGAAGGCGCGGGCCAACCGGTTTTGACGGCACAGGAAGAAATTCGCGGCGCCGTCGAGCTGCATCATCAGGAAGGTGGGGTCGAACGCGAACACCGCGATATGATCGGCGGTATCCTTGATCTCGCGGACTTGCAGGTGTCAGACGTTATGGTCCATCGCAAGAACATGGAGGTGATCGACGGAGGCGGCACCCCCGAGGAGATCATGGCCTCCATACTCTCCTCCGCCCAC
Source organism: Alphaproteobacteria bacterium (assembly GCA_947473475.1). Classification (GTDB taxonomy): domain Bacteria; phylum Pseudomonadota; class Alphaproteobacteria; order Micropepsales; family Micropepsaceae; genus CAIYRG01. The sequence goes on from CANJBZ010000018.1 coordinate 70,961, forward strand.
ACGCGCTTTCCCATCTATCGCGACGATCCCGAAAATATTGTCGGCGTTCTGCACGTCAAAGACCTGGTGCGCACGATGGTTCAGCGGCACGGCTCGCCCGAGAGTTTGGATATTCCGGCGCTTGCGTCGACGCCTTGGTTTGTGCCGGACACGACCACGCTTGAGGAGCAACTGCAGGCTTTCCGGGATAAACGCGAACATTTTGCCCTGGTGGTGGACGAATATGGCGCGCTGATGGGTCTGGTCACGCTCGAAGACATTCTTGAGGAAGTCTTCGGCAGTATCGCGGAGGAACACCACAAACAGATTCCCGAGGGCATTCGGCCGCAGGCGGACGGCACCTACAACGTCGATGGCTGGGTTCCCATTCGCGAACTGAACCGCGAGCTCCAGTGGAATTTGCGCGACGACGACGCGACGACCATCGCAGGCCTCGTCATTCACGAGGCGCGAGTCATTCCCGAAGCAGGCCAGGTGTTCTCGTTTTTCGGCTTCAAATTCGAGATCCTGCGCCGCCAGCGCAATCAAATCATGGCCCTACGCATAACCCCGCCCCCCACCGAAGCCGTCGACGATTCCGGTTAGGACGAAAGCGAAAGCGTTCTCCCTCGCCCCCGGAGGGGGAGAGGGCCGGGGTGAGGGGGCGGTCTCTCCACCGCTCAGGCCTGACCCGGCGTGAAAGAAAAAAGGGGAACCACAAAGGGCACTAAGAAGACACGAAGTTCACAAAGGATTCCACTGTGTGCAGCGCACCCATCGTCTTCCTCAAGCTCAGGATTGTTTAGCGGCTTCTTCGGGCGTCAGGGTCGTCAGCGCGAGCGCATGCAGTCCTGCTGCAATCTCTTCGGCGGCCAGCGCATAGACGCGCCGCTGCCGTTCGACTCGCGATAAACCGGCAAAGCTTGCCGAAACGATGCGAACGCGGAAATGCGACTGTCCGCCGTCGCGCGCACCGGAATGACCGGCATGATGCGCGCTCTCGTCCACGATCACGAGCTCGACAGGCCCGAATGCGGTCTCGAACTTCGCGCGCAAACTTTCTGCAACGGTGCGTGGTGCGGTCATGGGGGCTCTAAATGTGAGTGGGCGCTTTCTGTCAAGTCTTTCGTTTTCTTGTCTTTTAGACTTTGCACCCCATAATGAATGGATGAGTTCGACACGCTATCGTCCGCGCTTCGGCTACGACATCCGCATTAACGGGGAACGCAAGCCGCCACGTCCCGTGAAAGCCGCGAAACGCTGCGCGAAGCCGGGCTGCCTCCAACCCGCCGAGGTGAACGTTCCCAAGTCGCGCGACAATTTGGATGACCGCCAGTGGCTATGCCGAGACCACCTGCGCCAGCACAACGCGCAATGGGATTTCTTCGCGGGCATGAGCGACACCGAAATCGAGCATTTCTGCCTGGATTCCATCACGGGCCATCGCCCAACCTGGCCGCTCGGTAAGCGGTCAGCGGGCGTGCGTGACGGCAAGCCCGAGCCCCCGCGCGCCAACTATTCGACATATCAATTCGCCGATGGTTTTTCCGTTTTCGAAGATACCGCAGAACCCCAGGAACGCCCCCGGAAAAGCCGGTTAACCAAAGGGCAGCTGGATGCGCTGGCGATCTTGAACCTGGAAGACAACGCCACCTTGCATGAGATAAAGGCCCGGTATAAGGAACTTGTGAAACGCTTTCACCCCGACGCAAACGGTGGAAACCGGAGCACCGAGGAGCGGCTGAGACAGGTCATTACGGCCTACGGGCATCTGCGGGCGACAGGGCTCGTGTAATCTCCCCAAACGAGGCCCCGGGCCGAAACTCCGCAGCGCGGCTCAGCGGCTTGCCCCAATCCTTTTGCGACACATATGGACTGACGACGAATGCCAACGAATGGTCTTGATCCCGCCTCCACGCCAGACATAACGGTCGATGTGCGCAACACGTTCGGCTTGGACGTGGCGATGAGCGTGCCTGCGTTCTCCAAATCGAACGAATATGTTCCCGACCTCGATCCCTCCTATGTATTCGACCGCGAAACGACGCTGGCGATTCTGGCGGGGTTTGCGCACAACCGGCGCGTTTTGATCCAGGGCTATCACGGGACCGGTAAGTCCACACACATCGAACAAGTCGCCGCGCGTCTCAAATGGCCGTGCGTGCGCGTCAATTTGGACTCGCACATCAGCCGCGTCGATCTTGTCGGTAAGGACGCGATTGTTCTGAAAGACGGCAAACAGATCACAGAATTCCGTGAAGGCATTCTTCCCTGGGCGATTCAGCATCCGGTGTGCCTGGTATTCGACGAATACGATGCCGGCCGGCCCGATGTGATGTTCGTTATCCAGCGCGTTCTGGAACTTCAGGGCAAGCTGACGCTTCTGGATCAGAACCGCGTGATCCGCCCCCATCCCTCGTTCCGCTTGATGGCGACAGCAAACACGGTCGGCCTGGGCGATACGTCGGGCTTGTATCACGGCACGCAGCAGATCAATCAGGGCCAGATGGACCGCTGGAATATCGTGGTCACGCTGAATTATCTGTCCCACGACACAGAAGTCGAAATCGTGCTCGCAAAATCGCCGCAGTATCAAACGGCGGAAGGCAAGAAGACGATTGCCGCGATGGTGCGGGTGGCGGACATGACGCGCAATTCGTTCATCAACGGCGACATCTCCACCGTGATGAGCCCGCGTACGGTCATTACCTGGGCTGAGAACGCAGTGATCTTCGGCGATGTCGGTTTCGCGTTCCGCCTCACATTCCTGAACAAATGTGACGAATTGGAACGCGCGACGGTGGCGGAGTTTTATCAACGTTGCTTCGGCGAGGAATTGCCGGAATCCGCTGCCAAGGTGATGGTGGCCTGACGCGTTTGCGGTGAGGCTGTGACGAACCCGGAAAATCCAACCGATCCTTTCAAGCGCGCCGTCGCGAGCGCGGTGCGCTCTATGGCGGGCGAGCCTGAGCTGGAAGTTACCTTCTCGCCCGAGCAGCCGATGCTGCGCGGAAAGAAGGCGCGGCTTCCCCTGCCCTCGCGTTCCCTGCCGCCCGATGAGGTTGCGGCCGTACGCGGCGCGGGCGATGCGTACGCGCTGAAGCTGGCCTATCACCAGGACGCGATCGATCGCGAGATGAAGCCCACCGGCGGCGATGCGAGCGCGATTTTCGATATTGCCGAGCAGGCGCGCGTGGAAGCCATCGGTTCGCTGGCGATGCCCGGCGTTCGCAACAATCTCACGGCCATCCTGACCATGCGCTGCAAAGCACATGGATTGCAGGACGTGAAGGAGCAGATACAGGCGCCGCTGACCGACGTTCTGGGTCTCATTATGCGCGAACGCCTGACTGGCGACGCGCCGCCCGATCTCGCCAAGCGAGCCGTCGATTTGTGGCGCCCCTTCGTCGAAGCGAAAGTCGGCGAGGAGTTGGATAGGCTCAAAGGCAATCTGCGGGATCAGCGTTCTTTCGCGAAAATTACCCGCTCGATTCTGAGCGGCCTCGAACTCGCCGACGAATATGTCGAAGAGCCCGAAGGCGAAGACGAATCCCCGGAAGACTCGGAGCAGGATCAAAGCGAGAGCGAAGAGGAATCTTCGGGACAGGATACCGAGCCCTCTACTCTGGAAGCCGACAAAAAAGAATCCACCGAACCCGGCGAAGACATGGCGGGCGAGATGCAGGTGGACGATTCCAATGCCCAGGACACGCAAGAGACCAGGGAAGGCAAGCGCCCCTTTCGGCCGGATTTGCCGTTCTCCGATGTGGAGCGATGGGACTACCGCGTCTTTTCCAGCCAGTTCGACGAGACCGTGAACGCGGAAGATCTGTGCGACGCGGAGGAGCTTTCGCGGCTGCGCAATTTCCTGGATCAACAGCTGGCGCCGGTGCAGGGACTGGTCGCGCGGCTTGCCAACAAATTGCAGCGCCTGTTGATGGCGCAGCAGAACCGCTCCTGGCAGTTCGATCTGGAAGAAGGGATTCTCGACACGTCGCGTCTTTCGCGCGTGGTGATCGATCCTATGTATCCGCTGTCGTTCAAGATGGAGCGCGAGACGGATTTCCGCGACACCGTCGTGACGCTGCTGCTCGACAACTCGGGATCGATGCGTGGAAGGCCGATTATGGTCGCCGCCATGTGCGCCGACATCCTGGCGCGCACACTCGAACGCTGCGCGGTGAAGGTCGAAATTCTCGGCTTCACCACGCGCGCCTGGAAAGGCGGCCAGACACGTGAGCGGTGGCTGAACGAAGGCAAGCCCGCCCATCCCGGACGCCTGAACGATCTACGCCACATCATCTACAAAGCCGCCGACGTTCCGGGACGCCGGACAAAGAAGAATCTAGGCCTGATGATGCGCGAAGGCCTGCTGAAGGAAAACATCGACGGCGAGGCGCTCATCTGGGCGCACGGGCGTATGATCGCGCGCTCCGAGGCGCGGCGCATCTTGATGGTAATCTCCGACGGCGCGCCGGTCGATGACTCCACCCTCTCGGTGAACGCAGGCAACTATCTCGACAAGCACTTGCGTCAGGTGATCGCGGAGATTGAAACCAAGTCGCCCGTCGAATTGGTGGCGATCGGAATTGGCCACGACGTAACGCGCTACTACAAACGTGCCGTGACCATTCTGGATGCGGAACAGTTGGGCGGCGCCATGACCGATCAGCTGATCGATCTGTTTGCAGACGATTCCGCGCAAGGACGTCCACGGCGCACCCGGCGAACGAGGGCGGCTTGATACGCAGGAGCTTTACGCTCCTTGCCGCCGGCCTGGTTCTGGCCCTCGCCAGTTATGGCCTTGCCGCACCCAAAGGTCCCGAGCCCGCAGGCGTCATGTCCGCGCGCATACCGCTGTTCGTGAACAATCCTTCGCAGAAGCGCGCCGGAAAGCTCGTGTACCGCGGCGGGCTGGTGCTGTCCTCGGACAGGCGCGAATTCGGCGGCTGGTCCGATCTTGGGGTCAGCGCCGACGGGCGCGAAATCCTGGCGCTGTCGGATCAGGGCCACTGGCTGCGCGCCGGGCTCACCTACGATGGCAACGGCGATTTGGCCGGGGTGACCGATTCGGAAATCGCGCCGCTGCTCGATAAGAACGGCTGGCCGATCCATGGGCGGGAGAATGATTCCGAGGGGCTTGCCCTCGAACGGCCCAACGATGTGCACGGCCCGGTCGTCGTCAGCTTCGAGATCGAGCCACGGCTATGGCGCTACGACCTGAGCAAAGGATTGGACGCACGGCCAACGGAGGTTCCGCTCGGCGACTGGGCGCAACCGTTGCCGCGCAACCGGCAGATCGAAGCCATCACGCTGTTTCGCCCGGACACGCTGCTCGCCTTCGCAGAGGAGAAACTGGGCGCCGGCGAGGACCTGCTGGCGGCGATGGAGGCCTATCCCAATCCCACGGGCGTACCGATGACGCGCCGATTGTCCGTCGTGCCGCGCGATCCGTTCGATATCACCAGCGCCGCTAATGCGCCTGACGGCGGCATTTTCATGCTGGAACGGCGGTTTTCATTGCTGGGCGGCCTCGGAATGGAAATCCGTCACATCCCCGCCGGCGAAATCCACGAAGGCGCGCGGCTGAAGGGCGAAGTCCTGGCCAATCTGTCGTTTCAGGACGCCAACATCGACAATATGGAAGGCTTGGCCGTGCGCAAAGGCGCGCGCGGCGAAACGCTGCTCTACGTCATCTCAGACAACAACTACTGGCGCCTGCAACGGACGCTGCTGCTGATGTTCGAGGTGAGGAACTGATTCTTAAGCCGCGGCGGCTTGGATTTTGGCTTGCTTGCGGATGATCTGGCGCTTGAGGCGCAGGGCCTTCTCGGACAGGCTTTCGTTGCGCGCCTTCATCAGAAAGGCGTCGAGCCCACCGATGCGGTCCACCGTGCGAAGGGCCGCCATGCTGACTTTCAGCGAGACGTTCCCACCCAGCGTGTCGCTGGCAAGATTCACGGTCTGCAGGTTCGGCCGGAACACGCGCTTCGTCTTATTGTTGGCGTGGCTGACCAAGTGGCCGCTCAGGACCCCTTTTCCCGTCAATTCACAGCGGCGCGACATAGCAAAACCCTTCTTTTCCGTCTGGGAGGCGCTCTCATAGGGAAGACCCAGGATTGCGTCAAGCCTGCTGATACGTCCACGATACCGCCAGCCCGCCAAAAATTGATTTTCTTCAGATACTTCGTTCCGGCAGAGCGGGTTCTTGGCGGCCATGATCCCGCCCTAAAATCCGCTTAAGCTCACAGGATTGGGAACGCGAGAGATTTCTTCCCCGTTTATGCGTACGGAGGGTTCCATGAAATTCCTTAGATTTGGATTGGTTGCCGCGCTTCCGCTTGCGCTGGCGATGTCCCAGCCGGTTCAAGGCGCCGGTGGCGAAGGCCCGGACGACAGCGCCGGCCCCGCTTCCACCCTTGAGCTGTCCTATGACCTGTATGTTGGGGGAATCTCGCTCGGGAAAGCCGGCATGTCCGTCCGCTACCAGGGGGATGACTACAAAGCCATATCGACACTGGAGACCAAGGGCATCGTTAACGCCTTCTGGCAATCCAAGATCGAAGCCGCTTCCAACGGGCTGCTGAACAAGGGGCGCGTGCAGCCCTCCTTGTACGATTCCTTCTCTCAAAACCGCGCCAATCCGCGCCGCCATGGGACGATGACCTTCACGCCCGAAGGTCCGAAAACCCTGGTGTCCGATCCTCCGTATGGGGACAATCGCTATCCCGTCAGCGATGAACAACGGCGCCAGACGCTCGATCCGTTAAGCGCTGCCGTCTTTTTGACGAGCAGTTCGCTGGCCAAGGATGCCAAGCCGTGCGACGCGAAAGCGCCGATCTTCGACGGGCGCAGGCGTTATGACGTGGTGTTCGATTACGTGAAGAAGACCGACGTTCATATGGACAACGGCCTCTACAGCGGCGCGGCGCTGGTCTGCCAGATCCACTACAACCAGATCGCCGGCTATCAGCAGAGCGTCATCGAACAGAACAAGCACTTCCCCAAAATGTATGCCTGGGTCGTCCCGGCGCGCAGCTCCACCGACCCCAACCGCTCCTACATGGTGCCGATTCGGGTGTGGGCGGAGACCGACTATGGAATCGTGGTCGCGCTTGCCTCGCAGGCGAAGCTGGACGGCCAACCCTTGAACCGCCCGAACTGAGCCAGGACGACCGGAAAAGCGAAAAATCGGTGGGTAACTTGAATCGCAGACGCAATTATGGGTGCTGCCCCCCATAAGTTGATTGCATCCTGCGTGCTTTGACGATATATTGTGCGTGAACGAATAATGACTTCGTGTGCAGTTAGCGATTCGGGCCCCGTTTGTTCGCGGTCTGTGCCACGTCTTTTTTTCGTCATCCATAGGCGCTTCAAGAACCGTTTTGCGGCAGCGTTATGTGCGCTTTCGTACGCATGAGCGCGCTTGCCTGAACCGGCAAAACCGGAAAGCATCCCCTCGGATAGGTAGAGTCGATGACTGACCGTCAGTTGCGGCAGGCTTTCTCAGGTTCACGCCCCGTGACCCTTCGCGCCCGCGTGACCGCGGTGCTGGGCCCCACCAATACCGGAAAAACCCATTTTGCGATCGAGCGCATGCTGGCGCATCGCTCGGGCATGATCGGCTTGCCGCTGCGGCTGCTGGCGCGCGAGGTCTATGACAAGATCGTGCGCCTGAAGGGGGCCGCGGACGTCGCGCTCATTACCGGCGAAGAGCGGATCGTTCCAAAGTTTCCGCGCTTTTACGTGTGTACCGTGGAAGCCATGCCGGTCGATATTGCGGTCGCCTTCCTCGCCATCGACGAAATTCAGCTTTGCACCGATCCCGAACGCGGCCACGTCTTCACCGACAGGCTGCTGCATGCGCGCGGTGACGAAGAGACGATGTGGCTCGGCGCGCTGACGATGAAAGCCGCCATTACGCGCATTGCACCGGAAACCCATTTTATCACACGGCCGCGCTTTTCCGATCTCGCCTATACCGGCGCCAAGAAACTGTCGCGTCTGCCGCGGCGTTCGGCGATCGTCGCGTTCTCGGTGGAAGACGTCTACAGCCTCGCCGACACGGTGCGCAGTCAACGCGGGGGCGCTGCGGTCGTGCTGGGCGCGCTGTCGCCGCGCACGCGCAATGCGCAAGTGGCGCTGTATCAATCGGGCGAAGTCGATTTCATGATCGCCACCGATGCCATCGGCATGGGCATCAACATGGATGTCGATCATGTCGCCTTCGCCGCGCGCGAGAAATTCGACGGCGCGATCGTGCGGCCGTTGAGGCCCGAAGAAATCGGCCAGATCGCAGGACGCGCGGGCCGCTATATGAACGACGGCACGTTCGGCGTGACCGCCGATGCCGAGCCCTTCGACGCCGATCTTGTGCAGCAGGTGGAGAACCACCGCTACGATCCGGTGAGAGTTTTGCAGTGGCGCAACAGCGCGCTCGATTTCGGTTCGCTGGATCGTTTGCTCGGAAGCCTCGATGCGCCGGCGCCTTCACGCGGGCTTATGAAGGCCCGTCCCGCGTCCGATCATTGGACGTTGCAGACGCTCGCGCATGACGAAGATGTTCGGGCCATAACGTCCGCACCGGCGGCAGTGCGAATGCTGTGGCAGACCTGTCAGCTTCCCGATTTTCGCAAACTGACACCGGACGAACATGCCAAGCTGGTGGGACAAATCTATCGCCATTTGATGAGTCCGCAAGGCGTCCTGCCGGAAGACTGGCTGGCGCGGCAGATTGCGCGATTGGATGTGATCGACGGCGATGTCGGCACCTTGTCGGGACGCCTCGCGCAAATTCGCACATGGACCTATGCGGCGCACCGGCAGGGCTGGACGCGCGATCCTTCGCATTGGCAGGAATTGACGCGCGACGTCGAGGACCGCCTTTCCGATGCGCTGCATGAGCGCCTGACGCAACGCTTCATCGACCGGCGTACATCGCTTCTGATGCGTCATCTGCGCGATGGAGAACAACTCGCGCTGAATGTGGACGAGACAGGGGCGGTGTCGCTGGGCTCGGAACATGTTGGACAACTCGACGGATTTCGTTTTGTCCCCGATCCCCGCGCCGAAGGCATTCACGGCCGCACGCTGCGCGCCGCGGCGCTGAAGGGGCTGGACGGCCAAATCGTTTCGCGCGCTCGCGCTCTGATCAAAGCCCCGGACGCGGACATCACCCTGAGCGAGCATGGCCGCCTGTGGTGGTCGGGCTCGTCCGTCGCAAATCTGCTTGCCGGACCGCACCCGCTGACCCCTGCCGTCTCGCTGCTGGCCGGCGAGCTGTTGAAGGGCGATTTACGCGAAGCGGTTGCCGAGCGTCTGGAACGCTGGCTGCACGAGCATATTGCGCGGGTACTGGAGCCGCTGGCCGCGCTGAAGAATGCGGCGGACGCGCGAACCTCCACGTGGGACGAAGGCGGCTTGCCCGGTTCCGCCCGCGGGCTCGCCTTTCAGCTTGCGGAAAATCTCGGCCAGATCGACTGGAACGGCGCATCGGCTGCGCCCGAACTGCGTGCCGCCGCACAGGGGCTCCGGCGCTTCGGCGTCCGCGCGGGACGCCACGCGCTGTATCTGCCGCGCATGATCCGACCGGCGTCCGCTGGGCTGGCGGCGCTGTTGTGGGCGGTGCATCGGCGGCTTGCACAGGTGCCTTCCCCGCCCGCTCCGGGTCTCACCTCTTTCGTGCTCGACAAAGAGGCCTCGCCGATGCCAGCCGGATTCTTGCTGGCAGCGTTTTTCCGCAAGGCCGGGACCCGTGCCGTCCGGCTCGATATTCTGGAGCGTATCGAAGACATCCTGACGGAGGCAGCCCGTGACGCGCGCCATGCGGACGAGACCGCTAGCCGAATCGTTTCTCTCATGGGCGCGACCAACGAGGAGGCACGCGAGATCATTGCCCATCTGGGTTGGACGGCGGCGACTCACGGCGCGGGCGAAGACGCCAAACCCGTTTGGGAGATTGCGCGCAATCGCAAACAGCGGACGAAATCACGTCCCAGGCGGGCCCCAGACCCCAGGCCGGATTCGCCGTTCGCCGGCCTTAAAGCACTGATCGCAACGGATTGAGCGTTGGCCGAATCGCTTCGCATCGATAAGTGGCTTTGGCACGCACGCTTCTGCAAAACACGTGCGATTGCACAGGAGAAGGCCGCGAAAGGTCATATCCGTCTGAATGGTCATCGCGTCGAGAAGGCCAGCGCGGCGGTCCGGGCCGGCGACATAATGACCCTTCCGGCCGCAGGGCGTGTTATTGCCCTGAAGGTGCTCGGCTTGGGTGAACGCCGGGGCCCGGCAGCGGAAGCGCAAACGCTGTACGAACTGCTCGAAGCTTGACTGCTATTGTACAGTCCACCCGACGGTTATTCGCTTATTGCTTGATCGCAAGCGCCTGCCGCCGTAATCAGCCACGGTTTCACGCCAGGAGCACCGTTCTATGACCTACGTCGTCACCGAAGCTTGCATACGCTGCAAGTACATGGACTGCGTGGAGGTCTGTCCGGTCGACTGCTTCTATGAAGGCGAGAACATGCTCGTCATTCATCCCGACGAGTGCATCGACTGCGGGGTTTGCGAGCCCGAGTGCCCCGCCGATGCGATTCGCCCCGACACCGAATCCGGCCTGGAAAAGTGGCTGGAGGTGAACGCCGATTTCGCCAAGACCTGGCCTAACATCACGGTTAAGGGCGAGCCGCCTGCGGATGCCAAGGAGTGGGACGGCAAACCGGACAAGTTTGGGCAGTTCTTCAGTCCGAAACCCGGAAAGGGTTCGTGAACTGCCACGGGTAAGATTTTCGAGGTTACGCGCGCGCTTTCAGGCTCCCCAACACTGACACAAGCGCGTGAAATTCTGGATTAATCCGGTCCTTCAAGACCTTGAGACCAGAATCTCCTTCCCTTTCCCGTAATAGATGTGTTATATTTGCACCTGTGAAAATAACAGGATGGCGCGTCTCACGCTGCTCACGAGCTAGTCTAATGGAGGCGCCGCGAGACCGGCGCGAAGTTTGGCCGGCGGATTGTTTTCCGACGTTTCGGCATTAAGCGGGTGCGTAACCCCGACGGGGAAGTATGCACTTGCGTGTAGCGATGCCAAGGCCCCTTCCGATGGACCTGCTCGCCCTTTCGGGCGGCATCAAACATTCGTGCGCTACTTAGGAAGGTATCGATGACGACTGCTCTGAAAAAGAAAACTCCTGCCCCGGAACTCAAAGTGGTTCCGGCCAAAGGAATTCCCGCTAAGGCTGCTCCGGCTGCACCCGCAGCCGCTGCAAAGGCCGCTGCTCCTATTAAGGCGCCCCAGCCCGTGAAACCCGCGGTAGCCGCCGCGCCCCCCGCGCCGGCCAAACCCGCCGTAGCCGCAGCAAAGCCCGCCCCGGCCAAACCCGTCGCCGCGCCCAAGGTCGTGGCCGCCGTTCCAGCCAAGGCTCCGGCAGCAACTCGGAAACACGAATTCAAAAGCGGCGATTTTGTCGTTTATCCGACCCATGGCGTGGGCCGGATTCAGAAGGTCGACGAGCAGGAAGTCGCCGGGCTGAAGCTCGAGCTGTTCGTCATTGCCTTCGAGAAGGACAAGATGATCCTTCGTGTTCCGACGGTAAAGGCGAAGGCCGTCGGCATGCGCAAACTGTCCACCCCCGACGTGGTGGCAACCGCGCTCAACACGCTTAAGGGGCGCGCCCGCATCAAGCGCACCATGTGGAGCCGCCGCGCGCAGGAATACGAAGCCAAGATCAATTCGGGCGATCTGGTTTCCATTGCCGAGGTGGTTCGCGATCTGCACCGCGCCAGCGGTCAGCCGGAACAGTCTTACAGCGAAAGGCAGCTTTACGAAGCCGCCCTTGCCCGCATGGCCCGTGAAGTCGCCGCCATCGAACGGATCGACGAACCGGCCGCCGTGAAGCGCGTCGAAAGCGCCCTGGTCAAAAAGGCCGCCTGATACCAGGCAAATCGGGAACAACGATTGGCTTCCGTGCAGAGATGCACGGAAGCCAATTTGTTTTGGTGCGGCTTTGCCTTTACCGATCGCTCCCCTCTTTCACCATGGGCGGCCTCAGAGCCGCCCACCCAGCGGCGCGGCGTCCGCCGCGCCAAGAGAACTGCTGGATCGTAGGTTGGCGCATGCTTCCATTCACCCACCGCCCAGCAAGCCTCGACGATGCCCCGGCGCTTCGGACTTTGATGGATGCGGCGATTACCGAATTGCTCAAACCGTTTTTAAACGCCACGGAAATAGCTGCGTCTTTCAACGTGATGGGGCTGGATACACAGCTCATCCGCGACGGTACCTATTTCTGCATCGAAACCGACGGACGCATCGTTGGCTGCGGCGGCTGGAGCCGTCGCGCCACCCTGTTCAGTGGCGATCATTCGCAAGGACGCGATGCAGCGCTGCTCGACCCGGCGAAAGATGCCGCGCGCGTCCGTGCGATGTACACACATCCCGATTACGTCCGCCGCGGCGTTGGACGTTTGATATTGGCTCTCTGTGAAGAAGCTGCAACGAACGAAGGATTTCGCCACGTCGAAATGGCGGCAACTCTGGCAGGCGAGCCGCTCTATCGCGCCTGCGGCTATACAGAGATCGAGCGTTTCACGGCCGGGGAGCCATCCGGAGTTCCAGTGCCGCTCATCCGCATGAGCAAAACTCTTCGGTCCTGATTAGGGCGTGTCGTCATTTAAGCCAAACGATAGCGCAAACCAAATGCAGTCCTGCGAGAAAGTTTCGCGCGGTTTTCTCGTATCGGGTAGCGATGCCTCGAAAATGCTTGATGATGCAGAAGAAACGCTCGACGAGATTGCGTTCGCA
>CANJBZ010000019.1 GCA_947473475.1 Alphaproteobacteria bacterium
CATCCAAGCGGTCTTTAGAAACGTCAATTCCAACTACTACGGTGGTGTCCATTATCACCCCTCCGTGCGCAATCGGGCTTCGCGACTTGCGGCCCCCGCGACTGTTCGGGGTCAATGGAACGGCAGGCGGAGAGCCTTGCTCCCCACGGGCTCGAACCCTGGGGGGAATCGGTCTTCCGCCCGCCACCGCATCGGACAGCTTATCCGATGACGACGATTTCAAGTTACAAGGGGGACCGCCGCAGGCGGTGGAGGGGGCGGGGGACGCGCGCTGGCGTTAGCCTGTCGAGCATCAAACCAAACCTTGTATCCCCCCGTCGCTCGCCGCCCCCTCCACCATGCTTCGCATGGTTCCCCTCCCCCGTTACGCGTTGCTTCACGGGGGAGGAGCCACTGTTTTAAAACGCCGGCTTGTCCGCCGTCGGGACCGGTTCGAGGCCGATGTTGAAATAGTCGTCATTGGCTTCGGAGCAGTCGGGCTCGGCGATACGGATATTGGGATTGACCACCTTGTGCCGGTTCCGGGTGCCGGACCAGGGTTTGTAGAAGGCGCCCGGATCGTCGACGGTGAAGGCGACCTCCAGCGTGTTGCCGCCATCGATCAAACGGAAACGCTCCACCACGTGCAGCTTGTCGGTATGCGGCGTGCGGTAGGAATCCACGAACGTCTTATCGTTGAAGCCGTTGGTATCGACGACGAGCGTATCGCCTTCGTAATGGCCCACCGATTCTCCGTACCAGGACGGTTTTGGGTTTCTGGAATGGGGCACGTTCAGCCAGATATGGCGGGTGCGCCCGACCAGAAACAGCACGACTTCCTTCGGCGTCTGCACGATGCGCATGGCGCCGGGGTTGAGGTGAAACGCGGGAACGCCGGTTTCCCAGCAGCGGGCCTCGCGGGTTTCGCCGTTACGTTCCTTCAGCGCCAGCTCGTTTTGCTTCTGAACAGCCTCGCGCGCCCAAGGCATCAGATTTTTGCCGGAGGCGTTGTCCAGGTCCGCCACGCGATAGGTCGGGGGCACGCGCATCTCGCGCGCGACCTCATTGTTCGCGTAAGGGTGGGCTGGTCCATCGCTCACCGGGCCGATGCCGTTTGGTGGATTGGAATAATCGTTGAAGGTGCGCGCGACGGCGTAATCCGGCGCTTTCGGTGCGACGAAGCCCAGCCAGGCAACGCCGGGCGCGGACAGGTTCAGCCCCGGAGGCGCGCCTGTTGCAGGCGCATCGGCCGCCAAGGCCGGCAGGATGCAGGCGGCGGTCAGAGCGGTTGCGGCTAGAAGACTGGGCATTCTCATAGCTTCAGCTCCTTCAGCGGCGCACGCCGGCGACGCCGGACAAATCGCGATGGGCATCGTTGCAGGCGTAATCTTCCAGACGCACATCGTTGCGCAGTTTGTAGACAAAGCGCGCCTGCCAATCGCGCGCGTACAGCTGCGGATCGTGAATGGTGACAACGTCTTCGAGCTGATCGCCAAGGCGTTTGATTCGCTCTGTCGTCATCATCTCATCGCTGTGGGGAAGGCCGGTGGCGTCCAGGAACGTGCGGTCGTTGAAGCCGATGCTTTGCACCACGAGCGTATCGCCTTCCCAGCGCGCCACCGAGTGACCGTTGTAGAGCGGCTCGGTGATGATGCTTTCGGGTGTGGGCAGAGGCTTGTCCATCGCAATCGTACGGGTCTGATGGTTCATCTCATAGACAATGGTCACCTGACCGGCAGGGGCATGGAAAATCTCAAACGGATAGGGCGTGGCCAGTAGGCGCGGCACGCCGTCCGGTGTGCAAACGCGACGCGCCTTGTCGATGAGCGAGCCATCCTTCAGCCCTGCCGTGTTCTGCTGATAAAGCGCGCGACCCTTGTCGTTCAGCGGCGGCTCACCGCCCCCGACTACCGGGATTTTCGCGCTGTAGCTGGTGGCCCAATAGGTGCCCGAAAAATCGGGGGCGGCGTGCGTAGGAACCGCCGCTAAGGACAAGGCCGCGGTCAGCCCCAATGCACCGATTGCGCCAAATTTCATAAGCCCCTCGCGTTGCGATCCGGAAAAATGGCGCGAATTGTGCCCAGCCGCAGCTAACCCCGCAAGGTGGTCCACGAAGACGGTTTCCCGCGTGGCTGACCCGTGTATGATTGCCGAACAAAAAACGGGAGGAATTCATGTCGGATATCGTGGCAGGACGGGCAGGGCAGAACGCGGTCAGCCGCCCTGCGATTTTGGCGGGCGTCAGCGACCTTCAGCTTGCGTTTTTCCTTTTCCGGTTTGCGTCCGGTGTGAACCTGTTCTTCCACGGCACAATGCGGATGATCACCGGCGTTGTTCCCTGGGCGGACAAGCAGGCCGAGGCGTTCGTGAACAATCCGCTGCTGCCGATGTGGTTCGTGAAATCCTTCCTCTACATCCTGCCGCCTATTGAGGCGGCCATGGGGGCGATGATCGCGCTTGGCCTCTTCACCTTCTGGTCGCTGCTGGCCGGGTTCGGACTGATGTTCGTGCTGACCTTCGGCAATCTGACGCGGCAGGATTGGAACACCGTCGGCAACAACATGCACTATGTGCTCTATTACGCCCTGATGATCGCGGCGCAACGCTACAACGTGTTCTCGCTGGACCAGCGCAAGAGCCGCTAACGCGGCCTTCGCGCCAACCTGCGTGCTTCGAGGCGTTGCTGCGCAACGCACCTCAGCATGACGAGAATTTAAATAGCCTCGTCATGGTGAGGTGCTTCGCATAGCGAAGCCTCGAACCACGCACAATCGGCACGCAGCTCAAAAGCTCAGGCCTTACCCAACCCCATCATCGCGAGGGCCGCGCGGCCGGCCCAGCCATAGGGGCTCGCCATCGTTTCCTGCAGCTCATAGTGATTGTGGTTCGGCGCCACGATGAGCGTGACCGCCTTGTCCTTCGCCTTTACCGCCGCGGCAAAGTCGCGGGCCTGGCGCTGAAATTCCGGCGTCTCATTGGTGCCGTACATCACCGTGATCGGCGTATGCAGCCGGTCGAGGTGACGAATGGTGCTCATGGATTCTTCCATGGCGTCGTCGAATTTCACATAGCTGCTTCGCGCCGACAGCCGCACCGGCTTCATCTCATACATGCCCGATAGCAGCAGGCCCGCTTTAACGATGTTGTTCGGGACGCCGAAATCCTTCTGCCAGTCGGTGATCAGCGCCACGCCCGACAGATGCGCGCCGGAGGATTGGCCCGCGAGAAAGATCTTGTTCGGATCGCCGCCGAAAGTGGTGGCATTTTTGAAGACCCAGACAGTCGCACGCTTGACCTGATCGGCCATGATGCGGATGTCGCCACCGGCTTCGCCCGCGTTGTAAAAATCGATCGCCACATAGTGCGCGCCGGCCCGCGTGATGTTCTCGGCCGCGAAGTGGTACTCCTTGGCGTTGCCGCTGCGCCATGCGCCGCCATGGACGAAGATGAACACGGGCGCGTTCGGGCGGTCCGTGCGGAAGATGTCGAGCTTCTCGATCTCCTTCGGGCCATAAGCATGCCGCTCGGGCGTCCCCAGACGGCGGCGGACCTCCTCGCTGTTCGTGGTGCGCCTTGCCTGAATCTGGCCGCCCAAAGGCGCGTAGACGCTTTGGTCATAGGCAGCATCCAGCTCGATCTGATCGTAGTCGAGAAAGACGAGAGGCCCTTTGGGGTGCGGCGCCGGGCCGATGCGGCAGCCGCCGTCCTGCGCGCGGGCCGAGCCGCCGATACCGGCCGCGGCGGCGCCGGCCGCGGCCGCGCTCAGCAAAAAGCGGCGGGTGGGGTGGTTACGATCGTGATCCATCATGGCGTTGCCCCGGCAAATTTCTATGGCGTCATCTTACATGCTATCGCGGGAGGGATGAACCGCGGGAAGTGCATTATCGCATGAATGAGATCGTAACCATCGCCAAGCTGGGTCATGCCGGCGACGGCGTCACGGAAGGCGGCCTGTTCGTGCCCCTGACCGTGCCCGGCGATGTGGCGCGGGTTGCACGCGAGGGAACGCGCGGGCGTCTGTTGGATATCGTCACGCCGGGCCCCACGCGTATCGCCCCGGCATGCGCGCATTTCGGGCGCTGCGGCGGCTGTGCGCTGCAGATGATGGCGGCGCAGCCCTATCTCACCTGGAAGCGGGATCTGGTGGTGATGGCGCTGAAACAGCGCGGCTTCGCCGATCCGCCGGTCGAAGACATCCGGGCCGTGGCGCCCGGCACGCGCCGCCGCGCGATGTTCAAAGCCAAAGCACTGAGCAAGGGCGTGGCGCTCGGTTTTTACGAGCCGGAGAGCCGCAACCTCGTGGATATCACGGAATGTCCGGTGCTCACGCCGCAATTGGCCCGGCTGATCGGGCCACTGAAGACGGGGCTCGCTTCATTCCTTATTCCGGGCCAAACGGCGGAACTGCA
Source organism: Alphaproteobacteria bacterium (assembly GCA_947473475.1). Taxonomy (GTDB): domain Bacteria; phylum Pseudomonadota; class Alphaproteobacteria; order Micropepsales; family Micropepsaceae; genus CAIYRG01. Next base: position 4,389 of record CANJBZ010000019.1, read on the forward strand.
TGCGACGGCGACCGATACGGGCGTCGATCTTTCAATGAAGCTGAGCCGGGCGCGCGAACCGGGCTTGCTGATGGATCTGTCGGCGTTGGCCTCATCCCTGAAGCTGGCGCGGCTGTCCTGGAATGGCGAGCTGGTTGCAATGGCGGAAATGCCCTCGTTGCGTATCGGCAATTTTTCCGTCGCGCTTCCACCGGAGTCCTTTCTTCAACCGACGAAGGACGGCGAGCGCATTCTGCAAGAGCTGACCATGGAAGCGGCCGGCGAAGCGCGCTCGGTCGCGGACTTGTTTTCCGGCTGCGGAACATTCGCGCTGGCGCTGGCAGCCGGGCGAACCGTCTATGCAGCCGACAGTACCGAGGCACAGATAAACGCATTGGCCGCTGCGGCACGGGCGGGGAAGGCGAAGGTAACCACCGACGTGCGCGACCTGTTCCGCCGGCCTTTGTTACCCACCGAACTAAAGCGGTTCGATTGCGTGGTGCTCGATCCACCGCGTCCCGGCGCGCAGGCGCAAGCCGCGGCGCTGGCGCAATCGCAAGTGCCCAGCGTGCTTTACATTTCCTGCAGCCCGGCGAGCTTTGCCCGGGATGCCCGTGTCCTCGTGGATGGCGGTTACCGGCTGACGCGCGTCGTGCCGCTCGATCAATTTCTTTGGACGCCGCATGTGGAGATGTTTGCTCAGTTCGCGCGTACCTGACCCGCCGCCGATTTGCCGTAACCGATTATTTGCGCCAACATGAATGCGGGACATGACCGGGTTGAAGCCGATGTTTCGTGCCGTTTTCGCTGCCTTCGCGCTTGCTGCGGTGCTGTTCGCCTCGCCGGCATTTGCGGCGGGTCCGTTCGACAATTGGGCGGCGCTTGTCGTGGCGGGCGATTCACGGGCCCAGTCGGGCGCGGACAGTCCGGTTTTCGACAATGCAAGGCGCGATCTGGTCACCGCCCTGAAGAAGATGGGCTTTGCTGAGGATCACATTCAGCAATTTTCCGTACACCCGGAACGCGATCCCGACGGCAAGGCGCTGAAATCCGATGGCGCCACGATCTACCGTAATTTCGAGAACCTGACGGATCAGGTGACGGGCGGCTGCTTTGTCTATTTCACATCGCACGGTGCGCCGCTGGGCATAGTGATCGGTCCGCAGCTTGTGGCGATCCGCAGCATCGGGGATGTGATCGACAATTCCTGCCACGACCGCCCGGCGATTATCGTCATTTCGGCCTGCTTCTCCGGCATGTTCATCCCGGTGTTGCGCGCCAACAATCGCTTCATCCTGACGGCTGCGCGTCCCGACCGGACCTCCTTCGGCTGCGCCGAGGATCTGCAATACACGTTCTTCGACCAGTGCGTTCTGGAGACGCTGCCGACGGTGGAGGATTTCGTCGCGCTGGCCGACAAGGCCAAAACGTGCGTGGCGGATCGTGAGACGAAAGAAATGGTCATGCCGCCATCGGAGCCGCAGCTTTATGTCGGCACCACCATCGCGCCGGCGCTGACGCAAACCTACCGATTTATGGTGAAGTAGGAATCTCCCCTCACCCGGAGCGCCAGTGGCGCGCTTACGCGCGCGGCGCTCCACCCTCTCCCGCAAGGGGAGAGGGGAAATCATTTTGGGCGCGGTGGCGCAGGGCGTGATCGGCCAGCACACACGCCATCATCGCTTCCGCAACAGGAACAGCGCGGATGCCGACGCAAGGGTCGTGGCGCCCTTTGGTGAAGATTTCCGTCTCGTTACCCGCGATATCAATGGTCTTGCGCGGGTTGAGAATGGAGGAGGTGGGCTTGACCGAAAAGCGCACCACAACGGGCTGTCCGGTGGATATGCCGCCCAGAACGCCGCCGGCCTGATTGGACAGGAACTGCGGTTTTCCATCCGGGCCGTTGCGCATTTCGTCGGCGTTCTCTTCGCCGGTCAGCGTCGCCGCGCCCATCCCGGCGCCGATCTCCACGCCCTTCACCGCATTGATGCTCATCATGGCCGAGGCGATGTCGGCATCGAGCTTGCCGTAGATCGGGGCACCCAAACCGGCGGGAACACCTTCGGCGACGACTTCGATGATGGCGCCGATGGAGGAGCCGTTTTTTCGGATGCCTTCCAGATAGTCCGCCCACTGATTAACGATGCCAGGGTCCGGCGAATTGAAGGGGTTGCGCGAGACCTCGTCCCAATCCCAACGGGTACGGTCAATCGTCTGCGTGCCCATCTGGATCATCGCGGCGCGGATCGCCACCTGACCGTAAAGCTGGTTCAGAACTTTCCGCGCAACCGCGCCCGCCGCGACACGGCAGGCGGTTTCACGCGCCGACTGACGTCCGCCGCCGCGATAATCACGCAGGCCGTATTTCGCCCAATAGGTGTAGTCGGCATGGCCGGGGCGGAATTTGTCGCGAATGTCGCCATAATCTTTTGAACGCTGATCCATGTTTTCGATCAGCAGCGCGATGGGCGTACCCGTGGTGACTTGCGCCGGCATCCGCTCGTCCTGGAACACGCCTGAAAGAATGCGAACCTTATCGGGCTCCTGGCGTTGCGTGACGAACTTGGACTGGCCCGGTTTGCGGCGGTCGAGATCGCCCTGAATATCGGCTTCGGTCAGCGGAATTCCGGGCGGACAGCCGTCCACCACGCATCCGATTGCCGGCCCATGGCTCTCGCCAAAGGTGGTGAAGCGAAACAGGTGGCCAAAGCTGTTATGCGACATTGCTTTCAGACTTCGAGACGGCGATGTCGGGCGCGTCCTCGGCCTTCATGCCGACGACATGATAGCCCGCGTCCACATGCATCACTTCGCCGGTGATGGCGCGCGCCAGATCGGACACGAGGAACAGCGCGGTGTCCCCAACTTCCGCCGTGGTTACGGTCCGGCGCAAAGGCGCGTTGTACTCGTTCCATTTCAGCATGTAGCGGAAGTCGCCGATGCCCGACGCCGCAAGCGTGCGAATCGGGCCGGCTGAAATCGCGTTGACGCGGATGTTCTTCTTGCCGAGATCCTCGGCCAGATAGCGCACGCTGGCTTCCAGGGCCGCCTTCGCCACGCCCATGACGTTGTAATGCGGCATCACCTTTTCGGCGCCGTAATAGGTGAGCGTCAGCAGACTGCCGCCATTGGGCATCATCTTCTCGGCGCGGTTGGCCACCGCTGTGAACGAGAAGCAGGAGATGTTCATGGTCATGGCAAAGTTTTCGGCCGTCGTGTCGACGTAGCGGCCTTTGAGCTGATCGCGATCGGAAAAGGCGATAGCGTGGACCACGAAGTCCAGGCTGTCCCAGACCTTCGCAAGCTGCGCGAAAGCAGCGTCCAGCGAACCCGGCTCGGAAACGTCGCAATCGATCACGGCAGCGGGGTTCAGCGGTTCGACGAGCGGCACCACGCGCTTCCTAAACGCTTCGCCTTGATACGTGAAGGCAAGCTCCGCACCGTGCGCGGCCAGCGACTGGGCAATCCCCCAGGCGATGGAGCGGTCGTTCGCGACGCCCATGATCAGGCCGCGTTTGCCTGCGACAATTCCGGAACCTGTCATGCGTGGATCCTAAAGTCCCCCTGGTTCCACCGGCGCTAAGGCATGCGGCGGAACGAATTCGAAACAGTACAGCATCCTATAGCGGAGGCTTGGACCAAAACTCCACACTTAGCTTTGGGAAGCGGTCAGGACTTCAGTTTGGCGCGGGGGTCGTAATTGGCGGCCCAGCCCTTGGCGAAACTCTCCAATGCCGAATCGCTGCCTTCCGGGAGCGTGACGATAAGCCGGACATAAAGATCGCCGGGCGTTTCGGCCCCAGTGCCGGCGAGGCCTTTGCCTTTCAGCCTCAGAACGCGGCCGCTGTTGGACTGCGGCGGGAGGGTCAGGGTAACCGGGCCGGTCAGTGTCGGCACGGGAACTTTGCCGCTGAGCACCGCTTCCTTCAGCGTGATCGGCAGGTCGAGCCGCAGATCGCGGCCATCCCGTTCAAAATAGGCGTGTGGGGCCATGGCAATGGTGATGAACGCGTCGCCGGGTGGACCGCCTCGGTCGCCGGGGGCGCCTTGCCCCTTCAGCCGGATTTGTTGGCCGTCCTTGACCCCGGGCGGTATGCGAAATTCGAGCTGCCGCCCATCGGCGACGACAACCCGCCGCGTACCGCCAAGAGCGGCCTCTTCCAGCGTCACATTGGTCTGGAGCTGCACGTCCGCGCCCTTGCGAGGCTGCGCTGCCCGCCGCTTGCCGCCGCCAAGGCCGCCCAGAATGTCTGCGAAAATGTCTTCGCCCCGGATACCTTCCTGGCCGTGGCCCCATTCAGGATCGAAATTCTGCGGCCCGGCGCTGCCGCCACGCGGGCGGAAGCCGCCGAACCCCTGCTCGAAGCCGGCGCCCGCGCCGGGGTTGAAGCCCTGCCCAAATCCTTTGGGCTGCCCGGCCGCGTCGATTTCGCCCCGGTCGAATTGGGTGCGTTTGTCCTTATCCCCGACGATCTCGTAGGCCGCGCTGATCTCCTGAAAGCGTTTGACCGCTTTGGGGTCGTTGGCGTGCTTGTCGGGATGGTGCTTCTTGGCAAGGTTGCGGTAGGCCTTTTTGATTTCGGCCTCGCTTGCCTTTTTAGAAACACCCAGGACTTCGTATGGATCGCGCATATCCGCTCCTTCGACGCCCCTATATAGGGAGAGTCTCCCCGTTCCGTTAAGGCCTGTTGCGGTTCCGCCCGTCCGCTATGATGCCGCGTGGGTACCCGAGGAGGACAGCATGCGGATCAATAGACGGCTTCTGCTGGGGTGTTTGGTTTCCTGGATCGCCTTTCCGGCCCTTGCCGCGGACCGGCTGACGTCCGTCGATGTGGCGCTCGGCGACGTGTCGCTGAACAAGGTGTCGTTCCTGATCGCAGCCGATGCGGGGATCTATGCCCGCAACGGTCTGGAGGTACACCAATACATCACGCCGGGCGCGGCTCAGGTGGCGCGCAATTCAGGCGTGATCGTGCCGCCGGAGAACGTCAAGGCCGATATCGGCAACGCGCCGATTGCGGTGGGCGGCGGCAGTCCGATGATCTACCGCGTTTCCACCGATCCCAAGGCGGTCCATCGCATCGCGCTGACGACGACGGAAAGCATCATTCGCGACCACATCATCGCCGCGCCGAATATCAAATCGGTGCAGGAGCTGAAGGGGAAGCGCCTCGGCTATTCGGTTCCCGGCGCGGTGACTCATGTGGGCGCCATCGGCTTTGCCCGCAAAATGGGATGGGAGCCCGGCAAGGACATCATGCTGGTCGGCGGCGGCAATGCCATCAATCCGCTGCTCGAAGGCAAGGAAGATGCGCTGATGGCCGCGGGGATGCTGTTCTCCAAGGCTGCGGAGAACAAGCTCAACGATCTCATCGATCTGACGCGGTACAAAATTCCGGTCGCCGGTTCGTCGATCCTGGCGGAAAAGAATTGGCTTGCCGCCAATCGTGACACCGCCGCGCGCTTCGTGAAAGCGGCCATCGAAGCGGACGCGCTGATGAAAACCAACCGCGCGGCGTTCGACGCGGCGCTGGTGAAGTGGTTCAATATCAGGGATCAAGCGACCCAGGACAGCATGTATCGCGAGGCGCTGGAGATTCCACGCAAACCCTATCCGGCGGTAGAGGGCATCAAGGCGACTCTGTCGATTTACGATTCGCCGCGCATGCGCATGTTTAAAGCGGAAGACTTCTACGATCCGAGCATCATCGAAGCCCTGGACAAAAGCGGCTTCATCGACGGGTTGTATAAGTGATTTTCTGGTTCGACTTATTCTCCCTGTGTGTCATGGCCCCGCTTGACGGGGCCATCCAGCCGCCGCGTGTCCACGCGGCGAAAAGACGCTTGGTTTCGCCTGGATGGCCCGCTGTTGCGGGCCATGACATCTGGGGTATGGGCTGTCGAAATGAGCAATAACCAAATCGAAGCAGCCGAGCCGTTCGAGATTTTTCGCGAATGGTTTGCTGACGCAAAAGCCAAAGAGCTGAACGACCCAGAAGCGATGTCGCTTGCCACCGTCGATGCAAGCGGGCTGCCCGACGTGCGCATGGTGCTGATGAAGCATGTCGATGTGGAAGGCTTCGTCTTCTACACCAACCTGGAAAGCGCCAAGGGGCAGGAGCTCGCGGATCAGCCGAAAGCCGCGCTGTGCTTTCACTGGAAGTCGCTGCGCCGTTCCGTGCGTGTGCGCGGGCCGGTGATCGGTGTCAGCGATGCGGAAGCCGATGCCTATTTCGCATCGCGTCCCAAAGACAGCCAGATCGGCGCCTGGGCCTCGCGGCAGTCACGCGCGATGGAGGGACGTTTCGCGTTGGAAAAGGAAGTCGCGATTTACGCGGCCAAATACGCGCTGTCGTCCGTCCCGCGCCCGCCGCATTGGTCTGGCTTCCGCATCCGTCCGGTGGCCATCGAATTCTGGCGCGACCGTCCCTTCCGCCTGCACGAACGCATCCGCTACAGCCGCCAGTCACCCGATTTCGGGTGGACGGTCGAACATCTTTTCCCGTGAGGCAGTAAAAAGGGAAACCCCAAAGATCACGAAGAGACACAAAGGGCACGAAGAAAACTTTGTGTTCTTTGTGTCTCCTTCGTGTCCTTTGTGGTTTCCCTTTTTCTTACTCCGCTCCGTCGGCGCGGTTGCGTGTGCCGTCCGCGCGGAAGAAGCTGATCGAATTGGCGAAGCGTAGCGCGGCCGGACCGGCGGACGGCCCGTCCTTCGTCGGCAAATTGATGCCGGTAATCATGTACATGCGGCCGCGATGGAAAAAGAGGTTGGTCGTCAAACGGGCGCCATCGGGGCATTCCATGCCGAACGTGCCCTTGAACCAGGCTTGTGCGGCAACGTCCTGACCGGGTTGATCGGGCTCGCGCCCTTTTTTGCAATCGACGGTGATGAAGCGGCCGAATACGGCATCCTTGCCGGGCTCAACCCGCGAGGTGGAGTTGGCTTTGATCTCGCCGATCAGGTTGAGATTGAACTCGGCTTCGGTCATCAGGCTGGCGCCGTCGCCCGCGCGGTTCTGCAGGTCCGTAATCGCGGCAATGAACAGCGCATTGTCCTGCTTCTGCGAATAGATGTGGACGGGCGCCGAGTCGACGAGCTGGGTGCGGTAATTGCCGGTTGAGGTCGCTGGCGGATTGGGGAATTCGACCACAAAGCCAAGGTCTTTGTAGGGATGCTCCGACCAGGCGGCGTAGGCCGCTCCCGACGCAAATGTTGCAACTGCGAGAAGCATTGGACCGATGACGCGCAAGACATCCTCCCTGATTGGCTTTGCTGTTCTTCTGTTGTTAAAATAGTACATTCGTTTCGAACAGGCCAATCTTCCGAGGGACGTCCCATGAAATTGAAGATCGCTATTCTCGCCGCCACAGTGGCAGCTTTTGCCGCCCCCGCTTTGGCGCACCATTCCTTTTCCATGTTCGATAAAGACAAGACGGTCAAAATCAGCGGCACGTTGAAAGAATTCGAGTGGACCAATCCGCATGCCTGGCTGCATGTGACGGCGCAAGAGAATGGCAAGCCGGTCGAATGGTCGTTCGAAATGGGCTCGGTCGGTCAGATCGCCGGCATGGGCTGGAAGGCCGACACGGTAAAGCCGGGCGACAAAATTACGATCGAAGGCCACCCGCTGAAGGACGGCTCGCATGGCGGCCAATACCGTTTCGCCACGCTGGCCGACGGTAGGAAGCTTGGCCAGGGCGCACCTGCTGCCAATCCGAACAATTTGCCGCGATAAACGCTACAATTTACGCAAACAAAAAGCCCCGCGGGTTAGCGCGAGGCTTTTTTTCGTTTCGGAGTAGTTTGCGAACTATTCCGCTTCTTCTTCGGCTTTCGGGCCGGCGCCTTCTTCGAACAGGGCTTCGGCGTTTGCGAGCGCCTCTTCCTGCTCGGTCTGCTCGGCCAGGACGTTTTCGCCGCGCGCTTGCCGCTCGGCTTCGTCTTCTGTCCGGGCGACGTTCATCATCACGGGGATACGCACCTCGGGATGCAGCACGACGGAGATTTCGTGCAAGCCGATGGTCTTGATCGCCTTATCGAGCGGCACCTGGGTGCGGCTGACCGTGAAGCCGCCGGCCGTGATGGCATCGGCGATATCGCGCGGGGAAACCGACCCGTAAAGCTGGCCGCGGTCGCCCGCCTGGCGCAGCAGGGCGAACAGCTTGCCCTTCAGCTTGACGCCGATCTGCTCGGCCTCTTTGCGCATTTCGAGGTTGCGCGCTTCGAGTTGGGCCCGCTGCGTTTCGAAAAAGCCGAGATTGGCCTTGGTGGCCCGGAGGGCTTTCTTTTTCGGCAAAAGGAAATTGCGGGCAAAGCCGTCTTTCACCTTCACCACATCGCCGATTTGGCCGAGCTTCTCGACACGTTCCAATAGAACAACTTGCATAGCTGCGTGCTCCTATTTCACGACGTAGGGGAGCAGCGCCATGAAGCGCGCCCGCTTGATGGCGGTGGAAAGCTCTCGCTGTTTCTTGGAGGAAACAGCCGTGATGCGCGACGGCACAATTTTGCCGCGCTCGGAGATATAGCGTTGCAGCAGCTTGACGTCCTTGTAGTCGATCTTGGGAGCATTGGCGCCCGAGAACGGACAGGTCTTGCGGCGGCGGAAAAACGGCCGGCGGGCCAGAGGCGGTTGAGCGCTCATACCGCGGCTCCTTCAATTTCGGTTGTTGCTTCATCTTCGCGCGGACGGCGGTCGCGATTTTCCTCGCGCTCGCGCTTGCGGCTGGAGTTGGATTGCTCGAAAGCCTCAACGCGGACGGTGAGGAAACGAAGAACGTCTTCGTTGATCTTGAGCTGGCGTTCCAGTTCGAAAATCGCCTTGGCCGGCGCATTCAAGTTCAGCAGGACGTAGTGGCCCTTGCGGTTCTTCTTGATGCGATAGGCGAGACTGCGCAGGCCCCAATATTCCTGCTTCTCGACCTTGCCGTCTTCGGTTTCGATGATGGTCTTCAGGTGGGTCGCGAGTGCGTCCACCGCTTGCGCGCTGATATCCTGGCGCGCGATCAGCATGTGCTCGTACAGAGCCATGATCGCTCCTTCCGTTTAGGTGCGGCACGGGCGGGCGAGAAAGGTTCGCCCCGTCCACGTCGGCTCGCGAAAGCACCGGACCATCCGGCATTGCCCCTTTAGGGGCCCTCGCGACCGCACCTTGGTTTGTGGGCGGGGCATATAGCCGAACAACACCGCAAGGACAATGCTTGCTTTCCGCGTTGCGATATCAACATGAGATTGACAGATATATTGATAGATAGTATGTATCAATAAGTTTATAAGACGAGCTATTAAGATGATAAATCCGGATATGGCGAGGTTGGCTGCGGGCGCGGCGAGCAAATCCGAAAAGATGAGGCGGCTGGCAGCGGCGGGCTATTCCCGGCAGGAAATCGCTGACTTCCTGGGCGTGCGGTATCAGTTCGTCCGCAATGTGCTCGTTGAACATGAAAAGCGGCAGGGGCAGACTCAGGGACACGCACCTCATGCCGGCTTGGCTGAGGAGCGCAGGATGTTCGAGACCAAGGCTCTGGCGCCGGAGCATCCACCTGCCATCACGGTCGGGCCGGACGGTTCTGCCGTCATACCGGCTTTTGTGCTCGCGGGAGCGGGGCTTCTACCCGGCGATAGCTTTGTCCCGGATGTAGCAGGCGAGGGTGACGTCCGGCTGTTGTCCGGAAATGCCGCCCTTCAACGAGCGCAAGAATTGTTTCGCCGGGCGTTCGACGGCTCGGCCGGGCTTGTCGATGAACTGTTGCAAGAACGCCGCCACGACGCAGCCAGCTTTGCACGGGATGCCCATGGCTAAAATGGTGCTGGATTCGTCCGCGCTCGTTGCATTCCTAAGCGGAGAAAATGGCGCGCAAGCGGCCGGACAGCATATTCAGGGAGCGTTGCTGTGTTCCGTGAACCTCGCGGAAATTTTCGCCGTTCTGCTGCGGCGGGGAGAGAATGTTTCGCGCGTGCGGACGATCATTGGGCTTTCGCAGGTCCATATTGTCCCTTTTGACGGCGCTCTCGCGGAAGAGACGGGTGCCTTAATCTCGCGTACCCGCCAGCATGGGCTTTCACTGGCGGATTGCGCCTGTTTGGCGCTCGGCATCCGGGAAAAGCTCCCGGTTTTGACGGCAGATCGCGTCTGGAAAAGCCTGGACTTGGGTTTGGACGTACAGCTGATCCGCTGACACCGCGCAAATAGGGCTGTCCAACATTCCTTGCCTCACAGCGGCGCGGTAAAGCCGCCGCCCTTTGCGGCTTGCGTGACGGGCCGCTATCGCCGACAAACCGCACCGTAGCAGCGGCGGCGCCCCATGTCTGAGAGTGATGCGATCTTCGCCAAAGCGGCGCGCCGTCTGATACCCTTCATGATGGCGCTCTACACGGTCAGTTTTCTGGACCGCGTGAATATCGGTTTTGCCGCCCTCACCATGAACAAGGATCTCAGCTTTACTCCGGAGATTTACGGCTGGGGCGCGGGGATATTCTTCTTCGGCTATTTCCTGTTTGAAGTTCCGAGCAACGTCATTATGACGCGCGTAGGCGCCCGCCGCTGGATTGCGCGGATCATGGCGACATGGGCGGTGGTCTCGGCCGGCACCGCCTTCGTCCACAGCCCGATGAGTTTTTATGTCCTTCGCTTTCTTTTGGGGCTGGCCGAAGCTGGTTTCGCGCCGGGGATGATCTATTACCTGTCGATCTGGTTTCCCTCACGCATCTGGGCGACTTATGCGTCCGTCTATCTGTTGGCCATTCCGCTCACCAGCGTGATCGGCGCGCCGCTGTCGGGACTTATTCTCAGTACGGACGGAATTTTCGGCCTGCATAGCTGGCAGTTGCTGTTCATCCTCGAAGCCATTCCGGCGCTGCTTCTCGGCATCGCGGTGTTCTTCTATCTGCCGGACGGACCGGCGAGCGCCTGGTTTCTCTCTGTCCGTGAACGGGAGATTGTCGCCGCCGAGATGGCCGCCGATGCGCATGCGGATGAACGTGTTCATGGAGTCGCGAATGCGCTTTGCGATCCTCGCGTGCTGTTGCTGAGCGCCGTGTATTTCGGAATAGTCGTCGGGCTGTACGGCATTGGTTACTGGCTGCCGCAGATCGTGCAGGCCATGGGATATTCCAATTTCCAAATCGGTCTGATCGTTGCGCTTCCTTACGCCGTGGCGGGTGTGGCGCAATATGTCTGGGGCCGGCACAGCGACGCCACCAGCGAGCGGGTTTGGCATGTGATGCTGGCCTCCCTCGCCAGCGGCTGCGCCTTTGCCCTTTCGGCGGTTTTGCAATCCCCGCTGCTCGTGTTGGTGGCGCTAGCGGTCGCGGCGATTGGCATCTGCTCTACGCTGGCGCCATTCTGGGCGATGCCGCGGGTGTTTCTCTCGGGACGAGGCGCTGCGGCGGGCATCGCCATCATCAACGCCGTCGGAAATCTCGGCGGTTTTCTGGGGCCTTACGCCGTCGGCTGGGCGAAGCAGGCCACCGGCGATTATGCCGGGGGCATGTTGATCTTGGCGTTTTCTCTGGTGACGGCGTCCGTGTTGGTTCTGGGGATGGGCCGCTTCAAGCGCGTGGCGCTCGCCGTATCCTGATCAGGCTCTCTGGCTTTTGAGCCGCATCAGCTTCGTGTCGTCGCGAAGCTGTTGCGCGAGGTCCTTCAGGCGCTCTGCGAAATGGCCGTTGATCTTCGGATTGGTGCTGACGAACAGGGAAAGCTGGTCCAATTCGTCGGCAAGGCCCTCATAATATGAAATCGGCAGGTGCGAAGAGTTCACTCATTCTTGCCCTCAATCCGTCGGACAAACTCTTGTCCGTAAAGTGAAGCTTGCGCACTGATGTGAATCAATCCGGTGCCGGATTTTCCTCGCTGTCTTGGTCGTCTTCGAAGAAAAAGCGGATTGATTCGGCGAATTGCGCAAAGAAGGCGAACAAGTTCCAGGACACGGCGAGCATCACCAATCCGCCGGTTGGCTGAAATGGCCAGCCTGCCGCGTTAGCGAGAAGCAGCGCGTTGACGGCTAAACCTGAAGCTATCTGCACCTTCAGGCGCGTATCGATGGGACGGGAGGTGACCGCCCGCCATTGGCGAGGCGCCAGGCTGATAAGCACCAGCGATTGGAGCCCGATAAAGGCGCTCGCCACCTGCCAGGTCATCCGCTCCGAAAGCCCGAGACCGAACAGCAAGGGCGACAGCAGCGCGTTCATGGCTGTCACCAGACCCGACTGCACATAGGAACGCGCGACCCAGAGATGGAATCGCGACATGCCCGAGCCGCGCATATTGCGCAACGACATCAGGATCGCGGCAAATCCGGCAAAGCTGATACCCACTTGCGCCAGCGTGTAAAAATAGGCCGCCCCCGGTAAATCCATGCCGTCCCCTCCGTCGCCTTCGGTAAGCCGCATCTTGCGCTGGCTGCGCGCGCGTTTTAAGGGGGCACCCTCTAAGGGAGGAGATTTCTTGCGGGCGTTCATCTTTCCGGGCCAGGGCAGCCAAGCCGTCGGCATGGGCAAAGCGATTGCCGAGGCCTTTGCACCGGCGCGTGAAGTTTTCGAAGAGTTGGACGATGCGCTGTCGCAGCGCCTCTCGAAGCTGATGTGGGAAGGCCCCGAATCGGACCTGATCCTGACGGAGAACGCCCAGCCTGCGATCATGGCGGCCTCCATCGCCATCATTCGCGTGCTGGAAAAAGAGGCCGGTCTCGACCTCGCCAAGCATGCGCGCGTGGTGGCGGGGCATTCGCTGGGCGAATATTCCGCTTTGTGCGCCGCGGGCGCGTTCAGCCTTCCCGACACCGCGCGTCTGGTGCGGCTGCGCGGTCAGGCGATGCAGGCGGCTTCTCCGGTCGGCGTAGGCGCCATGAGCGCGCTTATCGGTATCGAGATTGACGGCGCGGAGGCCGCGGCCCTGGAAGCTGCGGACGCGGGCGTGGTGGTGGTCGCCAACGACAACGCGCCGGGGCAGATCGTGATTTCCGGCGAGAAGGCGGCGGTGGACCGCTGCGGCGAGATCGCCAAGACAAAAGGCGCCAAGCGCGTGATTCCTTTGGCCGTCAGCACGGCCAATCATTCCCCGCTTCTGAAGCCAGCAGGCGAGCGCATGCGCGAGGCTTTGGCGCAAATCACCATCCGGCCGCCGCGCGTGCCGGTGGTCGCCAACGTCACCGCCGGCGAAGTCACCGAGCCCGACACCATCCGGCGGCTGCTGGCAGAGCAGGTCACCGCCCGCGTGCGCTGGCGCGAGAGCGTCGCGGCGTTCCACGGCTTCGGCGTCGAGACGACGGTAGAAGTGGGAGGCAATAAAGTGCTGACCGGCATGGTCAAGCGGATCGACAGAGAGCTGGCAACGCTCAATCTCGATACGCCCGCCGATATCGAAGCTTTCGCCAAAACGCTGTGAGCCCCATGTTCGATCTTGCCAATAAAACCGCTCTCGTCACAGGCGCCTCAGGCGGCATCGGCGGCGCGATTGCCCGGGCGCTGCATGCGCAAGGCGCAAATGTTGTGTTGTCGGGAACCCGCGCCGAAGCGCTCGAAGCGCTGAAGGCCGAACTTGGCGCCCGCGCCTTCGTTGCCACATGCAATCTCGGCAAGACCGATGAAGTCGAGGCGCTGGCGAAAAATGCGGAAGCCGCTGCGGGCGCGCCGCTCGATATTCTCGTCAACAATGCCGGCATCACGCGCGACAATCTTTTCATGCGCATGAAGGACGAAGAGTGGGATCAGGTCATTGCGGTGAATCTGACGGCCGCATTTCGCCTGTCGCGCTCCGTATTGCGGGGCATGATGAAAAAGCGCTGGGGGCGAATCATCACCATCACCTCGGTCGTTGGCGTCACCGGAAATCCCGGCCAGGGCAATTATGCCGCCGCCAAAGCGGGTTTGATCGGCATGAGCAAAGCCTTGGCGGCAGAAGTTGCCAGCCGCAACATCACAGTGAATTGCGTCGCGCCGGGGTTCATCGCAACAGCCATGACCGATGCGCTGAATGACCAGCAAAGAGCCGGGATTTTGACCCGGATTCCGGCCGGGCGCCTGGGCGAATCGAAGGATATCGCTGCGGCCGCAGTCTATCTCGCAAGCGAGGAAGCCGGCTACGTCACGGGCCAGACGCTGCACGTCAATGGCGGGATGGCCATGATCTAAGAGGTTCGTCCCAAAAGGACATTTGAATATTTGGCGGGAAGCGGAAGTTTGTGATACCAAGCGCCACTTTTTGGCCATGGCTTTGGCCGGTGCGCGTAAAAGGCACCGCAAGGCGCTTGAAGCGTGGTAAGCAAAACAACAACGGCAATTCTTAAGAGGCTAAGAGAAGAAATGAGCGACGTCGCTGAGCGCGTGAAAAAGATCGTGGTCGAACATCTGAATGTCGACGGCGAAAAGGTCACGGACAATGCCAGCTTCATTGAGGACCTTGGCGCGGACAGCCTTGACACGGTTGAGCTGGTCATGGCGTTCGAGGAAGAGTTTGGCGTTGAAATTCCGGATGACGCGGCCGAGTCCATCGTGACTGTCGGTGACGCGGTGAAGTTCATCGAGAAGGCCCAGAGCTGATTTTCCCAATGCGGCTTATTCGTTTGCGGCGCGCGCCCCAATGAGCGCCATGCGCCGAGTCGTCATTACCGGGTTGGGATTGGTCACGCCGCTTGGCTGTGGCGTGGAAACGACGTGGTCGCGTCTGCTGGAAGGAAAATCCGGCGCCGGTCCCATCACCCGTTTTAAGGTGGACGATCTGCCTACGCGCATCGCGTGCGATGTGCCGCGCGGCGATGGCTCGGATGGGACGTTCAATCCGGATCAGTGGATTGACCAAAAAGAGCAGCGCCGTGTGGATGATTTCATCATCTACGGGCTGACGGCGGCGCAGCAGGCGGTCACCGATTCGGGTTACGAGCCTAAGACCGAAGAAGAAAAAGAACGGGCCGGTGTTCTCATCGGTTCGGGTATTGGCGGTCTGGACGGCATCGAGCAGGCCTCGATTCTGGTGCATGAAAAGGGGCCGCGCAGGCTGTCGCCGTTCTTTATTCCGGGACGGCTGATCAATCTGATTTCGGGCTACAGCTCGATCCGGTTTGGCTACAAGGGCCCAAACCATTCGGTGGTTACGGCCTGTTCGACGGGCGCGCACGCCATCGGGGATGCGGCACGGCTTATCGCGCTCGACGATGCCGATGTGATGTTGGCAGGGGGCGCCGAATCGGCCATCTGCCGAATCGGCATTGCGGGCTTTGTCGCCTGCCGTGCTCTTTCGACGAGCTTCAACGACACGCCGGAGAAAGCCTCGCGCCCCTATGACAAGGATCGCGACGGTTTTGTCATGGGCGCGGGCGCCGGCGTCGTGATGCTGGAAGAATACGAACACGCCAAGGCGCGCGGCGCGAAGATTTATGCGGAAGTGAAAGGGTACGGCCTGTCGGGCGACGCCTATCACATCACCGCGCCGTCCGAGGACGGCAATGGGGGCTTCCGCTCCATGAAGATGGCGCTGAAGCGGGCCGGTATGTCCCCCGGCGACATCGACTACGTCAACGCGCACGGTACCTCAACGCCCCTCGGCGATGAGATCGAGCTGCGCGCGGTCGAGCGGCTGTTCGGCGAGTCTGCCGGCAAGCTGACGATGTCGTCGACGAAATCCTCGACCGGGCATTTGCTGGGCGCCGCGGGCGCGGTGGAAGCGATTTTTTCCGCGCTGGCCATTCGCGATCAGATCGCGCCGCCGACGCTCAACCTCGACAATCCCTCCGTCGAAACCAAAATCGATCTCGTGCCTTTTAAGCCCAAGAAGATGGCGATTAAGGCCGTGCTGTCGAATTCCTTCGGGTTTGGCGGCACCAACGCATCCCTGGTGTTGACGGCTCTGGAATAAAATACTTTCTTTCTTTGGCGAGGCGGCTATTCGGATATTCCTCTCCTTGGCTGTCGTCCTTGCCCTGATTGTGGGCACGGCGGCTAGCGCGGCCTGGTGGGAAAGCCGTTATTTCGCACAATCGGGGCCATCGCCTGTCCAGCAAACACTGATTATCGCGCCCGGCAGCGGGCTCAACGCGATAGGGAATGCCTTGGCGCGGGCGGGGGTCGTGGAAAATCCGCTGCTGTTCCGGCTCGGCGTTGTGCGGCGTGGCCAAGCCGCGCGTCTAAAGGCGGGGGAATATGCTTTTCCCGCGCACGCCAGCGAAGCGCAGATCATGGATATGCTGGTGGCGCATCGTATCTTGATGCACCGCCTCACGGTGCCCGAAGGATTAACCTCCGATGCTGCTGTCGCGCTGGTCAAAGCCGATCCGGTACTGACAGGCGATGCGCCTGTTATCCCCGAAGGCAGCCTCTTGCCGGAGACTTATGTTTTCGAGCGCGGCACAACGCGCGCTGAATTGCTGCAGCGGATGCATCAGGCGCAACAGAAGGCGATTGCCGGGCTGTGGCCCCAACGCAAGGAAGGGTTGCCCATTATGTCGGTGGAGGATGCGATAAAGCTCGCCTCCATCGTGGAAAAGGAGACGGGCGTTGCCTCTGAGCGCCCGCATGTTGCCGCTGTTTTTATCAATCGGCTGAAGCAGGGCATGAAACTCGAATCAGACCCGACGATTATTTACGGGCTGACAAAAGGCGTGCCTTTGGGACACGGCTTGCGCCAAAGCGAGTTGGCGACGCCTAATCCTTACAGCACCTATCAAATCACGGGATTGCCGCCGACGCCGATCTGCAATCCGGGGCGCGATGCCATTGCCGCCGTGCTTACCCCGGCCGATTCGGATGATCTGTTCTTCGTCGCCAATGGCAGCGGCGGCCATATTTTCGCCCGCACCATCGCCGAGCACGCGAAGAACGTCGTGCAATGGCGCAAACTCCAGCAGGCGCAGCAAAGCGCCGCTCGGGTCCGCTGAAAAATAGGGGAACCACAAAGGACACAAAGGAGACTCAAAGGGCACGAAGAGGAAATGGCGCGCGCGCCCGAACTTTTCTTTGTGTTCGTCGTGTCGCCTTTGCGCCCTTTGTGGTTCCCCTTTTTCGTCGCCGCACGATATCGTAGCGGGAATATCGATTCCGGGAGCGATGCTTGCCTCTTATCAGCATGACTGGGTTTGCCGATGCGCGCGGGGCGCACGGCGGTTTGCGCTGGCGCTGGGAGGCCAAAAGCGTCAATGGCCGCGGGCTCGATGTCCGCTTCCGTGCGCCGATCGGCTTTGACGGGCTGGAAGCGGGCGCTCGCACGCTTGCCGCGGAGCGCTTCAAGCGCGGTTCTTTGCAGCTTGCACTCACTGTCGCCGCCGAAGAAGGCGGCCGCGGCTTTCGCATCGATCCGGCGGCTCTTGCCGATGCCGTACGGCTCGCCAAGCGGATCGCGGAGGAGACCGGGCTGGCGCCGGCGCGTGTCGATGGCTTGCTCGCTCTGAAAGGCGTTGTCGTGCAGGAGGAGAACGCCGCGCTCGACGATGAAGCCCGCTTGGCGCGCGACACGGCGATGCTGGCATCGCTGGCGGATGCATTCGATTTTTTGCGCGCAGCGCGCACCACCGAGGGAAGCAAGCTCGAAGCGATTTTGCTCGGCCAGATCGGCGATGTCGAGCGCCTGACCGGCGAAGGCCGAGCGCTCGCCGCGCAGCAGCCGTTTATTTTGCGGGATCGCATTTTGGCGCAGCTCAAGGAATTGCTGGCGCCGGGCTCGAGTCTTTCCGAAGAGCGTCTCGCACAGGAGGTGGCGCTGCTCGCCTCGCGTGCGGATTTGCGCGAGGAGCTGGACCGTTTGACGGCGCACTGTCAGGAGGCGCGGGCGCTGATCGCGGGCAAAGAGCCGGCCGGCCGCAAGCTGGATTTTCTGGCGCAGGAATTTAACCGGGAAGCCAATACGCTTTGCTCCAAGTCTTCCGACATTCAGCTCACGCATGTCGGACTGGCGCTGAAAGCGGTCATCGATCAGTTTCGTGAGCAGGTCCAGAACGTCGAATGATGTGTATACGGAACGTATTTTCCTCCCCCGCGAAGCGGGGGAGGGGGGCCGCCGAAGGCGGTGGAGGGTGCGGCCACAGGCGCTACTCCCGCCACGCCCGCGCGGTGGTTCTTTTTCGCATCCAACCGCGCAACCTATCGCCCCGGAGTAATTCGCTGTCTGCACATTCTTTCAAAAGCCGGAGTGTGCGGCAGCCCCCTCCACCATGCTTCGCATGGTCCCCCTCCCCCGCTTCGCAGGGGAGGAGCTTTTGATGATCGCGCGGCGCGGGCTCATGCTGGTGATTTCCTCGCCCTCGGGCGCAGGTAAGTCGACGCTTTCGCGCCGCCTGCTGGCCTGCGATCCCGATATTGGAATGTCCGTATCCGTCACCACGCGGACCAAGCGGCCCAATGAGGTCGAAGGGAAAGATTATATTTTCGTTACGCCTGAAACTTTTGAAGAAATGGTGCGTGCGGGTGAATTCCTCGAGCACGCTACGGTTTTCGGCAATCGCTACGGAACGCCCAAGGCTGCGGTGGAAGCAATGCTCTCCGCAGGTCGCGATGTCCTCTTCGACATCGACTGGCAAGGCGCCCAAGAACTTTCGGCAAAAGCCAATGATGATCTCGTGCGCGTTTTTATTTTGCCGCCATCCCGGGAGGAACTGGAGCGCCGCCTTAAGGGGCGTGCCGAGGACCCGCCTGACGTTGTGGCCCGCCGCATGGCCGAAGCCAGCAACGAAATCAGCCATTGGCCCGAGTACGACTATGTCATCGTCAACCAAGATATCGACGAAGCACAAAAGCAGCTTGAAGCCATTGTTGCCGCCGAGCGTTTAAATCGGCAGAGACAAACAGGGCTGGTCGACTTCGTAAGGAGGCTGACCCAAGAATAGGAGATCGGCAAATGCGGCTGCTTAAATGACGGCGGTTTCCGGACTTATGGTTAGGGCGGGGCATGGTCCATGGCGCGCTTTCGTTTCGCGCGTCTTTGGCGGGCGCGTTGCTCCATAAGGTTCAGACCTTCGACCAGCGCCGAAAACGCCATGGCGGCGTAGATGTAGCCCTTCGGAACGTGAACGCCGAAGCCGTCCGCGACAAGCGTCATGCCGATCATCATGAGAAAGCCGAGCGCCAGCATGACGATGGCGGGGTTGGCTTTGATGAAATTGCCAAGCGCCGTCGCGGCAAAGAACATGGCCGCAACGGCAATCACCATGGCGATCATCATGATCGGTACATGATCGGTCATGCCGACGGCCGTAATGATGCTGTCGATGGAAAACACGCAGTCGAGCAGGATGATTTGCCCGACGGTAGAGGCGAGCCCACTCGCGGCGGAGCCGCCGGCCGGCTTTTCCTCGCCCGGTTCGGCGTCCACACGATGATGAATTTCAACCGTTGCTTTCCACAGCAGGAAGAGACCGCCTGCGATCAGGATGAGATCGCGCCAGGAAAACGCATGGCCGAAAGCGGTGACAAGCGGCGCCGTCAATTGGACGATGATGGCGATAACGCTGAGGAGCAAAAGCCTCAGGATGCCGGCAAGCCCAATCCCGATGCGCCGCGCCACATCGCGATGGTGCTCCGGCAAGCCGTTCGTCAGGACGGCGACGAAAATCAGATTGTCGATTCCGAGCACAAGCTCCATGACAATCAATGTGAGGAGCGCCACCCAGGCTTCGGGATCGGCCGCCAGGGCTAACAGGGAGTCCATATCCGGCAAGCTTCCTTCCGAGCACATGCCGCAGCCGAGGTCTGGCTGCCAGCCAAATAGAGTGCAATCCGACGAAGTGGACGCCGGTTCGTCGTTAGATTGCGCGCCAAACTAAGGAGACTAAAGCATGATCCGACTCCTTTTGATCGGATCATGCTCTAGTCTCTAACGCCATTTTGAGGCGTGAACGGGACAGGACGGTTGAAATCTTCGATCAACTCGCCGTGTCTGATGGACCGCCACATCGGAGCGCGCGGGCGAGGGCGCAGAATTGGTCCAGGCTGAGTTCTTCCGGGCGGGCGGTGCCAAGCACGCCTGCTGCCTCCAGCAACGCGTCCGCGTTCGCCGTAAGCCCTTTCAAACTGCCGCGGAGCATCTTGCGCCGCTGGCCGAACGCCACGGCCGTCACGCGCTCCAAATCGCGCAAATCCGCCTCGCATACGGGCTTTGCCAGTGGTTCGAGACGTACGACGGCTGATGTCACGTTTGGCGGGGGCACGAAGGCTTGGCGCGACACGTCGAAAAGAATGCGCGTGCGTGTTCGCCAAGCCGCCAGCACGGAAAGCCGTCCGTATGCTTCTTCGCCGGGCTTGGCGCAGATGCGCTGCGCGACTTCCTTCTGGAACATCAGCGTCAAACTCGACCACCAAGGCGGCCAATCGGCGGTCAGCCATTTGATCAGCAGGGCCGTGCCGACATTGAAAGGCAGATTTGCGACCACGTTGACCGGCTCAGCCGCGCCGGTCTCGGCCAGCAAGGCGCGTTCGTCCACCGCCAGCGCGTCGGCTTCGATGAGCGTAAGCCGTCCTGGTTTCGCCGCCGCAATGTCCTGCAGCGCCGGAAGCGCGCGGGCGTCCCGCTCAACGGCGATCACACGCGTCGCACCTTCGGCCAGCAGCGCGCGTGTCAGTCCGCCGGGACCGGGGCCGACCTCGTAAACCGTTTTGCCCGCAACCTCGGCTTCGCGCGCAATCCGCCGCGTCAGATTGAAATCGAAGATGAAATTCTGGCCGAGGCTTTTCTTCGCCGACAGCCCGTGCGCGGCGATGACGTCGCGCAGCGGGGGAAGGCCGTCATCGCTCATGGGAATCGCTCACAGCCCGCGCCTGTGCGCGATGCCGGCGGCCATGCGGATGGCGGCGGTCATGCTCGCCTCGTTGGCGATGCCTTTGCCGGCGATGCCGAGCGCTGTGCCGTGATCGGGCGAGGTGCGAACGATCGGCAGACCGAGCGTGACGTTCACGCCCGTCCAGAAGGCCAGCGTCTTGATCGGGATAAGCGCCTGATCGTGATACATGCACAGGACCGCGTCATAGGTCCGGCGCGCCTCGTCGTGGAAGAGGGCATCCGCCGATAACGGCCCGAGCACGGTGGCGCCGGCCTCGCGCAACATTGCTGCCGCCGGCGCGATAATGTCGGCATCTTCACGCCCGATCGTGCCTTCCTCGCCGGCGTGCGGGTTCAGTCCCGCAATCGCCAGCCGCGGGTTCAAGAGGCCGAAATCTTGCGCCAGCGCTTCCAGCACGACCGTTCCGGTGGCGGCGATCGCATCGGCGGTCAGCGCGGCGAACACGTCCTTCAAGGCGATATGGATGGTGAAGGGGACCACGCGCAGCGGCGGATCGATATCGGACGATGCGAGCATCATCACCGCCTGCTTGCGCCCCGTCAGCGCCGCCAGAAATTCGGTGTGTCCGGGAAAGCCGAATCCAGCCTCGGTCAGAACCGCCTTGTGGATCGGGGCCGTAACCAGGGCGGCGGCCTCGCCGGATTGGCAGGCCTGCACGCCGCGCTCGATGGCGCTCGTAACCGCGGGGGCGTTGGCGGCATTGGGCTTGCCGGGTTCGCAGATGCTGTGTTGGCCCGTGTCGATGATTGCGCCGGCCAGGCTTGCGGGATTGAGCCCGCACTGCCGTGCGGTTTGCAGAAGGAAATCCCCGCTTCCGATGATCTTCAGCGCGCGACCGGCGACGGCGCCGTTCAGCGCGGCCCATGCCTTAAGGGTGACCTCCGGCCCTATGCCGGCCGGCTCACCTTGGCTGATGACGATCGGAAGCTTCGGGGCGGCTTCCTCACCGCGTTTCGACAACGGCGTCCCGCCTCAAATCGCGCAAATAGCTTTTGGCGTACAGGCCCATCTGCTGCACGAAAAGCTGCTGTTGCAGCTCGGCCCGGCTCGGAAGCTCGAACGCCACCAGCTTCGGCGGGGCTTCATCGCAGCGCATGATGAGTTCGAGCCCGGCCGGCGAGAAGAACGGCTCAGCCGCTTCACCGGGGCCAGCCTTGGCCAGCGCAGCACGCAGATCCGGACTCAAGTCCTTGGGATTGGGCGTGCCCAGCTTGGTGTAGACCGTGCCTTGGAGCTGCATGGCGACAGCGGGCAGATCGCTGCACGCGCGCACCTGCATTTTAACGTTGTTGGCAAGCATCAAGGCGCGGTCTCTGATCGACGCATCCGCATTCGGCGGCAGCGGAATCAGCAAGCGGTCCAGGGGTATCGCCGCATCGGCATCGCCGGCCGCGGCAGTCTTCGGCTCCTCGATTTTGGTCCCAATGGGCTCCCGGCGGTCGCGAAGCTGGAGAATATAATAGCCGCCCTCGGCCCGGATCGGCTTGGTGATCTGGCCGGGCCGGATGTCGGCCAGCGCGTGATCGAGATCGTCCGCAAGCTGGCCCTGTACGACCCAGCCAATGTCGCCGCCATCGGCCGCGGAGGGCGACTGGCTGAATTGGCCGGCAACGGTCTGGAAGGCGGCGCCCTGACCGATCTGCTGCGCGATCTGATCGATGCTGACCTTGATGGTGGTTTCATCCTCGGGCCGGTCGACCGCCACGAAGATTTCCGACACCAGGAATTGCGGCTTGTCGCCGCCCGCTTTGAGGCGGTTCAACACCTCGTCGACCTGCTGCTCGCTGACCTGGATGTCCGATCCGTACTTGGCCGACACAAGCTTTTGCCACGTCAATTGCGCGTTGATTTGCTGGCGGAAGGTTACCCCCGTCACGCCCGCGCGCCCGATCGTTTCGAGAATTTTATCGACGGTCAGTTTGTTGTCTTCGGCGATGCTTTGCAGCGCTTTATCGACTTCGGCCTTCGACACGATGATTTTGTGCTTTTGCGCTTCCTTCAGTTCGAGCACTTCATCGACAAGCGAACGCAAGACCTGAGCGCGAATCTGGGTGAGGTTTTCCCGTGTCGTCCGCACCCCGGAGGTCGCCACAAACAGGGCGGTGCGCTGGTCGAGGTCATAATTGGAAATGACGAAATCGTTCACAATCGCGGCCACGCCGGTCGTGTTGCCCGTGATGATCACCTGCTCGCCAGGCTTGCCGGCGTCGGGTTCCGTTCCTGGGACGATAGGAGCGCCTGCCACCGGGGCTGCAGTCTGCGGAGCGGCTGCGGCGGGAGCCACGGCGGCAGCCGCGGGGTTACCCGGCGCAGGGGCGCCGGCGTCCTGAGCCACGGCGGCCATCGGCCCAAAGGCCACGGACGCCAAACATAGGGTCCGCAATAGCGAATTCATGCGATACGACACGGGCATCATCTCCGGCTACATGGCAATCGTGCGCCTGCATTTGCTTGCGCTCGATCAAGGCCCCGCTCATCCCCATAGGCGCGGAAATCTACGCTTTTTGACCGGCGCTTCAAGGGTTTGCGGGAATCATCCTCAATTTAACCGCCAGTATAGCCCGTTTTCAGGCCAATCCGGAAAATCACGGATGAGGCGGGCTTCAGGTTCAGCGTCGCGGTATTGCGGCGGTGGAACCCCAGCGAGGCGACAAAGCATTCATCGTCATAGGTAATTCCGATACTGCTCTCCAGCATTTGACCGGTGGCGAGATCGCGCCGCGCATCGCCGAAAATGCCCCAATTGCGGTACACCAAAAGCGTCGTGTTCAGGTTGATCTGTTCCTGCTCGCCCAAGGTCGGATCGGCGGCGCTCTGCGGCAGCTTCACATAACTGAGATTCACCAGCGAGCGGCCGAACTTAGCGCGCAGATAGACTTCGTTGCGGCGAATGGTGCCGTCGTCGGGATCGATATTGAACTGGTGCGTCAGGGAAATATTGGGAAATTCGACCTTGAACTGGCCGACGAGGTCGGAGCTGTCGTTGTTCAGGCGCAAGCCTGTCGGCAGCGATGAGTCGGTGGTGTAGCGGAACTGCTCGCCGAAGGTGGCTTCAACCGAACCATTGGGCATTAACGCCGTCGCCCGCACCCCCACATTGGACCGGGGTCCCCCTGTCCACAGGTCGAGCCCAGGCGAAGGATTGGGGCTGAACAGGTTTGTGACATCGAACTCGAAGGCGGTGCTGTCCTCGTTAGGCAGTCCACGGGCATTGCCGCCGCCGGAGGCGACGATCATTTGGGCGATCGGCTCGATGACGAAGTTTGTGTCGCGGAAGCTGGTTTCGCTGACAAAAGGGTACCGCCATTCCAGCATCGAATAGCCAAGCGCGCGGCCTATGGTCTCACTGTTCTTGGTGGCACTCGGCGCGGAGAAGGTAGCGTTCTCAAGATGGTAGACGTCGCCGCGGCCGAAGACTTCAAAGGTGATGATCTGGCCGTCATTGGTGGTGAAGGGACGGCGCCAGTCGGCGTCGATGGAACCGCGCAGCATGTCCGTGCCGACGTCACGGTTCATATACAGGGCGCTGGTATCGGCTCGCAGGCGGCCGCCGAAAACCTTGTCCTCGGGGATATAGTTGTATTCCAGCAGCGGCACGGCGACGGGTATCTGCGAGACCACGTCGCTGGCGCGCAGGCTCTGGAAAAAATATCCTGTCGCGCCGAAGCGGCTGCGCCCTTGGATATTGTCGGCGAAGACGTCGCTGGTGAGCCGGTCGAGATAGGAAAGCTCATAGCGCTTCAAATAGGTCTTGTTCGAGGCGAGCTGAACGTCGAAACCGGCGCGCCAATTGTCGTTGAGCGGTATGCGCGCGGAGCCGAACAGGCTGCTCATCCACGCGCTTTCGCCTGAGCTTCGGGCGTTACCGTCATATCCCACCGTGCCCTGCAGCCAAAGGCCGCCCGCGCCCCAGCGCTCGCGGTACTCGGCCTGCATGACCGTGCCGCCTTGCGTGGTGATGAAGGGATCGAGCGTCAGGTCGCGCGATGGCGAGAGCGACAGGTAATAGGGAATTTTGATGAAGCTGCCGATCGAGCCGATGGTGCCGACATCCGGCAGCAGAAAGCCGCTTTTGTGCGTGATGGTCGGGTCGGCTTGCGAGAAGAAGGGCAGGAACAACAGGGGGACGCCCAGAAATTCGAAGGCGGCGTCCTCGAAGTAGATTTCCTTTTCCATCTGATCGTGAATGACGCGCGCGGCGCGAATCTGCCACAGGGGCATGCGCTCGCCATCTTCCTGGCACAGGGTGCAGGGCGTGAACACGGCGCCACGGGCGATGGTGAAGCGGCCTTCGCGCCGTTCGCCTGAGGAGGCGGCCAGCCGTCCTGTTTTGCCAATGAGCGCGGCGAACCCTTGCAGCGCGCCCTCGCGCAAACCCTCCCGAAGTTCGACCTGATCGGCGAATGCGACATTGCCGGTTCCGTCCTGCAACGAGACGTTGCCGTTCGCCGTGACGGAATCGCTGTTCTCGTTGTAGGTGACGCGGTCGGCGAGCAGCGTGCGCGTCTGGTCGGCGATTTCGACATGACCTTCGGCGGTCACAAGCCCGGTGTCGGAATCATAGGTGACCGTGTCAGCCTGCAGCAAAACACGGGTTGGCTGCCCGGTTTGCGCCTGCGCGAAACCAAGCCCCATGGCCGAGCCAAGCGCAGCCGCGACGGTCAAAGTGACCACCGTGCGCGCTTCCCGAAGAATTCCCCGCTTATGCCCCCGCTTGTTCAACCGTCTTCCTCGTGAAAAAGCAGCGTCATCCCAAGAAGCGAGGCCGCGGCGGCAGGCGCCAAAGCGGCCAGCGGCGTGGGCACGATGCCGGATTGCCCAAGCGCGCGCGTAACGTCACCAAGAAAGTACACGCCGAATCCGGAGAGCACTGCCGCCAGGATCAATTGCGGCATACCGCCGAGCCGCGCAAGGCGGAGAGAAAAGCTGGCGGCCATAATTACCATCGCCGAAAACAAGAGCGGCAGCGCCAGCAGCGAATACCAATACAGACGGTGCCGCAAAGCAGAGAACCCGGCCCCTTCCGCATTCGAAATAAAGCGCGGCAGTTCCCAGAACGAAATCGTGTCCGGGGACGCGAAGCTCTCCTGGATTTGCGATGGCGTCAGTTCGGTGGGCAGATCGTACACGTCGCGATGCGCAGGTAGACCGTCAGCGCCGCTCACCCAGGCGTTGGTGAGATGCCAGTGTCCCGCTTGAAGATCGGCTGAGGCTGCGTCGATGCGTCCGGCATAGCGATCCTGCCCCTGATAGAGGAACACGATCACCTCTTCGAGGTGGACGCCCTGATCGGCGACGCGCAGTGCGTGAATCACGGATTGATGGTTGGCATCGCCTTGCCGCATCCACAGTCCGGTCGATGACACCGCGAGCTGCGAAGCCTGACCGTGGATGTAGCGCGCTTCCAGCCGCGTGTACTGGGACAGGAAGGCAGACGCCATCGGGTTGAACAGCGTCATCGTCAGAATGCCCAGAACGATCGCCACGGCGAGCGGCGGCGTCAGGAACTGCCATGCGGAGACCCCTGCCGCGCGCGTCGCCACCAATTCAAGGTTGCGCGACAGACGCGAGAAGCAGAACACCGCGCCCAGCAGCACGGCAAAAGGCATGATCTTTTGCGCGACGTCCGGAAGCTTCAACAGGCTCATGCTGATAACCACCTCCGGCGGTATGCCGCGTTCGGTCGTGCGGCTGAACAGGTCAGCCAGGTCTATGGACAGGGCCAACGCCGAAAACGCGGCAAACACAATGAGCACGGACAGCGCGAACCGTTTGGCAAGATAGGCCATCAACGTCAGGGACCAGGTCACGCGGGCTCTCCGGTGGGTGCGCGGAACATCCGGCGCACACTTTCGGGGATCACGGGAATATCGGCCAGCGCCACCGCGGCCAGCGCCGCCGCCGAGAGCGGCAGGAGATACAGCAGCACCGAAAGCTCCGGGCTGCGCGCGGCCAGTCCCTGCGCTGCATATCCTACAAGGCGCAAAGTGGCCCCCAGCAGTGCCGCGCCGGAAAGACGCAACGCGTAGCTTACCCGGGCCATGCGGCCCTTTGTGGTTGCGGCGAGCGCGATCAGCGCGAAGGCGAGGCAGTACAACGGCGAAGACAGCCGGTTGTGCCCCTCGGCGATGTAAACCCCGCGCCGCACGGATTGGGACGCAACCTCCGGCGGAGGATTGAGCAGTTCGGAAAGGTACCGTTCGCTGGTGTCGCGGTCGGTCGCGCGTTGCGGGCCGGCATATTGATCCAGGTCGAATACGTAACGTTCGAAGTTCAGCACGGACAGCCGCGCGCCGCCGGCCTCCCCCTGTTCGATATTGCCGTTCTGCATGATCAGGCGTGCGCCCTCTTGCGTCTGGGCGAGAACACCGGCTTCCGCAAGGTAGGTGAGGGGGCGCTTCGGGTCGCGATTGTCGTGCACCAATATGCCGCGGATTTCGCCCCCCGGGGCAAGCTCGCGGATGAAGACGGTCAGCCCTTCGGTGGGCGTCGTGAAAGCACCTTCGCGCAGGATGGCCGCACCAATATCGGCGCGGATGTCGAAGACTTTGTCCTTCATCGTGCGCTGTCCGAGCGGCATCAGATAAAGGCCGCACGCATAGGCAAGCGCCATGACCAGGCCGGCGGCGGCGATCACGGGCAAAGCGAGCTGAAACCGGCTGATGCCGGCGGACCACATCACCACCAGCTCGCTGTCATTGTTCAGCTTGTTCAGCGCGTAAAGCGCCGCGCCGAAGAAAGCGATGGGCGCAATGATGACCAGCAGGCTGGGGAGGATCAGCGTGGTCAGATAAAGGAAAATTCCGGCGGACTGGCCGCGGTTGATGACCAGATCCAGCATGCGCAGCGATTGCGTCATCCAGACCACGAGCGTCAGGACAAGCGTGAACAGCAGGAACGGCCCGGTGATCTGCCGCATGATGTAGAAGAAAAGCTTCCGCATGGAGATTCAGGTACCAGAAAATGCCCGCAAGGTATCCGAAAAAATGCCCAGTTCCCGCCTCTGCGCGTATCTGATACCTCATCCCTCGATACCTTGCCTGGAGCATATCCTTTGGACATTTCCTTTTCGACGCCCGGCGCCATCGGTCCCGGAGCACTCGTGGTTGGTGTTCTGGACGGAGGCGTTCTGACGGAGGCCGCCGAGCGCGCCGACAAAGCGGCCGGTGGCGCGATCAAACGCGCGCTTTCGATCGGCCGCTTCAAAGGCCAAGGCGGACAAAGCCTGGATATCGTGGCCCCGGCGGGTGTGAAGGCATCGCGGATTGTTCTGGCCGGGCTGGGCAAGCCGGAAAATTTCGATGGGGCCGCGGCAGAGCGGCTGGCCGCTACAACGCTCGGTCGCCTGCTCGCCAGCGGCGAAGAAACGGTGACGTTGGCGATCGATGCGCCGAAAAAGGGCAAGATCGGCGCTGCGGACGTCGCCGCGCATCTGGCGCTGGGCGCGATGCTGCGCAGCTACCGCTTCGATCATTACCGCAAGGTGAAAGACGACGAAAAGCCGACGGTCAAAAAGGTGATCGTCGCGACGCCTGAAGCGGCGGCGGCGAAAAAGGCTTGGGCTGGAATGGCAGCCGTAGCGGACGGCATCTTCCTCGCCCGCGATCTGGTGAACGAGCCGCCGAATGTTCTGTATCCGGAGGAATTCGCCAAGCGGACGCAAAGCCTGAAGAAGCTCGGCGTCAAAGTAGAAGTTCTCGACGTTCCGGCGATGCGCAAGCTCGGCATGAACACGCTGCTCGGTGTCGGGCAGGGCAGCACCCGCGATTCCCGCATGGTCGTCATGCGGTGGAACGGTAGCAAAGGCAAAGAGGCGCCGCTGGCGTTCATCGGCAAAGGCGTCTGCTTCGACTCCGGTGGTCTGTCCCTTAAGCCTGCCGGTTCGATGATGGGCATGAAAGGCGATATGGCCGGCGCGGCTGCTGTGGTTGGTCTCATGCACGCGCTGGCCAAACGCAAAGCACGGGTGAATGTGGTGGGCCTGATCGGTCTTGTCGAAAACATGCCCGACGGCAACGCGCAGCGCCCCAACGATATCGTGCGCACCATGTCCGGGCAGACGATTGAAATTCTCAACACCGATGCGGAAGGCCGCCTCGTGCTGGCCGACGTGCTCTGGTACGCGCAGGACCGTTTCAAGCCGCGCTTCATGGTCAATCTCGCGACGTTGACCGGCGCAATCTTGGTGGCGCTGGGCGCGGAGAATGCAGGTCTTTTCAGCAACAATGACGAATTGTCCGAACGGCTGACGAAAGCAGGGCTTGCCGAAGGCGAGCCCGTATGGCGGCTGCCCCTTGGCGATGGTTACGACCGTTTGGTGCGGTCGAAGATCGCCGATATGAAAAACATCGGCGGACCGCATGCGGGATCCATTACCGCCGCGCAGATCTTGCAGAAATTCGTCAACAAGGTGCCCTGGGCGCATCTGGATATCGCCGGCGTCGCCTGGCAGGACGGCGAACACAAACCGCTTATCCCATCATGGGGCACCGGCTGGGGCGTGCGCGCGCTCAATCGTCTGGTTACGGATTATTACGAAGGGAAAGGGTGAGTAGTGAGTGGTGAATGGTGAGTAGTGCGCTGCGGCGGCAGCTGGCTCCAATCCTCTATTCCCTATTCCCTATTCCCTACTCACTACTCGCACACTCGCCATGTCCGAAGTCCTTTTCTACCATCTTGAACGGAGTGCGCTGGAAGACGTTTTGCCCGGCCTTCTGGAACGCACGCGTGAGCGGGACTGGCGTGCGGTCGTGCGCGTCGGCTCCGCAGAGCGGATGGAAACGCTGGACATGCATCTTTGGACCTATTCGGAGCAGAGCTTTCTTGCCCACGGAACCGCCGCCGAGGGCCATGCTTCGCGCCAGCCGATTTACCTGACGATCGAGGATGAAAATCCAAACAGCGCGCAGGTGTTGTTCATGGTCGGGGGCGCGCAAGCTGCCGATTGGGGTGCGCCGTCGCTCATGGCGTTGGCGCGCATTGTGCTGATGTTCGATGGCCGGGAGGCTGAGGCTGTAGACTACGCGCGATCGGCTTGGCGGGACGCCAAGAAGGCCGGTCACGATGTGACCTATTGGAAGGAAAGCCCCAGCGGCAAATGGGAGAAACGGGGCTGAGCCCGACAAGCGGCGGTGAAATGTACGCTACTCGCGGCTTTCTTCTTCGTACCGCTCCGCCGCTTCCATCCAATTGGCTTCAGCGGCTTCCAGCTTCTTCGCCCATTCGCCGCGGGCTTTTGACAGCTTCTCGCCTTTTGCGGGGTCTTTCACGAACAGGTCTGGAATCGCCAACGCGGTGTCCAGCGTTTCGATTTCGCTGTGCAGGCGCGCCACTTCGCGCTCCCATTTTTCCATCGCCGCTTTCAGCGGTTTCATCTGTTGGCGCTTGTCGGCGGCCTCGCGCCGGACATCGGCTTTGGACTGGGACTTATTTTCGCGCGGGGCCGCGTCGCTGTCCGTATCGTTCGCGGACAGGACGAAGCGTTTGTAATCCTCAAGATCGCCATCGAACGGGGTAACACGCCCGTCGGCCACGAGCAGCAGCCGGTCCGCGCACGCTTCGATCAGCCGGCGGTCGTGGCTGATGAGGACGACAGCGCCTTCATACTCATTGAGCGCTGTCAGCAGTTCCTCGCGCGCGTCGATATCGAGATGGTTTGTGGGCTCGTCCAGGATCAGCAGGTTGGGCTTGTCCAGCGTCGCAATGGCCAGCAGAAGGCGCGCGCGTTCACCGCCGGATAGAGACACGACTTTGGTATCGGCCTTGTCGCCGGAAAAGCCGAAGCCGCCTAGCCGCGTGCGGGCGGTGGTTTCGTCGAACAGCGGGCGGTGTTTCCACAGCGTTTCGAGCGCCGTCTTGTTTGCGTCGAGCTCGTCGAGCTGATGCTGCGCGAAATAGCCAACGCTCAGTTTGCGCGCTCGGGTGAATTCGCCTGACATCGGTTTCAGGCGGCCCACCAATAATTTGGCCAGAGTCGATTTGCCGTTGCCGTTTTTCCCGAGCAAGGCGATGCGATCGTCGGAATCCATGCGCAACGTGACATGGGAGAGGATGGGCTTTCCGGTCTCATACCCAACGGAGACACGATCGAGCGCAATCACCGGCGGGGCAATTGTTTCCGGCTGCGGCAGGGTAATGGGCGCCAGCCGATCCGCCACAATGGGCGTGATCGGCTTCATCTTTTCGAGCCATTTGACGCGGCTCTGTGCTTGAGTCGCCTTTGAGGCTTTGGCGCGGAAGCGGTCGATAAAGGACTGAATGCGCTTACGCTCGGCTTCCTGCTGCGTGCGCATCGCGGCATCCAGCGCGCGCTTCTGTTCGCGCTGTTCGACAAACCGGTCATAGCTGCCGCTGTAGAGTGTAAGCTTGCCGTGTTCCAGATGAAGAATGGAATCGATCGCCCGATTCAGAAGGTCGCGGTCATGGCTGACCAGCACAACGGTGCCGCGATAGCGCTTGAGATAATCTTCAAGCCATAATGTGCCTTCGAGATCCAGATAGTTGGTCGGTTCGTCCAGCAGCAGCAGATCGGGCGCGGAAAACAGGATCGCCGCCAGGGCGACGCGCATCCGCCAGCCGCCGGAAAATTCCGAGCACGGCCGCTTCTGGTCTTTCTCGGCGAACCCGAGTCCCGCCAGAATCCTGGCCGCACGCGAGGGGGCGGCGTAGGCGTCGATTTCCGTCAGCCGCGCGTGAATGTCCCCGAGCTTCAGCGGATCGTGCTCGGTTTCGACGTCGGCAAGGAGCCGCGTGCGTTCCGTATCGGCGGCGAGCACCGTTCCGATAAGTGTCATCGGACCGGCGGGGGCTTCCTGCGCCACCGCGCCGACACGCCAGCTTTTGCTCAGCTCGATCTTGCCGGTCTCGGTTTCAAGTTTCCCGAGGATAAGCTTCAGCAACGTCGACTTGCCGGCCCCGTTGCGCCCGATCAAACCGACCTTCCGCCCATCGGAAACCGCGGCACTCGCGCCATCCAGGATGACGCGTCCGGCGATCCGAACGGTGACATTGTCGATGATCAGCATGACGGAGGCGTTCTTTCAGGCGCGAACCAGAACTCGCTTACCCCGCGCCCATTCGTGCAGGCAAGCAGCAGGTGGGGATGCAAGACCTTCACCCTCCCCTTGAGAGAGGGTCGAAATTGCGCAGCAATTTCGGGGAGGGGATATGCCACCGCCAGTCCCCTCCCCGAATGTGCTCGCGCGTTTACACGCGCTCCGCGCATTCGACCCTCCCTCAAGGGGAGGGTAGGTCAGATCTTGAAGCTTTCCAGTGTGGCGGGGTGGAACAGTTCTTCTACCTTCACGACGCGGGGGGAGATGCCTTGGCTGTGGTGGTGCTTCAGGAAGGCTTCCAGCGTTTTGCGGTTGGGCTCGACACCGTAGGGCCAAAAATCGTCGCCCATCAGCGCGCGCGCGGCGGCGAGCTGCTCTTCCACGAAGGGCAGGGTCACTTTCGTCGCCGACACATCGGTCAGTTGTTCCAGTGCGCGGTCCTTAGACTGATTGAATGCCTTGAACACCGCGAACGGCAGCCAGGGATGCTTTTCCACTAGCGTCTTGCGAATGCCGATCAGATGCATGATCGGAAAAATCCCCGTGCGCTTAAAATAGTCTTTCCCCGCGGCCATCGGATCGGGAAACAGCCAGCCGATATTGGGCGAGGTTACCGACGGCGCGCGCGGCGCAATGAAGCCGTCGATTTCGCCTTTCAGCAGAAGCTCGGAAATCGTCGTGCCCTCGGGGGCGTCTTCAATCTCTATACCCGGCGGGTTCACGGCGATCTTCTCGGGACGAGCGGGATCGGAAATGCCGCCGCGCACCCAGCGCATGTCGGACGGCTTCACGCCGAAATCGTCTTCCAGAATCGCACGCGCCCAGACATTCGCGGTGAGCTGCCATTCCGGCACGCCCACTTTCTTGCCCTTCAGATCTTCGGGCCGCTTGATCTGGTCGGTCCGCACGAAAATTGAGGTGTGCCGGAAACAGCGGGAAACAAAGGCCGGCACGCCGACATAGGGGCAATTGCCGAGCGCGGTTTTCAGCGTGTAGCTGGACAGCGACAACTCGCAGATGTCGAAGTCCTGCGTGCGGAAAGCCCGGAAGAAAATCTCCTCCGGCACCAGCTTCATGAAAACCGGGTCGACGCCGTCGATTTTAACCGTGCCGTCGATCAGGGGGCGGTTGCGGTCGTAGTCGCCGATTGCGACAGAAAGGTTAAGCTGCGACATGTTTGCCCCCCGCGTGGTTTATGTCCCCGCGTCTTAAGCAAAACCGCCCTCTGACGCAAAGCTTGCATGGGCGCGAAGCCCGCCGCTATAAGGCCCGCAGTTCTATTCAGGAGTTGGGGCTATGGCCGTCGAACGCACGCTTTCCATCATTAAGCCGGATGCAACCCGGCGCAATCTGACCGGCGCCATCGTCGACCGGTTTGAGAAGGCTGGCTTGCGCGTTGTGGCCCAGCGCCGCATCCGCCTCAGCAAGGACCAGGCCGAAGCGTTCTACGGCGTCCATAGAGAGCGGCCGTTCTACAACGGTTTGGTCGCGTTCATGACCTCCGGCCCTGTGGTCGTGCAGGTGCTGGAAGGTGAAGGCGCCATTGCCAAGAACCGCGAAGTGATGGGCGCAACCAATCCCGCCAATGCGGCGGCCGGCACGATCCGCAAGGATTTCGCCGAGAACATCGAAGCCAATTCCGTGCACGGTTCGGATGCGCCGGAAACAGCGGCCAACGAAATCAGCTTCTTCTTCAGCGGTCTCGAAATCGTCGGCTAAGCGGCAAGCTACAGCGGCGGGCTGAGCAGCACGCCGTCTGTATCCGCGACGTCATTGAAAACGACGCGGCCACTGTAAAGCTGCGCGCGGCCTTCGGCGATCAGGCGCACAGCGAACGGATAGAGCTTGTGCTCTTGCTCCAGCACGCGCGCGGCAAGGGTGTCGGGCGTGTCATGGGCATGCACCGGCACGGCGGCTTGCGCGATGACGGGCCCGGCATCCAATTCGGGAGTGACGTAGTGCACCGTGCAGCCGGAAATCCGCACACCGGCGGCAAGCGCTTGCTCGTGAACGTCCGTCCCTCGGAATGCCGGTAGCAGTGACGGGTGGATGTTGATCATCCTGTCCTGCCATTTGCGCACGAAGCCGTTGCTCAAGATGCGCATGAAGCCTGCAAGGCAAAGCAGGTCCACGCCTGCCTCGTGAAGGCGCGCATCGATGGCATTGTCGAACTCTTCGCGCGATCCGAAATCGCCATGCGGAAGCACGGCGGTAGGAATGTTGGCCGCTCGCGCGAAATCCAGTCCGCCGGCCTTGGCGGTGTTGGAAAGCACCAGCACGATTTCGGCGGGGTAATCCGACGCCGTAGCGGCGTCGATAAGCGATTTCAAATTGCTGCCCCGCCCGGAAATGAGCACGGCAATCTTCATTTTGGCCGCCATTGCCGACCTGCTCCGGGATTATGTGAGGCTGTTACGATAGCGAACTTGCGATTCCGCGCCATCGCCAGAAACGAGCGAGCCGATGACGAAGGCTTGCTCGCCGCTCTCGTTGAAGGCGGCGATGACGTCCGCCGCACGCGCCGGTTCGGCAACGGCAATCAATCCGATCCCGCAATTGAAGGTTTGCAGCATTTCGGCGTCCGGCAGGGCCGCTTCCTGTGCCAGCCAGCGGAACACGGGCGGTAACGGCCATGACGCCAGATCGACGTCGGCATCCAATCCGGCGGGCAGAACGCGCGGCAGATTGCCGGTGATGCCGCTGCCGGTGATGTGGGCAAATCCCTTCACGCCGCCGCGTGCTATCGCAGCAAGGCCGCTCTTTACGTAGAGGCGAGTCGGCGTCAGCAGCGCATCACCCAATGTCATCCCGGCCGCGAACGGCGCAGGCGCGCTGAGAGCCAAGCCCGTCCGCGCCACGACTTTGCGCACCAGCGAATAACCGTTGGAATGCACGCCCGATGAGGCAACACCGATCAGCACATCGCCTGCCTGCATAGTTTCCAATTTGGGCAGCACGTTCCCGCGTTCGACAGCGCCGACGGTGAAACCCGCAAGGTCGAAATCACCCTTGGCATAGAGGCCCGGCATTTCCGCCGTCTCGCCGCCGATCAAAGCGCAGCCGGACTCTTTGCAGGCCCGCGCAATGCCTTCGACCACGGTGGCCGCTGCCGCCACATCGAGCGCGCCGGTCGCGTAATAGTCGAGGAAGAACAGCGGCTCGGCGCCTTGCACGACAATGTCGTTGACGCACATCGCGACAAGGTCTTGCCCGATGGTGTCATAGCGTTTGCAGTCGATGGCGAGTTTGAGCTTTGTGCCGACGCCGTCGGTGGAGGCGACCAGCAGCGGGTCCTTAAACCCGGCGGCCTTCAAATCGAACAAGCCGCCGAACCCGCCCAAGGCGGCATCCGCGCCACGGCGCGCTGTGGCTTTGGCGGCAGGGGCGATGCGGTCGACCAGGGCGTCGCCAGCGTCGATGTCCACGCCCGCGTCTTTATAGGTGATGGAATCGCGGCCGGTCATAGAACTCTGGGGCGGGAATGCAGATGTTGCTGTAGTAGCCGCCCGGCGCCCTTGCAAGGGCGGATGCGCCGCTGTCCACACAGCAGCGCACCCTCAGCGTTCAGCGGTAATCGCGGTCCCGGCGGTCGTCGAAACGGGGGCGATCGAAATCCCGTCCGTCCCGGTCTCCATCGCGATCCCGATCGAATCCCGGCCCGCGGCCGCGGCCGAAGCCACCCCGTCCGCGCCCATCGGCTTGGAACATCAGCCGGTCGGCCGTGCGCTTTTGCTCCTCGCTGAAGGACGCATAGAGCGGCCGCATGACGCTCACGATTCGGTCCATGCGCTCTTTTCGCATGGTCAACCGGCGCTCACGCTGTTCCAACCGGTCGATGACGCTTGGCGAACCGCGGCGGGCGTCAAAATCGCGCCGGTCCCGGGCGTCTTGCACTTCGTCACGCAAGACGTTGACGAGAGTGCCCCATTGGCGCTCCTGCGCGGGGGTGATCCGCAACCTTTCGTGAAGGAAGGCGAGCCGCTGATCCAGGCGTCCTTCGGGGTCGCGTGCCTCCCGGCCGTCGCGCCGGTCATATTGGCCGCTGCCCTGGACGCGGTCCTGTTGCTGGTTTTGCAGATTGGGCAATGGCCGTGGCTGGGCCGAGCCTGCCTGGAGGCCAGCTGTCATGACGAGCCCCATGGCGATTCCCGCTGCGGCAAGGCCGCGCCGTGCTGTCAGGCGAAACATGGTTGTAAGCTCCTTATGGGCAATCGGCGCCGTTGGACGCCAAAGCCCCTCCGCCCGGGAATGTAGAAACCGCAAGCTGTACCCGGCATGAACAGGGGAAGGCGGTGAGCGCCCGCCCCGCAGCGGCTATAATTCGGGCGCAATTTAAGCCGAAAGTGATAGGAGAGGAGGATGGGGCATCTGCGTTACTTGGTCGTGACTTTCGCCCCTGCGCGCCAGTCCGTATAATTTGCCTCTCTTTGAGGACCCCCATGCTTCGCCTCTCACTCCTTGCCTTCGTTGTGGCCCTCGGCTTAGGGGTGGCGCCCGCTTATGCTGCGCCCGCGCCGGATCTTTTCACCATCACTGCGGTTAAGGTCGACGCAACCGCGGAATCGGCGACGTCCGCCCGCGATAGCGCGATGGGACAAGGCCGCCCCGTTGCCTGGACACGCCTGTTCCGGCGGCTGGTCGCGCAAGCCAATTGGAGCAAGCAGCCGCAGCTCGACGAGAATACGCTGCTGCGGATGGTGCGCAGCTTTGAGGTGGCCGGTGAGCGCCGGAGTACGACGCGTTACCTCGCGGACGTGACGTACCACTTCAATCCGGCGGCGGTGCGTGGGGCACTTCGGCAGGCGGGCGTTCCTTACACCGAGGCGCGGGCGCGCCCGGCTTTGGTCATCCCTGTGATTACGGGCAAGGGTGTGGACCTGATGGGGGCCTGGGCGGCTGCCTGGAAAGACCCCGCCATGCAGCAGGGGCTGGTGCCCTTTGTCTTGCCGGCGGGCCAACCCGAAGATTCCGAGGTGCTCTCCCGCGCCGATGTCGCACAAGCCGATTGGGCCGCGCTTGCGCCCATGGCGCGGCGGTACAACGCGGCGGAGGTTATCCTCGCCGTGTCGAGCGAAGACGCCAAGACGGTGCAGATGGTGGAAATCTCGGCCACCCAGCGGGCCGCTTCGTCTTTTGCCTTTGCCAATTCCACCTTCCCGGCGGACGCCGAGGCGGTTGCTGAAAAAGTCTACGAGACCTGGAAGACACGCAGCGCCGTCAATTTCGCAGGCGCTCGTGCCCGCCTGACCGCGGATGTGCAGTTCGACTCGCTGGATGACTGGGCCAAAATCCGCAAGCAGTTGGGCTCCGTGCGCGCGGTTTCCGACATGGACGTGCTTGGCCTGTCTCTGCACGAAGCAGAGGTGGAGCTGAGCTATTTCGGCCGGCCCGAACAGTTGCGCGACGCACTGGCGCAGCAGGATTTGAGCCTGATCAATGCGCAGGGGCAATACACCCTGCAGCTTTCCGGCAAATCTGCTTTGAACGCGCCATGACCACAGTTCTGCGCCACCTGCCCAATGTGATCACGACAATGCGGCTGGCTGCGGCACCCGTAACCGCGGGACTGCTGGCAGCGGGTCATTTCAACGCCGCGCTGGGACTGTTCGCCTTTGCGGGATTGTCCGATGCGGCGGATGGCTTTTTGGCGAAGCGTTTCAATTTCGGCAGCAAGCTCGGACGCATTCTGGACCCCGCCGCAGACAAGGCGCTGATGCTGGTTCTGTTCGTCACGCTGGCGGCGCTCGGCAATGTTCCGGTTTGGCTGGCGGCAACGGTCATCGCGCGCGACGTGGCGATCCTCGGCGGTCTGACCTTGGCGGTCGTATCGCGGGCGCCTATCCGGGTGCGGCCGCTGATCGTCGGCAAGCTCTGCACGGCGTTGCAGGTGCTCTATATCGGCTGGCATCTGGCGGCGCTGGCTTTTGAATTTCCAGCCGGCATATTAGAGCCCGGCGATGCCTATGCCGTCGCTGCCATAACGTGGCTGTCGGGCTTTGCCTATCTCGTGGTGCTCCTCAAAGCGGTGCGCGCGCGGGGCCGGAAAACAGCTTCGGTTTGATATGGCCGATCAGCTTGTTTTGCCTTTCGGCGTTGAGCCTTCACACACACGCGAGACCTTCATAGCCGCGCCTTGCAATGAGGCGGCGCTTGCATTCGTAGAACGCTGGCCGGATTGGCCGCAGAAGCCGGTGGCTCTCTATGGGCCAGCGGGGGCCGGCAAGACGCATCTTGCGGCCATCTGGGCTGTGCAATCGGGTGCGCGACGGGCGCCCGCCAGCCAACTTGCGCCTGCCTTGGCGGAGGATGGCATCACAGCCCTGGTGGTCGAGGACATGGATGACGAACCGCCCACCTTCGCGCGCGATGCCGCGCTGATAAGCCTGTTCGATCGTCCTGGGGTTTGGCTGTTGCTGACGGGGCGTCAGGCGCCTGCCTTATGGCCGGTTGCGATTCCCGACCTCGCCTCGCGGCTGGCAGCGTTGGTGGCGCTCCCGGTTTGGGCGCCGGACGACACGCTGCTGTCGGCCCTCGTGCGCAAACATTTCGCCGATCGCCAGCTTGATGTTTCCGACGCGGTGACCTGGCGCATCGTAACGCATGTGGAGCGGACCCCGGCGGCCGTGGCGGCGTTCGTCGCCGGGGCGGACCGCAAGGCGCTGGCCCAGAAGCGGGCGATTACCGACCGGCTGATCGTCGAATATCTCGACTCCGGCCAAGGCCCAGACACCCGCTCCTGAGGGCTTCGCACAATTTTCACCAAAGAAAGCCATGGTGAGCGGCTTGCCCGCAGCCATGACACGGCCCGAATAAGCTATTACACTCAATGCCCAAGGTGGAATTTGCGATGAACAAAGCTACGCTCAGGGACGTTGGCGCCAGCGGTATCATGCCGGCCGCGCCGGAGGCCGCACTGGATGTCCCGGCGGTTGACCGCGTTTCGGGCGGCACTCTGATCCCGAACATCTCAGGGGAATCGCCCGCCCGCTTCATCAACCGCGAGCTCTCCTGGCTTGCGTTTAACCGCCGGGTTCTGGAGGAAGCGCAGAATCCGCGCCATCCGCTGCTGGAGCGTTTGCGCTTTCTATCGATCTCGGCTTCCAACCTCGACGAATTCTACATGGTACGCGTGGCCGGCTTGAAAGGCATGGTCAATGCCGGCGTCGCCAACCTCTCCGACGATGGGCTCACGCCCGCCCAGCAGCTTTCGCGCGTGGATCAGTTGGCCGGGGTTTTGATCCTGGACCAGCAGAAGACATGGCGTGAACTCCGGGTGGCGTTGGCCAGTGCGGGCATTGTGGTGGTCGAGCCCGGCCAGTTGTCGCCGGAGGACCGGGTTTGGCTGGACGGCGAATTTACGCAGCAGATGTTTCCCATTCTGACACCGCTGGCGATCGATCCGGCGCACCCGTTTCCGTTTATCCCGAATTTGGGTTTCGTTATGGCGCTCCGCTTGACGCGCCGTATCGACGCCAAGATCGTCACCGCGCTGTTGCCGATCCCCTCGCAGTTGCAACGGTTCGTGCGTCTGCCCGACCGTAAGGGCAAAGCGCGTTTCATTACGCTGGAAAATCTTATCGGCCTGTATCTCGACCAATTGTTTCCGGGACACACGGTGGCGGCATCGGGCGTCTTCCGCATCCTGCGCGACAGCGACATCGAGGTCGCGGAAGAAGCCGAAGATTTGGTCCGTCTTTACGAGACAATGCTGAAGCGCCGCCGCCGCGGTTCGGTGATCCGGCTCAAATGCAGCGTCAGCATGCCCCCCGATCTCCGCCTCTTCATCGCCGACCATCTTAACATGGGGCTGCGCGAGCCCTTCGTCGTCGATGGCATTTTGGGACTCGATCAAACCAAAGAACTGATTCTCGACGAGCGGCCCGATTTGCAGTTCGAGCCGTTTGCATCGCGCTTTCCCGAACGCATTCGCGATCATGGCGGCGACTGCTTTGCGGCCATTAAAGCCAAGGATCTGATCGTCCATCATCCCTTCGAAAGCTTCGATGTCGTGGTGCAATTTCTGCGTCAGGCCGCGCAGGACCCCGATGTGGTCGCCATCAAGCAGACGCTGTACCGCACGAGCAAGGACAGCCCGATCGTGCGCGCGCTGATCGAAGCGGCGGAAGCAGGCAAATCGGTGACCGCGCTCGTGGAATTGAAGGCGCGCTTCGATGAAGCAGCCAACATCAAATGGGCGCGCGACTTAGAACGCGCCGGCGCGCAGGTCGTTTACGGCTTCATCGAGCTGAAGACCCACGCCAAGGTGAGCCTGGTCGTGCGGCGCGAAAGCGGTGAGCTGCACACCTATGTGCATTTCGGCACCGGCAACTATCATCCGGTTACCGCCAAAATTTACACCGATCTGTCGCTGTTCTCGGCCAATCCGGCGCTGGGCCGCGACGCAGCCAAATTCTTCAATTACGTCACAGGTTATGCCGAGCCCGCGCAGCTCGAAAAAATCGCCATATCGCCGCTGACCATGTTCGAGCGTCTGATCGAAGGTATCGAAGGCGAGATCGAACATGCGCGGGCAGGGCGCCCCGCCGCCATCTGGGCCAAGCTGAACGCGCTTGTGGATGCGCGCATCATCGATGCGCTCTACCGGGCCAGTCAGGCCGGTGTGCAGATCGATCTGGTGGTCCGCGGTATTTGCTGTCTGCGCCCCGGTGTGCCCGGTCTGTCCGATAATATCCGTGTAAAGAGCATTGTCGGACGGTTCCTGGAGCATTCGCGTGTCGTCTGCTTCGGCGCCGGTAACGGACTGCC
This sequence comes from Alphaproteobacteria bacterium, assembly GCA_947473475.1. Classification (GTDB taxonomy): domain Bacteria; phylum Pseudomonadota; class Alphaproteobacteria; order Micropepsales; family Micropepsaceae; genus CAIYRG01. Next base: position 44,954 of record CANJBZ010000019.1, read on the forward strand.
GTCGGCCAAGGCGAAAGTTTACATAACGTCCGCGGACTGGATGACACGAAACCTCGATCGCCGCGTCGAAGCGATGGTGCCAGTGGATAATCCAACGGTGCATCAGCAGGTTCTCTCCCAGATCATGGTCGCCGACCTGAAAGACCTGGCGCAAAGCTGGTTCTTGCGCTCCGACGGCTCCTACGTGCGTCATCCAGGCTTCGACCGCTCCGATGCGTTTTCTGCACACACGTATTTCATGACCAACCCATCGCTTTCAGGTCGCGGGCGCGCGTTAAAGGTCGATACTCCACCCAATGTTACGACCGCGATTCGCGGCTGACGTCCGAAGGAACACCGTTGAGTTTCGCCGATTTGCAGCCGCGTCCGAAATCGCGCAACGCGAGCCGATACCGGCCCGTCGCCGTGGTGGATATTGGTTCGAACTCCGTCCGTCTCGTCATCTATGAGGGGCCGTGGCGTCACGCCGCCGCTTTGCACAACGAGAAGTCGATCTGCGCCATCGGACGCAACATGGTGTCGACCGGGCGCTTGGACGAAGAGGGTATGCGGCTTGCCTTGGAGACCCTGGGCCGTTTTCGCGCCTTGTGCGACGGTCATCAGGTTACCGAGTTTGGCGCCGTCGCAACCTCTGCTGCGCGCGACGCCTCCAATGGCCGTGACTTCATCCAGAACGCGGAAAGGCTTCTTGGCCAGCCGGTTCGGATTTTGTCGGGCGAAGAGGAAGCCCGCATAGCCGCGGAGGGGACGCTGGCGGGAATTCCGGACGCCGATGGTTTGGTCGCGGATTTGGGCGGCGGCAGTCTGGATATGGTCACCGTAAAAGACGGCAAAACGGGGATTGCGGCAACGCTTCCGTTCGGTCCGCTGCGCCTGATGGACATGTCAGCGGGAAATCTCAACAAGGCGCGCAACATTGTCGAGAAGGGGCTGGATCGGCTCGATTGGACGAAGCCGCTGAAGGGACGCGCCCTGTATGCGGTCGGCGGAATTTGGCGCGCTCTCGCGCATGTCGATATGGAAGAGCAGGATTATCCCCTGCGCGTGTTGCATCATTATGTGATGCCGGCGGGGCGGGCGATTAAACTGTGCCGGGTGGTTGCCGGGCTGTCGCGCAAATCGCTTGAGAAAATGCGCTCGGTGCCCAAACGCCGCGCAGAGGCGCTTCCCTATGGCGCAGCCGTCATGGAAGCCACGATTACCAGCCTCGGCCTGAAGGAAGTCGTCGTCTCGGCCTATGGCCTGCGCGAAGGCGTCTTTCAGCGCAAGCTTAGGCCCGATGAAGCGGCCAAGGACCCTCTCACGGCCTTCGCGCGCGACATGAACCAACGCCTGTCGCGCACGGCAGGACATGCCGGTGAATTGTTTCAGTGGATGGCGCCTCTCTTCCCCAAAGAGACGCCGCAGCAACGGCGTATTCGCGAAGCCATATGTCTGTTCTCCGACGTAGGCTGGCGGCGGCACCCTGACGATCGCGCCATGGGGGCTTTCATCCAGGTGCTGCGCGGCAATTACGGCGGCGCCGATCACCATGACCGCGCCCTGATGGCGGCGGCGATTTATCACCGTTATGTGGGCGATGAGGATTTCCCGAAAGAGACGGGAATCGGCGGGCTTCTCGGGGCGGAAGGCGGAATAACAGCGCAGCAGATCGGCCTTGCCGCGCGGCTCGGATTCGGCATCTCCGGCGCATTGGAAGGCGAATTACCGGACACCAGTCTGTCTGTGACCCGCGAGACTATCGTCCTGATAACGCCCGACTCCAAAAGGACCTTGATCGCCGAAGGCGTGCAGAAGCGCCTGGACGAACTCGGCAAAGCGTTTGGACGCAAGGCCATGTCCGTTACCGCCTGAATATTGCCCTGCCGGCCAGTGCCTGCGCGATTAATGCCGGGTGGCGGATTCCTTGCGGAGGCTCGCCATTCCCGCGTAACTAGCGGCGAGTCTCGTACAGCAAGGCCATCGTCTGAACCCGGGTTCTCACTCCTCCGACGCACCCTGTGATGGGCTGACGCTCCGCGGGCTCATCCGGCGATTCGGAAGCCGCTTGGCGGTGGACGGCGTCAGCCTGGATGTGCCGCGGGGAGAGATCGTGTGCCTGCTCGGTCCGTCCGGTTGCGGCAAATCGACGACCTTGCGAATCGCTGCCGGATTGGAGCGGCCGGATGCCGGCGCGGTCTTTGTGGGCGGATGGCTCGTGGAGGGCGAGGGCCGCCATGAGCCGCCCGAGAGCCGCCGCGTGGGGCTTATGTTCCAGGATTACGCCCTGTTTCCGCATCTGTCGGTGAAGGACAATGTCGCCTTCGGCCTTCACCGCCGCTCGCGCGCCGAACGGGATACGCGTGTCCGCGAGGAGTTGGCCCGGGTTGGGCTGACGGCGCTTGCTGATGCTTTTCCCCACACGCTTTCCGGCGGAGAGCAGCAGCGGGTGGCGCTCGCCCGCATGCTGGCGCCCGATCCCGATGTTGTTTTGATGGATGAGCCGTTCTCCGGTTTGGACACCTCCTTGCGCGATGAGGTGCGGGGCACCACGCTGAAGCGCCTCAAAGAGGCGGGCGCTGCGGTGGTCATGGTGACGCACGATCCGGAAGAAGCCATGCGGGTGGGCGACCGGATCGCCATCATGCGCGCCGGGCGAGTTGTCCAGATCGGCAAGCCGGCCAGTATTTATCAGTCTCCCGCCGATCGCGAGGTGGTGGCCATGTTCGGGGGAGCCAATGTCTTCCGCGGCCGGGTGAACAAGGGCTGGGCCGCTTCACCTTTCGGTCAGGCACAGGCGAATTCGGTGGCGGACGGGACGTGGGCAGAGGTAATATACAGGCCGGCTTCGGTTTGGGTGGCGGAGCAAGGTCTTAGCGCCCGTGTGCTGGCGGTCAGGCCCTATGCTGGCCGGCTCGAAGTCGAAGCGGCAATTGTGGGAAATGCCTTGCCCGAAGGGGTGCAAGTCCCCACCTTTGTCAGAGCGGCGGCGTCCTTGAAGACAAGCCTCAGCATTGGGGCCGAAATCAAGCTCGCCGCGCGGCCGGAGGACGCACTGGTGTTTCCTTGCCAAGATGCAATTTGTCGTGGCTAAGGAAAACGGGCTAAAGAGGCACAAATTAAGTATGGGCAGAGAAAGCGCGCAAATCGGAACCTTCCCGCGCTATACTGCCCTGGTAATTGGAGACTAAGCCTATGGGCAGTTTTAGCATTTGGCACTGGCTTATCCTTCTTGTCGTCGTGGCACTCGTGTTCGGCGGCAAAGGAAAGATTTCTAACATCATGGGCGACGTCGCCAGCGGCATTCGGAATTTCAAGGATGGCTTGAAGGATCCGAACGAATCGCGCGTCATCGCGGACAAGAACGAGACGGTCGAAGGCAAGAAGACCGAACAGGTCAAGAGCTGATCTGCCGTCTGGCGTGATCCGCACCCTGCGGGTCGGCGAAGAACAAGGGTTCGGCGCAAGCTGTTGCGCCGGAGAGTCTGGAAATGTTTGGTATCGACGGCAGCGAATTTCTCGTCATTCTGATTGTGGCGCTGGTTGTGGTAGGTCCGAAGGACCTGCCCAAAATGCTGCGCACGGTCGGGCAATGGGCGGGAAAAGCGCGCGCCATGGCCGATCAGTTCAAGCGCAGCTTTGACGACATGGCGCGACAGTCCGAGCTCTCAGAGCTGCGGGCCGAGGTTAACAAACTCAAGTCGGACGCAAGCCGCCCGATGACGGAAGCGGAGTACAAGGCAATCGGTATCGATCTTCCGGCCAATCCGCTTGCCAATATCGAGGATGTCGGGGCCTCTCCGCCGAAATTTGACCCACCGGCGCCTGTCGCTCCGCCCCCCGGGGCATTTACAGGGGCTTCGCCAGCGTCCTCGGAAGCGGCCCCTGTCTCCGTTCCGCATACTCCCACCGCCGCCTGATTCATGGTCACGCCGTCACCTGAAGATGAAGCCGAACTCGAATCGAGCAAGGCGCCACTCCTCGAACATCTGGTCGAGCTGCGTAACCGGCTTGTGCGATCGGTCATAGCCTTTCTTGTGTGCTTCATCATCTGCTTCGCGTTTTCGCGCCAAATCTTTCAGTTCTTGACGCAACCGCTGTCCGATGCACTGGCTGGTCAGCCGAACCGGAGCATGATTTTTACGGCGCTGTACGAGCAGTTCTTCACCTATGTGAAGATTGGGATGTTCGGCGCCATATGCTTGGCGTTCCCGTATTTGGCGACGCAGATCTGGCTGTTCATCGCGCCAGGTCTCTACAAGCACGAGCGCAAAGCGTTCGTTCCGTTTCTTTTGGCGACGCCGTTCATGTTCATTCTGGGCGGGGCGTTCGTCTATTATTTGATGCTGCCGCGGGTGATTCAGTTCTTCCTGAGTGGTGAAACTCCGGAAGCGCCGGGGCAAATTGCCATTCTGATGGCGCCGCGCGTGGGCGAATATCTGAGCTTCGTCATGACGCTCATTTTTGCCTTTGGTGTGTGTTTCGAGCTGCCGGTGCTGCTGACGTTGCTCGGCCAGGTCGGCATCGTAACCAGCAAGGGGTTGGCGGGCGCGCGCCGCTACGCCATTGTGGGCGTCTTCGCCGTGGCAGCCGTCGTTACGCCGCCCGATGTGTTCAGCCAGCTCAGCTTAGCCTTCCCGATGGTCGGCCTTTACGAGGTTTCCATCTTGTGCGTGAAACTGATCGAGCGTGCCCGCGCCCGTAGCGAAGCCGCTCAAGCCGCCGCCAACCGCAACATCCGGCCGACTTAAGAAGCCCTCGCCTTCTTGGGGGCTTCCCCCGCTACGGGGGAAGTGGCGCGCGTAGCCGCTATTCCGTCGCCAGCATGTTTGCGTCCCGAATCATCAGCCATTTGCCGTCCGCCTGCTTTTGCAGGATCGACAGGGTGTTGCCGGAGCGGTGGACCGTATTTCCGTTCGGGGGAGACACAGTCACCGTGAGATGCGTCCGGCACCAGGCGTGATCGCCCGTTATGTGAACTTCCAGAATCTCGCTCACCGCTTCGAAGCCCATGCCCTTCATGGCCTCGGAGGCCGCTTGGAACGCCGCTTTGCCGAAGGATCGGCCGGGCACCATGAAGACGATATCGTCGGACATCAGCCCGAGCACGGTTTCAATATCCCCGGCCTTAGAAGCCGCGATCCAGGTGTGGATCAGGTCGCGTATTGCCTGTTCGTCGCCGTTCATGGTTCCTCCTGGAAAAGCTGAGTTTATCTTTGCGCGCTGCTGCGGCGCATGCCAGAACGGCGCCGTCCAAGGAATCGCTCCATGCACGACCTCCGGCAAATTCGCGACAATCCGCAAGCCTTCGATGACGGGCTGAAGAAGCGCGGTCTCGCGCCCATGAGCGAAACGGTCATCGCCCGCGACGCCGAGCTGCGCGCGCTGCTGGTCCGGCTGCAGACGGCGCAGGCGCGCCGCAACGAAGCCTCCAAGCTGATCGGCCAGGCGAAAGCGAAGAAGGACGAAGCGCAGGCGCAAACCCTGATGGCCGAAGTCGCCGGGCTGAAGGACGAAATTCAGAAAGGCGAAGAGGAAGAACGCCGGCTGCAAGCCGCGGTGAACGATTTCCTCGCGACCATTCCGAATATTCCCGCGGCCGATGTGCCGGTGGGGGCGGATGAGGCGGCCAATGTCGAAATCCGCCGCTGGGGCGAAAAGCCGAATTTCGACTTTACGCCGAAAGAGCATTTCGATCTTGGCGAAGCCTTGGGGCAGATGGATTTCGAAGCGGCGGCGCGGATGTCGGGCGCGCGCTTCGTTGTGCTGAAATCCAAGCTCGCGCGTTTGGAGCGCGCCATCGCGCAATTCATGCTCGACCTGCACACAGAGCAAGCGCGCGAGAACAATCCATCCGAGCGCATCGAGATCGGCGGTTATACCGAAGTATCGCCGCCGCTGCTGGTACGCGATCATGCGCTGTTTGGCACAAATCAATTGCCGAAGTTCGAAGACGATCTTTTTTTCGCAAAGCCAGGGTCATCATCTGAAAACATAGGCCGGTATGGGCTAGTGCCAACGGCGGAAGTGCCCCTCACAAATCTGGTACGCGAGCAGATTGTGGACGAGAAGCTGCTTCCGATGCGGCTCACCGCGTTTACGCCGTGTTTCCGGGCCGAAGCGGGCGCGGCGGGTCGCGACACGCGCGGTATGATCCGCCTGCATCAATTCTCAAAGGTTGAGCTGGTGTCGATAACGACGGCCGATCAATCCGAGGCCGAGCACGAGCGCATGACGGTGTGCGCGCAGGAAGTGCTGAAGCGGCTCAATCTGCATCACCGCGTGATCGTGCTGTCCACCGGCGACATGGGGTTCGGCGCCAAGAAGACCTACGACATCGAAGTCTGGCTTCCCGGCCAGGACGCGTTCCGCGAAATCTCGTCGTGCTCGAATTGCGGGGACTTCCAGGCGCGCCGTATGAGCGCGCGGTATAAAGCGCAAGGTGAGAAGAACACCCGCTTTGTGCACACGCTGAACGGTTCGGGCCTCGCCGTAGGGCGCACGCTGGTGGCGGTTCTGGAAAATTATCAGCAGGCGGACGGTTCGGTGCTGGTTCCCGAGGCGCTGCGTCCTTACATGGGCGGCCTCGATCGGATCACAGCGTGAGGCACACCTTAGACATCACCTCCCCCTTGCGGGGAGGTCGAAATTGGGCGCGCAGCGAGCAATTTCGGGTGGGGGTGACCCTCCACGACACTACCCCCACCCGAAATGCCTCGCGGCTGCGCCGCTTCGGCATTTCGACCTCCCCGCAAGGGGGAGGTGATTTCGCAGTCAGGACCGCCTAATGCCGCCGCGCCGGAAGAAGCAGCTTCGGATTCTTGTCTCGAACGATGACGGCATTCATGCGCCGGGTCTCGTCGTTTCCGAACAAATCGCCCGTACGCTGTCCGATGACATCTGGGTGGTTGCGCCGGAAACCGAGCAGTCCGGCGCCTCGCATTCGCTGACGCTGACACAGCCCTTGCGGTTGCGGCATGCCGGTCATCAGCGGTTCGCCCTCTCCGGCACGCCGACGGATTGCGTGATGATGGCGGGCATCCACATCATGAAAGACAACCTGCCCGATCTCGTGATTTCCGGTGTGAACCGCGGCTTCAACGTGGCCGATGACGTCACCTATTCCGGCACCGTGGCCGCGGCCATGGAAGGCGCGGTTCTGGGCATCCCTTCCATCGCGATGAGCCAAGCGGTCGGCGAGCGCGACGATGAGCGTGCCGATCTGTTCGCCTGCGCCGCCAAGCACGGGCCTGCGCTGCTCAAACGGCTGGTGGAAATCGGCTGGCCGGAAACCGTGCTGCTGAACGTGAATTTCCCGGCGCTCCATCCGGGCAAGGTGAAGCTCGTACATGTCACCCGTCAGGGCCAGCGCGATCAGTCCATGCTCAAGGTCGATGAGCGCAAAGACGCTCGCGGCCGGACGTATTTCTGGGTTGGCTTCAAGCGGATTTTTTCGGACCCGGAGCGCGGCACGGACCTTCACGCCATAGCGGAAGGTGCCATTTCGGTAACGCCGCTGCATTTGGATTTGACCGAACTGCGTGAGCAGCAACGCCTCGCGGGCGTATTGGACGGCTCCCTGACGAAGCTGGCGCGGGCCTCCAAGAAGCAAAAGCCGATCGCTATTGGCGATGGAAAGCAGAGCACAGTCCGCTTCCGAAAAGCCGCCGGTCCCCTGCGGACGGGCGAGTAACGCTCTTGACGGCGATCGGTTAGATTGGTTAGCGGCGAATCACCTTATTTGCCGGGAACTTGGCGCCATGACGGGCCGGTCTATTCCACGAACGCTTAGGGCTTCCGCCGCAATGCTTGCGATCATCCTCGCTGGCTGCGCCGGCTCCGACTCCACCCGTGTACCGGCAGCTGGGTCCTATTTCACGGTCATTGTTCAGCCCGGCGATTCGGTGAGCGGGCTCGCGAGGCAATATCGCGTGAAGGAAGACGATCTTCTCGCCATGAACGATTTTGCCCTTGGCGGTCAGCTTCAAGCCGGAACGCGCATCAGGATTCCCGCCTATGCATCGCCCGCATCGCTGCGCCCATCGCCGGCGCCTCCCGTCACGGCGAGCGACGTACCTAAGTCTCCCGCACCGCAGGGTCCCAAAGCGGCGCCAACCTCCCGGGTGCAGGTGACCAAGGCCACTCCGATTCCAAAGTCCGCGCCTGCCAACAATCCACCGGCGAAAAACCCGTTCCTTATGGACATGGATTGGCTCTCCTCGTTCACGTCCGACAAGCCCGATCCCAAAGCCAACACGACGTTTCTCTGGCCGTTACAGGGCCAGATCATTTCGGAGTTCGGGCCGGATGCGGCGGGCGCGCGCAATGACGGGATCGACATCCTCGCCAAACGCGGCGATCCGGTTCATGCGGCGGCTGACGGGACGGTCAGCTATGTCGGCAACGAGCTGAAAGGCTACGGCAATCTTGTGCTCATCCAGCACGACAACGGTTTCATCACTGCCTACGCGCATTCCGACACGATTGCCGTGACGCGGGGCCAGCGAGTCGCGAGGGGCGAGGTCATCGCCTATGCCGGTGCGACGGGCGATGTCTCCGAGCCGCAACTGCATTTCGAGCTGCGCTTCGGCACCAAAGCAATCAATCCCAAACCGTATTTGGCGGCGTCCAAGTAAATCGGGACAAGGATTTTTATCCCAGCGGCTTACCCAGCGACCCCGCTAAGTCCTGGATGAATTGCCAGGCGACGCGGCCCGAGCGGCCTCCGCGTCCCGCCGCCCAGGCAATGGCGCGCTGGCGAATCGCTGTTTCTTCCAGCGGCAGTTTGAAATGCGCGGCGTAACCGAACACCATCGCGAGATATTCGTCCTGACCGCAATTGTGGAATCCGAGCCACAGTCCGAAACGGTCCGACAGCGAGACCTTTTCTTCCACGGCCTCGGAGGGGTTGATCGCCGTGGAGCGTTCGTTGTCCATCATCTCGCGCGGCATCATGTGGCGGCGATTGGACGTGGCGTAGAACAGCACGTTGGGTGGCCGTCCTTCGACGCCGCCTTCCAGCGCCGCCTTCAGCGATTTGTAGCTGGTGTCGTCGTGGTCGAAGGAGAGATCGTCACAGAACAACAGGAAGCGGCGCTTCAACCCGCGCACGCGCCGCAGCAGCAGCGGCAGCGAGACGATGTCCTCGCGGTGGATTTCGATCAGCGCCAGGCGGTCGTCCGCCTCGCGCCCGTCATTCACAGCTTCGTGCACACCTTTGACCAGCGAGCTTTTGCCCATGCCGCGCGCGCCCCACAGCAGGGCGTTGTTGGCGGGCAGCCCGCCGGCAAAACGCCGTGTGTTCTCGAACAGCGTGTCGCGGGCCAGATCGATGCCCTTCAGCAGCACCATGGGCAGCGCGGCGACCCGCTTTACCGGCACCAATTGCGCCCCTTCCGCCTCCCAGACGAAGGCGTCCGCGCTTTTCAGCTGCGCGTCGAAACTCTCAGCCGGGGCCGGACGGCGCGCTTCCAGCGCCACCGCGATCCGCTCCAGCAATTGCTCCATTTTCTCGGAAATCTCAGACATGGGGCGTTCCCTAACCCAAGCTCAGGTCGGTTGCAAAGGAGGGCTTACGGGCTATATTCCGCCCCCAAGGCCGGGCGGGTTTCGAAAGCGCCCTAGAGAAAGACAAAATGAATCTCAACGACCCGCTTATTTCCACGATGGTTCCGCTGCTCCTGCTGTTCGGAATCTTCTATTTCCTATTGATTCGTCCCCAGCAGCAGCGCCTGAAGGTGCACCAGCAGCTGGTCGAGGGCGTTAAAAGAGGCGACACTGTCGTCACATCCGGCGGAATTCTCGGCAAAGTGACGAAGGTAAAGGACGACGGCGAGGTCCTGGTCGAAATCGCCGACAATGTGCAGGTTCGGGTGCTCAAGAGCACGCTGAGCGACGTGCGTTCACGGGGCGCCGACAAGAGCGAGAGCTAAGGAAGGCAGACCCATGATTTACGTCAGCCGCTGGCAAACCATTTCGGTCCTCCTGATCCTGCTCATCGGGGCGATTTTTGCCGCGCCGAATTTCATCGGGGATTCATACCGCGCCTCTCTCCCGAGTTGGGTGCCGCGTTCTACCGTCAATCTGGGCCTGGACTTGCAGGGCGGTTCTTATCTGCTGCTGGAAGTCGATATGCCCGGCGTCGTCAAGGAGCGCCTTGAGACGATCCGCGGCGACATCCGCGCCGCTTTGCGTAAGGCGCGCATCAACTACACCGGGCTCGATCAGGCTCGCGATAGCGTTTCGCTGCGTATTTCCGACGCCGCCCAGCTTGAAGCCGCGCGTAAAATTCTGAAAGACATCGCATCCCCTCCGGGAACGTTCGTCGGGTTGGGCGGCAATGAATACGACATGACCGACGATGGGTCGGGCGCCTTTAGCCTGAAGATTTCACAGGCCTATCAGCGGCAGCTTCAAGGCCAGATCGTCACGCAATCCATCGAAGTGGTGCGCCGGCGCATCGACGCGCTCGGAACCCGCGAGCCGACCATTCAGCAACAAGGCGAAGACCGCATCCTGGTGCAGGTGCCCGGTCTGAAGAATCCCGAAGAACTGAAACGCGTGCTCAGCACGACGGCGAAGATGACGTTCCGGCTGGTGGATACCGCCGGCAACGTCCAGGCAGCGATGCCGCCGCAGAACCGCGTCCCCCCGGAGGACGAGCTGCTTTATGAACAAGACAAAGCCGGCAACAACACGCAGCCTTTTCTGGTACAGCGGCGGGTGATGGTTTCCGGCGACCGGCTGGAGCAGGCAAGCTCCGGGTTCGATCCGCGCGGCGGCGAGCCGGTGGTGAATTTCCGCTTCGACACACGCGGCGCACGAGAATTCGGCGACGTCACCAAGGCCGCCGTCGGCAAACCGTTCGCCATTGTGCTCGACAACAAGGTGATTTCCGCCCCCGTGATCCGCGAGCCCATCCTGGGTGGACAGGGCCAAATCTCCGGGAATTTCACGGCGGAGACGGCAAACGATCTGTCTATTCTTCTGAACGCGGGCGCGCTGCCGGCGGGCCTCACCGTAATTGAAGAGCGTACGGTCGGCGCCGAATTGGGCGCGGACTCGGTGCAGGCGGGTAAACTCGCCGCCATCGGTGGCCTGGTGGCTGTTATCGTGTTCATCGTGGCGACCTATGGCCTGTTCGGCGTCTTCGCGACCATCGCCCTGGCCGTCAACATGGTGTTGCTGCTTGCCGTTCTGACCGGCTTGCAGGCGACTCTGACGCTTCCCGGCATCGCCGGCATGGTGCTCACCATGGGTATGGCGGTGGATGCCAACGTGCTGATTTACGAACGCATACGTGAGGAAATGCACGCCGGAAAAACCGTCATCGCCTCGATCGATGCGGGGTTCCGCCGGGCCACGGCGACCATTATCGACACCAACATGACCCACGTGCTCGCGGCGGCCATCCTGTACGCCGTCGGCACCGGGCCGGTCCGCGGCTTCGCGGTGACCTTGGGTCTGGGCGTGGTCACCTCGTTCTTCACTGCGGTCATGGTCACGCGCCTCATCGTCGTGACCTGGATGCGCCGCCGCCGTCCCAAACTGCTGGTGCTGTAAAATAGGTGAGTAGTGAGTAGGGAATAGTGAGTAGAGATTTCTTTCCACTCACTATTCACCATTCACTACTCACGATATCTCTGACAATTCCAAGAAACTGCGGGGGAAGGTTCCAATGATTGCAACCATTCTGCTGAATTTGCGCAACACGGTTATTGCCGGTTTCGCGCTCGCGTTCGTCGTTTTCCTGATCTATCTGAGTCAGACCGAATACAACAACTTCGTCTTCTGGCCTTTCCTCGTCCGCTGGCTGCATATCGTGTCGGGGATCATGTGGATCGGCATGCTCTGGTATTTCAATTTCGTCCAGACGCCGACGATGCCGAAAATCCCCGATGAACTGAAAGGCGGCGTGTCGCGGTTTATCGCACCCGAAGCGCTGTTCTGGTTTCGCTGGGGCGCGATGTCGACGCTCGCCTTCGGCATCATTCTGGCTGGTTTGAATGGCCAGCTCTTGAACGCCTACACGCTCGATGCTCTCGAAGGCTTCATCGACATGCGCAGCATCCTGATCGGTATCGGCATGTGGCTGGGCACGATCATGTGGTTCAACGTCTGGTTCATCATTTGGCCGAACCAGCAGCGGGCGCTGAACATTGGTAATGCGTTCCCCGACCTGCCCGCGTCCGAGAAGCAGATGGCCGCGCGTACCGCTGGTCTGTTCTCGCGCACCAACACCATGCTCTCGATCCCCATGTCGTTCTGCATGGTCGCGGCGCCGCATCTTGCTTGAACCCTTCCTGTCATGGCCCGCGCGAGCGGGCCATCCAGGCGGGGACGTCATAGGTCTTGGCCCGATCCGCTGACGTGCGCCCGGATCCATTTTCTGCCTGTGAAGCGCTCGTCCGCAATGCGGATTACGACCGCTATCTGGCGGCCTTGTTCGTTCCGGCGGAACGCCGCGCGCACATGTTTGCGCTGTTCGCTTTCAACTATGAAGTCGCCAAGACCGCTGAAACCGTCACCCAGCCGATGATGGGCCAGATGCGCCTGCAATGGTGGCGCGATGCGCTGGATGAAATCGCCGCCGGACATGTGCGCCGCCACGATGTGGTGGAAGCGATGGCCGAAACGCTTGCGGCGCATCAACTGCCGCGCGCCGTCCTGGACGGGCTGATTGACGCCCGTGAAAACGATCTTCTCGAAGCCCCCTTCGAAACGTGGAAAGAATTTGACGCTTATGCGGACGCCACCGCCGGAAATGTGATGCGGCTGGCTGCGCGCATTGTGGGCGTGGAGGATGCGGTCGATGCGGCAGCACATCACGCGGGTATCGCCTATGCGCTGACGGGATTGTTGCGTGCGCTGCCGTTTCACGCACGCGCGCGGCGGTTGATGTTGCCTTTGGAAGCGTTGCGTGCGGCTGGTATTTCGCAGGAGCAGATATTCTCCGGAATTATGGACGACAAAGTGACGGCGCTGATCGGCGCCGCCGCAGCTCGGGCGCGCGAACATTTCGGTGCAGCGAAGACGTTAAGGCCCCGCGCGGGAATCCCTGCGTTTTTGCCGGCGTCTCTCGTTCCGCTTTATCTGAAACGGCTGATGCGCCCAGGGTTCCCCCCCTTCAGCGACAGCACCGACGTCCCCGTATTTCGCCGCCAGCTCGCGATGCTCGCCGCGACATTGGGCCGGTAAGACGTTCCTCCCCTGCGAAGCGGGGGAGGGGGGCCGCGCAGCGGTGGAGGGGGCGACCGCGCGCTCGGTCTGTGGAGGTGCGACCAAAAAATTCTGAAACGCCTGAGTAGTGATTTGCACCGCGCCCCCTTCGTCGTGCTGCGCGCGCCACTTCCCCCGTAAACACGGGGGAAGACAAGGGAAGGCATCACTCCGCCGCTGCCTTGCGGCCTAGCCAGGTGTTGATGTCGGCGATGGCGCGATGGGCCATCAGCTTTTTGCGGTCGCGGCCGCGTGTTTCGGTTTCCAGAGGCGGAAACAGGCCGAAATTCACGTTCATCGGCTGAAACGTCGTGGCGTCTGCACCCTTTGTGATGTGCGTCAGCAGCGCGCCCAAGGCGGTGGTCGGCGGCGGCGGTGTCATGGTCTCACCGCGCGCCTGCGTCGATGCGAACCGTCCTGCCAGCAAGCCGATGGCCGCGGATTCCACATAACCTTCCACGCCGGTGATCTGGCCCGCAAATCGTAACGCCGGGCGTGCCTTCAGCCGCAATTCACCATCCAGCAGGCGCGGCGAATTCAGGAACGTGTTGCGGTGTATGCCGCCCAGCCGCGCAAACCTGGCGTTCTCCAAGGCGGGAATCGTCCGGAAAATTCGTGTTTGATCGCCGTGCTTCAGCTTCGTCTGAAAGCCCACCATGTTCCACAGGGTGCCGAGCGCATTGTCCTGCCGAAGCTGCACCACGGCAAACGGCCGCCGCTCCGTCCTCGGATCGCGCAAGCCAACCGGCTTCATCGGCCCGTAGCGCAGTGTTTCCTCTCCACGGGACGCCATGACTTCGATGGGCAGACAGCCTTCGAAGTAGGGCGTGGATTTTTCCCATTCTTTGAATTCGGTCTTTTCGCCGGCGATCAATGCCGCCACAAAGCCGCGATATTGCGCTTCGTCCATCGGGCAGTTGATGTAGTCCGCATCGCCGCCGCCGGGGCCTTTTTTGTCGTAGCGGGACTGAAACCAGGCGACGGTCAAATCGATCGAATCGCGCTCCACGATCGGGGCGATGGCGTCGAAGAAGGCCAGGGACTCCTGTCCTGTCAGGGCACGCACGCTGTCCGCGAGCGCCGTTGAGGTTAGCGGGCCGGTCGCGACGATCACGTTTTCCCAGTCCGCTGGTGGATCGGCGATTTCCTCGCGTGCGATGCGGATGTTGGGATGCCCCTCCAGGGCCGCTTGCACCGCGCCCGAGAACCCGGCCCGGTCCACGGCGAGCGCGCCGCCCGCCGGCAGCTTGTGCGCATCGGCAGCGCGCATAATCAGCGAGCCCGCCCGCCGCATTTCTTCGTGCAACAGTCCGACGGCGTTGTTTTCCCAATCGTCCGAGCGCAGCGAGTTGGAGCAGACCAGCTCGGCCAACCCTTCGGTTTCGTGGGCTTCGGTCATGCGGACGGGGCGCATTTCATGCAAGGTTACGGAAATGCCGGCTTCAGCGGCCTGCCATGCCGCCTCGCTGCCTGCCAGCCCCCCGCCTATGATGTGAATTTCGTTCATGGTAACTCCAGATAACGCGGAACTGAGGCTCACGGCAATTGTCATGGGGGCTCCAGGCCCCCTAGTGTCCGGCGCTTTCGCCTTCGGGAGTCCTATGCAGAAAATACCGGTCGGCCCAACGATCGCTTTCGCCTATCGTTTTCTCGTCCAGGAAATCGGCACCGTTGTCGGAATCTCGTGGATTCCTGCTGTGCTTTTTGCAGGGGTGAATTACCTCACGCGGCTGTATGCGTTCGAAAACCGGGCTTTGCTGGATTCGAACGATGCGCAGACCGCGGTGGGCTATCTTCTGCTCTCCATCGTCAGTCTGGCCGTGACGCTTTATGCATCATCCATCGTGGCGATCGCGATTACCCGGCAGGTGAACGGCCGTGAAGGCCGTGAGCGTCCACCCGGAGTGCTTCTGCTCTATTTTGCGGCCGGGCGGAGCGAATGGCGGATGCTCGGCGCCAATATCCGCTTTCTGATGGCGTCGGTCGCGTTGCTGCTTCTTGCCGCAGGCGTTGCGCTGGCGGCATTTCTGATTGCCGGTACGCCGCTGAACGCTCCCGAACAGATGACACCCACGGGCGCCAGTATAGCGGCCGCGTTGGTTGCTTGGGCCGGGATGATCTACGCCTTTATCAGCATCGCACAAATGGGCTTCCTGTTGCCGGCGGTGGTAACCCTCGAAGAAAAAGGCGGCCTCCGCCGTGCTCATGAACTGACCAAGGGGAATGTCTGGCGCGTGCTGGCGGTGGTTGCCGCGCTCGGCTTGCCCGTTCTGCTGCTCGTGCTCGGCGCGGAGGCAGCGATACTACGCTCGGTGGTTGGCACGGATTTCGGCGCCCTCACGCCCACGGAATTTTTCGACAAAGCGGAAGAGGCCATGGAGCAGAAGCTGTTGCCTTGGCAAATCTTCAGCGCCATCGTCTTCATGTTGGGCTCGGGGTTGTTCTATAGCGGCGCGGCCTTTGCCTACCGCGCGCGCACTTCGCCCGAGCGATAAGCCCCGCTGTTCGGCACGATGCAGGATAGCCCCAGTCCGGCGATAAGGTTAACCCAACCTTCGTTCGCCACTCCCGGCTTTGTTCCATACCGTCACGAATATTTATCGGGTTTCTGCGAGATTTCAGGATGAGCGTAGTCCGTTAACATGGACCTGGTCCGGTACGGGAGTTTTCATTGCTGACAACGCGGCTTATGAAATTCTGGGACACTGTCGCGGAGCGCGGAAGAAGGCTCTTGCACCTTTCCGGGGATCAGGCTGCATTCGATCGTATCGATGCTCTTGCCGCCGATCTTTTGTCAACGCGCGGCGAGGCAACGAACATGGCCCGGGCAGTCGCGGTCACGGGTCTGTACCGGAACTTGCCGAAGGCCGCGCGCGATGCCTTCCACGATTATCTCGCGTTAAATTTTCTTCCCGAATCTTTTCGTCTAAAGGCCGCGGCGGAAGCCTATCTCGCGGCCCCTTCGGCCAAGACGGCCAACGAATTGGCCGTAGCGTCCGCGTCGCCGCGCCGGGAACTCATCCGCCGCTTAAATATAGCGCCGGGAGCCACAGCGGTTCTGGTGCGCATGCGCGAGTACCTGCTGAAGGACATGCGGCAACGTCCGCAATGGATGCCGCTTGAGCAGGACCTCCGCGATCTTTTCGCGTCCTGGTTCAATCGCGGTTTTTTGGAACTGAGGCGTATCGATTGGAACACATCCGCTGCGATATTGGAGAAAGTCATCGCTTACGAAGCGGTACATGAGATCCGGGGGTGGGACGACCTTCGCCGCCGTCTCGCCGTTGACCGTCGCTGTTTCGCGTTCTTCCACCCCGCTCTTCCCGAAGAACCTCTTATTTTTGTCGAGGTGGCTCTCTGCCGGGGCCTTGCATCGAGCATCGAGCCATTGCTTAGGGTTGGAAGTCCGTCGGACGACATCGGCAAAGCAGACACGGCGATATTCTATTCCATCAGCAATTGTCAGCCCGGCTTGCGCGGCATTTCCTTCGGAAACTTCCTCATTAAACAAGTGGTGGAAGAGCTGCGTGCGGAGCTGCCCGGCTTGAAGCAATTCGCCACGCTGTCGCCGGTTCCGGGTTTCCGCGGTTGGCTGACGAAATACCTGGTTGGTGACAATATCCTGCCGGAAAAGGAACGCGACGCCATACGCATGGCAGCGGATCAAGCCGCGCTAGGCACGCACAATCCGCCCGCTATTTCGCTTGCGGATGCGGCGACCAAGCGTGTTCTTCTGCAGCTATTGGCGACGTATCTGACTGACCCGAACGATGGTGCGGGACCGCAAGATTCCGTCGCGCGCTTTCATCTCGGCAACGGAGCCCGGCTGGAGCGGCTGCATTGGGCGGCCAATTGCAGCCACCGTGGAATCGCCGAATCGCTGGGCATGATGGTCAACTATCTTTACGAACCTTCCATGATCGAGAGCAATCACGAGAAATTCGAAAGCTTGGGCAAGGTTGCGTATTCGCCGGATATTGCGGACCTGCTCAAGAATGGGCCGCGCGATCGCTCTGTTACCGCTCCTGTTAAGCGCTTTGTGCGTAGCCGGGGGCTGTTTCAACAGTCGCTGCCGATTGTGGCCTCAGCCCCGCCCGCGAACGCCAAACAAGCTATCCCGTAGGGCGCTGATCCAGCAGCGAGACGAATTCTTCATGCTTGCCGCTTGCCGGGCGCGGAATTTCCGCGACGCAGCGGATTTGAATGTCGAACGGCACGGGAAGTCCGCGGGCCAGGATGCCGCGCATTTCTTCTTCCTGTTCCGGCGTCACCGGGGCTTCGGTGACCAGCAGCGCTTCGATCACGTTGGGCGCAATCTGCCGGAATTGATGCTCGCGCATTGGCACGATTTTCTGCAGCGCGCGGGCCCCGAATGACGGCCAGAATTTTCCTCCATTCGGCAGCACCAGCATATTGCGCCGCCGCCCAAGGATGCGCGTGAGCACCGGAAGACCGCGGCCGCAGGCGCAGGGTTCGCCCATTTCCGCGTAGTCGCCGATCTCATAACGAAACAGCGGCATGGCGTAATTGTGCAGCGGCGTCACCACGACGCGGCCCGGTTCTCCAGGCGCACAGGGTAAGCCGTCATCGTCCACGACTTCCAGAATGAGCGCCTCGGCCTGCACGTGATAGGACGGGCACATCGGGCATTGCAGCGCCATGACGCCGGCCTCTTCCGAGGAATAGATGTCGCTGATCGGCGCATCGAGATAGCGCACCGCCATGGCGCGTAGGTCTGGATCGACTTGCTCGCCGACTGTGGTGATGGCCTTCAGTGACGGGAGACGCCGGCCCAACGCGCGCGCCCGCTCCGCTAAAGCCCGGATCACCGAGGGATAGGTCATGAGATAGGTTGGCTGCATGCGGGCGAGCCAATCCCACTGATCCGCGATGCTGTTGTTCAGGGTGGTGAGATGAAACGCCGGGCCGGTCGGGAACGGAAACACACCAGGGGGGGCCCAATGCGGCGCTATCAAACCGTCCGGCAGTTCGGCTTTCCCCTTCGGGTAGCGGCGAATGACCGCAATGGACGCCTCCAAATCGCGGCCCGCCCAAAGTTGGGTCCGGAAGGTCAGCACACTTTGCCAGACTATGGCGACATTGGTTGTATCCACCGCCACGACCATGCCCGTCGAACCCGAAGACGAACGCTGCGGCGCAAGCTGCGTCCGCGGTGGCAGGTTTTCAGAGCGCAGCGCGCCGGGGTGATCGCGCAAATCCGCGCGCGTCAGAACGGGAATGGCGGCCAGCGCCTCCGGCAAGGTCTGCGCCGCCGCGATGTCCTGGATATGAAGGCGCTCGCGCCAATAGGGCGCTTCGCGCGCGGCGAAGGCGGCAAGCGCTTTCAACCGCTCCAATTGCCTGGCGGCAACATCGGCGGGACTCGCCATTTCGCCGGTGGCAAGCCGCACCTGCCAATCGAAGAGCTGGCGCGACGTTGCATCTCTTAACACCTTCGGACGAAGGAGATGCAGCGTGTCGAGAACGCGATTTCGCATAAGGCGCCGGGCTTGTTCGGACATCGGGAAGCTCATAACATTTTTAGCGGCGCGGGCCACGTGCTGCTTATCCTGAGAAAGCCACATGCCACAGCCCGAGTCAGCCCTATCTACCCTTGGCGAATCCAACCCTGCCGAAAATCTTGGCCTGCTGGCCGAACACGCGTTCGGGATTGCGGGGAAGGCTTGCGCCGGCTGCAACGGTTATCACGCGCTGTGGGGCTATGAGCGGCTGGCCGGCATCAAGAATCCCAGCTTCGAAGCCGACCGGGATATTGTGGAGCCATTGATTCGCGCCCATGCGGGCAAGCGCATCCTGATCGCAGGCGCGGCGGATGCCGGTCTGCTCGCCATGACGGCGATGGCAATGCGCGCGCAGCCTGTGCCGATCACCGTTTCGGACCGCTGCGGAACGCCTCTGTCGGTTTGCCGGGCGTACGCGCAGGCGCATGGGCTCGACGTCACGACGGCCAAGGTCGATCTGACACAAGCGCCGCTGGAGCTGCGCCACGATCTCGCCTTCGCGCATAACATCCTCATGCTGATCCCACTGGACCGCCATCCGGCATTTCTCCGCAACATCCGCGCTTCGCTGGCGTCCGGCGGCACGTTTGTGCTGGTGAACCGCGTGCGCCTCTCCAAGACCACAGCGGAGCGGCTGCCGCCCAGCCACTATGCACAGCGCATTCTCGACGCTCTCAAACAGCGCGATGTCGTTCTGCCCGAGAGCGAAGCCGCATTCCGCGGACGGCTCGAAGCCTATGCCGAGGCGCAGCATGTCTGGTCGGACGCTGTCGTGACGGAGGATCACGTGGAAACTCTGCTGCAGCAGGCGGGCTTCACCGTCGCGGAGCGGGTCGAGCATTTCCGCCGCACATCGATTCCGGATCGCGACGGCGGCGCCCCGATGACGCTTCCGACGCATATCTACGTTGCCCGCGCCGCTTGAAATCCGGCGTATTGGGAGCCTTACATCGCGAGGCAGTGGCGCATAAAATCATTTCAAAGAATGGGAGGACGATAATGCAACGATTACTTACTGCGTGTGCTCTTACACTGTGCGTGGCGCTTGGCCCCACGCTTCCGGCTGGGGCGCAAGGACAACAGGCGCTGGTGATTCAGGGCGGCACGCTGATCGACGGTAATGGCGGCCCCGCCGTTCCCAACGCGGTTGTCGTCATTCAGGGCAATCGCATCGCGCAGGCCGGGCCTGCCGGTCAGGTGCAAATTCCGCAAGGCGCGCGCGTCATTTCGGCCAACGGCAAATGGATTTTGCCGGGTCTGATCGACGCCAAGGGAAACTACAATTGGCATTACGGCGAGGCCTATCTCTATTACGGCATCACCTCCGTCATGGTCAGCGGCGGCCGCAACAATCAGGGGCTGGCCGAGCGCGACGCGATCAATCACGGCATTTATCCGGGGCCGCGTCTCTATCACACCATCGTCACGATCGACGGGCCGGGGCCCGACACGAAGAAGCCCGACAATTACAAACCCGGTGACGGCACGCGCGTTGCGCATAACGGCGAAGAAGCCGTGGCGCATGTCCGCGCCATGGTGGATGCGGGCGCCGACATCATTACCTTCCAGAACGGCGATGGTCCGCCCGACGTGTTCGCGCCCGCGGTTGCCGAAGCGCAGCGCCTCGGGAAAGGCATCGACTTCCGGTCCATGGGACCGCAGACGCGCGCCCGCGAAGTGGCGGCAATGGGCACGGGCATTGTGCTGGTCCATACCGGCAATTCCGGCAGCCAGATTGCCAAAGACCCGTCCAAATGGGCGACCTATATCGGGCTTCCGCCGGACGCCTATTCCGAGATGGACGATGCGAAGGCGGATGAGCTGATTAAGACGCTGGTCTCGCGCCAGATGCTGCTTGAGCCCGATCTGATGGCGACGGGCCGCGGCTTCCACAAGAACTGGGCGCGGGTCCAGAAGGAAGATCGCGACTTCGCCAATCTGCCGGGCTTGAAGGCGTATTTCCCCGAATATTCGCTGCGCCAGGTCTACGAAAACGTCAAATTGCCGGAGACATATTTGACACCCGCGCAGCTTCAGGTGCGTACCCTCGGGTTCAAAAACCACATGATCTATCTGAAGCGGTTTGTCGATGCGGGCGGGCGGCTTGTAGCCGCGTCCGACGATCCGCAGACGCAGCCGGGCCTGGGCGTGCATCAGGAGATGACGGCGTTTGTGGAAGACGTCGGGCTGACGCCGATGCAGGCGATACAAGCCGGCTCAAGCTGGACAGCAGATGGTTTTAGAATCGCTGACGTTGGACGCATTGCGCCGGGCAAATTCGCCGATGTCATTCTTGTCGATGCCGATCCGCAGCAGGACATTTTGAACTTACGCAAGGTGAGCACTGTGGTGAAGGACGGCAAGGTCGTCGACCGTGCGTTCCACGCCAATTACAAAGGCGGCATGTTCAACAACTCCGTGCTGCACGATTTCGACAACAATGTTGAAGGCGCCGATTGGGCAGAGGGGCTGAAGCGGGCAACGTTCCGGCCGAATGTGCTGAACGGCAGCTATAACAATGCCGGCGGTTTGGACTCCGAGTTGGGGCCGACGCCCGGCATCGAGGCGATTGCGCCGCACTCCGTGACGCGCGGCAGTGCGGATACGACCATCCGGGTGACGGGGTTCAACTTCGTGCGCGGCAGCGAAGTGCTGGTGAACGGCAAGCCGGTGCCGACGAAGGTCGTGAGCCGCACGGAGCTTGAGGTCAGTGTGGCAAAGGCCGCGTTTGCAGACGCAGGCAAGCTGCATTTACAGGTGCGCAACCCCAAGCCGCTGGCAACGCCGCAATGGGGCGATCATTCCAACGACGCCTACGTTCTGGTGCCGTTCGAATTCACGAAACCGCTGCCGCAACCGCGTTGGTGAAATAACGGGATTTTCGCGGAGCCGCGGAGGTCGCGGAGAAGAAAAAGGGGAACCACGACGAGCACAAAGGAGACACGAAGATCACAAAGGAAAATTCCGGCGCGCAAAGCGCGTCAACTTCTTCTTCGTGTCCTTTGTGTCTCCTTGGTGTCCTTTGTGGTTCCCCTTTTTCTTCTCCGCGGCTCCGCGAGAAATCACTTGTTCCCGTATTCTTCCTTCAGCAGGCCCAGCCGCGCGTAGACTTCGTGGTCGGAATAGACGAACAGGCGGGCCTTTTCCGCCTCCCTGCGATGAACGATCCAATTGCCTTGCGGCATCGTGAAAACGTCTTTCGGTCCCCAGGCGAATGTCTCGTTGCCGATGGTCGATGTGCCTTGGCCTTCCGCCACCGCAACAATCGCATTGCACGTGCTGCGAAACGGAAGCGTCGTAACTCCGGGATCGAGTTGCACCAGCTGATGATCCATCAGCGCCATCGCCGGGCCGCCGGTCGTGGGATTGGCGTATTTCACGCGGCGCGCGCCGTCTTTGCCGATGGGCGCGGCTTCAACAGCCGCTGACGCCGCCGCATAGGTGTAGCGGAACACGGGCGAGTGGCGTGGATTCGCGTCGGCCACAGGCAGAATGTTTGGCACCTGAAACGCGGCATCGCCGGTTGCTGGCGCCAGATCATGTACCGGTCCCGGCTCGAAGTCCGCCGTGCCGAGATAGCGATGCAGCGGGCTGTTGAGACCGTCGAGCCAGATGATCGGCTTGTCGCCGCAGTGTACATGCTCGTGCCAGCACCAACTCGGCGTCAGCACCAGATCGCCTTGCGCCATCGGGCATTCCTTGCCCCCGACCACGGTTACGGCGCCTTCGCCTTCAAGCACGAAGCGGATGGCGTCCATGGTGTGACGGTGCGGACGGGCGCGCTCGCCCGGAAGCAGGATTTGCAACCCCGCGTTCAAACCTTTGGTCGTGGTGGCGCGGCGCGACGAATTCAGCGACGGATCGGTACACATCAGGACGCGGCGTTCGACATCTTTGGGCGAGACCAGTTCAATGGCGCGGTCGACAAGCGGCCGCATTTTGCTCCACTGCCAATGCAGAGCCACGGGCGCGGATGCCGTTTCGCGAAACGCCACCGCGCTTTCCCACAGCGGCGACAGTTTCGCCTCGTCCCACGCACGCTTGGCGTCCTCATAGGCGGATGGGATTTCCTGCGCGGACATGCAGAGCCTCGTCGGGTGCCGGTTCGGACGGCAATGTAGGATCGTTTCGGTTTGAGTGAAAACAAAACCCCTCACCATGGGCGGCCTCCGAGCCGCCCACCCAGTGGCGCGGCGCCTGCCGCGCCGAGAGATTCATTGGCGCGCCGCATGATGGATGTGGAGAATTTGGATCTCGTCTCTGATTACCCGGTAAAAGATTTTGAAGGGGTATCGCAGAACAGGCACTACGCGGACATCGGAATTCTGCTCAAGGCGCCGTGCGCTTTGCGGTCTGCGTGCCACGCGTTGCACCACGGTTCGAATCCGCAACTCGACCTTTGCCGTCAAGCTTGAATAATTTGCGTCGGTGTAGGCGAGGAGGTCGTCCAGATCGGCCAGCGCCGCATCGGTCCAGCGGACGGTTGTCACCGCCGGTATTTCGCGAACACGGCCTCAACCTGCTCTGGAGACGCAAACTTGCCTTCGGCAGCGTCCCGTAATCCGCGTTCGACACCCAGCAATTCAGCGGGGGACGCTTCGTAAGGCGATGCTTTCACCTCCGCCTCGATTTCAGCGACAATTTCCGCGAGTTCATCCTGAGCCTCATCCGGCCAGGACTGCACACGCTGCAGAAGTTGGTCCCAAACTCGCGTCATCATAGCAACCATTCTACCAGAACGGGGCGGGCTCACACTACTCCGCGGCTGTCGCCCGTACCGGCTTTTTCAGCATGGGTTTCAGGTACTGCCCGGTGTAAGAGCGCGCCACTTTCGCCACCGCTTCCGGTGTGCCGGATGCGACGATTTCGCCGCCGGCGTCGCCGCCTTCGGGGCCGAGATCGATGAGCCAATCGGCGGTCTTGATGACTTCCAGATTGTGCTCGATCACCACCACCGTGTTGCCGGTATCGACCAGTTCGTGCAGCACTTCAAGCAGTTTGCGAACGTCTTCGAAATGCAGGCCCGTCGTCGGCTCGTCCAGAATATAGAGTGTGCGCCCCGTCGCCCGGCGCGACAATTCCTTGGCGAGTTTTATGCGCTGCGCTTCGCCGCCCGATAACGTCGTCGCCTGCTGCCCGACCTTAATGTAGCCCAGGCCCACGCGCGTCAGCGTGTCCAGTTTCTCGCGCACGGCGGGCACCGCCTTGAACAATTCGGCGCCGGCTTCCACGGTCATGTCCAGGACCTCGGCAATCGATAGCCCCCGGAACTTCACATCCAGCGTCTCGCGGTTGTAGCGTTTTCCTCCGCATACGTCGCATTGGACGTAAACATCGGGCAGGAAGTGCATTTCGATCTTGATGACACCGTCGCCCTGACAGGCTTCGCAGCGTCCGCCTTTGACGTTGAAGGAAAAGCGCCCCGGCCCGTAACCGCGTACCTTGGCTTCCGGCAAACCGGCGAACCATTCGCGAATCGGCGTGAATGCGCCGGTATAGGTCGCCGGGTTCGAACGCGGCGTGCGCCCAATCGGCGATTGGTCGATATCAATCACCTTGTCGAGGAATTCGAGGCCGGTGATTTTTTCGTGCGGGGCCGGAAGCTCGCGCGAATTGTTCAGCCTGCGCGATACGGCCTTGTACAAGGTCTCGATGGTCAGGGTGGATTTGCCGCCGCCGGAAACGCCAGTGACGCAGGTGAAGGTGCCCAGCGGCACTTCCGCCGTCACGTTCTTCAGATTGTTGCCGGTTGCGCCCACGACTTTCAGCCAGCGATTGTGGTTCGCGCGCCGCCGTTCCGCCGGTATGGGAATGGCCTTGGCGCCCGACAAATATTGTCCCGTGATGCTTTTGGGGTTGGCCATGATTTCAGCGGGCACGCCCTCGGCGATGATATGGCCGCCATGGATGCCCGCGCCGGGGCCCATATCCACAACGTAATCGGCGGCGCGGATGGCTTCGTCGTCATGCTCGACAACGATCACGGTATTACCGAGATCGCGTAAGCCCTTCAGCGATTCCAGAAGCCGCGCATTGTCGCGCTGATGCAGCCCGATGGACGGCTCGTCCAGCACGTACAACACGCCGGTCAGTCCCGATCCAATCTGCGAGGCCAACCGAATGCGCTGGCTTTCGCCGCCGGACAGCGTGCCGGATGACCGCGCCAGCGTCAGATATTCCAGACCGACATTGTTCAGGAACAACAGCCGGGCGCGGATTTCCTTCAGAATGCGCGCGGCGATTTCCTTCTGCTTCGCATTCAACTGCGGGTTCAATTCCGCAAACCAGCTGTCGGCCGCTTTGATGGAAAGATTGCAAACCTCTCCGATATTCTTGCCCGCAAGCTTCACGCACAACGCTTCGGGCTTCAGGCGGTAGCCGTGGCAGATCTCGCACGGGCTTTCGGATTGGAATCGTTCCAGTTCTTCCCGGACCCAGGCCGAATCGGATTCCTTGTAACGCCGCTCCATATTGGCGACGACGCCTTCGAACGGCTTATTGATGTCGTAACGGCGCGAACCGTCGTCATAGGAAAACTTGATTTCGTCATCGCCCGAGCCGAACAGGATGACGTCGTGCACTTTCTTGGGCAGTTCGTTCCACGGTGTGTTCAGGCTGACCTTGTAGTGCCGGGTGATCGCGTCCAGCGTTTGCAGGTAATAGGGCGAAGACGACCGCGACCAGGGCGCAATGGCGCCGTTGCGCAAGGTAAAGCTCTCGTCCGGCACGACCATGCCGGGATCGAAGTAAAGCTTGACGCCAAGCCCATCGCATTCCGGACAGGCCCCGTGCGGGTTGTTAAACGAGAACAGCCGCGGCTCGATTTCGGGAATGGTGAAGCCGGAAAGCGGGCAGGCGAACTTCGACGACATGATGATTCGTTTGGGCTCGCCTTTTTCCTTCTGATCGGCGAATTCGGCGACAAACAGCCCTTCGGCCAATTCGAGCGCGGTGGCGATGGAATCAGGCAGGCGGTTTCCCAGATCGGCCTTGACCGCCACCCGGTCGACCACCACGTCAATGTCGTGCTTCAGCTTCTTGTCGAGCGCCGGCAGTTGATCGATATCGTAAAGGGTCCCGTCGATTTTGATCCGCTGGAAACCTTTTCTCTGAAGGTCACCAAGCTCTTTGCGGTACTCGCCCTTGCGCCCGCGCACGATGGGGGCGAGCAGATACAGCTTTGTGCCTTCGGGTAGCGCCATGATCCGGTCGGCCATCTGGCTGACGGTCTGGCTCTCAATCGGCAAACCCGTCGCGGGCGAGTAGGGGATGCCCGCGCGCGCATAGAGCAGGCGCAGATAATCATAGATTTCCGTTACCGTGCCGACGGTAGAGCGCGGGTTCTTCGAGGTCGTGCGCTGCTCGATGGAGATGGCGGGAGACAGCCCGTCAATGTGATCGACATCGGGCTTCTGCATCATCTCCAGGAACTGGCGCGCATAGGCCGATAGGCTCTCGACATAGCGCCGCTGCCCTTCGGCATAGATCGTGTCGAAGGCGAGCGAGGACTTGCCCGAACCCGACAAGCCGGTGATGACCACCAGTTTGTCGCGGGGCAGGTCCACATCGACGTTTTTCAGATTGTGCTCGCGGGCGCCGCGAACCGAGATATTTTTGTGCATCATTTGGTGCTTTGAGCATAACGGAGTGTGGAAGTCATCGACCGGGATTCCCGCCGTGGCGGCGCTCCAGCTCGGCGCGGACTTTGGCGTACTTGATCTCCAGCGCCGATATCAGCTTCTCGGCTTCGCGAGCCCGATTGGCGATCTGGCTATCTTTCATCGTTTCTCTCGCCGTGAGCCAAAGTCCCGGAACCGCCAATATCAGCGATAAGCCGGAGGTGGGAGCGGCAAAGATCAAACCTCCAATGCCTGTGACCGCCGATATTCCGAGGAGTATGGACCGCTCCCGCCGATTGGACGGGGAGTCGGCGGCGATCTCGGCTTTCAGCTGCCCGATCTGCTGATCGAATTCTCGAAGCCATCGCTCCAGATCGTCGTCGGGGGACATAAGCGGTATCCGCTCTAGGACTCGGCGCGGAGTTCCTTCAATGTATTGTCTACATCAGCCTTTAGCGCATCGAGGCGTCGTATAGACATTTCGTTCTGAAGGGTACGTTCCCTTAAAATCGACAATCGCGCTGCCAAGAACATTGCCCAAGTCACTGCTGTTACCAAACAGAGCAGTGACCAAGTGGAGGTCCAAGCCCAAGGCGCTGGTAGATAGCGATTCAAATCGAAACCATTGATCCCCAGGATGACAGCAAGCGACGCTGCCCCGGAAAAATAAGTCAAGGCGTGAGTCGCCAGCCCTAGGAGCGCGACTAATTCTTCTGCCCGCCAGTTATTCCGCAGTTCAGGTCTATCGGACGGGCTGCTCGCGCGCTTTTGCGCTTCCTTGCTCACGGATATTTTCCCAGCAGTTAAGCTCAGGCTTGAACAAAACAGGAACACACGTTAGATCTATACTGCGCGTCAAGAGCGATGTCCACAAGCCTTTGCGCATACACGGGTAGCACAAGTCGCGGCCGGAGCTTACCTTTCGGCCTCAGCAAAAGGAGAGATGGGGATGGCGGGCAGCGTCAACAAGGTGATTCTGGTCGGTAATCTCGGGCGCGATCCCGAGGTCAGACGGCTCACAAGCGGCGATCCCGTGGTCAATCTCTCGATTGCGACCTCGGAGAGCTGGCGTGACAAGGCGTCGGGCGAGCGCAAGGAAAAGACCGAGTGGCATCGCGTGGTGATCTTCAACGAAAACCTCGCGAAAGTGGCCGAGCAATATCTGAAAAAGGGCGCCAAGGTTTATCTGGAAGGCCAGCTTCAGACCCGGAAATACACCGATAAGGACGGCTCGGAAAAATATTCCACCGAGATCGTGCTGCAGAAATACCGCGGCGAATTGACCATGCTGGATGGCCGTGGCGGTGAGGGCGGTGGCAGTGGTGGCGGCGGTGGCGGTGGCGAGCGGATGGAGCGTCCTGCCATGGCGGGCGGCGGCGAAGGCGCCCGCAGCTTCCAGCGCGACGACCTCGACGACGAAATTCCGTTCTGATAGGGCGATGCCGCGCCGGGAACTGCCCGGCACGGTATCGTGACAGGGGGAATGGGTGCGGCGCTTCTGGACCGCCGGGCTTGCGATATTGGCGCCGGTGCTCCTGGCGTGCTCTGCCGGCCGGGCATCCCAGGGTTTCATCGATCCCCGACTGATGACGGCCTACATTCCGTTGGCCCAAAGCTATGATTTGGTCTTTTCGAGTTGGGGCGCGGCGATAACGATCGCCCCCAATATCGCGGTGACCAACGATCATAATTTGAACTTCATCGCGCCAGACCGTCTGCTGGCGCGGTCCCGCGACTATGATCTGCTGTTCTTCCGGACGGATTCGCCACTCGCGCCGCCGGCCGGCGAGGCGCATATCGGCGATGCGGTGATTGCCTATGGCCAGGGCAGCGATCGCCACTTGCGTGAAGCATCGGGCAAGGTCATCGCCCGCGATGAATATGTGAAGGCGCGCTGCCCGGATTGTTCGTCACAGCGCGCATTGGTCTTCGCAGCCAATGCGGGGGCCGGATTCTCCGGCGGCCCCGTTGTGGACGCCGGAACCGGAGCCGTCCTGGGCATCACCTTCGGCTATCTGGACAGCGAGAACGGCCGGCGCATGTATGCCTACGATATCGGCCTCGTCCTGGCCGAGATGCAGCGGCTTCTCGGCCCTGCTGCGGTGCGGTGAAACGAAGCTGTTCGAATCGGAAGCCAAGTGCTAATCGGTACCCGGAAAACAGGGCCCGCACGCTCGTGGGGCCAGAGAGTTAGATTTTGAGCGAAGACGGCACCAAAGACGTCCCACCCGGCGGTTCTCCCAGCGGCGGCAATATCAATCCGATCGCCATCGAGAGCGAGCTGAAGCGGTCTTATCTCGATTACGCCATGAGCGTGATCGTGAGCCGCGCGTTGCCCGATGTGCGCGACGGGTTGAAGCCCGTACACCGGCGCATCTTGTATTCGATGCATGAGAACGGCAACGACTGGAACAAGGCGTACCGCAAGTCGGCGCGCATCGTCGGCGATGTCATCGGTAAATATCACCCGCATGGCGATCAGGCGGTCTATGACGCGCTCGTCCGCTTGGCGCAGGAATTTTCCATGCGCCTGCCCCTGATCGACGGGCAGGGCAATTTCGGCTCGGTGGACGGCGATCCTCCGGCGGCCATGCGATACACGGAAGTACGCCGGGCCAAGGTTGCCCATGCGCTGACCGAAGATCTGGAAAAGGGCACGGTCGACTTCCAGGAAAACTACGACGCCTCCGAACGCGAGCCGGTCGTGTTGCCGGCACGCTTCCCCAATCTGCTCATAAACGGCGGCGGTGGCATCGCGGTCGGTATGGCGACCAACATTCCGCCGCACAATCCCGGTGAGGTGATCGACGCCTGCCTGGCCTATATCGAAGACCCTTCGATCAGCATGGAAAGCCTGACCGAAATTGTGCCGGGGCCGGATTTCCCGACAGGAGCGATCATCATCGGCCGTAATGCCCCGCGTGTGGCGCTCGCCCGCGGCCGCGGCTCGATTCTGATGCGCGCCAAGTTGCACATCGAGGAGCTGCGCAAGGACCGCGAGGCCATCATCATTACGGAAATTCCGTATCAGGTGAACAAGGCCCGTATGCAGGAACGCATCGCCGATCTCGTGCGCGATAAGCGGGTCGAAGGCATTTCGGAAATCCGCGACGAAAGCGACCGCCACGGCATGCGCGTGGTCATCGAGCTGAAACGCGACGCGTCATCCCAAGTGGTGCTGAATCAGCTCTATCGTTTCTCCGAGCTGCAGACGACCTTCGGCGTGAATATGCTGGCGCTGAATGGCGGCCGCCCGCAGCTCATGAATTTGAAGGAAATGATCGCGGCCTTCGTGCTGTTCCGCGAGGAAGTGGTCACGCGGCGCACGCGGCACGATTTGGACAAGGCGCGCGAGCGCGCCCATACGCTGGTCGGCCTTGCCATCGCGGTTGCAAATATCGATGAGGTGATTCGCCTGATCCGGGCGGCGCCCGACAGCGCCACGGCCAAAGCGCAATTGATGGAGCGCGCTTGGCCGGCAAAAGATGTCGCGGCCCTGGTCGCGCTTATCGCCGATCCGCGCCACGTGGTTGCGGAAGACAACACGATCCGGCTGACCGAGGAGCAGGCCAAAGCGATTCTGGAAATCCGGCTGGCGCGTTTGACGGCTCTGGGCATTTCCGAAATTGCCGAGGAAGTCGAAAAGCTGGCGCGCGCCATCGCGGACTATCTCGACATTCTGCGCTCCCTGCCGCGCGTGCTGGCGATGGTGAAGGCCGAATTGACGGCGGTGCGCGACGAATTCGCCACGCCCCGCCGAACGGAAATCGCCGAAGCCGAAACCGAATTCGAAGATGAAGATCTGATCGAGCGGGAAGACATGGCCGTTACGGTCACGCATGCCGGCTACATCAAGCGTACACCGCTGGCGGAATACCGCGTTCAGGGCCGCGGCGGTAAGGGCCGCGCCGGCATGGCCACCCGCGAGGAAGATTTCGTCACCCATATTTTCGCCGCCAACACGCATGCGCCGCTGCTGTTCTTTTCCTCCATCGGCATGGTGTACCGGCTGAAAGTCTGGCGCCTTCCGGAATCCAGCATCCAGGGCCGCGGCAAGGCCATGGTGAACCTGCTCCCGCTGCAGCCGGGCGAGCGCATCACCACCGTGCTGCCCCTGCCGGACGACGAAAGCACCTGGGACAGGCTGCAGGTTCTGTTCGCCACCAAAACGGGCGACGTGCGGCGCAATGAGCTTTCGGATTTCGCCAACATCCACAAGAGCGGCAAGATCGCCATGAAGCTCGACGCGGGCGACGGCATTGTCGGGGTTTCTCTGTGTACGGAGAAAGACGACGTGCTGCTGACCACGCGCGGCGGCAAATGCATCCGCTTTGCCGTGACCGACATCCGCGTCTTCAAAGGGCGCGAATCCACGGGCGTGCGCGGCATCAAGCTGGCCAGCGGCGATGAAATCGTGAGCCTGGCATTGTTGGCCCATAGCGACGCCACCCCCGCCGAAGCCCGTGCCTATCTGCGCCAGGCCGCTGCCATGCGCAGAGCCCAAGGCGAAACCGTGGGCGAGGAGCAGGACGCGGTTTCCGATGATGAAACCGAGGAGAGCACCGAAGAAGCGGTGATCTCGTCCGACCGTTACGGCGAACTTGGCGGGCGCGAACAATTTGTGCTGGCTATTTCGGAGCAGGGCTTCGGAAAACGCACGAGCTCCTATGAGTTCCGCGTTACGGGACGCGGCGGCTCGGGCATCGTGGCGATGACCATGGGCGCGAAGAACACCGCTGTGGTGGGCGCCTTCCCGGTGGACGATTCGGATGATTTGATGCTGATCACCAATCAGGGGCAGACCATCCGCGTGCCAATGGGGAAGATCAGCATTCAGCGCCGCTCGGCACAGGGCGTTACCGTGTTCCGCCTGGACGATGGCGAACGCGTCGTGTCGGTCGAGCGCATTGCAGACAGTTCGGGGGACAGCGAAGAATGAACGCCGGACGCGTGGGGCTTTATCCGGGCACGTTCGATCCGGTGACATTGGGACATCTCGATATCGTCCAGCGCGCCGTGAAGCTGGTCGATCATCTCGTGATCGGAATTGCGAACAATCCGTCCAAGACGCAGATGTTCACGCTGGAAGAGCGCATGGAAATGATCCGCCGCGAGACGGCGCGCTTTTCCGGCAACGGCGCCGCCACGATTACGGTCGAAACCTTCGACTCGCTGCTGATACAGTTCGCGCGCAAAATCGGCGCCCGCATGATTATTCGCGGATTGCGGGCCGTTTCCGATTTCGAATACGAGTTCCAGATGGTCGCCATGAACCAGCGGCTGGACCCGGATATCGAAACTGTTTTCCTGATGGCCGATCCGCGGCATCAGGCCATCGCCTCCCGGCTGGTCAAGGAAATCGCCTCGTTCGGTGGCGATGTGTCGGCGTTCACGACGCCAACCGTTGCCGAGGTGCTTAAAACTCGAATTGCGGCGCGGCAGAAGAAAGGCTGACGCCTGCGCCATGCATGCCGTTTTGTGGCAGGGGGCTGCCGCATCCGGCGCTTAGCTGCTTCTAAGAAAGGAAACACAATGGCCGACAACGAAAACATCGTTCACATGGAACTTAAGACCGGACGCGTCGTCATCGAGCTTCGGCCCGATTTGGCGCCGCTCCATGTGGCTCGCATTAAAGAACTCACGGGCGAAGGCTTTTACGACGGTGTTGTGTTTCATCGGGTGATCCCCGGCTTCATGGCGCAGACGGGCGATCCGACGGGCACAGGCACGGGTGGATCGAGCAAGGGCAATCTGAAGGCGGAATTCTCGCGCGAATCGCATGTGCGCGGCACCTGCTCTATGGCGCGCAGCAGCAACCCCAATTCCGCCAACAGCCAGTTCTTTATCTGCTTCGATGAATCTCCCTGGCTCAACGGTCAGTACACGGTATGGGGCAAGGTGATCGAAGGCATGGAGCATATCGACTCCATCAAAAAGGGCAGCTCGGACGATAACGGCTCGGTCGCCAATCCCGACAAAATCATCAGCATGACGCTGCCCTGAACGGCTCGAAACCGTTCGTCACATCGCGTGATTTGCGCCGGTTTGGGGCGGAATGATACCGACGCTTTGAAGCCCTTCCTTGTCATGGCCCGCAAAAGCGGGCCATCCAGGCGGTGCAGGACTCATTCGCCGCATAGACACGCGGCGGCTGGATGGCCCGGTCACGCCGGGCCATGACACATAGGACCAATATGCCCGATCCGATTCCCTTCATCGACTTGCAGGCGCAGCGCAAACGGTTAGGCGAGCCGCTCGCGCGCGCCATTACCGCTGCCGTCGAGGGTGGGCAATGGATTTTGGGCCCGCAGGTCGCGACGCTGGAAAAGCAGCTTGCGGCCTTTGCCGGGGTAAAACACGCGGTGGCCTGCGCCAACGGCACGGATGCATTGCTCCTTGTACTGAGGGCTTGGGATATCGGTCCGGGCGATGCGGTGTTCGTGCCGTCGTTCACCTTCGCGGCCACGGGCGAAGTTGTTGCGCTGGCGGGTGCTTCGCCGGTTTTTGTCGACGTGCTTGCCGGCACCTACAACATGGACCCGGCCAGTCTGGAAGCCGCCATCGCGCTGGTGAAGCGCGACGGCAAGCTACGGCCCAAAGCCGTTATTCCCGTCGATCTGTTCGGCCAACCCGCCGATTATCGCAAACTGGAGCCGATTGCCCGCCGCGAGGGGCTATCGATGCTGTGCGACACCGCGCAAGGTTTCGGCGGCATGCTGGATAATGTCCGCACGGGCGCCATCGGCGATGCGGCGTCCACCAGCTTTTTTCCGGCCAAGCCGCTCGGCTGTTACGGCGACGGCGGCGCTTGCTTCACCAATGACGATGGGTTGGCGGAAATTCTCCTGTCCTTGCGTATGCACGGTCAGGGTACGGATCGTTACGAGCATGCGCGCATCGGACTGAATTCCCGTCTGGACACGATTCAGGCAGCCGTGCTGATCGAAAAGCTGAAGATTTTCCCCGATGAGATCGAGGCGCGCGAGCGTGTCGCCCGCCGTTACAACAGCGGCCTTGGCCACAGCAACCGCATTGTGATTCCGCGCGTCATCGAAGGCGCGCAATCGGTCTGGGCGCAATACACGCTTCAGGTGCAGGACCGCGCCAAGCTGCAGTCCGATCTGAAGGACGCAGGCGTGCCCACGGCGGTGTATTACCCAATCCCGCTCGGACGGCAGCGCGCCTATGCGCATTATCCGAGCGCGCCGACACCGGTCAGCGATGCTCTAAGCAAAACCGTCGTCAGCCTGCCGATGCATCCCTATCTGGATGAAGCATCCCAGGACCGCGTCATTGCCGCTGTGCTACAAAGCGTAGGGTGAGCGGAGTAAAAAGGGGAACCACAAAGGGCACGAAGGAGACACAAAGGACACAAAGAAATTCAAGCGCGGGTCGTGCGGAAACCCCTTTGTGAACTTCGTGTCTCCTTTGTGCCCTTTGTGGTTCCCCTTCTTTTCGCGCGGCTCCGAGAGAGCCCCAATTGGCTGAGGAATGATGCATGCGGGTCGATGCGTTCGACTTCGATCTGCCGGACGATCGCATCGCGCTGAGGCCTGCGCATCCTCGCGATTCCGCGCGGCTGCTGGTCGTGCGGGAAGATGGCGCGCGCGAACACCACATCATTCGGGAACTGCCGCAATTGCTGCGGCGTGGCGACGTGCTGGTGGTCAACGATACGAAAGTCATCCCCGCCCGGCTGCACGGCCGCCGTCTCGGCCGCGACGAACAAAGCCAGGGCGCGAAGATCGAAGTCACCCTGCACAAGCGCACCGCGCCGAACACATTCCGCGCGCTTGTCCGTCCGGCAAAGCGGCTAAAGCCTGGAGATCGCATCCTGTTGGGCGCCAGCCTTTCGGGCGGCATTACCATGCGCGAGGGCGCGGAAATTGAAATCGCTTTCGACGTTCACGGCGCAGCCCTGGACGCGGCTATTGCGGTGGAAGGCGAAACGCCGCTGCCGCCCTACATCGCGGGCAAGCGCAAGCCCGATGCGCAGGACATCGCGGATTATCAGACGGTCTATGCCGACGAACCCGGCTCGGTGGCGGCTCCGACGGCGGGCCTGCATTTCACGCCGGAACTCCTGGGCCGATTGGAAGAGGCCGGCATCGCCCGCGCGCACGTCACTTTGCATGTCGGTGCGGGAACGTTTCTTCCAATGAATGTCGATGACACCAACGATCACCGCATGCACGCCGAATCGGCGGAGCTGTCACCCGACACGGCGGAACGCCTGAACGCCGTGCGCGCGGCCGGTGGGCGCATTGTGGCGGTGGGAACGACGGCGCTGCGCACGCTGGAATCGGCGGCGGACGAAACGGGACGCGTGCATCCTTTTCGGGGCGACACGGCGCTGTTCATCACGCCGGGCTATCGCTTCAAATGCGTTGATGTGCTGCTGACGAATTTCCACCTGCCGCGCTCGACCTTGTTCATGCTGGTCTGTGCGTTCTCGGGGACCGAAACGATGAAAGCCGCTTATGCGGAAGCGATTGGGCAGTCCTACCGCTTCTATTCCTATGGCGATGGCTCTCTGCTATTCCGGGCGGCATCATGAGCCATCGCTTCGATATTCTTGGTACGGATGGTCACGCGCGTACCGGCGTTATCGCCACCAAGCGCGGGCCCATTCACACGCCTGCGTTCATGCCCGTCGGGACGGCGGCGACCGTCAAAGCCATGCTGCCCGAAAGTGTCGCGGAAACCGGCGCCGAGATCGTGCTCGGCAACACCTATCATCTGATGCTGCGGCCTGGGGCAGAGCGCATCGCCGCGCTGGGCGGGCTCCATCGCTTTATGAATTGGCAGCGGCCTATCCTCACCGATTCCGGCGGTTTCCAGGTGATGTCTCTGTCGTCGCTGCGCAAAATAAAAGAGGAAGGCGTTTCCTTCCGCTCGCATATCGACGGCTCCGAACATTTCCTCTCACCGGAGCGGGCCATGGAAATCCAGCGGCTTCTGGGTTCGGACATCCAGATGGTGCTGGATGAATGCCCGCCCTTTCCGTCCACGGAAGAGACCATCGAAAAATCCCTGGCGCTTTCGATGCGCTGGGCCAAGCGGTCCAAAGCCGCCTTTGGCGAGCAGCCGGACCATGCCTGCTTCGGCATCGTGCAGGGCGGCGTCTATCCGCACTTGCGCGCCCGCTCCGCGGAAGACCTGCGGGCCATCGGCTTCGATGGTTATGCCGTTGGCGGGCTGGCGGTGGGCGAAGGGCAGGGCGCGATGTTTAGGGTTCTCGACGCAACTGTGCCGTATCTGCCAACGGAAAGGCCGCGCTATCTCATGGGCGTCGGCAAGCCTGACGACATTGTCGGCGCGGTGATGCGGGGAATCGACATGTTCGATTGTGTCTTGCCGACGCGTTCAGGCCGCAACGGTCAGGCCTTCACGTGGGACGGGCCGGTGAATCTACGCAATGCCCGGCACGCCAACGATTCGTCCCCTTTGGATGCGGCGTGCCGATGCCCGGCGTGCCGCAGTTATTCCCGCGCCTATCTGCATCATGTGGTTAAAGCGGGTGAAATCATCGCCTCCATGCTGCTCACGTGGCACAATTTGGCATTCTTCCAGGATTTGATGCGCGCACTTCGTGCGGCCATCGCGGCGGGTACTGCCTCCGCCTTCGCGACAGAATTCCACAGGCTTTATAGCCGCGCCCAAATGGAGGACGCGGAAGGTTGACCCCGTCCTCTGTGGGCCTTATTGCTCCCCCCATCGGGCCCGTAGCTCAGTGGTAGAGCATCTGACTTTTAATCAGGGGGTCGCTGGTTCGATACCAGCCGGGCCCACCAAATTTTCTTTCAGCAACGACCTTTGATCCGGCCTCTTTTGTCATGGCCCTGCTTGACAAGGGGCATCCAGCAAGCGCGCGTCAGCGCGCTGATGAGTCCTACGTTCCCCAGGATGGGCCGCCCCCGCATCACGTGCGGGGCAAGCTTTGCGGGCCATGACACGAGGAGCCGATAATCTGGGCCACTGGTATAATTACGCGCAATTGTAGTTCGGCCGGTTTGCGGGGTATTTGGCAATGAATTCGCGCCCTTATGCTTAAATGCGGGCGCTACGGTACCCTAGCGGCGGCCGGTGTACGTCAGCGTGCTCTATATGGCCTGCGATTTGCGCTGGAATATGTGTCCGCCGGCACAGTCCCCGGAGCTAGGCTTGTGAGCGTTCATAGGGGCTTAGAATATTTTTTTGCGGATGTGGCGGGCGCGACACAGCACCGCGCCCGCGCATCAAATAGTGGAACGCCCGTAGGGCAAGGCCTCACAAAGAGCGAAAAAATTTCGCTGCCCGCCCTGTGCCATTTTGGTACTGCGCGAAAAAGGCATTAACTACAATGCGTTGAGTCACGATTGGGCGCTGGCGTCAGGGTTAAAGGGTAAATCGATTTAACCGCTTAGAAATTCTTTTAGGTTTTGTTAGGGCCTACCGGGCTTTCCAGGTTTGGCTGGAATAGCCAGGGGTTACAACGAAGGCATGGTTGACTGGACGTTTTACGACGTTAAGGTTCAAGGTGAATCGGGACGACTCTCTTCCGCATGGGAAGACGGGGGGCCGCGTCGCGTTTCGCGTTGGGGGTTTTGTACTCAGTTTTAATTGAAGCTCGCACCCTACGGGGGGTGCGTACGCTCATCGGGAGTTATTTTATGGAAAGCCGCTCTGTCGTGCTGTCTCGCCGTGGCAATCTGCTCAATGGCGCGTCCATTTTCAGTCTCGCCAAGGCAAGAATGATGCTGGTGCCGATCGTGATCGGTACCGGCATCGCGATGAGCGGGATTCTGCTGACGCCCGATGAGGCGATGGCGGCGGCGGTTTCGTGCGCTGCGGACCTTGCCAATGGCACAACGGTCGCCGGTGCGACATCTGGCAGCGAACTTTGCGTGGGCACGAGCGGCGGCGGTATCGATTACAAAACGAATTCGAACGGCGATACGCAGACCCAAGACGTCTCTGTTTTTCTGGGCAATTTCGTCACTGCCGCCAATGTGGATGCCGGAATAGCAATTAGCGGGACCGGCGGTTTCGACATCGTCTTGTCTAGCGCCCTTGGTCCGAATGGCAGCACGGTCACCAACACGGCAGGCACGTACACCCCCGGCATCTTACTGACAAATACCGGTGCCGATGTCTCGATTGACTTCGCAACCAACAATCACCCTGTCCCGGTTTCGAGCATCATCGGCGACGGCATACAGATCGGTACGACGGGTGTAGGCCTTGTCGACGTCAAACTCGGCACCGGGAATGTCAGTTCGACATTTGTGAGCGGCGATGCGTTGCACGCTTCGACGACCGGCGGCGGTAACGTCACGATTACGTTCTCGGGCAACCTGACAGCCGATGCCACGAACTCCGATTCCGATGGACTTGATGCGACCGCGCATGCCGGTCTGCTGTCGGTCACCCAAACCGGCGGAAACGTCTCCGGCTACGTAGGCGTGCTGCTGAACGGCGGAACGGGCGGCGTCACGTACGACCTCGGTAACACCAGTACGGCCTTTGGTGCGAACGGCGCGGGCCTGAGAATTATCGACGCCACCGGCGCTGTGACCGTGACACAGGATGGCGTCGTCGTCGGCGATGCCGCTGTTGAGCTCGACGGCAGCTCGGCGGCTATCATTTACAATGCCAACAATGACGTCACCGGCACGAATGGCGGCATTTATGTCGGCCAGGATTACGGCAGCGGTTCGACGGCAAGCACAGGCACGGTCACCGTCCACATCAACAATTCGGGAACGACTGTCGATGGCGGCACATCCCCAGGCGGAAGCGGCGTCCAGATCAGCACGGCGGGTGGCGCGGGCGCGATCACGGTAGACTCGCAGGCCGGCACCCTGATCGTCGGCACGGACGGCGTAAATCTGGCGGCCGCAGGCGCTGCCACTGTAACCGGCAATTTCTCGGGCAATCTCACGGGTACCACCGGCGCGGCTCTGGCGGCCAGCAGCGGTGGCGGTGCGGTCAGCGTTACCAGCACGGGCACGACGAGTGGCGGAATCTTCGGCGTCGATGCCAACACCACGGGCGGCGCCGGAAGCGTCGGCGTGAATGTCACCGGCGCAACCGCGTTAGCGGGAACGGGCGTGCAGGCGCGGGTTCTTGGCAACGGCACCGGCGACGTCACTGTGACCCTCTCGGGAAACAACAGCGTCACGGGCACGGGCGGTTCGGGCATCATCGCGCTGGCCAATGCAGGCGGTAACATCACCATCGCGGCGGCCGGTGCGGGATCGAGCATCA
>CANJBZ010000020.1 GCA_947473475.1 Alphaproteobacteria bacterium
TAAAGTTCCACTGTGAACATCCTTCCAGCCCCTCCATGCCCTTCAAGACATAAAGACGGCCTAGCAGGACCGGTACACTTTGCCGCCGCCTTCCAGCAGCCAAATCAAAGCCGGTTCAGTGGTACACTTTGCTCCCGCGATTTATAGGAGCCGAGGGCGGTGCTTATTTCTGCTTCGGGGGGAAGGCTTTGGCGAGGTAGTCGGTGATCACCGGAACCTGCTCGGGCTTGATGGTGGCGCCCATGGAGATCATCGACTCGACGACGGTGTTCCAGTCTTCCCGGCTGAAGCCGATGCTGTTGGTGATGTAGTCAAGCTCATGGCAGCTACCGCAGATGTTTACCACGACCTCACGGCCCTGACCGGCCGGCAGGTCCTGAGCCAGGACCGGAACGACATAGGACGCCACGACGGCGGCTCCGGCCACTGCGACCACGGAAGCAGGCAACCAAGGGAAACTGCTCTTCGTCATGAAAACTCCAACGCCTCGACAGAAATCGCCGCGGGTTTCTAGAGCACCGAGCGGCAATCTTCAACCCGACGATTGCAGCTAGCTTGCAATGCGAAATCGTCGCCGCAGCGCTATCAAGAACAGGCCTGCACATGACAAAAAGAAAGCTGTCTGAGCAATTCCGATTGCAAAGAACAAAACGGGATGACTTGCTGCAGCGCATCGAAGCCAGTCGGGGGCGGTGATGGCCCCTGAAATGGGACTGAATAGGGATGGAAGGAACTGACGTCCCACTGCTACGAACACCTCGCCGAACAAATTCAAATATGACAAAGTGTGCATCGAAATATTCGTGCAATTCAGTCCTGGGAAGTCTCGACTGTAAGGAGGCATCAAGAAACTAAGATAAAGGGCTGCAGCAACTACCCAACCAAAAAGGAGCGCTGTAATAGGCCTTTGTACGGACTGCCCGTAATTTGAAATTTTGTCATACGCAAAACTCAGAAATCGCTCTATCGGTGGTTGATCGCTTCGGGCACGCTTAGCCCTAAGTTCGAGAGCATTGAATTTAGCCTCGTATTCGTGGTTCCCGATATTGGCGCATAATCGCTTCAATGTGCGATATGCGGTCTCGAATTGCTCAGTTGCCCGATCTTGACTAAGCCGCGCTTGTCGCATGCCAGGCCAACGCAAAGAAAGTAGCGGTGGAATTCGGCGGAACGAAAAAGCTGCACTTTTGTATTGAGTTAACCAACCGTCTGAAAATGCCGATGTCCGAATTGGTGTTGATAGCCACGATGCTCTGAGCGGCGCTGGACCTTCGTTGAACTTAGATCCGCTGAATGTCGTGTCTTCGTGCAAGAATGCCCCTTCGAACTTAGGGGTGCCTTCAAAAATAGCGCCAGAAAAATCCGTAGTATCCGTGAATTTACGATTAGAAAAATTCACTCTCTTTTGGAAATGTGCACCGCTAAAGGATGCGGTGCTGGCAAATGGAGTTTTTCCTGAAAAATCTGCATCTGAGTGAAAAATGGCATTTGAAAATGCCGAAGCGTTCCCAAAATCAGCATCGCTAAACGTGCAGGCCTCGAAGAACTCCGCACCGGTGAATCGGATGCGACTCAATTTGCAACTATTGAAAGACGCTAAGCCATTAAATTTAGTCTTGATTGCCTGAAGCTCTCCAGTGGTCTGTGAGCCACGAAATGTAATTGTGCCCGCAAAGCGAGAATCGCTAAAGTTCAAGGTGCCAGACCAGATCGAATCTGAAAAGTCAGCTTCACGAAAGTCGCTCTTGCTAAAGTCGGACGCAGCAAACTCTGAGTGTTTGAACGCGGCCAACCCTTGTGACGTCACTTCTGTGAACGTCAACTCGCCCTTTAGTTTGATCGCCCTGAACAGGGAGTTGCTTTTGAATGTGGCACCTTTGAGCGAGAGCCCCATGAAGGCACTTTCTTCAAAAGATGCGTCACCATTAAATGTTGCTCCTGATAAGTCAAAGTCGTCCGATGTTTGGCATGATATGAATTTCACTCGGCCAAATTCAGCGCGGCTCAGATTTGCTTCGGCAAACTTGCATTGGCGGAAGACGGAGAAAATAATATGAGAATTAGAGAGGTCCGCATGACTGCTAAAGGTTTGATTTGAAAATCTGAGATTTGTAATGTTTGCTTTTGTGAAAGAGACATCTCCGTGAAAGGATCCGCCATCAAAGGCAGCATTTTCGAGATGTGCCTCGTCAAAGGTTGTTGCCCCATAGAAGTTTGTTCCCGAGAATTTTTGTAATCCTTTCGAAACTGCCCCCGAAAAATCGCTGCCGAATCTAAAGGTGGATGACGAAAAATCTGAATCGGCGAAAAACGCTGCACCCCTCATGTCGCCAGGGATGTGGACGGTTACTTCCCGAAAGAGAGCTTCTTTACAAAATATCGCATTGCTGAATAAGGTGACAATGTTCGCAGGGAATGAGGCGTTATCTAAGAAAATGGTACTGCCAAAATCGCCAGCGAGGGCATGCTGACGCCCCCACAACAGCATCTTTTCATTGAAAACCAAGCCTCTTAGGTCGCTGAAATTAGTAAGCTCAACGCCTCGTTGCAGTTCGGTAAGATTATAGGTTGAGTTTGTTGGCAGGTTCCGCAATAGCTCGTCAAATGCGTTCGCAACTTTTGCCCTGTTCCAAACGCCGGCCTCGCAGGCTTGGCCTTCGGGCGTGAAGGGGGGCAGGTGGAAGCGTGTCCATTTTCTGCCACCTAATTCAAAGAGGGCGTTGCGTTGAGAAGCCCAAAGCGCCTGCAGCGTTGTCTCGCCAAGCTCACTTGGGGAGCTAAGGGCACGCTTTTTAAACTTAGTGGCTAAGCCTTCCCACGACCAATCTTCATCCCACCAGCGCTTGAATTCCGTCGTTTGCCAGAGTTCCATATTTGTTCGCCAAAACGCCCGGGGCGAATCGTGAGCCGAGTCGGCCTAATGGACCATCATGAAATGTTACCATTCGCGTAAATTCAGAGAATGAATTCAGCTTAAATCGGCAACCTAATCACCGCCCTCAACCCACCCATCGGGCTCGTCTCAAGCCGCACGTCGCCGCCGTGGCCGCGGGCTATGTCGCGGGCGATCGCTAACCCCAAACCCACGCCACCCACCTGAAGATTGCGGCCCTGGTCGAGGCGGTGGAAGGGGCGGAAGGCTTCTTCGCGGCGGGGTTCGGGGATGCCGGGGCCGTCGTCGTCCACCGTCAATTCCACGCTGCGGCCGGACTGCACCAATTCCACGTGTACGCGCTTGCCGTATTTCAGTGCGTTGTCGATCAGGTTCACCAGACAGCGCTTGATGGCGTTGCGCTTGACCGGCACCTCCATGTGCTCGGGTGCCGTCAACGTGATGCGCATAGCCGCATCGTGGGCGCGGCTGGCATCGGCCACGGCTTCGGCAACAATCACGCTCAAATCGGCGGGTTCCGCGCCCTCGGTGCCTTCGCCGCGCGCGAACTCCAGATATTCGTTCAGCATCCGCTCCATTTCGGCGATGTCGCCTTGCATGGCGGCGCTGTCTTCATCGCGCGGCATCATCGCGAGTTGAAGCTTCATGCGCGTCAGCGGGGTCTTCAGATCGTGGCTGATGCCGGCCAGCATATCGGTGCGCTGCTGCACGAATCGCTCGATACGGTCGCGCATCAGAATGAACGCGGATGCCGCCCGGCGCACTTCGGTCGCGCCATGCACCCGAAGGTCCGTGACCGTGCGGCCCTTACCGAGCGCCTCAGCCGCAATCGCCAACCGCGCCAGCGGCTTCACCTGATTGCGCAGGAACAGCACGGCAATCAGGATCAGCACCAGCGAAGAGCCGATCATCCACAGCACAAAAATATCGGCCTGGGAGGCGGTGACGCGGGCGCGCGGTATCAGCAGCCGCAGCACGCCGTCTTTCAACTGCACGCGCAAATCCACGTAGTCGGTGGAGCTTTGCGAATCAAACCGCACCGCTTCGGAAAGCTGATTGGAAAAAATATACGCGAGCTGCCGGTCCAGCACGGTGCCCGGTTCTGACACGGTGCGCGTCAGCCGCTCGCCCGGATGGAATTGCGCGGTGTAATCGAACAGTTTTGCTGCCGTCTCGCGCTCGCGGTCGCGTTCGGGACCGGGCGGCAGCTTGTTCTCCAGCATCACCATGTAGCCGATGTCGTTGGCGACGCCGCGCGTCATGGTGGCGGTGACGATGCGGTAATGCCGGTCGAAGAACACCGCCGTTACCACCGCCTGCAAAATCAGCATCGGCGCCAGGATGATAATAAGCGAGCGCCCGAACAGCCCGCGCGGCATCAGCCGTTTGAGCGCGCGGAAGGGGTGCAGCGGCGCGCGCCGGAAGGTGCGGCGGGTGTTATCCAACGCGGTCTGGGACCAGGACATAGCCGATGCCTCGGACGGTCTGGATGTAAAGCGGCAGCTTGGGGTCTTCCTCGATCTTGCGGCGCAGGCGCGTCACCTGCACATCGACGGAGCGTTCGAGCTGGATTTTCAACTGCGTACATAGCGCCGCGCGCGAAAACGGCCGTCCCGCATTGGCGGCGAACAGCTTGAGCATCTGCGCTTCGGAGCTGGTCAGCTTCACATGCTTGCCGCCGCGGATCAGCTCGCCCCGTTCGGGGTCGAACACACAGGCGCCCATCCGCACTTCACGGTGCGGGGGCGGGCGGGCGCTGCGGGCGCGGCGGATCAGCGAGGTCACCCGCAAGGCCAGCTCGCGCGGCTCGAACGGCTTGGGCAAGTAATCGTCCGCCCCGCGTTCCAGGCCGGTAATGCGGTCCTGCGACTCGCCGAGCGCGGTCAGCATCAGGATGGGAATGTCGGATTGCTGTGTCCGCAGGTCTGCGGCCAGATCCAGACCGCTTTCACCGGGCATCATCACGTCC
The DNA here is from genome assembly GCA_947473475.1 of Alphaproteobacteria bacterium. GTDB lineage: Bacteria > Pseudomonadota > Alphaproteobacteria > Micropepsales > Micropepsaceae > CAIYRG01. Next base: position 4,863 of record CANJBZ010000020.1, read on the forward strand.
AGCACCATCCCGTCGAAGGAAAAGCTCTTGATCAGCGTGCGCGCTTCCGACGCATCCGCCGCCGCCGTCACGCGGAAGCCATTGCCGGACAGGTAACGCTGCAACAGCTCGCGCAGGCGGCGGTCGTCATCGACGACAAGGATATGCGGATTGTCGGCAGCGTTCATATAAATAGGGCGTTAACCGCTTGAGGTTGACACATTTAGGCTGCCCCCCTAGCAGGAGCAAGCTCGATACCTTACCCTTAAAGGTCCACAGGGCGGGCACGGAAAACAGGGTTTTTGGAAGGTCATCATGGCAGGCATTATTCCCTTCGACGATCGCGACGGACAACTTTGGTTCGACGGCAAGCTGGTGCCCTGGCGCAGTGCGCAGACCCACGTACTGACGCACGGCCTGCACTATGCCTCCTGCGTGTTCGAAGGCGTGCGCATTTATGACGGCCATATCTTCCATCTGGACGAACATACCAAGCGTCTGTTCGAATCCGCCCGTATTCTGGGCATGAAGATTCCGTACACGGAAGACGAGATTAACGCCGCCTGCTATCAGGCGTGCCAGGTCCAGGGCATCGCCAACGGCTATATCCGCCCGGTCGCGTATCGCGGCAGCGAGATGATGGCGGTCGCGGCGCAGCAGACCAAAATCCATGTCGCCATCGCGGCATGGCAGTGGCCGTCCTATTTCGACGCCAAGGAAAAGCTGAAGGGCATCCGGCTGGATTTTGCGCAATGGCGCCGGCCGGCGCCGGATACCGCGCCGACCCAGGCGAAAGCGGCGGGCCTGTACATGATCTGCACCATGTCCAAGCACGCGGCCGAGGCGAAAGGCTATGCCGACGCCATGATGCTGGATTATCGCGGGCTGGTGGCGGAAGCGACGGGCGCGAACATCTTCTTCGTCAAGGAAGGGCGCTTGCACACGCCGACGCCCGATTGCTTCCTGAATGGCATTACGCGCCAAGCCGTGATCGCGCTGGCGAAGGCCCGGCAGATCCCGGTGGTGGAGCGGGCGATCAACCCCGACGAACTAACCGGCTTCGAGGAGTGCTTCCTCACGGGTACCGCCGCCGAAGTGACGCCCGTGTCGGAGATTGGCGAATACCGCTTCAAGCCCGGCCAGATCACCGAAACCCTGATGAACGATTTCACCGCGGAAACCGTGCGGCATGTGGCGCCGAAAAAGGCCGCCGTAACGGCGTAGGACGCAGGCCGTTAGATGTTGGCGTGGGGGATAGACCGCCCCCTCACCCTAGCCCTCTCCCCGAAATGGGGAGAGGGAACATGGCGGCGTTTCTTCATCTGAAATGTATTGAGCCTGCCACCCCCTCGCCCCCCGCAGGGGGAGAGGGTCGGGGTGAGGGGGCGGTCTATCCACCTGTTCAATGCAGCCAATAGTGTCATCCCGGAAGCTGCGAAGCGGCTATTCGGGACCCACCGAGCCGTTTGCGCCGTGGGTCCCGGCTCTCGCTCCGCTCGGCCGGGATGACAGTTAAGGTGATTGCCACCGCTTGACGCTGGCGTCGTCCTCGGCGCGGGCTTCGACCCAGTTTGAGCCGGCCTCGCGTTCTTCCAGTTTCCAGAAGGGCGCGCTGGTCTTCAGATAATCCATCAGGAATTCGCAGGCCGCGAAGGCCGCCTGCCGGTGCGCCGAGGCGACGCCGACAAAGACGATGCGCTCGCCCGGTGTCAGCCGTCCCACACGGTGGACGATGCGTACCGCCAGCAACGGCCAGCGCGTATAGGCGGCGGCGACATGGGCGGAGATTTCGCTCTCGCACATGCCGGGATAATGATCGAGCGTCATGGCGATCAGGCCGCCATCGCCGCGCACCAGGCCGGTGAAGGTGGCAATCGCGCCGGTCGTGCCTTCGGCGCCGCCGAGTTTGGCGATTTCCTCGCCCGGATCGAAGTCCGCCGTCTGGACGCGAATGGCGCTCATCCGCCGGTAACCGGCGGGAAAAACGCGACTTCGTCATCGGGCCCAACGGCGGCGTCCAGGCCGGAATGGCGCTGATTGACGGCGACACGGACCGTTTTCAGATTGGCGAAGGCGGCCTCAAAACCCGGTCCACGCTGGCGCAAGAAATCGACCAAGGCGGAAACCGTGGTCACAGACGCGGGCGGCGTCACCACCTCTTCGGAGGTGCCGACTTTCTGCCGGACCCAGGCGAAATAAAGCAGCTTCACGTGTCTATGCCGTCCTGTGCGTAGGGCGCTTGACCGGCCGAGCGGGTCCGCGCGCATGGTGCAGCCCGGCCTGCAGATAGGCATAGCCGGTGTACATCGTAAGGGCCGTTGCCACCCACAGGCACCCCAGCGCCAGGATGGTCACGCCGGGCAGCATGTTCTCGGTCGCGGAACTGGCGATCAGCGCGCCGATGGCGACCATCTGCAGCACCGTTTTCAACTTTGCCACCCGCGTCACCGGCAGGCTGACTTGGGCGCCCGCCAGGAATTCGCGCAATCCCGACACCAGGATTTCGCGGCACAGAATGACCAGCCCCGCCATCAAGTGAATGCCCTTCAACGTCCCGTCGGCGGCCAGCATCAGCAGCGCCGCTGACACCATCAGCTTGTCGGCGATGGGATCGAGCATCCGGCCCAGCGTGGATTCGGCGTTCAGCTTGCGCGCGATCATACCGTCGAACAGATCGGTGATGCCGGCGAGGCAAAACAGAATGAACACGATCCAGCGGCCCGGCTCCGGCGGCAGGAAAAAGGCCGCGACGAAAAACGGGACCAGCACAATGCGTCCGACGGTCAGGGCATTGGGGATCGACGACATGAGTTCAGTCTACAGGAGACGCGCTGTGGAAGTCACACATTTGAAACTGTCTACTGCCGTTTGGGATTTCCTGGCATCAATCTTCACCGTGACCGGCCTCCGAGCCGGTCATCCAGCAGGCGAGCGTCTGCGAGCCAATGATTCTTTTGCGCCCGCAGACGCGGGCGCGCTAGGTGGCCGGGTCAAGCCCGGCCATGGTGAGGGTTAGGTTTGAGCCCGCCCTAATCCGGGTGGAAAAAATCGTAAATCCGCTTGGCGAGGGCCGTGTTGACCCCATCCACCGCCTCAAGGTCGCCCAAACTGGCGTTGGCCACGCCCTTGGCCGAGCCGAAATGGGCGAGCAGGGCCTTTTTGCGGTTGGCTCCGACGCCGGCGATTTCCTCCAGGGGACTGGCCCCGATGGCCTTGGACCGCTTCTTGCGGTGGGTGCCGATGGCAAAGCGGTGGGCCTCGTCCCGCAGCCGTTGCAGGTAGTACAGGAGCGGACTTTTGGCATCGAGCCGGAAGGCCGGCCGCCCCGGCACCAGGAAATGCTCGCGGCCGGCCTCGCGTTCGATGCTCTTGGCCACGCCCACGAGAAACACATCGTCCGCGCCGACGTCGGCCAGGGCCGCTTGCGCTACCTGAAGCTGCGCCGGGCCGCCGTCGATCAGCACCAGATCGGGCCATTTGGTCCATTTGTCGTCGCCCGCACCTTCGGCGGTGCTTTCGCGCACCAGCCGTCCAAAGCGGCGGGTCAGCACCTCGCGCATCATGCCGATGTCGTCGCCGGGGGCGACCTCTTCGGATTTGATGTTGAACTTGCGGTATTCGGATTTCTGAAAGCCTTCAGGTCCCGCGACGATCATGGCGCCGACCGCATGGGTGCCCTGGATGTGCGAGTTGTCGTAAACCTCGATGCGCTTGGGCGGCGCATCCAGGCCGAAGGTTTCGGCAATGCCTTCCAGTAGCGCGCGCTGGCTCGCGCTTTCCGCCTGGTTGCGGGCAAGCTGGGCGCGGGCGTTTTGCAGCGCCGCCTCGACGATCTCGCGTTTTTCACCACGCGCCGGAATGGCGATTTCCACCTTGCGCCCGGCGCGCACGCAAAGCGCCTCCGCGATCAGTTCGCGTTCGGGAACCTCTTCGCTCAACAGCAGCAGCGATGGACTGTTCCGCGTGTCGTAAAACTGGCCGATGAACGAGGCGAGCACTTCGCCGTTGGACATATCCGCGCCATGGCGCGGGAAGAACGGCTTGTTGCCCCAATTCTGACCGGCGCGGAAAAAGAACACCTGCACGCAGGATTGGCTACCTTCACGGAAGAGCGCGAAGACATCGGCTTCGCTGAAGGTGGCGGGGTTGATGCCCTGGCGCAATTGTACGTGGCTCATCGAGCGGATGCGATCGCGCACTTGCGCGGCGCGCTCGAAATCCATCGCTTCGGAAGCGCGGTGCATTTCCGTCGCCAGCTCTTCCTGCACGCCTCGGCTTTTGCCGGTGAGGAAATCTTCGGCCTGATCCACCAGCGCGGCGTAGCCCTCTTCGTCAATGCGGCCGACGCATGGCGCGCTGCAGCGTTTGATTTGATACAGCAGGCAGGGCCGGGTGCGACCCTGGAAAACGGAGTCCGAGCAGGAGCGAAGCAAGAACGCGCGCTGTAGGGTGTTCAGCGTGAGGTTTACCGCGCCCGCCGAGGCGAAGGGCCCGAAGTAAATGCCGTCGCGCCCCTTCGCGCCGCGGTGCTTCAGCACCTGCGGAAACGCGTGATCGGTGCGCAGCAGAATGTTGGGAAAGCTTTTGTCGTCGCGATAGCTGACATTGTAGCGGGGCTTCAGCCGCTTGATCAGATTGGATTCCAGCAGCAGGGCTTCGATTTCGGACGCCGTCGTGACAAAGAGCATTTCCGCCGTCTCGGAAATCATGTGCGCGATGCGGTTGGAATGGCCCCCCGTCTTGGCGTAGGACGAGACACGCTTCTTCAGGCTGCTCGCCTTACCGACGTACAGCACCTCGCCCTTTTCGTTGAGCATCCGGTAGACGCCAGGCCCATCGGGCAGCGTCTTCAAATACGCCTCGATACGGGCTGCGCCCTTCAGCCGCGGCTCGGCGGCACCCTCTTCGGGCGGGGGAAGGTCCGGTGTGGTTGGCTTTTCATCCATGGGACGCAATATAGTACATGGTAGACGGTGTTTTTACGGGCGCGCGAGGGGCGAAGAATGGCTTTGATTTTCCGGCAATTGTTCGATCCCGTATCGTCCACCTACACCTATCTTCTGGCCTCGCGCAAAAGCAAAGAGGCCATCCTGATCGATCCGGTTTTCGAGCAGGTCCGCCGCGACGCCGCGCTGATCGAAGAGCTTGGGCTGAAGCTGACGCACACGGTGGAAACCCATGTCCATGCCGACCACATCACGGGTGCTTGGCTGCTGAAGCAGCGCTTTGGCAGCCAAATCGCGCTCAGCGCCGATGCGGGGGCGGAGTGCGCGGACGTGCTGCTGAAGCAGGGCGACAAGCTGCGGTTTGGTGAGCATTACGTGGAGGCGCGGGCGACGCCGGGCCACACGGCGGGCTGCATGAGTTTCGTGCTCGACGACGAGAGCATGGCGTTCAGCGGCGATGCGCTGTTGATCCGTGGCAGCGGCCGCACCGATTTCCAGCAAGGGAGCGCGCCGGGGTTGTACCGTTCGGTGCATTTGCAGTTGTTCACGCTGCCGGACGATTGCCTGCTCTATCCCGGCCACGATTATCGCGGGCTGACGGTGACCAGCGTCGGCGAGGAGAAGCGCTTCAACCCGCGGCTCGGCGGCGCGCTGTCCGAAAACGATTTCGTCGGCTACATGAAAAATTTGAAGCTCGCCCATCCCAAGAAACTCGACATCGCCGTGCCCGCAAATCTGAAATGCGGCCGGCCCGAAGGAGACCAACCGATGACCGATCCGACCTGGGCCCCGTTGCACATGAGCTTCGCCGGCATATGGGAAATCCCGCCGCACTGGGTGGAAGAAAACACCGACGCCGTGCAGGTGCTGGACGTGCGCGAACCCGACGAATTCACCGGCCCCTTGGGTCACATCCGCGGCGCCAAGCTGATTCCGCTGGGCGAATTGTCGGGGCGTTTAGCCGAGCTTTCGAAGGACAAGCCGATCGTCGCCGTATGCCGCGCCGGCGGCCGTTCGGCGCAAGCAACCGTGATCCTGACGCAAGGCGGCTTCGACAAAGTCGCAAACCTCCCCGGCGGAATGCTCCGCTGGCGCGCCGAAGGCCACACGGCGGAAGGCGGTAAGTCGTAAATAAAATGCCTTGTCATCCCGGAAGCCGCGCAGCGGCTATCCGGGACCCACCGCGAAACCTGGCGCGATTTGACCAATCAAATCGGCCCAGTGCGGGTTGTTCTCTTCAATGAGCGCGCGCTTCCAATCGCGTCGCCACCGCTTCAGAGTTTTCTCCCGGACGATGGCCGCCTCGTAATCGTCGTACGCTTCCCAATAAACGAGCTTGTTCACGCCATAGCGTTTTGTGAAGCCGGGGGTGACACCCTCCTTATGCTCAGCGACCCGCCGAACAAGATCGTTGGTCACGCCCACATAGAGCGTACCTTGCGGCTTACTTGCGAGTAAAGCGTCATGAGCGAGTTTGATCCCGCCGTGGGTCCCGGCTCGGCGCGATGCTACCGCATCGCTTGGCCGGGATGACAGTTGTTACGCTAGGGCGCGTCTCTTGTGATTTCCACACCGGCGGCTTCGGCGCCGGGGAGGGCGTGGAGTTTTTCGACGCGCACCTTCGCGCGCTTGACGCGGGAATCTTCGAAACAGGTGTCGGCGATGCGTTCGGCCAATGTCTCGGCCAGATTGATGTGTCCCGCCGCGATGATGCCGCGGATTTTGTTGGAGATGTCTTCGTAATCGATGGCGTTTTCCAGTCGGTCCACGCCAACTTCCATATCGCCATCGAGCCAGACATTGATCCGCACAGGCTGCGGCTTGCCCTGCTCATGTCCATGAATGCCGATGCGCGCGAGCACTTCGAGATTTCGGATCAGCACCTGCACGCTTTTTCTGGTCATTCCACACCCATGACATCGGCGGTGCGCCAGATCAGATGCTGGCCGCCATCGACGGCGATCATCTGCCCGGTTACCGCGCGCGCGTTCAACAAATATTCCGTCGCCACCGCCACATCTTCCGGCGTGGCGCCCCGGCCCAAAATCGTCGAGGCCTGCTGCTTCTTAAAATAGGCTTCGCTCTGGCGCGCATTGCGCAGCGTCGGCCCCGGCGCGACAGCGTTGACGCGGATACGCGGCGCCATCGCCTGCGCCAATGTCACGGTCATCCAATGCAGCCCGGCTTTGCTGACGCCGTAGGAAAGAAACTGCGGCGTCGGTTTCAGCATGCGCTGGTCGAGCAGATTGACGATGGCGCCTTCATGCCCGTCCGGCAATTGCTCGGAGAAATTCTGCGCCAGCACCACGGGCGCGCGCAGGTTCGTTTCCATGTGCCGGTCCCAGGATTCCCGCGTCATGGTGTGCAGCATATCGCTCTCGAACAGCGAGGCGTTGTTGACGAGGGCGGTCAGTGGCCCGACCGCTTTGTTGGCGTCACCGATCAGGCGTTGCGTGTGCTCTTCCAGCGAAAGGTCGGCTTGCAGCGCGGCGGCATGAACGCCTTTGGCGTGCAGCGCGGCCACGGTTTCTTCGGCATCGGCTTGGGAGGCGTTGTAGTGCACCGCCACCGACCAGCCCGCCGTCCCCAAATGAAGCGCAATCGCGCGGCCCAAACGCTTGGCCCCGCCGGTGATCAGAACGGTCTTGATGCCCGGTGTCATGGCTCCTTCCTACATCCAAGCTGCACTCTTGTCGAAAGTTACGGCACAGCCGGCAGGCGTCAGCCGGGTTCCTGGCCGCAAAACTGCGGGGCCTGAAGCAAATTTAGAGGCTGTTTGCCTTGCATTTGGGCGTTACCACCTTCTTATGATAGGCGAAGGCTTGGATAGATCATGTCGTTAGAAACATCCTTCATACCCTCCGCGTCCGTTCTCGACGGGGCGCAGCCTTTGGACGGGCTGGCGCTGCGGCGGGATTTGACGGCGCTGGCTCGCTCGTCGGGCGGCGACAATGCGGCTTTGCGCAAAGCGGCGCTCGCGACCATTAAGAGCGCATTCGTGGCGGCGCGCGAAAAGGTAAAGGCTGGCATGGAGTCGGGCGTGAGCCCAGGCTTCTCGGTTGCGCGCGCTCTGTCGGCGCTCCAGGACACGATGATCCAGGTGCTCTACGACTTTGCCGTCCGGCACTTCTACCACGCGCCCAATCCGACCACGTCGGAGCGGCTGGCGATCGTCGCGACGGGCGGCTACGGCCGCGGCCTGCTGGCGCCGGCATCCGACATCGATCTTCTGTTTTTGCGTCCGTTCAAGGGAACGGCCTGGGGCGAAAGCGTGATCGAATTCATCCTGCACATGCTGTGGGATATGGGACTGAAAGTCGGCCACGCCACGCGGTCCATCCCCGAATGCGTGCGGCTTGCCAAACAGGACATCACCATCCGCACCTCCATGCTGGAGGCGCGCTTTCTCTGGGGCGACCGTGAGCTGTATGACGAGCTGAAGCGGAAATTCTGGACCGATATCGCCACCGGCAACGGCCAGGATTTCGTCGAAGCCAAGCTCGCCGAGCGCGACTCGCGCCATCAGCGCCAGGGCGAAAGCCGCTATCTGGTGGAGCCGAACGTCAAGGACGGCAAAGGCGGCCTGCGCGATCTGCAGACGCTCTACTGGATCGGGAAATATATTTATCGCGTTGAAGATGCCGACGATCTGGTCCTGCATGGCGTTTTCACCAAGGACGAGTTCAAGACCTTCCAGAAGGCGGAAGCGTTTCTCTGGACCGTTCGCTGCCACCTGCATTATCTGACAGGACGCGCCGAAGAGCGGTTGTCGTTCGACGTGCAGCCGGAATTGGCCAAGCGGCTGGGTTACGCCGATCCCAATCTGCACAAGGCCGTCGAGCGTTTCATGCGCAGCTACTTCCTGGTGGCCAAGGATGTCGGCGATCTGACGCGGATTTTCTGCGCCGCGCTGGAAGAGCAGAACCGCAAGAGCCATCCCTCGCTCACCCGGCTGATGCCGGGGTTCCTGAAGCTTCGGACGTCCACGGACGATTTCTTTGTCGAGAACGGACGGCTCGCCGCCCGCACCGGTCTGTTCCGCGAGAATGCGCGCAATATCATACGGCTGTTTCACGTCGCCGATTCCAAGGGGCTGGAAATTCATCCCGCCACGCTCCGCCGGGTGACGCGGCAGCTCGATCTGATCACGGAAGACCTGCGCAACGACATCGAAGCCAACCGTCTGTTTCTGGATATTCTCTGCTCGAACCGCGATCCGGAACGCGCCCTTCGCCTGATGAACGAAGCGGGCGTAATGGGCCGCTTCCTGCCGGAATTCGGCCGCGTGGTGGCGCTGATGCAGTTCAATATGTATCACCACTACACCGTCGATGAGCATCTGCTGGTCACCATCGGCAATATCGCCCACATGGAACGCGGCGATCTGAAACATGAGCTTCCGCTGGTCAGCGACCTCATCAAACGGGTGAAGTCGCGGCAGGTGCTCTACGTCGCCGCTCTGATGCACGATATGGCCAAGGGCTTGCCCGGCGACCACTCCGAAGTGGGCGCGGCGATGTCGGAATCGGTCTGTGCGCGTTTCGGCATGTCGGCGGCAGACACGGCCACCGTGTCGTGGCTAGTCCGCCACCATTTGACGATGAGCGATTCCGCGCAAAAGCGCGATGTCACCGATCCGAAGACGGTCGCGGATTTCGTCCAAACGGTGCAAACGCCGGGCCGCTTGCGTTTGCTGCTCATTCTTACGGTGGCGGACATTCGCGCCGTCGGGCCCGGTGTTTGGAACGGCTGGAAAGCGCAGCTCCTGCGCGAGCTGTACATGGAATCCGAAACGCTGATGTCGGGCGGCGATTCCACGCCAACCCGCAGCGCCCGTATCGACGATGCGAAGAAGACGCTGGAGCAGCGGCTGAAGGATTTGCCCGCCGCGGCGCGCCAGCGCACGCTGGCCCGGCACTACGACAATTACTGGCTTGCCTTCGACGCGGACGAACTGGAATTCCACGCTCGCCTGATGCACACGACCGACGAGAACGATTCCAAGCTGGCGGTCGGCTCGCGCGGGGAAAGCGCCAATGGGGTGACGGAAATTGTCATCTACACGCCCGATCATCCCGGCCTGTTCTCGCGGCTGGCCGGTGCGATTTCCATCTCCAACGGCTCCATCGTGGGCGCGAAGATTTTCACCACCAGTGACGGCTACGCTCTCGATGTCTTCCAGGTTCAGGACGCGTCGGGTGGACCATTCGGCGATGGCGGGCGGATCGAGCGTTTGCGCCAGACCATCATCAAGACGCTCGGGGGCGAAATCCGGCCGCGCGATGTGCTTGCCAAGCGTCCGCCCGGCAAGCGCGCGGCGGCTTTCAAAACGCGGCCCAGAATCAATTTTGATAACGAGGCCTCCAAGGTTTCAACCGTTGTGGAAATGGAAAGCCTGGACCGCGTGGGCTTGCTGTATGAAATCACGCGGGGCCTGTTCGAAACCGGCATGAGCATTTCATCCGCCATGGTCGCCACCTATGGCGAGCTTGCCGTCGACACCTTCTACGTCCGCGACGTGTTCGGTCATAAGATCACGCATCCCGGCCGCCTGGCGGCTATTGAAGCCCGGCTCACGCGCGCGCTGGAAGGGTAATTCCGTCCGGAGAGACCGCGCCCCCTCCACCATGCTTCGCATGGTCCCCCTCCCCCGCACGCGGGGGAGGATCATCATTCAATCAAATCGATGCCGATTTGGTTGCGGTCGTGGCGGAAGAGGACCGGGACGATGTCGCCAGGGCGCACGGTCACCAATTTCGGAAAGCGATGAATCACTTGCGTCCAGTGGCCGTTGAATTCCGTCTGCGTTCCGGGACGGTTTTCGTATCGCGTCTCCGCGTCCAGTTCGAGCCGGATCCATTGCGCGACGCCCGCGCAAACCCCGTGCTGCGTCGCCTTTAGAGCCAGCCGCACGCCGCCCATCGGAAATGATTTCTCGCGCAAGTCGAAACGCATCAGTTCGATGTCGTCGGACAGTGCGCGATGCGGCAGAACGTCGAGAACGGCGGCCAGCATAGGCGGCGCGAAATCGTTGAACGATGACAGATCGAACCCGGCGATCTTGTCGACGAACAGCATGCCTTCCAGCATGGAGCCGCCGGCCAGATAACCCATGACGCTCGTCGCGTATGGAATGATCGTCGCGTCCGGCGTAAGCAGGTGTTCATGTGCGTGCTCGACGGTCGGCAGGACGCCCTCGGTGATAAGGCCGCTGGCGAAGGTTTCCGTCACCAGCACCTCGGCTCGTTCCGCCATCATCTCCGGCACGGTGATGTCGTTGGATTTCAGCGGGATAACCTGGATGCGATCGGCCATCCCGTTCTGGGCGATAATCAGCTTTGCTCGTTCGGCGATCAGCGGCACCGCTTCGCAGGTGGTCACCTTTGCAGCGCCCGCCCGCGCGGCCATCATCGACAGCAGCCCAGAGCCCGTGCCGATGTCCAACACGCGCTTGCCTGGAACGGCGCGGCGAATGGCGGCCTCATAGGCTTCGTTGCGCTTTTTGTCGGCGAGCATCGCGAAGTGCCAGCCCGGCACCATATCGTGATAGGCCGAGCGAAGATTGGCCTTGGCGCGCAGCAGATCGGGATTGAGCGCGACGGCCTCCTGGAATTTTTCGATCGCCTTGTCGGTTTGCTGCGTCTCGCGATAGAGCACCGCCAGATTGTTAAGCGCGTCGGCATAACCCGGCCGCATGGCAAGCGCGCGCTCGAAGGCGGTAATCGCGCCCGGTATGTCGCCAAGCTTGTACAAAATGGCGCCCAGATTGTTGTGCATCTCCGCATTCGCCCGGGGCGAGGCGACAGCCCGTCTCAGGAAGACCAGGGCCTCGTCCACGCGACCCTGCTGAAAGCGGATGGCCCCCATGAAGTGATTGGCTTCGACGTGATCGGGATCGGGGCCGAGCACAAGTTGGCAACAGGCGCCCGCTTGATCGAGCTGTCCCGCTTGAAAATGCTCATAGGCTTGTTGAAGCGGATCGGTTTGCATCGGCGAGAGCGGTCCCTGTCGTTGGCGGGACGCTGTGTCTAACGCTCCGCGGGCGCGAAGATAGAGCTTTGCGAATCCCGCGCGCAACCGCTGCCAGTCTTGGAAAAGAAAGCGCGGCCCGATCCGGCGATCGCGGCCTCGCTCCCTTAAGCCGGCTCTACCACGTCTTCAGAATACGGACCTGGATCTGCCGTCCAAAGATGCTCTTTAGAATGTCGAATGCGGCCGGACTGCCGCCGCCGTTGAGCGACAGTCCCGCCGGTTGTGACTTGCAGCCGAAGTCTGCGCTGAACAGTTTTTCGTCCGCCGACCTCCGTCGGAGGTCGGCCGGTTGCGTCGCACGAGGCCTTGGAAATCGGTGAGAATTTGCCGAAGCTGGGTGCATGGAACGACGTACTCCCCGAGGCGCCGTCGAACGTCAGACCGGCATATGTCCTCCTCGATGGGACGAAGCCTCGAAATGGCGGATTGGGGGGAAAGCGGACGCAACTTATTCGCGGGTCCGTGGCTTGCCATGCTTGGCAGGCGCCGGTCGCGGGAATTTCAACGGCGGCGGCCGGGCATGGCTTCCCTTGATGTCCGGTGGCGGCTCGGCGATAAGGCGCGGCTTTCGCGGACTTGAACCTTATGAATGACGCACCCAAACACCGTCCCCTGGTTTTCTCCGGCATGCAGCCCACCAACACGCTGCACCTGGGTAACTATCTGGGCGCGCTGAAGAACTGGATAAAGCTGCAGGACCAGATGCCCTGCCTTTATTGCGTCGTGGACATGCATGCCATCACGGTCTGGCAGGATCCTGCCCAGCTTGCGCGGGCGACACGCGAGGTCACCGCTGCCTATATCGCGGCGGGCGTCGATCCGGCGCGTTCGATCCTGTTCAACCAGTCACAGGTCGCCGCCCATGCCGAGCTGGCCTGGGTGTTCAACTGCGTCGCGCGCATCGGCTGGTTGAACCGCATGACGCAGTTCAAGGACAAGGCCGGGAAGAACCGCGAGAACGCATCCGTTGGGCTGTTCGTCTATCCCGACCTGATGGCGGCCGACATTCTCGCCTATCGGGCGACCCATGTTCCCGTGGGTGAGGATCAGAAGCAGCATCTGGAGCTGTCGCGCGACATCGCCCAGAAATTCAACCTGGATTACTCCGCGCCGGATTTCTTTCCGCTGCCGGAACCGGTCATCACTGGGCCGGGAACACGCGTGATGTCGTTGCGCGACGGCACCAAGAAGATGTCGAAGTCGGACGAATCCGACAATTCGCGCATCAATCTGACGGATGATGCCGACACCATTGCCCAGAAAATCCGCCGCGCGAAAACCGATACTCATCCGATGCCGAGTGAACCCAAGGAGTTGGAAGGCCGTCCCGAAGCGGAAAACCTCATCAACATCTATGCGGGATTGGCGGGGCACACGCCCGAAACCGTCATTGCCGAATATGCGGGGGCGCAGTTCTCAACCTTCAAGAATGCGCTGGCCGATGTTGCCGTGGCGAAACTCACGCCGATCGCCGATGAAATGCGCAAGCTCCTGAACGACCCCGCGGAAATCGACCTCATCCTGAAAAACGGCGCCGCCCGCGCCGCCGCGATTGCCGCACCTGTGATGGAAGAGGTCCGGCGTTTGGTCGGATTTGTGGGATAGCTAAACCACCCTCCCCTTGAGGGAGGGTCGAAATTGCGTGAGCGAAGCGGAAGCAATTTCGGGGAGTGGAGCTGTCTCTCCGAATGTCCCCTCCCCGAAGCGGCTGCGCCGCTTCGACCCTCCCTCAAGGGGATGGTGGTTTCACACCATTACCGGCTGTTCCGTCTGCGCCCGCACCCAGGCGAGGTAGTCGCTGGTGCCGCCGTCGATCGGAAGAATGACGAAGCACGGCACTTCGTAGGAATGCACGTTCCAGGCGGCGGCAATGGCTTGGTCGGCAAGGGACCGCCTCGTCTTGATGAACATGGCGACCTCCGCGGTCTCTTCGCGCTTGTCTTCCCAGGCATAGACGCTGGTCATTGGCGGATAGATGTTCACGCAGGCGGCCAGCTTCGCGTCGACCAGCATGCGCGCCGTCTGCAGCGCCAGCTCCTTGCTGGGATAGGTCGAGTACACGAAGCAAAATTCATTGGTCAGTTCGGCCATGATGCTCACCAGGTTTCGCTTAGAGTGATGTAACCGGGTTGCGAGGCAACGCGTTCCAGCCAGCGGCTTACGGCGGGATAGCGCCCGAGATCGAACCCGCCATCCCCCGCGACATGCGTATAGGCGTAGAGCGCGATGTCGGCGATGGAATAGCTGCCGCCCGCGAGCCAATCATCCTTCGCCAGATGCCGCTCCATGACGGAAAGGGCCGCGTTGCCCTTGGCGTGCCATTCGGGAACAAGGTGCTTCATTGTCTCCAACGCTTCCTTGGGCTCAAACGCCAGCCACCGGCGCGCCACGGCGATATAGGGCTCATGCTCATACTGCTCGAAGAACATCCATTCGAGCATCTTGGCGCGTCCCCAACCATCTGCGGGTACAAGCTTGGTTCCCTCGGCCAAGTGAAACAGAATGGCGCCGGATTCAGCGAGATAGCGGCCGTCGTCCGTCTCCAACAGCGGCACGCGCCCGATAGGATTCTTCGCGAGGAACTCGGGCGTTCGCGTGCGCCGGGCTTCCAGGGGATATTCGATCAGTTTGAGGGGAATTCCCAATTGCCGCGCGGCCAGCCGCACTTTGTAGCAATTTCCGGAAATGTGCATCTCGTGAAGGATGGGCATCGAGCGCCTCCAAAGAAAGAAAAAGGGCGGCGAGGGTTTCATCCCGCGCCGCCCTAAGGTCTGAAAATTTTTCCGCTTAGGCCGCGCGCAAATTCACTGCCTTGGCGCCGCGTGCGTCCGGCTGAACATCGAAGGCCACCTTCTGCCCCTCGTTCAGCGTACGCATGCCGGCGGCTTCAACAGCCGTCGCATGGACAAACACGTCCTTGCCGCCGCCTTCAGGCGAAATGAAACCGTAGCCCTTGGCCGTGTTGAAAAATTTGACCGTTCCGACTGCCATAACCTCTCCTGCTTCGCTCCCCGCCAAGGCAACATGCCCCAGCGCCGCGCCGGGTCCTTCGGTTAGTGAAGAAGGTAGGCTGTCTCGTCCAAGCGCGCTAAGGCGGTTCGGGGCAAAACAAGCGCGCTTCATCGAATGAACGCCGTCGCGCAAATCAGAATATTGTTTAGAGGCGCGAAACTCAAGCGCAAGGAACTCTGGTCAAACGTCGGAACCCGGACATAGCAGGACGAGTTTCCTCATCGATTTGAGCGCCGTACCAACCCTGGTGCGGCATCCGAGGAGACAGACCCCATGAAGACCGCCTGCCTATCCGTTATCCTTGCTGCATCCGCGCTAGCTGCCGGAACCGCTCTGGCGCAAAGCGGCGCCATGCAGGACGAGCAGCCCATGACCGTCAGTGGCGTGGAAACCGCCTGCACGGGAACCTCGCTGGAAGTAAGAAGCGATCCGCGCTGGGCGGCCTATCCGTTCCACCTCGAAGTTGCGGGCAAGGACGGCCAGTATCTGGGCGACCCCAAGGTGACGGTTAACGGAAATGGACACTCGGTGTCCGTGCAGTGCGCCGGACCGTGGGTGCTGATGAAGCTGCCCGCCGGCTCCTATCATGTTTCCCTGGACGTGCCGGAGGGCGGGCATCGAGATTTGACCATGCGCGTGCCGGGCAAGACCGTGGTGCATTTCCCCAATGCCGGGGGTGAGGTTACGCCCATCGGGCCCGTCACAACCCGTTAACGGAAGCACGAGCACCAAACGACGCGCGGGTTTTCACGGCCCGCGCGCGTCTTCCATCCGGCATTTGAATTAAAGGCCTGGGGTTTTCATCATCGGGTGGCAAGACGCGGTGCGCTACCCAAGCCTCATGAGCAACATCCTTTCCATTGCCGCTGGTGGAATTTCGGCGGCCTCGAACCGGTTCGAAGCAAGCGCCAAGCGCGTCGCACAGGACCCAAAAGCCAATATCGTCAGCGAAGTCGTCGAACAGAAGATGGCTGGCGCGGCGTTTGAAGCCAACATCGCGGTGGTGAAGGCCGCGAACAAGATGGCGAAGTCGGTTCTCGACATTCTCGTCTGATCGCCGTGCGCTTTTCATCGGGCGCCTGCGTGCTGTTCTTGCCCGCAAAGGAATCCTGGTTAGAGTCGTGGCGACAAATATCCAGGGCGGCTACCATGACTTTCACGATCTACCACAATCCCAAATGCGAAACGTCTCGCAATGTGCTCGCGTTTCTGCGTGAGGCCGGCCATGAGCCGGTAATTATCGAATATCTGAAAACGCCGCCGTCAAAGACGGAGCTGAAGCGCCTGATCAAACGCACGGGCGGCAAAGTCTCCGATGTGGTGCGCTGGAAAGAGAAGATTGCGGCCGAACTCGGCTTGGACAAAGACACAAGCAGCGACGAAGAGCTGCTGGACGCGATGATGGCGCACCCGATCCTGATCAACCGCCCCATCGTCGTGAGCGACGACGGGGTAAAACTCTGCCGCCCGTCCGAAACGGTGAAAGAGCTGCTTTAGTGCCTGCGTGTCATGGCCCGCAAAAGCGGGCCATCCAGGCGGACTTGACGGATTCATCCGCACGCGGACGCGTGCGTGCTGGATGGCCCAGTCTTGCAGGGCCATGACACCCAAAACTACTTCCCGAGTTCTTTCCCGCGTTCGGTGGCAGCGGCAATCGCGCGCCGCATCAAATCCGTCTGGCCGTCGGACGCCATGAGCACGCGCAGGGCGGCTTCCGTCGTGCCGCCGGGGCTGGTGACTTCCTTGCGCAACTCCGCCGCGGGTCGCGTGTCCGCTGCCAGCAAAGCGCCCGCGCCGGAAACCGTGGCCCGCGCCAGCCGCGCGGCGGTTACATCGTCAAGTCCCTGCGCACGCCCGGCTTCCGCCAATGCCTCCGCCATCAGGAACACGTAAGCAGGTCCCGAACCGGACACAGCCGTGACCGCATCCATCAGCGACTCGTCATCCAGCCAAATCGTCTCGCCGAGCGCCGACATCAGCTTTTCCGCCAAATCGCGGTCAGCCGGGGGCAGGCTGGGACCGCCGGACAGAACCGTAATGCCCTGACCGATCGCGCCCGGCGTGTTAGGCATCGCCCGCACCAACCGATTGCCCGCGCCCAAACCGGCGCCAAGGAATTTCGTCGTTATGCCGGCGGCTATCGAAACCACGAGCGCCCCGGTTGCGCCGAGACTGGCCAGCAATTCGGCTTGCCCCCTCAGGACCTGCGGCTTGGTCGCCAGCACAACGGCATCCAATGCGGGAAAGCCGTTCCCCTCAAATTCACGGTGCAGCGTAATCGCGCCGGTCGCGGCGAGCGCAAGTAGGGAGTCGGAGCCCTGAGGCTCCACGACGTGAATGGCCGAGAAGGATTTCGCCGCCAGCCATCCTTTAATGAGCGCACCGCCCATGCGGCCGGCGCCGATCAGGAGAACGGCGCCGGAACCGGGCGCGGTCATGGCGGCGTCACGCCTGTCCGGCGCATTCCAGGACGGCGGCTGCCATCGCTTCCTGCGCCGTCTTCCCGCCCCACAGCACAAACTGGAAGGCGGGGTAGTAGTGTTCGCAAGCCTCTATGGAGAGGTGAAGCAGCGCCTCGCACTGTGCGGCGCTGACGCGCGAATCCGGGAAGATCAGCACATGCCGGAACAGCACGGTGCCGTCCTCCGACCAGAGGTCGAAATGGCCGAGCCACAATTGCGCATTGACGCTCATCAGCAGTTCGGCAATTTGGGCGCGATGCTCACGCGACACCCGCATATCGAAGCTGACCGACACATGCAGCGCCTGTAGATCGTCACGCCAGGTGAAGCAGAAATGATAATCGCACCAGCGGCCTACGACCGAGAGATTGATCTCATCGCGCGCCGACCGCTCGAAAGGCCAGCCGTTATCCTCAATGGCCTGCTCCAGCAGGTCGAGCGGGTTTTCCGTGTGCGGCAGGTCTTCAGGCGTAGCCAGCTTCATCAGGTCCTCATATGCCGCAAACGCGAAGCAGTGTCATCAGGAGACACAAGATTTTGAGTCGTGACAAGGCGCGGCCACGCCGGGTTGAGAAGCAAACGGTTTATAGATCAGGCAATTCACAGCTTTCGCCGAACCCGCTTTGACGTAGCTCTGCCTTTGCGGGGCGAGCCGCGCTCCACGGCGGGTTTCCTGGTTCGGCCAAGCTTTGTTTCCAGCTCGGCGAGCCGCGCGGTCAGTTTCTCATTTTCCGCGCGGGCCTTGGCCGCCATAGCCTTAACGGCGTCGAATTCCTCGCGCTGGACCAGATCGAGCTCCCCGATCAGCCGCTCGAAGCGCGCCTTCATCATGGTTTCCATCTCGGCCTTGAAGGACTGAGCGGCCCCCGCCGCGTTGGTGAAAAAGCGGGCCATGCCGTCGAGAACGCGATTGTCAGTTTGCATGTGTCTTAATTCCCTAACTTCGTATGCGCCGGGATAGCACCCCGACCAAACTGCATTCTGTCGTAAACGTAAACAGGAAACGCCCCGGCAAGCTTGACAGGACCGAACTGGTTGCGCGAGCTAGCCGCCGCCGGTCCGCAAAGTTTATCCCCATGATCGAAGCCGTCCTGCCGTTCCCCAATATCGACCCTGTGTTGATCCATATCTATGGGCCAATCAGCATACGCTGGTATGCGCTTGCCTATATTGCCGGGCTTTTGCTGGGCTGGGGTTATGTTCTCCGCCTGCTGCGCACGCCCAAACTCTGGGCCGGTGTGCCCTTTATCGGCAAGCCCCCCGCCACGGCGGACGACATCGGCGACCTGTTTGTTTGGGTGACGCTGGGCGTCATCATCGGCGGCCGGCTGGGGTTCGTGCTGCTGTACGGCATGCTCTATTGCGGCATTTGGGGGCAAGGCGCGTCGGCCTGTTTCGGGCTACCCCAGGCCTATTTCAGCGATCCGGTTAAGATCATCGCGGCCTGGGAAGGCGGTATGTCCTTTCACGGCGGGCTGCTCGGCGTCGTCATCGCGATGGTGCTGTTTTGCCGGAACCGGAAACTGAACCTGTTTGCGGTCTCCGATCTGATCGCCGCCGCGACGCCCATCGGGCTGTTCTTCGGACGCATCGCCAATTTCATCAATGGCGAATTGTGGGGCAACGTCAGCGACGTGCCCTGGGCCATGGTGTTTCCCAACGCGCTGCCGCCCGGCGTTGCGCGCCATCCCAGCCAGCTCTACGAATCGCTGATGGAAGGCGTGCTGCTGTTCATTTTTCTGCGCGTCCTGGTTCTGCACTTCCAGGTGCATCGGCGGCCCGGTTTGGTGGTGGCGTGGTTCCTGGCTGGCTATGGCTTCTTCCGTTTTGCCGGTGAGTTCTTCCGCGATTCCGAATCCAAGCTCTACGCCTGGTTCAGCATGGGTCAGCTTTTGAGCCTGCCTATGTGGGCGGCTGCGGCCTTCTTCTTCTGGTACGCGCTGCGGAAGCCTGCCCGCGCCATTCCGTGACGGCGCTGAAAGATAAGATTCTCCGCCTCATCCGCGCGCAGGGACCGATCTCCGTCGCGCATTACATGCAGATTGCGCTTGGCGATCCGGAGTGTGGCTATTACATGCGCGCCGATCCCATCGGCCGCGATTTCATCACCGCTCCCGAAATCAGCCAGATCTTCGGCGAACTGATCGGCCTGATGTTTGTGCAGGCATGGGAGGACCGGGGGCGTCCAAAGCGATTCCATCTCGTGGAATTGGGACCCGGCCGCGGCACGCTAATGGCCGACCTGCTGCGGGCGGCAAAGATCCGGCCCGGTTTTATCGACGCTGCGGCGGTGAGCTTGGTGGAAACCAGCCCGGCTTTGCGCGCGATACAAGCACGGACACTCGCCGGCGTGGAGGTGAATTGGTGTGCATCGGTGGGTGAGGTCCCGCAAGACGCGCCCCTGTTTCTGGTCGCCAACGAATTCTTCGATGCTCTGCCGGCACGGCAGTTTGTGAGAGGTGAACGCGGCTGGCACGAACGCATGGTCACCGCGAAAGACGAAACCCTGATATTCGCGCTGTCGCCCGAGGCCGCATTTCCTCCCCCGCGCAGCGGGGGAGGGGGACCGCCGCAGGCGGTGGAGGGGGCGGGGGCGCCACCGGCAGGCGCCGTCTTCGAATCTTCACCGGCCTCGCAAGCCATAATCCAGGACATCGCCCACCGGATCACCGTGCAAGGCGGCATCGCACTCATCGTCGACTACGGACACGCCGAAACTGGTTTCGGCGATACTTTTCAGGCGATGAAAACCAACGCCTATGCCGATCTCCTCGCCGAACCTGGCGAAGCGGATCTGACCTTTCACGTCGATTTCGCCGCGCTCGCTCGCGCCGCTCGGGAAGCGGGCGCCCATATGTGCGCCATCCAAACACAAAGCGCGTTGTTGGAGAGCCTGGGTATTCACGCCCGCGCCAGCCGTCTTAAGCAGATGCAACCCGATCAGGCAGACAATATCGATTCCGCGGTCAGCCGATTGACCGGTCCGGCCCAAATGGGAGCCTTGTTCAAAGCGATGGCCATTTGCGAACGCCAACCGCCGGGAGTACCGGGGTTCTCATGCTGATCCTGAAAGCTGGCAGCCTTGCGGCGCCCAACATCGCGCACGGTTTTTTCGGGCGCCAAGGCGGCGTGTCGGAAGGCATCTACGGGAGCCTCAATTGCGGGCCGGGGTCGAAAGATGCGCCAGATGCCGTGCTCGAAAATCGCCGCCGCGCGGCCTCTGCCCTGGCGGCGGACGCGAAGCTGGTCACGCTCTATCAAATCCACAGCGCCGAAGCGGTGACGGTCACCGAAGCCTGGGATATCCCGCAAAATCCGAAGGCCGATGCCATGGTGACAAACCACCCCGGCATTGTGCTGGGAATCCTGACCGCGGATTGCGGGCCTA
This sequence comes from Alphaproteobacteria bacterium, assembly GCA_947473475.1. Taxonomy (GTDB): domain Bacteria; phylum Pseudomonadota; class Alphaproteobacteria; order Micropepsales; family Micropepsaceae; genus CAIYRG01. Next base: position 25,682 of record CANJBZ010000020.1, read on the forward strand.
TCCTTCTTGCCGACGCGGAAGCGGGCGTCATCGGCGCTGCTCATGCCGGTTGGAACGGCGCTTTCTCCGGGGTTACCGATTCAGTGGTTGCCGCCATGCTCCGGCTTGGCGCGCGCGTCGAAACCATTCACGCCGCGATCGGTCCCTGCATTCGTCAGCCCGCCTATGAAGTCGGTCCTGAATTCGAGGCGCGCTTCCGCAGTGCCAATCCGGCGAATGCGCGCTTCTTCGTTCCCTCCCCACGAGCGGATCACTGGCAATTCGATCTACCTGCCTATGTGGCCCATCGCCTGCGGCAGAGCGGTATCAACCACGTGGAAGACCTTGGCGTCTGCACCTACGAACGGGACGAAGAATTCTTCTCCTACCGCCGCACGACGCACCGGAAAGAGCCGGATTACGGCCGTCAAATCGCAGCCATCGTGCTCCAACGCTGAGCCTGTGATTCGTTTTGCGCCAGAGGTTTACGCACCCAAAGCGCCTTGCTAGAAGAACCGCAAGCACGGGATCACACAATCGTCACGGAAGAGGGATGGTGGCATGAAGCTGCTGGCCGGCAACAGCAATCGTCCACTAGCCGAGGCGATTGGCCAATACCTCAACGTCCCATTCACCAAAGCGGTGGTGCGGCGCTTTGCGGACATGGAAGTGTTCGTGGAGATTCAGGAGAACGTCCGCGGCGAGGACATTTTCGTCATTCAGTCGACGAGCTTTCCCGCCAACGACAATCTCATGGAGCTGCTGATCATCATCGATGCGCTGCGCCGCTCGTCGGCCAAGCGCATCACGGCGGTGCTCCCCTATTTCGGCTACGCGCGGCAGGACCGCAAACCCGGCCCTCGCACGCCGATTTCCGCCAAACTGGTGGCCAATCTGATCACGGAAGCGGGCGCATCGCGCGTGCTGACGGTGGATCTGCACGCCGGTCAGATACAGGGCTTCTTCGATATTCCCACCGACAATCTGTTCGCGCAGCCCGTGATGGTAAAGGACATCCAGGATTATCTGGATGGCGAACACCTGATGGTCGTCTCCCCGGACGTGGGCGGCGTGGTCCGGGCGCGCGCCTTGGCCAAGCGCCTGGGCGCCGATCTGTCGATTGTCGACAAGCGCCGCGAACGGGCGGGCGAATCGGAAGTGATGAACATCATCGGCAATGTCGAAGGGCGGACCTGCCTGCTGATCGACGACATCATCGATTCGGGCGGCACCATCTGCAACGCGGCCGAAGCTCTGCTGAACAAAGGCGCCAAAGCGGTTTACGCTTACGCGACCCATGGCGTTTTGTCCGGCGGCGCCGTGGCCCGCATTCGCGATTCAAAGCTCAAATCTCTGGTGGTGACCGACACGATCGGGGCAACCGAAGAAATGCGGAATTGCCCGAACATCCGGCGCATTTCGATTGCGCCGCTGCTGGGTGAAGCCATCGACCGCATCAGCCACGAAAAATCGGTGTCGAGCCTGTTCGATTAAGCGGTCAAGGTCTGCCTGTCTGGGACGGCCAAATCTGCCGATCCAAAGCGTCCGCGATTGCGGTCATTGCCGCCAATCTCGGGTGATAGAATGCTTCTTCGGCTGGAACGCCGGGGCTTGGGTAACCATTGAGCCATGGATCTTTCGTGCAGACGTCGTGGCCTTCGGTGATCGCAGAAGCCCGGATTAGCTCTGTGCGAGTCTCCTTGGCGACGCGCACGGTGATTTCATTCAAGCGGCGGGCAATGCCGCGGCTGGAATCAGCTTGAGCCATCGAGAGCGGTACGACAGGGCAAACGCCCGCCGACGGCAAAATGGTCGCATAGTCTATGATAATCAGCCGTGCCTTTGGCGCGCGGCGGTGAACCTCTGAAACGACCATTCGGAGGCGCATTTCCACTGCAGCATAGGTCTTGTCGCCGGGAAGCGGCGGGGGCGTGCCGCAAGGCGTTTGTGGTGCTTTCCCGGTTTGCGCCGCCACATTCACGCATGACATTCTGGCAAGGCCGCCGAGATAACCCAGATCGTTTCCGCCTGTCGTCACCGTTACCAACAGCGTGTCCGCGTCCACAGCGTCCAGTTCCGGCGCCAGCTCATTCCAGGGTCCTAGCAAGCGTTCGGTGGTTGACCCGCCGCAACTGACATCGACCAGCGAAAGATTGCGACGGCGGGCCAGTTGATGGGCATAATTTTGGGCCGACCGGCGGCAGCGATTACCTGGATTGTCGGCGGCAGGCGCAATGCCAGGCCCCGCCGCGAAGGAACTGCCCATCGCGACATACTTCCCTCCGGCGGGCGGCGGCGTGGGCTGTGCATATGCGGCCGTTGTCGTCGCGACGGCGAAAAGAAAAATGGCGAACTTAAGCATGCGTGCCTCGCAGAAATTCAGTCAGTAGCGAACTCTTACTGTCTGAAGACAATCGTTAATCTTACGGCATTTCTTTATAAACTTCTGACCCAATTATTGGCAATTTACTTTCCGGCCGCGTGCAAGGCCGCCTCGATGCAGACGGCCTGTATCCGGGCCAAATGCGTGCGGTCGAAGGGGCAGACGACATAGTCGCCTTCGATTCCACCCGTTGAATTGGGCCCAAACAGCGCGCGAATCTCCGCAGGAATTGTTTCGTCGCCACGGCCTGACTGCCGGTCCAGAACCGCGAGCGTGCGCCCTGTTTGGTCCCAGGAGAGGCGCATCCCCGACGGACTGTTGTACAGCCGACCATGCACGCTGAAACAGGCGCCCACCAGATTGTGGCTGGTCCGGCAGGTCTGTCCGGCTTCGGCAGCAATTGCGGCCGTGCCGGACAAACAGAGCAAAGCGGCCAATGCGCCGGTCAGGCGCACCGTTACTTCGCCGGGGCCGCCGCGATCGGCCGGAAGTCCTGATCGGGATAGGCATTCGCCGCCGACGCATCCGGCACCTTGATGACCAGGAACGGATGTTCCATCGCCTCGTGGCAGAGATTGCAGGCGTTGGTCAGCTCGCCATAGGCCGCGTTGAACTGCTGCTGGTTCTTCGCCGCGATGGCGCCCGCAACGGCTTGAATCTTCGGCGTGAAGATCGAGCTGACGGTCGCCTCAACACTGATGTTGCGATATTTCGGGATCGTCTGGCCGACGCGGCGCAGCGCCGAACCCATCTCGTTCAGCTGAAAGCCGGCCAATTGCCAATTCTGCTGCTGGGCGGCAATCCACAGCTTGGTGTGACGCGGCTGCACCAGCATGGTCATGAGATCGTCGAACGCCGGCTTGAAGTCGAGAATCTGCAAGCCGCCGCCCGCGGGCGCCGCAGGTGCGGCCGGGGCAGGCGCCGCGGTCGCAATAGCAATGGCTGACGCCGCAATGGCGACGGATCCGGCCAACAAGGCCGCAACGGCATGACGCGTCTTCATGATGTCCCTCCCGGAATTTGGCGGAATCTTACACCGAGATTTGCCGCCTGCGAACAGCGGTGCAGCGGTCTCTCAAGCCCGTGAAAGCGTGTCAAAACGCCATAGCGATCAAATAGGCGCTGGCGCCGGTAAAGGCGAGCGCGATCAGCGCCCATAAGCCGTCATGTGCCATGATCGCCAAGGCGAATGCGACAATCGCAGCATTCGGCACGATGCCCGCCAACGGCACGAGCTCAATGACCGGCTGTACGAGCGCCACAAGCAGGCAAGCGGCCGCGTTCACGTAGAAAAAGACGCCGCGGGTCAGCAGCGTCATTCGGGGCATGAGGAGGCGGTCGACACGGCGCGAGTAGGGCCGGATCACGGCAATCCCATGTTTCACGCTGTCCACCTTCATAGCACGGCGTGTGAGGAACCCCGGCAGCCAGGCATGATCGCGTCCGAAGAGGATTTGGACGGACACGAAAATCACGATCACGGCCATGATACCCGGAAGTCCCGGAATGGCGCCGATGGGAGAAAGTCCGATCAGACCTGGCACTAACAGCAGCGGGCCGAAGGAGCGATTGCCGATGGTTTCCATGACGTCCTTGACGGAAACCCATTCGCTTGAATCGCGATCGCAGGCGAGGAGGATCTGGTCGAGCACGCCCTCCAGATTGTGGTGATTGGTTCGCGAAGCGAAGGCGGTCGAACTATCGGCCACGCTGGGCCTTTGCTTTAGCGGCGCCGCGCGTGGCGCGGGTCCCGGGACGGCCTTTTGTGGAGCGGGGCTTTTTGCCCTCGGCGAATGCGGCATCGACGGCGTGGTCCACCGCCGATTGGCGGGCGAAAGGATCGTCGGCGATGGCAAGCTCGGTAGCCTGCAGGCGCTTGATCTCGTCGCGCAGCCGCCCGGCCTCTTCGAACTCCAGATCGCCCGCGGCTTTCCGCATCCGCTTTTCCAGCTCCACGATATGGGTGCGCAGATTGTGCCCAATGGGGACCGGGTCGTTGGCAAGTCCGGACTCGACCAGTACATGGTCGCGCTCATAGGCCGACCCCATGATGTCGGTGATGCTTTTCTTGATGCTCAACGGCGTAATGCCGTGGGCAATGTTGTAGGCCTGCTGCCTGCTGCGGCGGCGATCCGTCTCGGCCATAGCCCGCTGCATGGAGCCGGTAATACGGTCCGCATACAGAATGACTTTGCCGTCCACATTGCGCGCGGCGCGCCCGATGGTCTGCACCAGCGATGTTTCCGAACGCAGGAAGCCTTCCTTGTCCGCGTCCAGGATCGCAACCAGCGCGCATTCGGGAATGTCGAGCCCTTCGCGCAGCAGATTGATGCCGATCAGCACGTCGAAGGCGCCCAGGCGCAAATCGCGGATAATTTCGATGCGTTCAAGCGTCTCCACGTCGGAGTGCAGGTAACGGACGCGCACGCCGTTCTCGTGCAGATATTCGGTCAGGTCTTCCGCCATGCGTTTGGTCAGCGTCGTGACGAGCGTGCGGTAGCCAACTTTGGCGATGGCCTTGCACTCCGCGAGAAGGTCGTCGACCTGGTGCTCGACGGGGCGTATCTCGACGGGCGGATCGATCAGGCCGGTGGGGCGGATAATCTGTTCGGTGAAGACGCCGCCGGTGCGCGCCATCTCCCACGGCCCAGGCGTTGCCGACACATAGACCGTCTGCGGCCGCATCGCGTCCCATTCCTCGAATTTGAGCGGCCGGTTGTCGATGCAGGACGGCAGACGGAAGCCATATTCCGCAAGGGTTGTTTTGCGCCGGAAGTCGCCGCGATACATGGCGCCTATTTGCGGAACCGTGACGTGAGATTCGTCCACGAAGACGAGCGCTTCATCCGGCAGATATTCGAACAGTGTCGGCGGCGGCTCGCCGGGCCGGCGCCCCGTAAGCCAGCGGGAATAGTTTTCGATGCCGGCGCAGGAGCCCGTCGCTTCGATCATTTCCAGATCGAACACGGTCCGCTGCTCCAGCCGCTGCGCTTCCAGCAGCTTGCCCTCGCGGTGGAATTGTTCGAGGCGCAAGCGCAATTCCTCGCGCATGCCTTTGGCTGCCTGCGCCAGTGTCGGGCGCGGTGTGACATAGTGCGAATTGGCATAGACTTTCACGCTGTCAAGCTCGGCGGTTTTCTCGCCCGTCAGCGGATCGAATTCGTAGATCGCGTCCACTTCATCGCCGAACAGAGCCACGCGCCAGGCGCGGTCTTCAAAGTGCGCCGGAAAAATGTCCACGGTGTCGCCGCGGGCGCGGAAACAGCCGCGCGAAAACGCCTCGTCATTGCGCCGGAATTGCAGCGCCACCAGGCGCTCCAGCACGTCGGACCGCTCGATGCGCTGACCGCGCGCGATCGAAAACGCCGTGCCGGAATAGGTCTCGACCGCGCCGATGCCATAAATGCAGGAGACCGAGGCGACGATGATTACATCATCGCGCTCCAGAATCGCCCGTGTGGCGGCGTGGCGCATCCGGTCGATTTGTTCGTTTACGGATGAATCTTTCTCGATATAGGTGTCGGTGCGCGGGATATAGGCTTCGGGCTGGTAGTAGTCGTAATAGGAGACGAAATACTCCACCGCATTTTCGGGAAAGAAGCCTTTCATCTCCGAGTAAAGCTGCGCCGCCAGCGTCTTGTTGGGTGCCAGCACCAAAGCAGGTCGCTGCAGGCGCTCGACGATCTTCGCCATGGTGAAGGTTTTGCCCGAGCCGGTAACGCCGAGCAGCACCTGGTCGCGTTCCGGTGCGCCGCTGGGGCCTACCCCATCAAGGCCCTCGGACAGTTCGCGGATGGCTTCGGGCTGGTCGCCCGCGGGTTGGTAGGCGGAAACCAGCTTAAAGCGCTTGCCGCCCTCTGACTTTTCCGGCCGCTGCGGCCGGTGCGGTACGAACGCGCTCATCTCCGCGCCCGGCATATGCCGGAACGCCGCCGGAGCTTCAGCCAGACCGTCTACGGGTTGGAACCCAGAACCGTTGTTGTGGGACATAGAGCGAATATAGGCATGGCCTTCGTCGCGATCCACTCGCGGACGAATTGTGCGTTCTCAAAAACAAAGGCGCCCACCCCTGCGGGCGAGCGCCTCAATTCTTCTCGACGAAATCGCTTACTTCAGCGCGGTTTGCGCGTCCGTGGCGACTTTCTGGGCCGCCGCGAGATCGTTGTTGGCGATGCCGCCGCGCACTGCGGTTGCAACGCCTTCCAGCTTCGTCTTCATGCCTGCGTCGGCCGTTTGCGGGATAGCGCCGCCGGCCATGCCGCACGGGTTGCCCGGTGCTGCGTCGAAGCCTTGGCCACCGGGGCCAACGAGGCAGTTCAGAACGTGGTGAAGGTGCGTGTGCACCATTTCAACGGCGCCGGCCTTGGCAGCCAATCCGGCGTGGTTGCCGGCGATACCGACGGCCTGCGGTCCATCCGCAAAGGCTACCGGTGCAAGAGCGGTCATGCCCACAAAGGCAGTCGCGCAGAAAAGCGTACGGGTCAAATTCATGTGGTCCTCCTGAATGCCCCCAGCTGAAAACAGCCTATTCTGACATAAATCAAGCGTCCGTGAAATGTTCTGGACAGCAAGGGGCTGAAACACGTTTCGAGCTAGGGTTTTACACCAATAACCGAAGCGTCGTCGACCCGGACCCAAAACAGCGGGATTCTGTGCTCGGCGGTGTATTCGTCGGCTGCTTTGCGCGCGCCCTGCCAGCGGAAATAATCGTCCACGATCACAAGCCCGCCGCGCACCAGCTTCGGATAGAGATGGTCGAACTCCGCTTTGGTCGAGGCGTACCAGTCCGTGTCCAACCTCAGAATGGCGATGGCGCCGGGCGGAGCGGCCTGCGGCAACGTCTCTTCCACTTTGCCCTTTACGAAGTGCAGCCGTGACGCGGGATAGCCCGTCAGCGCCAGATTGGCGCGCACTTCGTCGATGCCGTGATTGATCCAGGTCGACTGTCCCTGCTCGTCGCGCCTCTTGCGCCAGCTTTTCGCCGCGGGCTCACCGAAGCGGCCCCGGTCCACATCCTCGGGTTCCGGCATGCCTTCGAACGTGTCGTAGAGGTAGAGGTCGCGGTCGGAGACGCCCAGTTCTATCAGCGTGTAGGCCATGGCCATGGTCGAGCCGCCTTTGGCGACGCCGCATTCGACGAACGCACCGGGATAGTTTTGCGTGATGACATGCCGGACGGCTGCTTCGAGCACGGCGACGCGCTCGTTCGACGTCATCGTGTAAGGCCGCACCTTCTTAAGCAGCGTCTTCTGAAACCGTGAGAAGTCGAGCGGAATGGAAGGCGGCGCATTGCGGCGAAAGGGGCGGGTCACTTCCCGCTTCAGCTTCGCCACCCAATCGACCATCGCACGCCCCGATTTGTTCCACATGCTTCGATACGGGCTTGGCAAGGCTCGATCAATGGCTGCGGTTGTAGCGGAGGGCCCGGGCGCCCATATTCCCGGCAACCACAGAGGCATTGATCATTGACCGAACCGGCGCCTGCCCCCACTCCTCCTGCGCCCCGCGAAGACATGGCCGGCGCCTTCGACTTCCGGTCATACGCTATCGCCGCTTATGTCCTGTTCCTGTTCGGCTGGATGAACGGGATTTCCGCGATTGTCGCGGTCATTCTCGCCTATGTGAAACGGCGCGAGGCCGCCGGCACGATTTGGGCCAGCCACTTCGACAATGTCGTGCTGACCTTCTGGGTGGTGATTGCCGGATTTTTCCTCGGCATGCTCAGTTGGCCGCTGACCCTTGGCCTTTGGGTTGCCGAATGGCCGGTGTTCTGGCCGGGGACCTTTACGCTGCCGCTTCTTGGTCTGCTGATCTTTCCGTTGCTGGCATTTTGGTCCCTCTACCGACTGATTCGCGGGCTGATCCGGGCGGCCGAGCAGCGGGCGTACTGAAAAGAAAAGGACCCGCTCCCTTTCGAGAGCAGGTCCCTTTTGAAGGCGCGGTAAAACGGCTTACGGCAGCTTGAAGCCGACCGAGAACCAGAACTGATCGTCTGTCTCGGACGGGCCCGAAGAGACCTTGTAGGCGCCGTCCAGATCCGTGCTGGCATAGCCGACCGTGAGGGTATAGGCGTCGAACGTTGCGGCAAGGCTGACATTCCAGTCCGTGTAGCCCTTGATGATGGGGCTGACGGGATGTTCGATCTCGGTGCGGCCGACATTGGCGCTGGCGGAAAGCCAGCTCGCGATCGGAATGGTCACGCCGCCGGTGTAGTACCATTGGGAATCGCTGAGGTTGACGTAATCCGGCGAATAGAAAACCTTACCGGCGACGGCGAACGGGCCGAAATTGTATGTGAGGCCGCCCCAAACTTCCTGCCAGTTGTAGTTCACGCCGTGAGGCGCGTTGGGATAGTTGTAGGTGATAAGGCCGACCGAATACTGGAACACGTCGGTGATGTTGCCGGTGTAGCTGCCGTAAAGGTCCAACTCCATCGGAGTGTCTTCGCCATTGACGTGGCCGAAGTCGATCGACGATGCCCAGGCGCCCACGGCGAAGCCAGGAGCAATCGCGCCCAAATCATAGTCGAGTCCGGCGGAAACCGCCGCCTGCCCGCCGCTCTGCGAAATGCCGCGGAAGAGATAGTTTGTCGTTACAGCGGCATTGGCGGACAATGGTGCGGAAACCGCAGGCGTGGCTAAGGCCACAGCCAGTCCGGCGGCGCCCAAAAGGATCGACAGTTTTTTCATAGTTACTTTCCCTCTTATCGCTTTCCCGCAGCGCATGGCGTCGCGAGTCTCGGTTTCAGCGGGCTGACGAAGCACCCGCCGAAACGTCAGTGTCAGTTAGAAAAGTTTCCAGACAAAAAACAATCGTGCTGCAGTGCCGAAATGTGTCTTATATGCCACTAAGTCGTCTAAAATTTCGGCAACGCCCTCTTCCAGACACCGATAAGCCTATTCTTTGAGCACAGCATTGGCGCTTTTCTGAACAATGGCGCACCCATTGAGCGGGAGCAGCCGCCAAGCGCACCGGGGTTGGCGCAGCGCGACAAATTTCCGGGGAATAGCGGCGGCTTTCTCTCTCGAATTCATTTTCACGAAGCTATCGCCGTTCTATATGGTCGCCATGATGATGAGGGCAGGGCGCGCCGCCATAGTTTTGCATGATCGCATTTGCCTGCGGGCTGCCGGTTTATGACGCTGGTGCTCGATAGCCCGCGGCGCGAATCGACCGTCCGCGCACTCCGGCCCGCACGCATTATCCTGGTGCGGCACGGCAAACCCGCGATTCCCACAAACACGCGGACAAGTCATCTCGGTTTTCGGCGCTACATCGATGCCTATCAGGAATCGGGACTCGATCCGCAAAGCGCCCCGCCGGACGAGCTGCTCGATTTGGTTAAAGGCCTGGATGCCGTGTTCACGAGCGGATTTCCGCGTTCCAACGACAGCGCGCGCACGCTGCTTCCGGAGGCCGAAATCATTGCCGACCCGCTGTTCGCCGAAGCTCCGCTGGCGGCGCCGCGCATCCCACTGGTCAAAATGAAGGTGCCGGTTTGGGCCGTCATGGCCCGCATTCTCTGGCATGCGGGGTATCACCCCGAGATCGAAAATTACCGGCGCGCGAAAATCCGCGCGGCACAGGCAGCGGACATCTTGCTGAGCCGGGCCGAAGCCAATGACGGCGTCGCCGTTCTGGTCGCGCACGGCTATTTCAACGCCATGATCGGGCGCGTGCTCACGAAGCGCGGCTTTTCCCGCACCGGCGCCCACCGCGTCCGCTTCTGGAACGCGGTGATCTACGACCGTTAGAGCGCAATCCGACGAAGTGGACGCCGGTTCGCCGTTAGATTGCGCGGCAAACCAAGGAATCTAGAGCATGATCCGATTCATTTCGATCGGATCATGCTCTAGCCTAAAACCGCGTGGTAATCGCCTCGACCTTGGGGCGCGGACGGTCTTCCAGCGCATCGACGGGATGGCCGAGATAGATGAATCCGGCAACCCTCTCCGTCACTTTCAGGCCCATCTTGTCCATTACCCGGGGATGGTAGGCGCACCATTCCGTAAGCCAATTGGCAACAAAGCCCATGGCGTGTGCGGCCGTGAGCATGTTCATGCAGACAGCGCCGGCCGAGAGCTCCTGTTCCCAGAGCGGAATGGGCATCTGCTCCCTCGTGCGGCTTACCACGGCAACAACCACGGGAGCGCGCAGAAACCGGTTGCGCTCCTGCGTAATGCGTTCGGCCGAAACATCCGGCGTGCCGGCAACCACTTCGGCCAGGATTGCACCCATTCGCGTGCGCCCCTCGCCTTCAAACACGATGAAGCGCCAGGGGGCCAGTTTCCCGTGATCGGGTACACGTATGCCCGCCGCGAGAATGCTGCGGAGCTGGTCAGGATCGGGACCGGGGCCCTTCATGGCCTTGGCAGAGCCGGAGCGGCGGCTCATGATCAAATCGAGTGCGTTTGGAACCGGAATATTCAGAGTAGCGGGATAATCAGACATAGGCGTTCCATGACAAGGGCGGCGTAGACGGGACCATACGGGACCCGCCGATGCTATGAAAGGCAAGATCGAGGCGCCGTGAACGCCTCCCCCATTGTTGGGCTTCGCCGTCCGCTCCTTTATGGTGGTGACATGGAACAGGCGCATACCCACATCGTTTTTGATGCTTCCTGACAGGACGTTCGCATGAGCCGGGATACGAACACCCGAATCGCCGAAAAGGTCGCAAGCTGCGACCCCATCTGGACCGCGCTGCGCGCGCAGGCCCAGCAGCTTGCCGAATCCGAGCCGGAGCTTTCGAGCTTCGCGCACGCGACCATTTTGAAGCACGACCGCCTCGAAGAAGCGATTTCCTACCATCTGGCCAAGAAGATCGGCGGCGAAGACCTGTCGCCGATGCAGGTCCATGAAATCTTCGAGGAGGCGTTCGCGGCGGACCCGGCGATCGCCGGCGCGGTCAGGGCCGACCTTTCGGCGATCTATGAGCGCGACCCGGCCTGCCATTCCTATCTGCAGGCCTTTCTGTTCTTCAAAGGGTTTCACTCGCTCGAAAGCCACAGGATAGCGCACTGGCTCTGGAAAGGCGGCCGTCATTGGCTGGCGTATTTTTTCCAGAATCGCGTTTCGGACCTCTTCGCGGTCGACATCCATCCGGCGGCGCCTTTCGGGCGCGGCATCTTCATCGACCATGGCACGGGAATCGTTATCGGTGAGACCGCCGTCATCGATGACGACGTCTCGATGCTGCACGGTGTGAACCTCGGAGGTACGGGTAAGGAAAGCGGCGACCGCCATCCCAAGGTGCGGCGCGGCGTTCTGCTCGGAGCGGGCGCAAAGGTTCTGGGCAATATCGAGATCGGCGAATACAGCCGTGTCGGTTCGGGCAGCGTGGTGCTGAAGCCTGTGCCGCCGCGCACGACGGTTGCGGGCGTTCCGGCGCGCGTCATCGGCAAAGCGGGCTCGGAACGGCCATCCCAAGACATGGATCAATCCCTGCGGGAGTGCGACCTTTCCGGTTAGAGCGCAATCCGGCGAAGTGGACGCCGGTTCGCCGTTAGATTGCGCGACAAACCTGGAAATCTAGAGCATGATCTGATTCAATCTGATCAGATCATGCTCTAGTCTCAAACGCTTGACCGATCCGCGTTCGCATGCGACGTGACCATCGGATCCTAAACCGGCGCCCCTAAGACGGTTCCAGTTTTGGTTCGAAACGAACGGCAATGAATTCCGGACAGTAGGGAGCGAAGCTTTTGACCCGCGGTGAAATCTGGCGCATCGAAAAATATCTGCGGAACCTGTTCCGGCTCGACACGATCACGCTTTTGGAACGGCCTCAGTCGGATTCCGTTGAGGTGCATGTCGCCGGTGAATTTATCGGCCTCATATTCAAAGATGACGAAGACGGCGACATTTCCTACGCTTTCAATATGTCCATTCTGGAAATGGATTTGCCGCCTCCCCCTGCCTCGCGCGGGTAAGCACAGGCGTATCGTTCGCGCGGGCGCGGGTTAAGCCGGGGCATGAGAACTGTCCACGCGGCGTCATCCGCCATACGATGCTTGCTTGATACGCGAATGCATCTGCCCATATATTGACCGTAAAATAGGTCAGTGGAGCGGGCGTGACCCAGTCAGCAAAGACAACAACACTCGGCACTCGACGTGTCCGCAAGCTCGACCGTCCTAGCGCCACCAGTCGTTTTTCGATGGCAAGTCTGATGGACGAGAACGGCGCCGTCAAAGTGGATGACGTCGCCGAAGTCTTCCACATGTCCAAGGCTCAGTTGGCGGATACAGCCGGATTAGCGCGCGAGGTCTTCCAGAAGGCCAGCCGTCGTGGAAGCGCGAAGGTGGTGAGACGTGTGCTCGAGATGGTGGAGATCATCAATCTCGTCCAGGGCTGGGCGGGTGGAGCGGCGCAGGCGATGGCGTGGTATCGCGCTGAGCCAATCCCTGCCTTTGGCGGGCGCACGGCCGAAGCACTGGTCAAGTCCGGCAACGCCACGGCGGTTCGCGATTATGTCGATCACCTCGCGACCGGCGGATATGCTTGAGGTTCAAGGGCGAGTGCTTCCGGGCGCATGATCCCAACTGGGCCTGGAGCCCGCTTTCGGGCGCAGGCGCCGCGCTCAGGGGCCGGCGGTTCAACTGGCCAGGGCTGGACGCGCTCTATCTTTCACTCAGCTACCACACCGTGTTCCGCGAAGTATCGGGCGGATTTGCGCATCGCCTGACGCCATACGTGCTGTGCAGCTATGATGTGGATTGCGAAGACGTCGCCGATCTGCGGACCGGCTCGGGCCGGGCTGCCCTGGGTGTCGATCACAGCGCTCTCGCCTGTGCATGGGGTGATGCGCTGATCGCGGGGCGGAAACCGGAATCCTGGACCGTCGTCAGGCGTTTGATCGCCGATGGCCATGCGGGAGTGCTGGTTCCGAGCTTCGCGAACGGTGCGACAGCCGATGATCAAAACCTCGTACTGTGGCGCTGGGGGCCGGATCTTCCGCACAAGGTCACGGTGTATGATCCGACCGGTAAGCTTCCCAAGAACCAGCTATCCTGGATGTAATGCGACCACTGAATACCAAGCAAGATAACACTGCGCCGCGCTAGAGCGTGATCCGATCAAACGGAATCGGATCATGCTCTAGATTCCTTAGTTTGGCGCGCAATCTAACGACGAACCGGCGTCCACTTCGTCGGATTGCGCTCTAGCGTCACATTGTCCATCCATCATTCTTGGGAGGAAAATGCGGCCAGCCGCGTGCGAATGCCGGCGTCGATCTTGCGCCAATCGCTCAAATGCGCCCGCTTGAACCGGTAACTGAGTGAAAGCCCGTCACCGGCCGGCAGGTCGCGCATGCAGCTGGGCGATACGATCTCCGCCGCGATCTTGGCGCATAGAAACATCACCGGGCCGGTGTCCGTCGTTCCGGCGAACAGATCCTGGTCGTGATATCCGGAATCGGCGCGGAAGCCATATTGCTTCAGCCCATATGGGCCCGGCTTGCCTTTCGGATCGTCCAACTGGGTACTGTAGACGCGCTCGAACCGCTCCTGCTCCGGCAACAATTGTGTGCCGCTTTTGAGCACAATATGAACCACGCGCGAGTCCGGCGCGTTGGAGGTGAGATCGGGCGCCGCGCCCAGCGTGTAGCCTTGCAGTTCGGGCAGGATGGCGATCAAGCCGATTTCGTTCATCGCTCCGCCGCGCCGCGCGCTTGCCAACAGAATGTAATTGGCGGGAATGCGCAGCCGCTTGGCGCCGACAGAAAGATCAATCGTCCGCGTGGCGTCCGTGGGGGCCGGCTCTTCCTGCCCGCGGCCTGGGCCGGCAGGGGAAAAGTAATAGGCGAGCACCAGAGCCGATAGACAGGCCGTCCCGAAAAAGACGACAAGAGGGATCAGCCAACCTGAGCGCCGCTTCGTAAGCCCGGTGAATGGATTCATTGCACGGCTCATTCTGCTCCATAGCCTTGGCCCCGGAAGAGACGCAACCCTCGCCGGTCCAGCGTTACTGATCCAATACGGTACAGAATTGAGGCAAATAGCGGGCACGGTCCCTGCAGCACTCCTCCCATCCTCGGAGGGGCCGTTCATGCATTCGTTGTGGTTGCTGTCTTTTTCGATCGCTTCCGGTTTCACCGGCTCGGCCATCGTCGCGAATATTTACCGTATTGTCCAAGCTGCCCAGGCGCGCGCCAGCACCGAAAGTTTTCGCGAGCGCACGATCCGCTCTGTGGTTCTCGTCTTTGCCGGACCGAGTTTACTGTTCGACAATGCGATGCGCGGCTTTCGCGCCAAGACCTGGCACCCCGTAACCTTCTGGCTGGCCACCGCCGCGGTTCTGTATTGGAGCCTGGCTTTGGGGCTGCTTGTCCTGCAAGTTGCGGTGCACCTTTAAGCTGGCATTATTAGGTCGCAGCCCTGATAAAGTGCTGAGGGCGGAGGAACGGGGACGATGGAAAAGCAGCGCGTTTTGTATGTCGGCTGCGGGTGGGACCAGCAAGCGCATCCGATTTTCAAGGACTGGGATCTCGTACGGCTTGACGTCGACCCGAGCGTAAAGCCCGACGTCGTCGCCTCCATGACGCAGATGCGCCCCGTCGCGACGGCCAGCATGGACGCCGTCTACAGCCGCCACAATCTCGAACATCTGGAATACCACGAGGTCGCGCTCGCATTGGCCGAATTCCGCCGCGTGCTAAAGCCCGGCGGCTTTGCGCTGATTATCGTGCCGGACATGCTGACGGTGGCCGAACTCGTTGTTCAGGGAAAGCTCGAGGAAGTCATTGGCATCAGTCCCGCCGGTCCGATTGCGCCGATCGATATGATGTACGGTTTCCGGCCCGCGCTCAAACAGGGCAAATATTATATGGCCCATCGCATGGGTTTCACGCAGCGGACCTTGACGCAGCATATCGTGTCGGCCGGGTTCTATGCGGGCGTCGTCCGCACGACCGGCACACGCGAATTGTGGGCCGAGGCGCGCACCGAAAAGGGCAAGCCCGACTATCTGGCGAAGCTGTTCCCGAAAGCCGGGCCGCCTATTCCGGTTTCCAGTTTAACCGTCTAGAGGACTCCGAGCATTTCGGCGACCAGCGGGTGACGGACAATATCGGCCTCGCCGAGCCGGACGACGGCGATGGTGGGCACCCGCTCAAGCCGCTCCGCAATGTCGCGTAAGCCCGAAAAGCCCGGCAGTAAATCCGTTTGATCGGGATCGCCGGTCAGCACCATGGTCGAACGCCAACCGAGCCGCGTGAGCAGCATCTTGATCTGCGTGTAGGTGCAATTTTGCGCCTCATCGATCACGACGAAACAATCGTTGAGCGTGCGCCCGCGCATGTATGCGACCGGCGCGATTTCGATGATGCCTTCGGCCAGCAGCGTCTTCAGCCTCTTCGTCCCAAGCCGCTCGGTCAGTGCGTCGTAGAGCGGGCGCAGATAAGGCGCGAGCTTCTCGTTGATGTCGCCGGGAAGAAAGCCCAGGCTTTCACCCGCCTCGACCGCGGGGCGCGACAGCACAATGCGCGATACGCGTCCGGCATCCAGTGCATCGACGGCCTTAGCGATAGCGAGATAGGTCTTGCCGGTGCCGGCAGGGCCGAGCGCCAAGACAACGGATCGCTCATCAATCGCATCGAGAAGGGCTTGTTGCAGCGGGCTCATGGCCCGCACGTTTTTCACGTATTTGCGGTCGCGGACTTCGCTCTCAAGCGGCGTCCAACCCGTAGCGGGCGGGTATAGGGTGTGTACTTTCGCTATGTCCTCATGGCTCCGATCCCGCATTTTATCCCGCGCGACACGTCTGGCCATGAGCACCTCCGTTTGCGACTCAACGTAAGCGAATCAAAGCGTAGCGCGTTTGCCGGGGCTCGTCCCCCCGTTCGCAAAATATTCGCAATCACGAAATCACCGCTCTTGTTTCAAACGGCGCGTGCGATGTCTTATGCGAACAGCATCGTATGGAGAAAACTATGCCGCTTTATGCGCTCGACGATTGGCGTCCCGAATTGCCGCCCGAAGGCCAATATTGGATTGCGCCGAATGCTTCCCTGATCGGCCGCGTGCGTCTCGCCCCCGGCGCCAGCGTGTGGTTCGGCAGCGTCATTCGCGGCGACAACGATTGGATATCGATCGGCGAGCGCACGAATATTCAGGACCTGTGTACGCTGCATACCGACCCCGGTATTCCCCTGACATTGGGCGCCAATGTCTCCGTCGGTCACGGAGCGATCATTCACGGTGCGACGGTGGGCGACAACACCATTGTCGGCATGGGCGCGACGCTGCTCAACCGCTGCAAGATCGGAAAGAATTCCATTGTCGGCGCGAACGCGCTGGTCCCCGAAGGAAAAGAATTCCCCGACAACTCCCTCATCGTCGGCATGCCCGGAAAAGCAATCCGCACAATGGGCGAGGCAGACGTCGCCATGCTCCTGATGAACGCCGAAATTTATTTCCAACGCTGGCAGCGCTACGTCGTCGAGATGAAGGAAGTTTGATCGCGCTCTGTGCACCGGCATTTGCCCGCACGAACAATTTGTCATCCCGGCCAAGCGAAGCGCGCGCCGGGACCCACTCTGCAGCTTTCGTGGTGGTTCCCGGATAGCCGCTGCGCGGTTTCCTGGATGACACTCGGTTTTGTCAGGACGCCTTTTGCCAAACGTTGCGGATGCGGACGTCGGCTTCGGGGCCGAAATTGAACCAGGATGCTTTGCCGCGCGATGCGTCGATGACGAAGAGCGAGTCGGCGTTGCCGAGTTCTTGAATCAGCCGGTTGCGCACCGTCGTGACGCTTTGATCGGTTGAGACGATCCAGATGTTCGGCAGCAATTGATAGCAGGGGCCGAAGGCAGCGATGGCGCCCTCCAAACCGGCGGCGCTACGCGATTTCATATCCACCACAACGGCGAAATGTCCGCGCTGCGTGTCTCCCGTGGCTGCAGTCGTCTCCGGTTCAACCGCGTCCGTCGCACGATGCGGGCTGCAGAAAAGATCGGCAAATGCGCTTTCGGTGACAGCTTCCTGCCACTCGCTCGACCCTTCGCGCGCGACCAGGGAATTTGCCGCGAGCCTGCCCTCGGCCACGAACCCGCGCATGCGTTCCGTTGAGAATGGGCCGTACACACGCCCAGCAGCCATAATCGTCCATAGATCGGACATGGTCTTTCGCACGCTCTTCTGACACAGCGGCTACGGTGTAAAGGGAAAATCCTTACCGCCGGTTCAAATGCAAACGCTCCCGGGGATGAACCGGGGAGCGCCTTTGCATTACGGTTAAGCGAAGGTTAGCTCATCATCTGCCACGTGCCGTCCGGCTGGCGGCAGGCGCGGCCGCTCGCCGTTTCCGGGCGGCCATGGACGTAGATTTGCTGGGTATAGGTCGCACAGCGGCGCTCGCGTTCCTGATAGTACTCGCCCACTTGGACGTAGCCATAGGCATCGCCACGCGGATCGCGCCAATCATAGCGTTGATTGGGACGTCCCGCTTCGAAGCCGCGATAGCTGGCGTCATAGGCGTAGCTGCGCTGTTCGCAATCCATGTTGCGGCCGATGCTCGCGCCTACGATGCCACCGAAGATGGCGCCGACGGCCGTGCCGGCCCCACGCTGCGGGCCACGTGAGATGGCGTTACCAAGCAAGCCACCGGCAAGGGCGCCGATGATCGCGCCGCCCGCCGTGTTGCCTTGCTGCTGGCGTTCGCATTCCCGGTAATACGACATGCGGTCGAAGCGTCCTGCGGAGTTCTGTTCCGCCTCATAGCGGTTGCGGTCCTGCTCGTAACGGTCACGGTCTTGTTGATATCGGCTGTAGTCGCTGCCGTAAGCGCCATTACGATCTGCATCCCGGCGCTCGTTGTCACGACGCTCATTGTCATAGCGGTCGTTATCGCTGTTGCTATAGGAGCCATTGTCGCGCTCGCGGTCGTAATTGCCCTGCGCCAACGCAGGCTGAAGGGCGCTTCCGGCCATCGCCACGGCCGTAAGGAGCGCAAGAGACTTTTTCTTCCACATGGTCTTCTCCGTTTTCGACCGGGGTGAAGGCGCGTCGTGAAACGCCCTTCAAGACCCGTGCATAGGTCACAATCTGGTCCAGCCGCGCCGAACCGGAACTGAACAGGAAACGGAGTTTTGATGGCAAAGTTCCGTGTCAGCCGCGCCGGCGTGCGTGATGGGCGTCACGAAAACCAAGGTTTGTTAGCGCGTTCCGAGGGAACCAATCAGGCGGCGACACCGTGCGTGAACGCCTTTAGCGGAACAGCACATCGAACATGAGACGGCCAGGGGTAAGCGCAAATCCTCCCGCGATGAGAAGTCCGCCTACATAGACGCCGATCATGTTTCTTTTGTGCGTGCGAATGTCATGCCTGTGCGCGGCATACAGCGCAACAGCAATGCCGGCGAGCGTTACCGGCACGAAGATATGAATCCAGGAAAGCCCAAATGGGCCATCGGGATTCAGCTGATGGACAAATAGCGCCGCGACCGCCGTCACGATCATCAGCGCCATGTACAGATAGCCAATCCGGCGATGCGCCGAACGTCCCTTCTTGCTGGCGAAGATCAGCCACGTGCCGAGAAAGAACGATGGGATCACGGTCGCGGCGTGCACCTGAACGGAAAGCGGCGCCGTCAGCAGCGGATCGAGATTCAATACGTCCGTGCCTTCGGCGGAATGTATTCGATGTCGTTCGACAGCGTGTAATTGTGCACGGGGCGATAATCGATCTGCGTGTCCGCCGTCTTGAAATCAAACCAGATAAGTGTGTGCTTCATCCAATTCGCATCGTCGCGGTTGGGATAATCCTCGCGGGCATGCGCGCCCCGCGATTCCGTGCGGATGATGGCGCTGTCGATCGTGACAATCGCTTGGCTGATCAGATTGTCGAATTCCAGCGTTTCGACCAGATCGGTGTTCCAGACCATGCCGCGATCCGACACGCCAATATCGGGAATGCCGCGATAGACGTCGCGAACGCGCTTCTGCCCGCTCTGCAGGGTTTCGCCGGTGCGGAACACGGCGGCATCTTCCTGCATGGCGCGCTGCATGGCGCCGCGCAGTTGTGCCGTCGGCGTGCCGCCCTTGGCGTTGCGGAAGCGGTCCAAACGCGCCAGCGCATTGTCGCCTGCGTCCTTCGGAAGATCGGTGTGGTTTTCGCCGGGGCGGATGCCCTCGACGGCCCGCGCGCCGGCAGCCTTGCCGAACACCACCAGATCACACAGCGAATTGGAGCCCAGCCGGTTTGCTCCGTGTACGGATACGCAGGCCGCTTCGCCGATGGCGAACAGGCCCGGCACGATGGTGTCGGGATCGCCGTTCTTCAGCGTCAGCACTTCGCCAAGATAATTCGTGGGAATGCCGCCCATATTGTAATGCACCGTCGGCAGCACGGGGATTGCCTGCTTGGTCACGTCGACGCCGGCAAAGACGCGGGCCGATTCGGTAATGCCGGGCAGGCGCTCATGGATCACCTTGGGATCCAGGTGCGACAGGTTCAGATAGATGTGGTCCTTCATCGGACCCACGCCACGGCCTTCGCGAATCTCGATGGTCATGGAGCGCGAAACGACATCGCGCGAGGCGAGGTCCTTCGCGTTGGGCGCATAACGCTCCATGAAGCGCTCGCCCGCCCCATTGGTGAGATAGCCGCCTTCGCCGCGTGAGCCTTCGGTAATCAGCACGCCCGCGCCGTAAATGCCGGTGGGGTGGAACTGCACGAATTCCATGTCCTGCAGCGGCAGGCCGGCGCGCAGCACCATGGCATTGCCGTCGCCGGTGCAGGTGTGCGCCGACGTGCAGGAGAAATAGGCGCGGCCATAACCGCCGGTCGCCAGGATAACGCGATGGGCGCGGAAACGGTGAATGGTGCCGTCGTCCAGCTTCCAGGCCATGACGCCGCGGCAGACGCCGTCTTCCATGATGAGATCGAGCGCAAAATACTCGATGAAGAAATTGGAATCGTATTTCAGCGACTGGCCATACAGCGTGTGCAGCATGGCGTGGCCGGTGCGGTCGGCCGCCGCGCAGGTGCGCATCGCCTGCTCTTTGCCGTAATGCAGCGACATGCCGCCGAAGGCGCGCTGGAACAGACGTCCGTCTTCCATGCGCGAGAACGGCACGCCGAAATGTTCGAGTTCGTAAACGGCTTCCGGCGCCTTGCGGCACAGAAATTCGATGGCATCCTGATCGCCGAGCCAGTCCGATCCCTTGACGGTGTCGTACATGTGCCAGCGCCAGTCGTCCTCGCTCATATTGCCGAGCGCGGCCGAAATGCCGCCCTGCGCCGCGACGGTGTGGCTGCGCGTCGGGAAGACTTTGGTGATGCAGGCGACTTTGTAGCCGAGCTTCGCTGCTTCCAGCGTTGCGCGCAGGCCTGCTCCGCCCGCGCCCACCACGACGACATCGAAGGTGTGGTCGATAATCGGATACGCGGTCATGGGTGCAGCGCCATTCTGATAAGAGCAAAAGCGGAAGCCGATCCAATCGCCCAGGCGGCAAACCGGTTCAGCAGGAGCAGGGCGATCTTCTGCCCCTCATTGTGGATGTAGTCTTCGATGATGACCTGCAGGCCGAGCGACATGTGATAGGTGCTGGCCACGATGAACAGGAACATTGGCACGGCGTTGATGGGTTCGGCGAAATAGGCCGCGACCGCACCCTGATCCGCGCCGACATAAGCCAGCGCCGAAGCGGCGAACCAGATCGACAGCGGGATCAGCGCAACCGCCGTCATCCGCTGATGCCAGAAATGGTGCGTGCCAGACTTGGACGAACCCAGGCCCTCGATTTTGGAGAGTGGTGAATTGAGGCGGGTCATGTGCCGAGCCCTCCGCGCACCATCAGCCCGATGACAAAGGCGCCGCCTGCCAGGATCAGCGATCCGGCATAGACCAGGGCCGCGGTCATTTTCGCGGTGGGCACCTTGAAGCCGTAGCCGACATCCCAAGCAAGATGACGGATGCCGTTCAGCAGATGGAAGCAGATGGACCACAGAAAGCCGAACAGCACGAACTGCCCCAGCGGATGAGCGGCGGCGGCGGCAAAGACGGCGTAGGCATCCGGGCCGGACGCCGCGGCCATCAGCCACCAGGAAAGGAACAGCGTTCCCCCTGCCAGCGCGACGCCCGTGGCGCGGTGGGTGATGGAGGCGGCCATGGTAATCGGCCAGCGGTAGATCTGCAGATGCGGCGACAAGGGCCGCCCAAGGGGCCGTCCACTTGGCCCTGGGCTGTTGGGGGCGTCAGCCATTGATGTTCCTTAAATCGGCAAGGTCAATTTCGAGTGGGCCGGAGTGTAGGAAGGGAGGGGGGTATGTCAACCGCGCAGTTGCCGCGTTTTCCGGGTTTATCATTAGATTTCCCGCTTCTCCTGTGCCGTGTGGAAGACACCCAGCACGATCAGCGCAGGATCATCAGAAACTGCGTACACGATGATATACGGAAGCCCGGTGACGACCCATTCACGCGTATCGGGCGATCTGCCCGGACGACCTGCGAGTGGAAAATAACGCAGCATTTCCGTAGCTTTCCGAATCCGGTGGAGCACGGTGCGCGCCGCACTTGGGTTGCGCTCGCGAATGTATTCGTGGATGCCTTCGAGATGTGCCCGCGCCCTAATCGTGAAGCGCAGTTCTACTGGCCGGAGCGGCGCCAAAGACTGTCCATATCCGCTTGGCTGGCAAACTTACCGTGCCGGGCCTCGTCTTTTGCGATTTCGACTTCCCGCAACTGCTTGTCAGAAATCCGGTAACGCATCCTGTCGGAATCGGCAAAGCCGAGTAAGAACTCCGCGGCAACGTCTTGGTCGGGCTCCGGCAGAGCCTTCACGCGCTCAATGGCTTCTTCGAGCAGCTTGGTCATAAGCGAGACATAGCAGATGCGCAGCTTCGGGTCAG
The DNA here is from genome assembly GCA_947473475.1 of Alphaproteobacteria bacterium. GTDB lineage: Bacteria > Pseudomonadota > Alphaproteobacteria > Micropepsales > Micropepsaceae > CAIYRG01. The sequence continues at coordinate 47,898 of CANJBZ010000020.1, forward strand.
CTTTCACGATCCCAGATCATGCAACAACGTAAGTGGACAATGCGGTTTTTGCCTTGTAGCACCACCCCGAATCGGGGTCTTAAATTTTGCCATGGGAAGCTCTGTCCGCATTGCGCCGTCTATCCTTTCCGCGGATTTCGCGCGGCTGGGGGAAGAAGTCAGAGCCATCGACGCGGCCGGCGCCGACTTCATCCATATCGATGTGATGGACGGCCATTTCGTGCCCAACATCACCATTGGGCCGGATGTGGTCAAAGCGCTGAGGCCGCACACCCAAAAGACGTTCGACTGCCATCTGATGATCGCGCCCGCTGACCCGTATATCGCGGAGTTCGCCAAAGCGGGGGCGGACATCATCAGTATTCATCCCGAGGCCGGGCCGCATCCGCACCGTACCCTTCAGCTCATCCGCTCTATGGGCAAGAAGGCCGGTTATGTGCTCAACCCAGGCACCCCGGTCGAAGTCCTCGATCCGGTGATGGATATGGTCGACCTCATACTCATTATGACGGTTAATCCCGGGTTTGGCGGCCAGAAATTCCTCGACAGCCAGCTCCCGAAGATCAAAGCCGCCCGCGCGCGCATCGCCGCCACGGGGCGCGATATCATGCTGGAAGTGGACGGCGGCGTGAATCCGGAAACGGCAAAGCTTGCGATTAAAAACGGCGCGGACGTTCTGGTCGCCGGAAATGCGGTCTTCAACGCCAGAGATCCGGCCAAGGATCCAGAAGGCAAAGGGCCTGTCGACTATGCCGGCAACATCGCTCGCCTCCGCGGCTAGGCCGGCGGAGCTAGAAGACGTCTTCGAACCGCAAAGCGCCCCCCGCTTGCAGCCCGAACGCGTGCCTTCAGCGCGTGGATTATGGCCCGACGCGCTTCGTGTCATTTTATCAAACACTGTTCGTCCTGCCGTACTGTGGTATCGTGGGACGTGGATGTTCCGGCGGCGGTTGCTTGGTCCTATTCCCGACCGGATTTTGTTTCACCCGACCGATACCCGGCTCCGCAAGCTGGATGAGGCGGATTCGTGCATTCGTGGGCGCTTCCGGCTTGGCGGGCAAAGGCTGGATGTGAGGGAGGGCTCGGTCTTCGATGCGCCTATGCCGGGGCCGTCCTTTGCGGTTGCGTTGCATGGCTTCGACTGGCTGCGCCATGTCGAGGCGGCCGGCGGCGACTTGGCCAGGACGTTCGCACTGAAGCTGACGCAGCAATGGCTGAAGCGCTATGCGCGCTTCACGCCGTTTGTCTGGCGGACAGATATTGTCGCCGAACGCCTGTTGAATCTGTTCTGCCACGGGCGGTTCTTTCTGCCCAATTCCGATCTGGTCTGGCGGTCGCGCCTGTTCGTGTCCTTGCGCGATCAAACCCAATTTCTCGCCCGGACCATCGATGAGGCGCCGCCGGGTCTTCCGCGTCTGAAGTGCGCGGTAGCCTTGACGCTCGCTGGCGTGTGTCTGGGTGACAGCCGCAATTCGGTGCTGGGCTTGAAAAAGCTTTCGGCGGAAATCGAGCGCGAAATTCTACCCGATGGCGGGCACATCAGCCGCTCCCCGGCAGCATTGCTGGAAGTCTACCGGCTGCTGGTGATGGTCCAGGAGGCCGGGGCCGGCGTGCATCCCGCCATTCGCAATGCGCTCGACCGGATTGCGCCCATGCTCCGGTTCTTTCGCATGGGTGATGGAGCGCTTGCGGTTTTCCATGGCGGAAATGAAAGCGATGCGCGCACGGTCGATGCGACCCTCGACAGCGATGACGTCATGGGCCAACCGCTGGGTCTGGCGCCCTATTCGGGTTATCAGCGGCTGGCGTGCGGACGCACGCTGGTGCTTGTCGATACCGGACCGCCCCCCTCGGGCGCCCATTCGCTGGATGCACACGCCGGATGTCTCGCTTTGGAGATGAGTTCAGGGGCGCATCGCCTGATCGTCAATTGCGGCATGGCGGTCGGCGAATCGGACGAATGGATGACGGCGTTACGCTCGACACCGGCGCATTCCACGTTGACCTTGGGTGAGGTGTCCTCGGGGCTATTTCTGTCCGGCAGGATGGGGGGGCTGCTAGGTCCGCGCCTTGTCGATGGACCGGATCTGGTGGAAACGCGGCGCGGCGAGGACGCCAATGGGATCACAATAGATGCGCATCACGATGGGTACCTCGCGCCGTTCGGCGCCATCCACCAGCGGGGGGTGACGCTCTCGCCACGGGGCACGGCCCTCATGGGCGTGGACCGGCTGATCCCGGAAGGCGTGGGGCGCGGCAGGCGCAAAATTCCGTTCACGATACGCTTTCATGTGCACCCCGATGTCCGGGTTTCGCTGGCCCAAGGCGGTGGATCGATCATCCTGAAGCTTTCGACGGGCGAAGGCTGGCGTTTCCGCGCGGGCAGCGGAGAAGTCTCTATCGAAGGGAGCGTCTATTTCGGCGGCGGTTCGCCCCGGCATTGCGAGCAATTGGTTATCGGCGGCGAATGGTCGGGTGAGCCGATGGAATGCTCCTGGCAGTTTGAGCAACTGACGTGACGGTTTTGCTCTCGTGAACCTTACGGACATTGGCGGCGCCCTGACGCTCGGCCAAGGCCAAGCGAACGGAATCCGTGCGTCGTCGATCCCCCCCGATCTGCGGACTCTTTCCTTGCCGGAACAGGCTTCCCAGCCACCGGCCAGATGATGCTATCAAGAAAGCGATGATGAACTGGCTGGCGCGCGTATTTGGATCGAGGTCGAAAGGGGCCTCGTTTCCACGCACCTGTAATATCTGCGGCTATCAGGGGCGCTTCCAGGCAGGCGGCAGGCCCAAGCGTATCGACGCGCGCTGTCCGAAGTGTGGGGCGGCTGAGCGGTACAGGCTGTTGGCGCTGTGGTTGGACGGGCATGGCGCGTTTCTGCGTACCGCGAGTCTGCTTCATTTCGCGCCCGAAGCCGGCCTGACCTCGCTGTTAAAGCAGCGCGTGGCGCAATACGAATCGGCTGATATCGCGCCGGGCCGCGCCGACCGCGTGCTTAACATCGAAGCGATTGCGATGCCGGATGCCAGCTATGACTGCGTTCTGTGCTCGCATGTGCTGGAGCATGTCGACGACGCCAAGGCGCTGGCCGAAATGTACCGCGTGCTGAAGCCGGGCGGGATTGTGTTGATTATGCTGCCCGTCATCGAAGGCTGGGCCACGACCTACGAAAACCCGCGCGTGTACACGCCCGAAGAGCGCAAGCGTCATTACGGCCAGGCCGATCACATCCGTTATTACGGCGCCGATGTCCGCGACCGCATCAGGGCCGCCGGCTTTGCACTCGAAGAGTTCACCGCCGAAGGCGAGGACGTTCTGACCTACGCATTACAGCGCGGCGAGAAGGTCTTCATCGCCCGCAAGCCTGCCTGAGCGCCAATGCGGCGCATTGTTGAGGCCTAACGCGGCGTTGTCAGGGGCGGGTGCGCTTGCTATTGCTCGGGTACCGTAAGCATCCAAGGCTCGTCCGACATGGTTCAGCTCCGACTGCCCAAAGAGTCCCGGGTACAGCCCGGCAAAACCTGGCCCGCGGCCAAACGCGCCGATGGCAAGCCGACTAAGCGGGCCAAGCGCCTGCGCATCTACCGCTATGACCCCGAGACCAAGGGAAACCCGCGGCTCGACACCTACACCATCGACACCGAGGATACCGGTCCGATGGTGCTGGATGCGTTGATGAAGTTGAAAAACGAGGTCGACCCGACGCTCACCTTCCGGCGCTCCTGCCGCGAAGGCGTGTGCGGCTCCTGCGCCATGAATATCGGCGGCTCCAATACGCTGGCCTGCACCAAGGCAATGTCGGACATATCCGGGACGATCAGTGTCTATCCGCTGCCGCATATGCCGGTGGTGAAGGATCTGGTGCCGGACCTGACCAGCTTCTATGCGCAATACGCCTCCATCGGTCCGCACCTGAAGACCAAGTCGGCAACACCGGCCAAAGAGCATCTTCAGTCGCCGGAAGAGCGCGCCAAGCTCGACGGGCTGTATGAGTGCATTCTGTGCGCCTGCTGCTCGACGGCCTGTCCGTCCTATTGGTGGAATCCGGAACGGTTCCTGGGCCCGGCGGCGCTGCTGCAGGCCTATCGCTGGCTGGCCGATTCGCGCGATGAAATGACCGGCGAGCGGCTGGATCATCTGGAAGATCCCTTCCGCCTCTATCGCTGCCACACCATCATGAACTGCGCCAATGTCTGCCCGAAGGGCCTGAACCCCTCGCAAGCCATCGCCGAGATCAAACAGATGATGGTGAAGCGGACGGTGTAGGTCAGTTCATCCCAATCGTGAGCCTTCTGCCTACAGCTTCTGCATACTTCATTAGAGAAGATGTAGATGGCAGAGCGCGTCCGCTTTCCATGCGCGCTACAGCGGATTGAGAGGTCCCCATCCGTTTCGCCACCTCTCCTTGGGTCATTTTTGCTGCCATGCGTGCGGCAATGAGCGTCCTGGCAACTGCGAATTCCGGCGCAAGCTTCTCATACTCGGCTCGTATGGCTGGCTTGCGCAGAGCCTTTTTTTTGTACGCCTCAAAACTTTTCATTCCTCGATTTCCTTGAGCCGTAGCATTGCAAGTTCGATTTCCCGGGCCGGCGGTTTTTGTGTCTTCTTTATAAATGCCCGCAACAGAACAATCCTCTGGCCCACTGCGGTGGCATAGATCACGCGTCCTATCCCGCTGCGTCCGCTAAGCCGGATTTCCCAAAGCTTTCCGGTAAGATGCTTGACGTGGGGTTCTCGCAAGCCCTGCAAGCCGAAGCTTTCCACCAACTCGACAATGCGGATAAGCCTCGCCTGCATATCGTCCGGAAGTGCGGCGACCTCGCGCTCCACAGCCAAACTCAGGAATGTGACCGCCCAAGCCATTTTTCAGATATATCAATATTGATATTGACGTCAACGCCGTACCGATTAATCACCCACCCTCCCCTTGAGGGAGGGTCGAACGCGACGTAGCCCAAAGGGCGAAGCCGGGTTCGGGGAGGGGATGTTGCGGTGTTCCAGCGCGCTGTAAAAAGTCCGCGCACGAATTTCGTTTAACTGACAAAGTCTCGGTTCGGTTTTGCGTGGAGGAAAACGTCCCCTCCCCGAACCGGCTTTGCCGGTTCGACTCTCCCTCAAGGGGAGGGTGGGATTATTTTCGCAACGCCAATGCCATGCCCGCGACCGGCGTGTTGGATTCGTAGCGTAGGACGCAGGGCATGATGTCGACGACGTCCAGGCCTGCTTCGGCGGCAACGCCGCGCACATAGGATTCGCCGTGGCGGAAGCGGTTGGCGGGCGTCTGTTCCCAGCCCTCGCCGTCTTTGCTTTCGACCGCGAAGATGTAGAGCCCGCCCGAGTCCAGACGTTTGGCGACGCCCGTCACGGCAGGCTTCAGATCGCCGAGATAGATCATCGTGTCGGCCGCGAGCACCAGTTCATACGTCCGTCCGGGCGTGTGGAGGATTGTTTCCAGATCGCCGAGGATCAATTCGTCGTACAGCCCGCGCTCGCGCGCCGTCTCGATCATGTTCGGCGCAATGTCGATGCCGTCGAGCCGTCCGCCGCGCACCAAATCCCTGAACGCATCGCCCACCAGGCCCGTGCCGCAACCCAAATCGAGAACGCGCAATTGCGCGGCGCCTGGCGGCAGCACGCGGTCGGCCAGCGCTCGCACATGCATGTGCGCCCGGTACCCAAGTCCCTGCAGCATCGTCTGGTCGTAGGCCGGCGCGAAATTATCGAACAGATTGCGCATGTAGCCCGCTGGGCAGCGCGCCATCCGTTTGAGTTCGAACAGCGCGTTCTCGCGATTCTCGATAGCCTGCGGCAGATACGGCACCAGTTGCAGCGCGCGGTCATAACTCGCGAGCGATTCCTCCAACCGTCGCATCTGCGCGAGCGCGTTGCCGCGATTGTTCCAGGTGATGGCATGGTCTGGCAGCAGCGCAATAACGCGGTCGAAGTCGGCCAGCGCATCGTCTGGGCGGCCCAACTCCAGAAGCGCCGATCCCCGGCTGGAAAGTGCGTCCGGGAAATCGGCCTGTTGCGATAGAGCGCGGTCAAAATGCGCCAGCGCCTCTTCCGGGCGCTTCAGCATGAGCAGGATCAAACCCAGCGCGCACCAGCCGCCCGTGAAATCCGGATTGATGTGCAGGGCGTTGCGGATGAGCTTTTCGGCGTCATCCCGCTGACCGCTCTGCAGGCAGATCATGCCCAGCGAGTAAAACGGCTCGAACTGGTAGGGATCGGCCAGCAGCATCTGCTGGTAAAGCTCAGCGGCTTCCGCGAGGTGACCGGTCTGGTGGAGGGCTCTGGCCCTTTGAAGTGTCGGCTCGTCCATGGCGCCTTATTTCTGAACCACTACGGTGAACCCGGCCACCGGCATGCCGGCTTCAAAGCGCAGCGTGGACGGACTGAGATAGATGAATTTCAATCCCGCGCGCTCCGTTTCCTGCCTCAGATAAACCTCGCTGTGGCGGAAGCGGCGTTTGGGTGTCTCTTCCCAGCCTTCGCCGTGCTTGGCCTCCAGCGAGAAAATGAATTGGCCGCCCGGTTTGAGGCACTTGGCGATGCCGGCAAAAATTCCGGAAAGGTCGCTGAAATAGATCATCGCGTCGGCGGTGATAATGAGGTCGTACGGCTCGCCGGTATCCCTCAGAAATGGTTCCAGATCGCTGAGGATCAAATTGTCGAAGATGCCGCGGACACGCGCTTCGTCCAGCATGCGCTGGGCAAAATCGACGCCATCCAAGCGTCCGCCGGTCGCCCAATCCATGAACTGGGCGCCGACCAACCCGGTGCCGCAGCCTAGGTCGGCGATGGCGAGGCCGAAACGTGGGCCCATCCACGTCAGTTCGGCCGTCTCGCGCACCTGCATATGACCGCGATAATTCAAATTGTTGAGCATCGTCGCTTCGAAATCGGGCGCGCATTCGTCGAACAGCTGCCGCACGCCGGCCTGAATTGTCTCCAGACGCTTTTCGATAACATCCGGATTATTGGGCGTGATGGCGAGCACCTCCTCGAAGCAGCGAATGGCTTCGACGAAATTCTGGCGGCTTAAGAACTCCGTTCCTTGGGCGTACAGAATGTCCGGAAATTCGGGCGTCGCGCGCTTCAGATCGCCGAGCGCAAACAGGCGGTTCAGCTTGGCGTCCGGAAAGTCCGGGAAAATAGAAAGCGCGCGGTCGTAGCTTTCCACCGCTTCGGTGTAACGCTTCAGCGCGAAAAGCGCGTTGCCGCGATTGTTCCAGCTGAGCGAATGCTGCGGATTGAGCGCGACCACGCGATCGAGTTCCTGAAGCCCCTCGGTGTAGCGGCCGAGCTGCACCAGCGTCGTGGCGTGGTTGCTGAGGGCCTCGACAAAATCCGGCTTGATCGCGATGGCTTGTTTGAAGCAATTGAGCGCCTCTTCCACCCGATTCATTTTCACCAGCGTGACGCCGCGCATGCACAGGCCTTCGGCGAAATAGGGGGCGGCCTGCACCACTTGGCGAAACAGGTTTTCCGCCTGTTCGAGCTGGTTAGATTGAAAACAGACCATGCCCAGCGAATAGAGCGCTTCCAAATGGCCGGGGTTGGCGCGCAGCACCTCCTGGTAGAGGCGAGCGGCTTCGGGGAGCTGGCCCATCTGGTGGGCGCGCTGGGCGTCTTGGAGTTGGAGTTCCGACATGGCGCGGGAATGTGTCTCAGAATGCGCGCCGCCGCTAGTCACTTGTTGTGCGAACGCTTGGACGAATTAAGCCGGGCGCAGGTCTGCACGGGTGCCGTACCCTCTCAGCATCATAAGGCGCCACAAGAACGCGCTCGTCATGCGGCAGATCCGGCCCGATGGGTTCAGCCCGGCCGGTTTCACCACCATCTTCACCAGGCGGTCGATGTGGTGGCGGCGGTAAAAGGCCATTACCTTGCTTTGGTAAAGACGCGCATACCGGCGGCGGCGATAAGGTTGGGCGGGCATCTCCGCGGGAAGCACATTCGCGCAATAATAAGCACAGGCCAGCTCGTCATCGTCCGATTCGTTGACGCGAGTTGCGGCAACCCAGATCTTGCGCCATGCGGGCAGCTCGGGTTCGGACTCGCTTGTGAGGATGTCGTAGAACAGCCGGTAATGGCGGAATTCATCCGCCGCGATGCGCCCAGCCACTTCCTTCAGAACGGGCTCGTCGGCTGCATCGCGTATGGCGCTATACAGGGACGAGGTGCCGCTTTCGACGACGCAGCGGGCAATCATTTCGCCGCGCCGCGAGCCGCGAACCGAGCCTTCGCCGCTGACGAAATGCGCTGGCCGGTACAGCGCGCGAAAGCGCGTAAACGCCGCTTTGAAATTGAATCCGGGATCGGCCAGTTCGGCCCAGCGCGCCAGCGCCCGCCCGTGCTGAACTTCTTCTTCGCCCCAATGTTCGATCGTGCTGATGACCGATTCGGGCGCGTCTTTGAAAACGCGCTTCAGATAAGAGACATAGTCGGGCGCGTTGTATTCGACGAGCGAGGCAGCCTTCACCGACGCCAGCAGCTCCGGCGTAACCTTCGACGCCTCGAAGAGCGACCAATTGATGTCGTCGAGCGTCCACCCTGCTTCGTAAATAATTCCGTCGGGCATCTTAATGTCCCGCCCAATGCTCTCTTGTCTGTGGCGTGGGACGAATCAGATTACATCGAAATCGGCGGCGGCTGAAACCACCTCGTAGTGATGAAACCTGCCATAAAGTCTGCCTAAGTTTTGGGCAGCGAGGATTTGCCAACCTAGAACGCCGCGCGAAGCTGGCGCAGATGGTCCAGTTCCTCGGCGACGCGGCCGCGTTCGGCATCGGTTTTGGCCGCGGCCAGGTCTTCTTCCGTGTCCTGGATGCGCTGGTCCAGGGCAGCAATGTCGAAATCGCCCATCGGAATGGCTTCCTCAGCCAGGACCACAACTTTGCCCGGATCGATTTCCGCAAAACCACCACGGACAAACAGCTTCAGGTCGGGCGTGCTGCCACCTTTGACTTCGATAACCCCGGGGCGAAGGCCGGTGATGGTAGGCGCATGCCCAGCCAAAACGCCGAGATAACCCTCGGTGCCGGGCAGCGTGACCATGTCCACATCCTCCGAGAGGAGCATCCGCTCGGGAGAAACCAGGTCGAAGTGAATCTTGTCAGCCATCTTTGTTCCGTTCGCCCCCTTAAGCCCCGCGCCGCTCGATTGGCCCTAGTAAACGGGGCAAGCGGCGACATGGACCCGTGGAGGAAGGATTACGCCGCGTCTGCGGCCATCTTCTGCGCCTTCGCAACGACCTCTTCGATGGCGCCCACCATATAGAAGGCCTGCTCCGGCAGGTGATCGTATTCGCCCTCGACGATCGCCTTGAACGAACGGATCGTGTCCTTCAGCTCGACGAACTTGCCAGGCGAGTTGGTGAACTGCTCGGCCACGAAGAAGGGCTGCGACAGGAATCGCTGGATCTTGCGCGCGCGCGCCACGATCAGCTTGTCGTCTTCGGAGAGTTCATCCATGCCCAGAATGGCGATGATGTCTTTCAGCGCGCGGTACTGCTGCAGTACTTCCTGGACGCGGCGGGCGATCGTGTAGTGCTCTTCGCCAATAACCTGCGGATCGAGAATACGCGATGTCGAGTCGAGCGGATCCACGGCCGGGAAGATGGCCTGCGCCGCGATATCGCGCGACAGCACGGTGGTGGCGTCCAAATGCGCGAAGGATGTCGCCGGCGCCGGATCGGTCAAGTCGTCGGCCGGCACGTAAATAGCCTGCACCGAGGTGATCGAACCCTTGTTGGTCGAGGTGATGCGCTCCTGCAGGTTGCCCATCTCGGTGGCGAGAGTCGGCTGGTAGCCCACGGCCGAAGGAATACGGCCCAGAAGCGCCGACACTTCCGAACCCGCCTGGGTGAAGCGGAAAATGTTGTCGATGAACAGCAGCACGTCCTTGCCTTCGACGTCGCGGAAATATTCGGCGACCGAAAGGCCGGTGAGGGCCACGCGGGCGCGGGCGCCCGGCGGCTCATTCATCTGGCCGTACACGAGGGCGCACTTGGAGCCTTCGGCCGAACCGTTCTTGCGCGGATCGACGTTCACGTTCGATTCGATCATCTCGTGATAGAGGTCGTTGCCTTCGCGCGTACGCTCGCCAACGCCCGCGAGCACGGAATATCCGCCATAGGCCTTCGCGATATTGTTGATCAGCTCCTGCATAGTCACCGTCTTGCCCACGCCGGCGCCGCCGAACAGGCCGATCTTGCCGCCCTTCGTGTAGGGGCAGAGCAGATCGATGACCTTAATGCCGGTGACGAGAATTTCCGCGGTGCCCGCCTGTTCGGAGAACGACGGCGCGTCGCGGTGGATGGGCGAGGTGTGCGTCTGCGCAATCGGGCCCGCTTCGTCGATCGGCTCGCCAATCACGTTCATGATGCGCCCCAAGGTGGCGGGGCCGACGGGCACGCGGATCGGTGATCCCGTATCGGCGACTTCCTGGCCGCGAACCAGACCTTCGGTCGTGTCCATGGCGATGGCGCGCACCGTGTTTTCGCCCAGATGCTGCGCCACTTCGAATACGAGGCGGAAGGTCTTTCCCGTGCGCGCGTCCACGTTCGTCGTCTCCAACGCGTTCAGGATCGCGGGCAGGTTGCCGTCGAACTGCACGTCGACGACAGCGCCGATGATCTGCGTGAGGCGGCCTTTGGAGGTGGGAACTTGTGCGTTCATAGCGGTCTCTTTCTCGAAAGGATCAAACGGCCGAAGCGCCGGAGATGATTTCAATCAGCTCCTTGGTGATCTGCGCCTGGCGGGTGCGGTTCATTTGAATGGTGAGGGCTTTGATAAGGTCGCCCGCATTGCGCGTGGCGCTGTCCATGGCGGCCATCTGTGCGGCGTAAAATCCGGCCTGGTTTTCCAGGAGCGCCGTCAGAATTTGCACGGTGATGTTGCGCGGCAGCAGCGCGGCCAGGATTTCGTTCTCGTCGGGTTCGTAATCGTAGACGGTGCGCGTGGCTTTTGCGTCCGTGGCTTCGACGGTCGCCGGAATGATCTGCATCGCGGTCGGGGTCTGCGTGACCACGGATTTGAAACGGCTGTAGATCAACGTCACGACGTCGACCTCGCCGCTGTTAAACAGGTCGAGGATTTTTTGCGACACGGGCCGCGCCAGCGCCAGGCCCGGCATCTTGATGCCGACCTCGAAGCTCTCGACGTACCGGCTGCCGTAATTGCGGCGAAGCTGGTCGCGCGCCTTGCGGCCGACCGTGATGACCTTCACGTCTTTGCCTTCGGCCAGCAGCCCGCCGATCTTCTCGCGGGCCAGCCGCACGATGCCCGAGTTGAAGCCGCCGGCGAGGCCGCGATCCGAGGTCGCCACCACCACAAGATGGCGCTTATCGGAGCCCGTGCCCGCAAGCAGCTTGGGCGCGGACGGACCCGAAACGCCACCGGCCAGATTGGCGATGACGCTCGCCATGTGACGGGCGTAGGGGCGCGCGCTTTCCGCCGCCGACTGCGCGCGGCGCAGCTTTGCGGCAGCCACCATCTGCATCGCCTTGGTGATCTTCTGCGTGGATTTCACGCTTAAGATCCGGGTGCGCATTTCCTTGACGGAGGCCATGGCCGCTTCTTCTCTTCCTAAACCAGCAGGTCTTTCAGGATCGCTTTAGGCGAAGGTCTTGGTGACTTCGGCCAGCGCATCCTTGAGCATCTGTTCGAGAGCGGGCGACAGCGCCTTCTCCTTGCGGATGCCTTCGAGGAATTGCGGATAGGCCGACTTCAGCTTGCCGAGCAGCGCATCCTGGAACGCCTGGACCCGGTTCGTCGGGAACCGGTCCAGATAGCCGCGCGTGCCGGCGTAAATCACGGCCACCTGATCTTCCACCGCGAAAGGCTTGTATTGCGGCTGCTTCAGCAGCTCGGTCAGGCGTTCGCCGCGCGCCAGCATCTTCTGCGTGGAGGTGTCGAGGTCGGAACCGAACTTTGCGAAGGCGGCCATTTCGCGATACTGCGCGAGTTCGCCCTTAATCGGGCCGGCCACGGTCTTCATCGCCTTGATCTGCGCCGATGAGCCCACGCGCGAAACCGAGATGCCCACGTTCACGGCCGGGCGGATGCCCTGGTAGAACAGGTCGGTTTCCAAGAATATCTGGCCGTCGGTGATCGAAATGACGTTCGTCGGAATATAGGCCGACACGTCGTTGGCCTGTGTCTCAATGATGGGAAGCGCCGTCAGCGACCCGCCGCCATTGTCATCGTTCAATTTCGCGGCGCGCTCGAGCAAGCGGGAATGCAGATAGAACACGTCGCCCGGATAGGCTTCACGGCCCGGCGGACGGCGAAGCAACAGCGACATCTGGCGATACGCGACCGCCTGCTTGGAAAGATCATCGTAAATGATCAGTGCGTGCATGCCGTTGTCGCGGAACCATTCGCCCATCGTGCAACCGCCAAACGGCGCGAGAAATTGCAGCGGTGCGGGTTCGGACGCCGTCGCCGCGACGATGGTGGTGTATTCCATGGCGCCCGCGTCCTCGAGCGTCTTGACGATCTGCGCGACGGTGGAGCGTTTTTGGCCGATGGCGACGTAGATGCAGTAGAGCTTGGCCTTTTCGTCGGTGCCGGCGTTTACAGTTTTCTGGTTGATGATGGCGTCGATGGCCACCGCGGTCTTGCCGGTCTGGCGGTCGCCGATGATCAGTTCGCGCTGGCCGCGGCCGATCGGGATCAACGTGTCGATGGCCTTGAGGCCCGTCTGCACCGGCTCATGCACCGATTTGCGCGGAATGATGCCGGGCGCTTTCACGTCGACGCGGCGGCGTTCGGCGACGTTTTTCAGTTCACCCTTGCCGTCGATGGGATTGCCGAGCGGATCGACGACGCGGCCCAGAAGGCCCTTGCCGACCGGCACGTCCACGATGGAGCCGGTGCGCTTGACCGTGTCGCCCTCTTTAATCGTGCTGTCATTGCCGAAAATCACGATACCGACATTGTCGGTTTCAAGGTTCAGGGCCATGCCCTTAATGCCGCCGGGAAACTCCACCATTTCGCCGGCCTGGACGTTATCGAGGCCGTAGACGCGCGCAATGCCGTCGCCGACCGACAGCACCTGGCCTACTTCCGTCACTTCCGCTTCGGCGTCGAAATTGCGGATCTCGCGCTTGAGGATCGCGGAGATTTCCGAGGGTTGGATATCCATCGTTATTGTCCCTTCATGGCGGCACGCAAGGAATTAAGCTTGGTGCGCAAGGATGAATCGATCATACTCGATCCGACCCGCAGCACGAGGCCGCCGAGCAGTTTCGGATCGACATGGGCGGAAATGCGCGGCTCGCGGCCGAGCTTATTTTTCAGTACGGCGCGCAGCTCGCTCATTTCCTCAGCCGACAATTCGCGGGCAGAGGTGACGTCGGCGGCCACTTCGCCGCGATGCTTGGCGAGCAATTGTTCGAACCCGCGGATCACGTCGGAAAGTGCGAACAGGCGGCGCTTTTGCGCCAGCAGCAGCACAAACTTGCGGGTCATATCGTTGGCGCCGGCCTGTGCCAGCACCGCTGCCATGCCCTTGGACTGGTCTTCGCGCGAGAACATGGGCGAAAGCACCAGCCGCCGCAGCTCTGGGCTGTCCCGGAGCATAGTTTTCAGCGACTGAAAATCCGCCGCCACCTGGTCGAGGGCGTGCTCTTCCGCGGCCAATTCAAAGACCGCGTTCGCGTAGCGCAGCGCCAGACCTGCGATATGGCTGTCGTCAGAGGCCACTTGGCTAGCCTTACTGGATTCGGTCTGCCCAGGTGCTTAGGGCTAAACCTTTGTTATAAAGACAGAAATTCGGACAGAGGGGCCCCCTCTGCCGCGGCGCGCGGGACTTAGCACGCCTGATTACAGTCGTGCAACATGAAGCAGGTGCGGCGCTTCCGCCCTGCCGGGCCGAAATCCGGCAGGGGAAGGGCCGGTTAAACCATTCTGTCACTTGACAAAGTGGCGTTCGGACTCTTGCTTGGCGCGGATAAACTGGGGAGGAAGTCATGACCGTTAAAATTTATGGTAGTCCGATGTCGCGTGTCTCGCGCGTGATGTGGTGCGCGCGTGAGCTGAACGTGCCGTTCGAGCATGTGGATGTCGCTTGGGAAGACTCAAAGAAGCCGGATTTCCTGGCCGTCAACCCGAATGGCAAATTTCCGGGTTTCTCGGATGGCGATTTGAAGCTGTTCGAATCGCTGGCGATTAATATGTATCTGGCGAAGAAATACGGTACCGGCGGGTTGTATCCGGCCAAACTTGAGGATGAAGCCGCCGTTTTCCAATGGACGCTGTGGGCGGCCACCGAGGTCGAACCGCTGGTTATGCCTGCGCTGCTGGTCCAGCTGGGCTACAGCAAGGATGAGGCCGGCGCCAAAGCCGCCGCCGATAAGCTGCCTCCCGTGCTGAAGGTCCTCGACGGCTATCTGAGCGACCGCCAATGGCTGGTGGGCAACAGCTTTACCGTTGCCGATCTCAACGTGGCGACGGTGGTCTCGCTGACGCACTACGGCAAGGTCGATATTTCCTACGTCCCGAACGTCGTGGCGTGGCTCGGCCGCTGCCTCGCGCGTCCGGCACGCAGTCCAAAGGCAGCGTAAGAAGAATTGGTTCACGCGGAGGCGCGGAGGAAGAAGAAGGGGAACCACAAAGGGCACAAAGAAGACACAAAGGTCACAAAGGAAATTTAGGCGCGCTTTGCGCGCCAGCATTCTTCGCGCAGCAGTGATCGGTGCAAGCAAACTAACTTCGTGTTCGTTGTGTCTCCTTCGTGTCCTTTGTGGTTTCCCTTCTTCTTCTCCGCGCTCTTCGCGGCTCCGCGAGAGATAATTTTTCACACGGGAGGAATGACGTGATCGAGAAGCAGGTAGACATTAAAACAGCCGACGGTGTGGTCGATTGCGACCTGATCTATCCCGCCGAAATCGGCAAGTGGCCGGCCGTCATTATGTATACGGACATCGGCGGACGCCGCGATACGTTCGTGGAAATGGGCAAAAGCCTCGCGTCCGAGGGTTACATCGTCCTCATCCCGAACCCGTTCTACCGGTTGCAGCGCGCGCCCGTGTATCAGAACTTCAAATTCGGCACCGACGAGACGACCGCCCGCATGGGTGAGGTGCGCAAATATGTGACGGCCACCGGCGCGATTACCGATGCGCATGCGTTTGTCGGCTTCCTGAACGGCCTGCCGCAATTCAGCGGCAAGATCGGAACTGTCGGCTATTGCATGGGCGGCGGTTTGGCGATGCGCACGGCAGCGGCGGAACCGGACAAGATTCAGGCGGCGGCGTCTTTCCATGGCAGCCAGCTTGCATCGGACGCGCCGGATTCACCGCATACGCTGGCGCCGAAGATCAAGGCGCAGCTCTATTTCGGCTTCGCGGTCGAAGACAAGAACATGCCGCAGGAAGCCATCGATAGACTGAACGCGGCGCTTGATGCAGCGGGCGTGAAATATGAAGGCGAAACCTACTGGGGCGCCCGTCACGGCTGGTGCGTGAAAGATCACTCCGTCTACCACGAACACCAAGCCGAACACGCCTGGCACCACATGCTCGAATTCTTCAAATCCACGCTGAATTAAAATTTCCCTCTCCCCTTTTCGGGGAGAGGGTCAGGGTGAGGGGGCGGTCTAACCGCAACAACGATTCGTACGGCGGATAGAACTCCCCCTCACCCCGGCCCTCTCCCCCGCTGGGGGAGAGGGGGCGCTGCCCCATCCACATGCGCCTTTAAATGCGTGCTCAAATCGGCCGCGTCATCGGCCGCGCCGTCGATGAAGGCCGATTTGCGCCGCCGCAGGAATTGCAGGCCCATCACGTAAAGCCCCGGAGCGGGCGTTACGCCGCCGTCGTGGCGGAGGCGCCCCTTTCGATCCAGCACCGGCACGTTCAGCCAGGAATAATCGGGGCGGTATCCCGTCGCCCATAAAATCGTGCGGATTTCGCCGCGCGTCAGATCGAGTTCGAGCGCCGGCGTGGCACCCACTTCCGTGGGAGGCAGTCGCTCGGGCGGCGGAAGTTGATCGTCGATCCCTTGTTCGCGCGCCCAGGTGTCGAAGCCGTCGAGCAGCCGGCCCATCTTCAAATCTGCCAGCGCGCATTGATTGGCGAGCGAGCCGGAAAACAGCGCCCGCCCGTCGCGGATCATCGCCAGCCGTCCCACCAGCTTTACGCCAATCGCGCGTAAGGCGTTGAGATCGAGCGTCCGCCGCTCGGGCGTGCCGACAAGCTGCATCGACGGAAGCGAGCGCGCCCGCACGATGTCTTCCACTTCGTTGTAACGCTGATCGAACAGGCCGGTCGCATCCATCCACCATTGCGTATCCTTGCCTCGGTAAAGGCGTGGTGCGCGGATGTGCTCGCCGGCGGATAGCGTCACCGGGCGCCCCGAGAGGTGAATTTCCTGCGCAAGTTGGATTCCGGTGGCCGAGGCGCCCACGACCAGCACGCCGCCCGGCGGAAGCTGATTGGGTTTGCGGTATTCCATCGGCGTCAGCGTTTCGATGCCCTGCGGAACGCCTTCCGCGCAAGCCGGGACCAAGGCGACATTGCATGCGCCCGTTGCCAGCACGAGCGTGTGGCAGTGCCATTCGCCATCATCGGTTTGAATGCGGTAGCCGGGATCGGCGTGCTCAACGGACGTGACGCGCGTGTGCGTCTTGACCGGCGCATCGATGACGCGTGCGTAGCTGTCCAGGAACCGGATCAGTTCCGGCATGGTGCGGAAGCCGTCCGGATCGTTGCCGTCGTAGCCATAGCCGGGCAGGCGGCTTTGCCAGTTCGGCGTCAGCAGCCGCAGCGAATCCCAGCGCTCGGTCTTCCACGAATGGGCGACCTCACCGCGTTCGAGCACGACATGATCGATGCCGTGCTCGGTCAGGCGGCGGCTCATGGCGAGGCCCGCATGTCCCGCGCCGATGACGACGCACGCGATGGTACGCACCGGGCCTTGCCCTCAGGAGCGTTGACGCGCCGCGGTCAATTGACCTCGACGGTTACATTCGTCGGGTTGGTGATGATATCGAACACGGCGGAGCGCTTCTGCGATTGCGCAACCAGCGCCTTAATCTCAGCGGGGCTCGCGTCGGCATCGATGTCGTATTTCACCTTGATGCCGTCGAAGCCGTTGCGCACATCGGGATCGACGCCAAGGATTCCCTGAATGTCCATCGCGCCTTCGAGCGTCGCCTGCACCGAACGAAGCTGAATACCACGGTTTTGCGCGACGGCTGCGATGCCTGCGGTCAGACAGCTTGCAAGTCCGACGAGCACATATTCGACGGGCGTTGGGCCATTGTCTTCGGAGGCGAAAACGTCGGGATGATCGGCGTCATAGGAGAACTGCGTGCGGTGTTTCTGCTCACCGCCAAGACCGAAGAAGTCCTTAATCACGGTGTTGCTGTGCGTGCCCTTGATCCATTTGCACGAGGCGCGCCAGGTGAATTTCGCCGCTTCCGGCGCCTCGCTCAGCGCCTTGCGAGCGGCCAGCAGCGCTTCGACATTCACGCCATTGTTTGCTGATTTCAATTCGGCAGACATCGTGCTCTCCCTCTTTAGCTTCTCCCACGGCCGCAAGCAGAAGACGGCCCGGCAATTGAGTCAAGCTGTCCGGTTCAGCGAGGCGTAACCGCGTCGGGGAGCGGGCTGCCTTCCAGGTATGCCGCGATGTTGGCGATTACCTTTTTCCCCATCCCGGTGCGGGCTTCGATGGTGGAGGAACCCAGATGCGGCAGCAGGGCGACGTTGTTCAACGTCAGCAATTTGGGTTCCACTTTCGGTTCCCGCTCGAACACGTCCAGCCCGGCGCCCGCAAGCTGCCCCGAAGCAAGAGCATCGGCCAATGCAGCTTCGTCGACGATTTCGCCGCGCGCCGTGTTGATCAGATAGGCGGTCGGCTTCAGCCGCGCGATCCGTTCCGCCGAAAACAGATGGTAGGTATCGGGCGTGTACGGACAATTGATGGAAACGATGTCCATCGCCGGCAGCATGACGTCCAGGTCCGGCCAATAGGTTGCCGCCAGTTTGCTTTCCATCTCCGCCGCGACCGGCTTGCGGTTGTGATAGTGGATTTCCATGCCGAAGGCGCGGCAACGTTCGGCCATCGCCTCGCCGATGCGGCCCATACCGACGATGCCGAGCTTCCGCCCGCGTAAACCCACGCCCATCAGCCAGGTCGGACACCAGCCGGTGAAGCGGTTTTCGAGGATGATCCGTTCGCCTTCCGGCGCACGGCGCGTCACCATCAGCATCAGCGTCATGGCGATGTCGGCGGTCGCATCCGTCAGCACGCCTGGCGTGTTGGTCACGGCGATGCCACGCGACGCGGCGGCTTTGATGTCGATATGATTGAAGCCGACGCCAAAGTTCGCGATCAGCTTCAGTTGCGCCCCGGCCGCCGCAATGATCTCCGCCGGAAGCCGGTCGGTCACGGTGGGAATCAGGATATCGGCGCGCGCCACAGCGGCTTTCATCGCGGTCGCGTCCATTGGCGTATCGGTCGCGTTGAGTTCCGCGCCGAAGCGCTCCTTGAGTTCCGCCTCGATGGCCGCCGGAAGTTTGCGCGTGACGACGACCAGCGGCTTTGCCTCTGACATGATGTGATCGATTTAATTGTGGTTTCGATGCTTTTCTCCTTATCAGAAGGGGAAAGCTGCGGCAAAGATAGGCGGCCGAATCAAATGTTTTGGAACCGCGATGCCTGCCGTGATGCGTGTAATGGCAGTGGGTTTGGTGCTCGCAACTGGCGCCTCTGCCGCCGCCACCGCCGAGGAAGCAAAGCTCCCCTATTTCGCAAGCCTGAAAAACGAGACCACGAACATGCGGGAGGGGCCCAGCGAGAACAATCGCGTCAAATGGGTCTATCACCGCAAAGGCTTGCCGGTGGAAGTGATTGCGTCCTTTGAGGTTTGGCGCCGCGTTCGCGATATGGACGGCGAAGTCGGCTGGGTTCACAACGCGCTGCTGTCGCGGGAACGGACGGTCGTCGTGTATGGCGAGGGGGAAGCGCCGGTGCGTGACGGCGCAGGCGAAAAAACAGACGTGGTTGCGCAAGCCAAGCCGGGCGCCATCGGGCGCGTGCGCCATTGCGATGTGCTGGTGTGCGAAGTGCGGTTCCAAGGCGTGGGCGGCTGGGTGGACCGCAACCGGATCTGGGGTGTTGGTGGCGACGAAAAGTTTTAGAGCCCGCGACGCTTTGCTGCTGAAGCGCCCGCGCTGATGGCCGCCCAGGTCGGTAGCACCGCGCGCGGCCGGATTTCCTGGGTGCTGTTCGAGTGGGCCCGCAATCCCTATGTGCTCGTCATCACCATCTACATTTACGCGACCTATTTCACGCGCGACATCGTCGGCGATCCGGTGCGCGGACAGGCGTTGTGGGCGGCGATCCAGGGTTATGCTGGCTTGGCGGTCGCTGTGGCGGCGCCCTTTCTGGGGGCGATGGCCGATGCGGGCGGACGGCGCAAGCCGTGGGTCGCGGCTTTTGCCATTGTGCTGGCGGGATCGACCGCCGCGCTGTGGTTTGGTTTGCCGGGCGGCGGTGGATTGGGCCTGACCGGAATAGCGATTGCCGTTGGTCTGGCGAATTTGGCCTATGACGGCTCGCTGGTATTTCACGGGGCTATGCTTCCCTCGCTGGTCCCTGAGCGGGTCATCGGCCGCTGGTCGGGCCTTGGCTATGCGCTGGGAAACCTCGCGGGCATCGTGTTGCTGACGTTTGTGCTGGTTTTCATCTACCTGCCGGACCAGCCGCTGTTCGGGCTCGACAAAGCGGCGCATGAGCATGAGCGCTTTGCCGGCCCCTTATGCGCGCTGTGGTTCGTGGCGTTCAGCATACCCTTCTTTCTGTGGACGCCGGATCGTGCGGCGGCGCGGCTTCCCGTCGGCATCGCGGTGCGGCAGGGGCTTTCGTCGGTTGTGGGCACGGTGAAGCGCTTGAAGAACTATCGCAATGTCGCGGCCTTCCTGGGCGTGCGCATGATCTACAATGATGCGCTGAATGTGATGCTGTCCTTTGGCGGCATCTATGCGGCGGGCGTCTTTCACTGGGGCGCAACCGAAAGTGCGCTCTATGGAATCCTGCTTTCCATTTTCGCGGCGCTTGGCGGTTTTCTGGGCGGGCGGCTTGCCGATCGGATCGGCACGAAGCGCACCTTGCAGCTTTCGCTGGGCGTCATGATGGTGGCCGCGCTTCTGTCGCTGGGCTTTGCGCCGGACCGGCTGTTCTTCGTGTTTCCCTATGTTCCGGGGACGCGCGTGGCCGATCTGCCGTTCTTTGCGACCGCGCCGGAGATTTTCTACATCGCGACCATCATGCTGATCGCCGTGTGCCTGGTCGCCACCTACGCCAACAGCCGCGCCATGATGGCCCGCATCGCGCCGCAAGAACGCATGACGGAGTTCTTCGGCCTGTACGCGCTTTCCGGTGAAGCGAGCGCCTTCGCCGCGCCATTGGCCGTTGCCGCCGCCACCCAACTCAGCGGCAGCCAGCAATGGGGCATGGCCGTCATCGTCGCGTTTTTGGCCGCCGGTTTTGTGGGCCTGTTCTTCGTGCGCGAGGAACGTGCGACCGCTTAATGGCGGAAGTGGCGGATGCCCGTGAACACCATGGCTAACCCTGCGTCGTCCGCGGCTTTGATAACTTCATCGTCCTTGACTGACCCGCCGGGCTGAATGACGGCGGTGGCGCCCGCTTCCGCGACCGTCAGCAGGCCATCGGCGAAGGGAAAGAATGCCTCGGATGCCGCCGCCGATCCGATGGTGCGGGGCTCGGACCAGCCCGCGGCGTCCGCGGCTTCCCGTGCTTTCCCCGCGGCAATGCGCGCGGAGTCGACGCGGCTCATTTGGCCTGCGCCGATAGCGGCCGTGGAGCCGTCCTTGGCATAGACGATCGCATTTGACTTGACGTGCTTGGCGACCGTGAAGGCAAACAGCATGTCCGCGATTTCGGTGGCCGAGGGCTGACGCTTGGTGACCACTTTGAGCGTATTCGCGTCGGCGGTGACGGCATCGCGCGTCTGCACCAGCAAACCGCCGGCGACGGAACGCACCAGCCAGCCCTCGGCTTTGGGATCGGGCAGGCCGCCCGCGATCAGCAGGCGCAGATTTTTCTTAGCGGCCAAGATGCGCCGCGCGTCTTCGTCGGCGTCCGGCGCGATGATGACTTCGGTGAACAGTTTGGCGATTTCTTCGGCCGTCTCCGCATCCAGCGTGCGGTTGAAAGCGAGCACGCCGCCGAAGGCGCTGACGGGATCGCAGGCAAGCGCATCGCGATACGCATTGGCAAGCGATGAACCGAGTGCGACGCCGCAAGGGTTGGCGTGCTTGATGATGGCGCAGGCGGGCGTTTTCGGATCGAACTCCGCCACCAGCTCGTAGGCGGCATCCGTGTCGTTGATGTTATTGTAGGACAGCTCCTTGCCCTGGAGCTGGGTGGCGGTGGCGACGCCGGGGCGTTTCTCGCCGGTCGCGTAGAACGCCGCCTTCTGGTGCGGATTTTCGCCGTAGCGCAGGGCTTGCCGCAAACGGCCAGAAAAGCTTTTCCGCCTCGGCGGTTCGGTTTCACCGGCATTCGCGCGGTAACCCGCCAGCCACCCCGACACGGCGGCGTCATAGGCGGCGGTTCGTGCAAAGGCGATCTGGGCAAGTTTCAGACGCGTTTCGTCCGTCGTGCCTCCGGCGACGATTTCGGCGAGCACGGTGGGGTAATCTTCCGGATCGACGACGACAGTGACCCAGGCGTGGTTCTTGGCAGCGCCGCGGATCATGGCCGGACCGCCGACGTCGATGTTCTCGATGGTTTCGTCGAAGGATGCGCCCTTCGCGACGGTCGCCTCGAACGGATAAAGATTGGACAC
The DNA here is from genome assembly GCA_947473475.1 of Alphaproteobacteria bacterium. Classification (GTDB taxonomy): domain Bacteria; phylum Pseudomonadota; class Alphaproteobacteria; order Micropepsales; family Micropepsaceae; genus CAIYRG01. Next base: position 69,730 of record CANJBZ010000020.1, read on the forward strand.
CAGCAGATCGATGCCTTCGATGCCGTGCGTGCGCATAGCGTCGGCGTGGGCGTCGCGCAGTCCAAGCAGGCCGCCATGGATTTTCGGGTGCAGCGTTTTTACCCGGCCGTCCATAATTTCGGGAAAGCCGGTGACGTCGGAAACGTCGTTGACGGTAAGGCCGGCATCGCGCAGGGCCTTGGCCGTGCCACCGGTGGAAAGAAGCTGCACGTTTTGCGCGGCAAGGGCGCGGGCAAAATCGGTCAGCCCGTTTTTGTCGGACACGGAAATCAGCGCGCGCTTAATGGATCGTCTGGTCATGCCTGGGCTTTAACGCCGGAAGAGCCAAAAGAGAAGGGTCAGCCCAACGCTAACCACAAGCGAAGTGACGAGCGGAAAATAGAAACGGAAAGTCTGGCGCTCAATGACGATGTCGCCCGGCAACCGCCCCAGCCCAAGGCGCGTGAGATACGGCCATAACAGGCCAGCGATCAGCAGGATCAGTCCGGCAACGATCAAGATGCGGCGAAGGTCCATGACACTGCCTAGCGATTACTCCGCGGCAAATCGCTGGCCGGCACATTCGCTTTCGACTGCCGACCACACGCTGCGGAAGCGGATGTCCTCGAAGGCGCAGAAGCGCGCGACGTGGGTTTCTGCTTCGGGATCGACGGCGTGTAGACGCGACAGCATTTCGTCCAGATGCATCTGCTCCTCGGCCAGGATGCCCTTGAGCGAAAGTGTGCTGTGCGCTTGTGCCAGCGCATCCTGATAGATGCGGTAAAGCCACGTCGCCCTCAGCTCCACGATCAGTGACATATAGAGATAGGGAAGCTCGGGCGCGGCATCGCCAAGCACGCCCGTGATTTCCGCGTCCAGCCGGCCCATGTAAAATTTTGCCGGACCGGGCGCCATGGTGTTTGCCGGGCTGTAATCGAGCGCGGTCTCTGCAACGGCTTCGGCGGCACGTTTGAAGAAGAAGGCGTGGCGGCTTTCTTCGGTCAGATGCTTCAGCAGTTCCAATCCCGGCGCACGCATGGCGCGGCAGGTCATGATTTTGCGGCTGCCGATATGCTCCATCAGCGAGAGCATGTTCAGGAACCGCGCGTGCATCGTGGGATTGGTTGCAAACGCCGCCAAATGCGCGCGGACGCCCTCCACAAGCGGGCGGTTTGTTTCTTCAAACGCGGACGAGAGCGAGCGATTCATCGATCAATCCATACACGCGATCCAGGTCGTCCGCACGCACGCAATAGGGCGGGAGCAGATACACGACATTGCCAAGCGTTCTCAGCAGGACATCATGTTCAAGATAGAACGCGTTCAGTTTGGGGCCAAGTGAAGCGAGGTAACCCGCGTCGGGAACACGCAGTTCGATGGCGGCAATGGTGCCGGTTTGACGTACATCCAGAACTTCGGGTCGGTTGCGGAAGGCAGCAAGGTGCGTGGCGTGATGCTTCGCGATCGCGTCAATCCGCGCCTGCACCGGCTCGCTTTCCCAGATTTCCAGATTGGCGACGGCGGCGGCACAGGCAATCGCGTTTCCGGTGAAGGACGAGCTGTGGAAAAAAGTTTTGCCGCGATCTACCGAATAGAAGGCGTCATAAATTTCCGCCGTCGCCAGCGTAACGCCCATCGGCAGAAAGCCGCCGGTAAGCCCCTTGGAGAGGCACATCAGGTCGGGCGAAATACCTGCTTGTTCGCAGGCGAACATCGTGCCGGTGCGGCCGAAGCCAGTCATAACTTCATCGGCGATCGTGAACACGTCATGGCGGCGGCAGATGGCGGCCAACGCGGCGAGCACATCGGAGCCATACATTTTCATGCCGCCCGCGCCGAGCACCAAGGGTTCGAGAATAAGCGCGGCGTAAGCGTTGGGGTTGTCGCGCAGAAGGCGCTCTAACGCTTCAAGCGTCGTGTGTTCATTCCCAGGCTCCGGGAAGGGAATATAGGACACCTCGAATAGCATCGGATCGTAGGCGGCATTGAATACGCCGCGCGCGCCCACCGACATCGCGCCGAACATATCGCCATGATAGGCCTGCTCCAGGGCGATGATGCGGTGGCGAGGCCGTCCGCGATTATGCCAGCAGCCGACCGCCATTTTGATCGCGACCTCGACCGCGGTAGAGCCGCTGTCGGAAAAGAATGCGTGCGCCAATCCTTTGGGCACGACGGCGAGCAATTTGCGCACAAGCGTTTCGGCAGGTTCGTGCGTGAAACCGGCGAAGATCACTTGTTCGAGCTTCATGGCCTGATCGCGGATGGCGTCAACGATATGAGGGTGGCCGTGACCGTGCGTGTTCACCCACCAGGACGAAATCGCATCGAGAATGGCGCGGCCGTCCTTTGTGTAAAGATAGGCTCCTTCGGCGCGCTCGATGGCAATCGCGTCACCGGCTACCGCGTGCTGCGTAAACGGATGCCACAACGGCGATTTGCTAGCGGGCATACGCCGCCTCGAAATCGCTGCGCTTGAAGTTGGCGGAGAATGCGTCGCGCAGACTGTTTGGATTGAGCGATGGCAGGAATGGCAGACGGCCCAGGCGCGTGACGCCGCTGAAATCCACGATGGTGCGTTCGCTGTCCGGCATGGAATCCCCGACGAACACGATACCGAGCACTGGGATGGCGCGCTGCTGCAGCGCTTCCAGCGTCAGTAAGCTGTGATTGATCGTGCCCAGACTGGTCCGGGCGACGACGACAACTGGAGCTGCCCAGCGTGCAAACAGGTCGATCTGAAGGACGGTGCGATTGATGGGGACGAGCACGCCGCCGGCGCCTTCTACGATGAGCCAACCGTCCCCAGGAACATGCGGCAATGCGAGGTTCGCCGGATGAATCTCCATGCCGTCCAATTCCGCCGCGCGGTGTGGCGACAGGGGTTGTGTCAGTACGAACCGCTCGGGAACAATGCGCGTTGACGGCAATCCCGCCAAGGCCGCGACACGCGCGGTGTCTGTGCCGCCATCCGTGCCGGACTGGATCGGCTTCCAGTAATGCGCGTCCAGCGCCTGCGCCAGCATGGCTGCGACAACCGTTTTTCCGACGCCCGTGTCGGTGCCCGTCACGACCAGCGTTTTCATGCCGCCGCTCGCGCTTTATCGAGCGTTGCTGCGAGAGCATTTATCTCGTCTTCGCTGTGATCGGCATGGATGGAAATGCGCAGGCGCGATGTTCCTTCCGGCACGGTCGGGGGACGAACCGCACGCACGTCGAACCCGGCTTGCTGCAAATGGTTGGCGACGTTCAAAGCGTGTTGCTCCGCGCCGAGAATCATCGGAATAATCTGGCTTCCAGCGAAGGGCGCATCGGGTGTCAGCTTCTCATGCGCGAAGCGGGCAAGTTCCAGCGCGCGCTGACGCCGCCACGGTTCTTCGTCAACCAATCTCAGCGCGCGCTCGACAGCGGCGGCCAGATGCGGCGGCGGAGCGGTGCTGTAGATGAAAGGCCGTGCCTTGTTGATGAGGTAATCGATAATCTCAGCAGGTGCACAAATCAGCGCTCCGAAAACGCCCAACGCCTTGCCGCAGGTGTGCAGGCTGATCCAATGCGCCTGCTCCAAGCCTTCGCCCAAGCCCCGGCCGGTCGCACCAAAGACGCCCGTGGCATGTGCTTCGTCGACAACCAGCATTGCATCGTTCTGGTGTGCAAGTTCGCTCAGCTCCGCCAACGGCGCGAGATCGCCATCCATGCTGTAGACGGACTCGACAGCCACAAAAATGCGGCGCGCGCCTTGGGCCCGGGCACGGCGGATGGCGGACGCAAAATCCTCAATGTCGTTGTGCCGTACGCGATAGCGTTCCGCAGCCGACGCGTGAATGCCCTCTTTGACGCTAGCGTGGATGCGTTCGTCGAAAATCACGGCGTCATGGCGGCCCGCAAGGGTCGTGAAAAGGGTGTAGTTCGCGACGAATCCGCCGCCCATATACAGCGCCTTCTCCACTCGGAAAAACGCCGCGGAAAACCGTTCCAACTGCTCATGCGCGTCATGATGACCGCGCAACAGCCGCGATCCGCCGGCCCCGACAAAGCCTTGCTCTTGAACCGCCGCGACAGCCGCCTCGCGCAGGGCGGGATGCCGCGAGAACCCAAGGTAATCGTTGGAGGTGAAATCGATGCCGCGCGGCAGCGTGAGAGTGCGTTCCCGGCTGGTTTCCTTCAGCCGCGCCAACTCTGCGCCGATTCCGGGTAGGCTGTTGCTCAACGGGCGCCCGGAACAAAACGGGGGAAAATCTCCGGCTGGATGGCGGCTATCCGTGCCGCGCGCGTAGCGACCAGCGGTTGCAGCGCCAGGACGATAAAGAACAGCCAGAAGAGGTTACCGATATCCATATCCGTGCCCAAGGCATGAGGTGGGCATCATAGTCTCGCCCGCGCCCCATGTCGCTTTGTCAGAAATAGGACGGGAGTTTTGTTGACGCTGGAACATCCCTGGCTAATATCCGCCGCTCCGGTTCGTTTGAATGCTGCCCCCGTGGCGGAATCGGTAGACGCGGCAGACTCAAAATCTGTTGCCCTTGCGGGCGTGCTGGTTCAAGTCCGGCCGGGGGCACCAACTATGGCATGCGTGAGCCACGCGGCCGGCAAGTCCCCCGAAGTTCCGGCTAAGATGCTGTACTTAATCGATAATGTTAATGCTCGGCGATTGCCAAAATGCCGCATTTTGCGTATGCAAACGGTCGCGATGGCGTCCCGTCAGACGAAGCGCACTGTTGACTACGGGACTCGCTTTTGTTGCGCGCCTGGCCGAGACAGCCGACCCTTCCAACTGAACGTCAGCCGATCGCAACCGTTTGGTATGTCGCCAAGCGGGCACTCGCTTGACAGGAATGTTCAATGCTTGGAACCGTAAAGTTCTTCAACACCACCAAGGATTTTAGCTTCATCGCGCCGGAAGGCGCGGCAAGGACGTGTTCGTCCACGCCACCGCAGTCCAAGAGGCGGGCCTCAGGAGCCTCACCGAGGGCCAGCGCGTCTCGTTCGACGTGCAGCCCGACGCGCGTGGCGTGAAGGCGACGAACCTCAAGGCCGTCTAAGACGGCACGAGAAGAACAACGGCCGGCGGAGCGATCCGCCGGCCGTTTCCTTTATCCGCGAGGCTCAGCGGCGATAGCCGTAGTTCCCGCCGTAATTCTGGCCGTAGCCGGAGCGATAAGAGGGACCATTGTCGTAAGGATAAGAGGGACCATTGCCGTAAGAAGGGGCGTAGCCGTAAGAAGACCCATAGCCGTAAGAGGGGCCGTAGTCTTCATCGCGCCGGTTGTTGTTGGCCGCCAGCGCCGCGAACAAGCCCAGCGCCAGGATGCCCACACCCACGACCGCGGCCGTATTGCCGTTGTCACGATAGCGGTAGCCGTGATCGTAGCCGCCGCGATATGGCGCGGAATGGCCGTAATTGTATCCGCTGTTGCGCCCGTAATCATGCGCCATGGCGGCCGAGCTTCCGAGCAGCGACAAAGCGAGGCCGGTTGCGATAAGGCGTTTCATCGTTTTCTTCCTCGTTCACAGCGTCCGTCTGGACGCAGGCATCGGCGCAAACGCGCGCCATTGACGCTGCATCATAGAGTGGGCGGCTGAACCCGGTCTGAGGCCGGTTGTTACCTGGCGTTCATCTGGGGCGAGAGCATGATCCGATGAGATTTAATCAGATCATGCTCTCGCTTCCTTAGTTTGCCGCGCAATCTAGCGGCGAACCGGCGTCCACTTCGCCGGATTGCGCTCTAAACATTTCAAGCGGGGGCGCTTTTGGGGTACCAATCCCGGCCCGCAAGGATCAGAGACCCTTTTTTTGGATTCCACCCAGCCCCCGACGTCGCGTCCGACGCTCATCGCTTTGATCGTGGCGGCGGCGTTTTTCATGGAAACGCTGGATGGCACGGTCATCGCCACCGCGCTGCCGGATATGGCCAAGTCGTTTTCGGTCGGGGCTATCCAGCTCAGTATTGGCATCACCGCTTACATGCTGACATTGGCGATTTTTCTGCCGGCCAGCGGCTGGCTCGCTGACCGTTTCGGCACGCGCACGGTGTTCGCCGGGGCCATCGCTGCTTTCACGGTAACGTCCATCGCCTGCGGACTGGCGCCCGATTTTCGCACCTTTGTGGCGGCGCGCATCGCCCAAGGCGCGGCGGGGGCGCTCATGTCGCCGGTAGGGCGTCTCGTCGTGCTGCGGGCGACCGAGAAGCGCGATCTTCTGCGGGCCGCTGCGATCACCATCTGGCCCGGCCTGCTGGCGCCCGTCATCGGCCCGCCGCTGGGGGGATTCATCGCGACCTACGCAAGCTGGCGCGGGATTTTTCTTCTCAACGTGCCACTCGGCATCGCGGGCGTACTGCTGGTGCTGCGCTATGTCCCCGAATTCCACGGCGAGAAACGCCGGCCGTTCGACATCGTGGGATTTGCGTTTTGCGGGCTCGCCCTCGGCACGCTGATGTATGGCTTCGACCGCATCGGCGTGCGCGCATGGTGGCCTGCGGCAACTCTCATTGCGATGGCCGTTATATTCAGCGTGCTGGCCGTGCGGCATCTGGAGCGCCACGTGCATCCCCTGGTGGAGCTGTCGGCGATGCGCGTCCACTCGTTCTGGGTAGGCATGTGGACCGGCATTTTGTTTCGGATGGCGGTCGGCGCCACGCCGGTGCTGCTGCCGCTGATGTTTCAGCGCGGCTTCGGTCTGACGGCCTTTGCAGCCGGCGTTCTTACGCTCGGTTATGCCATCGGCAATATCGGCATGAAGCCGCTGACGACACCCATCCTGAAACGGTTTGGCTTTCGCCGCACGCTTGTTGTGGACACGCTGCTGTCGAGCGTCTGCATCCTACTGTGCGGCTTCATCGCGCCCTCAACGCCCGTGTGGCTGACGACGGGGTTGCTGATCCTGACAGGCGGCTTCCGTTCGCTCGGGCTGACGGGGCTTTTCACCTTGCCGTTCGTGGATGTTTCGCCGGCACAGCGCACGGCGGCCAATACGCTATCGAACATCACCTGGCAGGTTGGCATTGGTCTTGGCGTGGCCTTCGGGAGCATTGCCTTGCAGACGTCCTTGCTGCTCAGGGGCGCCGGAGAGGACGCGCTGACGGCTGTGGACTTCCGGTTTGCGTTTGTGGCTGTGGCGGTCGTGGGGGCCTTGGCTCTGCCGGGCTTCCTGAGCCTTTCGCCCCACGCGGGCGCCGAAGTCAGCGGTCACCGGGCGCAGCGCGCCGCCGAAGCCAAAGGGCCGGGCTGACGCATTGCTGTTTACCAGCGAATGCCGGAGTTCTTTTTCTTTGCGGGCGCCGGAGCATCGGCTGCGGTTCCCTGCCAGCTCCAATCACTGGCGATTCCGTCCTTCAGCTTCGGCAAAGCGTTACGGGCGAGCGACCAGGCTTCCTGTGGATCGCGCGCCAGCCGGCACAAAGGCGATTGGCGCGTCCAGGTCTCGTAAAAATCCCAATTCTTCCCATGGTCGTTGTTCAGGAAAACATGTGGGATGCCGAGCAGCAGGCAGAATATGTGTCCGTGGAGGCGATCGGTAATCACCAGCCGGCCAAGGGACAACATGTAAAGCGCGCGTGTCAGGCTCGCCTGGGACCGCCCGTCGAAATCAAGCCGGTTATAGGCGTTTCGCGCCTGTTCGTTTTCGAAGAAAAGCGAATACCAATCGGTCAGCAGAACCGTGGGCGGCCTGTGTTTGATGGCCGCGTGTATTTCGACGCTGTCTGGAAAACGGGGCAGGAAGAATTTTTCCGCAGCCTGGGAGGATAGGCGTGCGGCGGCTTCGGTCTGGTTGTTGGCGCCATCCCGATCCGTTCGGGCGAGCCACACAATATCGTATTTCGGCTCGCTTAAGCGTGTTTGAGGACCCAGCATGAACGCCATATCCGGCGCGGTTTCGATGGCCGCGTTTGAGCCAAAATAACGGTTGAAAAGATGCTCCGTCATCAGGCCGCGGGCGAACAGAGTCACCCTCGGATGTTTACCGATCAGTTCTGCCGAACGCTGAAGATAGTCATTGTCCAGAAACGTCGCCTGTTGCGGGAACAGTATCGCTTTGTTGTCAGGAAAGTCCTGTAGCACCTTGATACGGAACTCGTGGGACAGGGGATGACGGTCGCTGAAATTGCCGCCGCCTTGCATGAGAATTGTCCCATTGCCGAGCTTGGCCGCCATCGCATCGCGGCTATACGTCTGGACCGAACATTCATAGGCGACCGTTACGCCAAGATCGGCGAGCAGCTTCTTTTCGCCCAGCCAAATGGCATGGTCGCCGCTGTTTGCGGCATCGGGGTAATCGACTAGGGCAACGGGGCGGTCCGCCGGAATGAGCGGCGCAAACTTTTCCCGCAACTGTTTGGCAAAAAGGCTGACAAGATTATCGCTCGCCATGCGCAAACTCATTCCTAGCTACCGGCACAAACAGCTTTGCATCCCGGCGGGCCTCGCCCACACGCGAAAGCACAAACGATTGGGACGATTTGTCACCGCTCGATTGGACACATGCAAGCATTTTCGCGAACAACGCGCCCGACCCGTTCAACCCGCATATCCCAGATGAACCGCAAATTCGTAGGGGCGTGAGCGCGTTTCAGCTATCGTAATCAGGCGGTTATTCAAACATCGAGGCTTCGATTATGACACACCCAGCGGGTGAATCGGATTGCGGTGTTTTGAGGCTCGATTTCGA
>CANJBZ010000021.1 GCA_947473475.1 Alphaproteobacteria bacterium
CATAAAGTTCCACTGTGAACATCCTTCCAGCCCCTCCATGCCCTTCAAGACATAAAGACGGCCTAGCAGGACCGGTACACTTTGCCGCCGCCTTCCAGCAGCCAAATCAAAGCCGGTTCAGTGGTACACTTTGCTCCCGCGATTTATAGCTGAAGGTGCCGATTTGCGTATCGGTGAATTCGCCTACATCGGTGGTGCTCAGCCCACGCAATTCGGTGGTGGTGATGCCGCTGATTTGGGTGGCGTTCAGCGCCCCGACGACCGTCGAGTCAATGGAGGAGAAATTGGTGGCCGAGAGCGCGCCCAATTGCCCCGCCGTAAAGCCGCCGATCTGCGTGTCGGTGAATTCGCCGAAGTCAGTCGTGGACAGACTGCGGAGTTGCGTCGCGGTGACGCCGCCGATCTGCGTGGTGTTCAGGCTGCCAATCTGGGTGGCGTCGAAATTCGACAGGGTCGTACTGGTGAGTGTGCCCAACTGAGCGACGGTCAAGCCGCCGATCTGGGTCGAGCTCAGCGTTCCGAGGTTGGTCGTGGTCAGCGCCGAAAGCTGCGTTGTCGCCAAAGAGCCGATCTGGGTGGACGTGAAGCTCCCGAGCGCGGTCGACGTCAGACCGGCAAGCTGCGTGCTGGTGACGCCGCGAATTTGCGTCGTGGTCAACGCGCCGATGGCTGTGGCGTCCAAGGTCGAGAAGTTGGTCGCCGAGAGGGCGCCAATCTGGGTCGATGTGAAGGCCGCGATCTGGCTATCGGCGAACTCGCCGACATCCGTCGTGCTAAGCCCGCGCAATTCGGTGACCGAGACGCCGCCGATCTGCGTTGTGCTGAGGGCGCCGACTTGCGTCGCGCTCAGGGCCGAGAAATTGGTCGCACTGAGGGCGGCGATCTGTGTCGTGCTGAAGCTGCCGACCTGTGTGGATGTGAACTCGCCGACATCGGTCGTGCTCAGACCGCTGAGCTGGGTCGCCCCCACGCCGCGGATTTGCGTCGCGCTCAAGCCGCCTATGGCGGTGGCATCAATGGCCGAGAAGTTGGTCGCGGACAGTGCGCCCACCTGCGTCGAGGTGAAGCCGCCGATCTGGGTATCCGTCAATTCGCCGAAATCGGTGGTCGAAAGGCCACGGATCTGGCTGGCCGTTAGCCCGCCAATCTGTGTCGCGCTCAATCCGCCGACTTGCGTGGCGTTCAGAGCCGAGAGACTTGTGCCCGCCAATGAACCGAGCTGGGTCGAAGTCAGGCCGCCGACCTGTGTGGCGTCAAGCTCACTGAGACGCGTGTTGGACAATGCGGCGAGCTGCGTGGTTGCCAGCGTGCCGATCTGAGTTGCCGTGAAGGCGCCGACCGCCGTTGAGGTCAGGCCCGAGAGCTGCGTGGACGTGACGCCGCGAAGCTGTGTGGACGTCAGAGCGCCGAGCGCCGTCGTGCCGATGGTCGAGAAATTGGTCGCGGAGAGAGCGCCAACCTGCGTCGAGCTGAGCGAGCCGATCTGCGTGTCGTTGAGTTCGCCCACATCGGTTGTGGAAAGACCGGCAAGCTGCGTTGTCGTCACGCCACGGATTTGCGTCGTGGAGAGCTGGCCGACGGCGGTGGCGTCGATGGCCGAGAAGTTGGTCGCCGAAAGCGCGCCGAGCTGGGTGGAGCTGAGGCTGGCAATCTGCGTATCCGTGAATTCACCGAAATCGGTGGTGGACAGCGCGCGGAACTGGCTGGAGGTCAGTCCGGAAATCTGTGTCGAGCTGAGCCCGCTGGTCTGGGTTGCGGTCAGCGCCGAGAGATTGGTGCCGGACAGCGAACCGAACTGGGTCGAGGTCAGGCCGCCTACCTGAGTGGTGTCAAGGTTGCTGATATTCGTGGCGGTGAGCGCGCCCAGTTGCGCGGTCGACAGCGATCCAACCTGCGTGGCGGTGAAGGCGCCAAGGGCGGTCGAGGTCAGGCCAGCCACCTGCGTCGTGGTCACGCCGCGAAGCTGCGTGGCGCTGAAGGAGCCCAGTGCGGTGCTATCCAGCGTGGAGAAGTTAGTCGCTGAGAGCGCGCCGAGCTGCGTCGAACTCAGTGCCCCGACCTGGGTGTCGTTGAACTCACCGATATCGGTTGTGGACAGGCCGCGCAGTTCGGTCACCGAGATGCCGCTGACCTGCGTCGTGCTGAGCGCACCGATCTGAGTCGAACTGAGCGCCGAGAAATTGGTCGCGCCAAGCGCCGACAATTGCGTGTTCGAAAGCGTTCCGATCTGCGTGGATGAGAACTCGCCGACATCCGTGGTGGACAGCGCGGAAAGCTGGGTCGCCGTGACGCCGCGAAGCTGCGTGGCGTTCAAGCTGCCGATGGCGGTCGCGTCGATGGCCGAGAAATTGGTCGCCGACAGCGCACCGAGCTGCGTGCTTGTAAGCCCGCTGATCTGCGTATCGTTCAGGTCGCCGAAGTCGGTTGTGGAGAGGCTCCGCAACTGCGTGGAGGTTAAGCCGCCAACCTGTGTCGCATCCAGACGGCCGATCTGTGTGGCATCGAGCGTCGAAAGGCTGGTCGCGGAAAGCGAGCCGACCTGCGTCGCCGTCAGCCCACCGATCTGGGTGGTGCTGAGGTTGCCAACGTTTGTTGTCGTCAGCGCCGTAACCTGCGTGGTCGCGAGCGAGCCGATCTGCGTGGCGGTGAAGCTGCCGAGCGCGGTCGAGGTCAGCCCCGACACCTGCGTCGTCGTCAGCCCGCGAAGCTGGTTCGTGCTGAGGCCGCCGATGGCTGTGGCGTCAAAGGTGGAGAAATTGGTTGCCGAGAGCGCGCCGATCTGCGTCGAGGTGAAGGCGCCGATCTGGGTTTGCGAAAATTCTCCAACGTCGGTTGTGGACAGGCCGCGCAGTTCCGTCGTGGAAATGGCTACGACTTGCGTGGTGCTGAGCGCGCCGACCTGGGTTGCGTCCAAGGCGGAGAAATTGGTCGCGCTGAGGGCCGAAATCTGCGTGGTGGCCAGCGTGCCGATCTGGGTCGAGGTGAATTCGCCGATATCGGTGGTTGTCAGGCCCGCAAGCTGCGACGCCGTCACGCCGCGGAGCTGTGTCGCGTTCAACGAAGCGACGGCCGTCGTGTCGATGGACGAGAAATTCGTGGCGGACAGAGCGCCGATCTGCGTCGAGGTGAAGCCGCCGATCTGCGTATCGGTGAACTCACCAAAGTCGGTGGTGGACAGGCTGCGCAATTGCGTAGCGGTGATGCCGCCAATCTGTGTGGAGGACAGTCCGCCGACCTGGGTGGAATCCAGCGCCGACAGGAGGCTTCCGGCCAGCGAGCCGACCTGCGTTGTATTCAGCCCGCCGATTTGGGTAGCGCTGAGGTTTCCGATGCTCGTGGTTGTGAGCGCGGAAAGCTGCGTGGTCGCAAGCGTCCCCACCTGAGTCGAGGTGAAGCTGCCGAGGGCGGTTGAGGTGAGACCGGTCACCTGGGTCGACGTGATCCCGCGTATCTGCGTCGCGGTAAGACCGCCGATGGCGGTCGCGTCGAGCGTCGAGAAATTGGTGGCGGATAGTGCGCCGATCTGGGTCGAGGTGAAGCTGGAGATCTGGGTGTCGGTGAATTCACCAACATCGGTGGTGGTGAGGCCACGAATTTCACTTGTTGTGAGCGCGCCGATTTGGGTCGCGTTCAGAGCCCCGATCTGGGTGGCGTCGAGCGAGGAGAATTTGGTTGCGGTCAGCGCCCCGAGCTGCGTGCCGGTCAGCACATTGATGTGCGTGGCGTCGAGCGCGCCCAGCTGCGTGTTGGTCAGCGAGGCGAACTGCTGACTGCTGAGGACAAGCAATTGCTGCGTGCCGAAGACAACCGAGTTTTGGAAGCTCGGTATCTGCGTGGTTGTGAACCCACGAACCTGCGTCGTCGAGAAGGACGAGAGCTGCGTTGCGTCGAGTACCGCGATGCCGCTCGTATTGATGGCGGCTAACTGCGTGGAACTCAGCGAGGATATGTCAGTCGCTGTCAATCCTTGAATGACTGTGGTCGACAGCGCGCTGATTTGAGCTGCTGAGAGCGAGGAAATCGGCACGGTAGGCATCCCTTTCTGAGTCCTTCATTTCGCGGGGTGCGAGAAACCCCAATAGGGTTTCAACGCGCATCCTACGGCTGCGCGTCCTTATGAAAGGTTACCGGGGTGTCAGTTTGGGAAGTTTATTTTCTATGAACGGAGGGCCGCGCTGCACACTGTGTTTCGCTTCGCATACGGAGCAATTGGCGATTTTCCACGGTATACAATGGCATAGCGCGACGGACGCTCTTCTGAATGGTGAATGCAACGGCGGGTAATCTAAACCGCTGCCGTTAAAACAACGTATCGGCGGCGAGCTTTCTATTTACGTTTCGGAAAGGGTTGCCTATAGGGCGCCGCCTCAGGAAGGCTTGTCTTTCTTCAATACGACACCGTCATATTCGTGGCTGTCGACTAGGGCCTCCACGATCACGGGGCCTTCCTGGGCGAAAGCCCATGTCAGCGCCTCGCGCAGTGCATCCACGCTTTCAACGCTTTTCACGGGCGCGCCAAAGATATTGTCGCCGCCGATTTTTCCGCGCGGGCGGACGGGCGTGCCGTAGATCGGATTGCCCTTTTTTTCCTGTTTGATGCGTATCAGCGCGAGGTCGTTGTCGGTTAGCACCAGGATGACCACGTTCAAATTGCAGCGAACGGCCGTTGCGATTTCACCCGCCGTCATCAGGAACCCGCCATCGCCGGCGACGGCGCAGACCTTTTTTTCCGGGTGCATCAGTTTCGCGGCGATAGCGGCGGGAACGCCAAAGCCCATCGTCGACCAGCCGTTCGTCATGATTTGCAGACCGGGCGCAGGCGTGCGCCAAAGCTGGCCTATCAGGTGTGTGTGCGCGCCGACATCGCACGTCATAATGCCGTCTGCCGGCAATACTTCGCGCAAGGTGGTGAGCGCGGCTTTCGGTCCGAAGCTGCCGGGCGAGGGGGCCAGCTTGGCGAACATAGCCGCGCGGCGGGCGGCGAGGGCGTCGAGATCCCATTCTTTGCGGCTTGCCGGCAGGGTCAGCAAGCTTTCCAGCGACGCGCGGATGTCGCCAATCGCATCAACGGCCAATGTATAGCTGCTGGTATCGATATCCGCGGCCATGGTGTCGAAACTGACCAGGGGCGCCGATTTCGGCAGCCAGGATTCGTAATTGAATTCTACCGGGTCATAACCCACGCCAATTACCAGGTCTGCCTGCCCGTGGGTCTGGCCGACGATGTCGCTGAGGGCGTGGAAGACCACACCGGCGTAGCAAGGGTGATCTTCGGACAGCATTCCCTTGGCCATGGGCGTCAGGATGACGGGTATCCCGTGCTTCTCCGCGATTTCAAGGACGAGGCCTCCAACACCGGACCGTACCGCACCGAGCCCAAGGGCAAGAATGGGTTTGCGGGTCTTAGTGAACAGCCCGGCGGCCTCGTCCAGCAGGGTCCTGTGGGCCGGCGGCGTGGCGGCAGGCGCTTCAAACGCAACGTTTTCCGGCACCGCCTCTTCGGCGGACAGCCCCACGGGCAGGCCGACATGGACCGATCCGGGTCTTTCCTCCAACGCCACGCGCGCCGCATTGAACAGGATCGAACGCACGGCATCGGCCCGAAGCCGGGTGGTCTTTTTGGTCAGCGGCTGAAACAGGGCCTGATGGTCGATGCCCATCTGTGTCGTTCGCCCCCGCATGGCCGCGGGCATTTCGTCCGTGAGCGCGATCACCGGAGAGCGGTCGAGCAGGGCTTCCCCCACCCCGGTCGCCAGATTGGTGGCGCCCGGACCGAAGGTGCCGAAGCAGACGCCGGGAGCCGGGCCGATGCGGCCGCAGACATCGGCCATCATGCCGGCGGCCCCTTCATGCGTGGTGAGGACGAATTCGATGCCCTCTGTCTGGCGCAGGGCCTCCATATAGTCGACCCAGCCGCCGCTCGGGACGCCGAACACATATTTGACGCCAAGCTCGCGTAGGGCGCGCACGACTTCGACGGCGACGGTGGGGTTCTTCTGGGGCATAGCGGGTTTTCCGAATTGCTTGTCGAGATCGGCACTATCACTTATCCCATGCGGGAAATCTCGCAACTTAAGTTCGATGTCCAAGCTCCGCCTGTCCTGCGCTCTCTGGGATTACGACCGTACCCGCCCCCTGATAGACAGCCGGGTGGCGCCTGAGGGGATCGATCTGGACATCCAGATCGTTCGGCCGGGTAAGACCTTTCAGCGGATGCTGGAAACGGGCGAGTTCGACGTCTGCGAGATGTCGCTCTCGACATTCGCTATCCTCAAAGCGCGCCGCGAGAGCCCGTTTGTGGGATTGCCGGTCCCCCTGTCGAAGATTTTCCGGCACTCCTGCATCTATGTGCGGACGGGGGCAGGTATCTCGGTTCCTGCCGATCTGAGGGGAAAGCGCGTCGGCACGCCGCAGTACAGCGCGACCGGAATCGTATTCCTCCGCGGTCTGCTTCAGGACGAATATGGTATCGCTCCCGAGGAGATGCACTGGTTTACCGGCGGATTGAACAAACCCGGCGAGAAGCCGCGGCTGCCGCTGAGCATGCCGGTGCCGCATCAATCGCTGAACGAGACCCAAACGCTGGAGCAGATGTTCGCCGCGGGCGAGTTGGATGCGCTGTTTGCCAACCAAATCCCCTCTTTGTTCCTGAACGGGTCGCCGGGGATTGCACGGTTGTTCCCAAACTATCGCGATCTGGAAAAGGACTATTTCCGCCGCACCGGAATTTTCCCGATTATGCATATCGTCGTTGTCCGCAACGATGTGTTTCGCGCCAATCCCTGGGTGATTAAAAGTCTCTATGCCGCCTTCTGCGCGGCCCACGATATGGCGGTGGAGGGGCTGTACGATAGCGACGCTTTGCGTCTGTCGCTGCCGTTTCTTCTGGACCATGTCGAGGAAGCGAAAGCGGTCTTCGGCAAAGACTTCTGGCCCTACGGCATCGACGCCAACCGCCCCACCTGGGATGCCCTCTGCCGCTACGTCCACGAGCAAGGCCTCGCCCCGCGCAGGCTCACCGCGGATGAGTTGTTCGCAGTGTCACTCTAAACAGCTGTCATCCCGGAAGCCGCGTCAGCGGCTATCCGGGACCCACGGTGCAATCGGCTCGGTGGGTCCCGGCTCTACGCGCTGCTTACGCAGCGCTTGGCCGGGATGACAATCGTTTTCAAACCTTGCCGAGTGGCCGGTGCGGCTCCGGCGGCAATTCGACCGCAATCGCATCGCCCGGCCGCACAATCCCGCTCCTAAGAACGACGCTCATGATCCCGCTTTTGCGCGTGATATTGCCCGCTGCGTCCCGCCCGAGCAGCGCCGGCATCAGTCCCGGCTGAAATCCATCCAGTTGCTTGCACGGATTACGCAAGCCGGTGACATGCACGACGGCGTCTTTGCCGATATGCAGCCGCGTGCCGTCGGGCAGGCCCAGCAGATCGATTCCCCTGGTGGTGATGTTTTCGCCGATCTGGCCGGGTCCAACCGAGAAGCCCGCAGACTTCAGCTCTTCGAACAGCTCGGAGTGAATCAGATGGACCTGCCGCACATTGGGCTTGGTTGGGTCTTCCCGCTTGCGCACGAGGTGCTGAACGGTGGCGCCAAAATGAGAATCGCCCTTCACGCCCAAACCTTCGACGAGCTTGATAGCCTCATCGGCCGGCTTGCTGAAATCGTGGGTGGCGCTGCGGCAGACCGCGATGACAACGCCCATGTTCAAAAATCCGGCGTCCTTGCTTCAGGGATGGGAACCTGTCCCGGCTCGTCGAAATAATTGGCGTTGTTGTTTTCGGCACAGACATATTCGGAATCGGAGATGGGAAGAATCTGTCTGTTAAAATAATGCAGGCCCGACCATTTCGTGGTGAACGTGCCGGGATCCTCGACCGTAATCATGCCCTGCATGCGCTTGCCGCCTTCGATCAGTTTGTACCGCTCGATGACGTGCATCTTGTCCGTGTGCGGCGTGTGGTACCAATCGACGAAGGTTTTGTCCGACAGCCCGATTGTGTCGATAACGAGCTCGTCGCCTTCGTAATGGCCGACCGACTCGCCGAACCAGCTTGGCTCCACATTCTTGCTGTGCGGCACGTTCAAATAGACATGACGCTGATAGGGCCCGCGCGAATAAAGAATTGTCACTTCCTTGGGGGACTGCACCCAATAGGCCGGCTGTGCCGTGAACAGCATCATGCCGGGCACGCCGCCCGGCCAGCAGCGGGACATAGCTTCGAAGGATTCTTTCCCCGAAAGGATTTCATCGTTGGTCCGCTTCAACTGCGCCGCCGCCCACGGCTGCAAGATCGGATTCTTGGTATCGCCGATTGGCGGCAAAATCTGATTGCCGCATTTAGCCATCCGGCGATTGCCGCAAAACGGATGCGCGGGGTCGTTGGTTACCGGCACGAATTTCTCGCCGGGCACGGGAAAGAACTCCACCCCGTCGGACGCGAAGCCCATATTACCCGAGGAAAAATCCGGCAGCCCGTTGGGCAGGTGAGGGACTGCCTGGTCTGCTGCGCTTGCCATTCCGGCGGTGGCCGCGACAAGAAGCGCGCCGAGGACGTGCGATTTCATACGAGCCATGGTGCTCTCCTATTTCGCCGTTGCGCGCGCGGCGTTCTGGGCGCGCGCTTCGTTGATGCCTTCGATTTTCGAGATGTCTCGATGTTTTTCGCCGCAGACGTAATCGGTCAGGCGCAGCCCGTCATGGTTGTCGTAGGCGAAACGGGCCTGCCAATCGCGCGTGAAATAGACGGGGTCGTGAACCGTGATGACGTCTTCGAGCTGCTTGCCGCCATTCACTTTGCGAATATGCTCGGTGGTGACGAGTTGATCGCTATGCGGCAAGCCGGTCGCATCTGTGAGGGTGCTTTCGTTAAAGCCCGCGCTTTGAACGACAAGCGTGTCGCCTTCCCAGTGCCCCGCGGAATGGCCGTTCCAGAACGGTAAGACCGACAGCGTTTCCAGGCTGTCCAGCGGCTTCACCATGGAAATGCCGCGGATCATGGCGTTTTGTTCATAGGCCCAGCTCATCTGGCCTTGCGGTCCGTCGATGATTTGGAACGGGTAGGGCGTTGCAAGCGATCGCGGCAGGCCGTCGGGGGTACAATACCGGCGTGCGCGGTCCATCAGCGAGCCGTCCTTCAGGCCGGCCTGATTTTCGGCATATTTCTTCTTGCCGGCCTCGTTGAGGGGGATGTCGCCGCCGCCCACGAGATAGGCTTTCATGGAGGGGCTATACGAATTTGCCCACCAGATGCCCGTGATATCAGGCGCCGCCGCCGCATGCGCTGCCCCTGCGGCGAGAGCCAAAACAGCGCCTCCTGCCAGCGCCATCCGCGCCGCACGAAATCTCATTGCATCCTCCCGAGTGTTCTTTGCCTGGGAGAATGTCACGATTGGCTCCACGCCTGAAGCCCTCCGCCGGGGCCGCGCTGCCCGAAAGGGCGGCGAATGCCTTCCGGGGCGGAGCGAGGTGGCGTAATCTCCCCGCCCAGAAACGGGAAATTGCCGCCACCAGCGGCGCTTAACGGAGGGATTTGATGAGCGCGAGATCACAGGCGCGGCGGACGCGCGCGATACTGCTGGCTACGGCATCGGCCATTGGCTGCGCCGCCGTGCTGGCCGCGGGAGCCGCCGACGCCCGCGTCACCAAAATCGAAATCACCAGCAAGGAAACGCCGACCTTCGACGGCAAGGCGTTCGGGGCCGCCGGGCAATACGAAAAGCTCTACGGCCGCGCTTACGGTGAAGTCGATCCCAAAGATCCGAAAAATGCCGTCATCGTCGACATCGCCAATGCCCCCAAAAACGCGCGCGGCATGGTGGAATACAGCACCAACATTCTGATCCTGAAGCCGCTCGATAACGCCAAGGGCAATCACAAGCTTTGGTACGAGGTCAACAATCGCGGCAACACGCCGGCCTATTCGCTGATGAACGAATCCGATCCGGACTTCACGGGTAAGCTGTCGGCCGACGATGCGGGCAACGGCTTCCTGATGAATCAGGGCTACACGATCCTGGAAGTTGGCTGGGACACGTCCGCCCCCAAAGACACTTTCCAGATTCGTGTGCCTGTCGCGAAGAACCCCGACGGTTCGCCGATTGTCGGTCCGTCGATGGAAGAGTTCGTCATCGACGACAATAAGACGATGCAGGGGCGGCTGACGTACCCTGCCGCGACGCTCGACAAGGCGAAAGCCACGCTGACCGTCCGCACGCGTTACGAAGACAAGCCCGAAGCCGTGCCCGCCGATCAATGGCAGTATACGGACGAAAAGGGCGCCGCGATCCGCCTCGCCGAAGGTAAACCGTTCAAGCAGGGCACGCTGTACACCTTCGTCTATCAGGCGAAGGACCCAACGGTGAATGGGCTCGGCTTTGCAGCTCTGCGCGACGTGGGCTCGTATTTGCGCAATGCGCAGAAGGATGATGCCGGCAACGCCAATCCGCTCGCGGGCTCGATCCAATATGTCTACACGGCATGCCAATCACAGCCGTGCCGCACCCTGCACGATTTTGTCTGGCTCGGTTTCAATCAGGATGAGACGGGCAAAAAGGTCGTCGACGGAATGACGAACTGGATCGGCGGTTCGACGGGAATCTTCACCAACTACCGCTTCAGCCAGGGCAGCCGCACGCAGCGCCAGCACATCGCGCGCTGGTACCCGGAATTCCAGGGGCCGTTCACCAATCAGGTAATGCTCGATCCGGTCACAGGAAAGACCGATGGGCGCTTGGCCAAATGCACCGCATCGAACACCTGTCCGAAAATCTTCGAGACCAATTCGGCCAATGAATATTGGTCCAAGAACATGGCCGTCGGTCTGGTGGACGTTAAGGGCAAAGACCTGACCAACATGCCGCCCAACGTGCGCAATTACTTCATTGCCAGCATGTTCCACGCGGGGGCTTTCGCGCAGGGCGGCAAAGGCGTTTGCCAGCAGACGCGCAGTCCGCTGACGCCGACCGCTGTGTTGCGCGCCTTAACGGTCGCTATGGACGAGTGGGTGACCAAGGACGTCGCGCCGCCGGCCAGCCGGGTGCCGAGCGCCGATAAGGGCACGCTGGTTTCTCCGCTGCCGCAGGAGAAGCAGGGTTTCCCGAAGCTGCAAGGCGTCACCTATAACGGCCGTATGCATGATGGCGATTTGTTCGATTTCGGCCCCGATTTCGACAAGGGAATCCTGACCGTCCTGCCGCCCAAGCATCTTGGCACGCCCTATCCGGCGCTCGTGCCCAAAACGGACGCTGACGGCAACGACATTGCCGGCATTCGCATCCCGGAAGTCGCGGTTCCCACCGCCACCTATACGGGCTGGGCGTTGCGCGCCAATTCGGGCGACGACGGCTGTGACGCGGCGGGCCAGATGATTCCCTTCGCCAAGACCAAGGCCGAGCGGATGGAAAAGAACGACCCGCGCCCCTCGCTTGAGGAACGCTATTCCTCCCACGATGATTACGTCACGAAAGTCTCCGCCGCCGCCAGCGCCCTGAAGGCCGACCGCCTGATGCTCGACGCCGACGTCCAGCGCATCGTCAAAAAAGCCCAGGACTCCAACGTCGCGAAATAGTCCCTTTCCGAAGTCTGGATGGATCGGCGCAGCCAATGGCTGCGCCCCTTCAACGTCTTTATTCCTGGTTGCGGCTATATATGATAATGCTCCCGTCACAGGTCATGTGCTAAGAACAAAGCGTGGACGCCAGCACGCAATTCCGCGACGCACAGCTCTCGACCTTACGCGATTATGCCGCCGGACGCCTTGGCACGCGCCAGGCAATCGAGAGCCTGGGTGTCCATGATTACGCCGATCTGGTGATCGCGCTGGCGCAGCAGGACCTCAATCTGGCCAAGCCCGCCGCTACGCCCAAGCATGATGCACACTTGGCGCGGGCGCGCGCGATCCTCCAACCGTTGCTGCGTCATGTCGATTGAAGTCGCCATTATCGTCACCGATGCCTGCCGCTGATCACGCTGGCCACCGCCAAGAGCCTCGATTACCTTTTCTATCCCGGTCTGCCCGTTATTATCCCCGATGCCGTGTTTCACGAAGCGATGCAGGCGGCGGGTAAATTGGGCGTGCAAGAGATTCTCGATTTGTACAGGGCGCACACCGGCAAGGTGCGGGCCGAGGCGACGCAGTCTTTTCAAGACGAAATGACGTTACGGAAAACAGCGGGCCATGGATCGGCGCGCGACCCGTGGGGGCACAGGCGCCTCCCACGGCCGCCACCGCCGGCGCCCTTGATCCGCGCGGCGCCGGCCGCGGGTCCCTTCGTGGATAAGCCCAAACCCGCCACCCCGGAGGGGGCATTATTGGAAGTGAAACTGGGGTCGCGGTTGGACGCGATTTGACAATCTGCCCGCTGAGCGGAGGGAGCGCGCCCCCTCCGTCTCGCTCGGAAGGCCGGTCCCCCCGCGAAGGCGCGCAGGGAGGGAAAGGAGTGCGATTGGCGCTCGGTCGACGAACCGGATAAAACCGCTTCAGTGCCAATCTGGGAGGAAATCATGGCCAATAAATACTGGCTGCCGGCAACGTTCGCGGGCTTGCTCGCGATTCCGGCAGCAACGCTTAACGCGCAGAATGCCCAACCTACTGCCGCCGCTGTGCTTGCTGCGGCGAATACCGCCATGGGCGGCGATAAGCTGCACACGCTGCAATATTCCGCGACCGGCTATGTCGGTGTGCTGGGGCAAGCCTATGCCGGCAACATGGACGATACCTGGCCGCGCTTTCAGTTGAAAAGCTACGCCCGCACCATCGATTACGACTCCATGGCGATGAAGCAGGAGCAGGTGCTTGAGCAAGGTCCGTGGCCCGCAACGCATGGCGGCGGACAGCGCCCCATCATTGGCGAACGGCGTCAGACCCAACTCGTCAGTGGCAAGTTTGCCTGGGATCTGAATGGACAAAATGCGGTGCCGCAGCCGACGCAGGCCGAGCTGCGCGTGCTCGACATCATGATGACGCCGCACGGCTTCATCAAAGCGGCGATGGCGGCGGGCAATGCCTCGGTGACCGTGCAGCAGGAAAATTCCCGCAACATGAAGAAGGTCTCGATCGTCTCTTTTAAGGCGTTCGGCAAGTACCCGATCAATGGCTGGATCAATGAAGATCACATGATCAACAAGGTCCAGACGTGGCTTCCCAATCCCGTATTCGGCGACATGTTCGTCGAGCTGCGCGCGCAAGGCGGCTACAAGGATTACGGCGGCGTGAAATTCCCGGTCGAATTCCACCAGAGCATTGGTGATCCACCGTCGCCGGGGCTGGATATCCAGATCTCCGATGTAAAGCCGAACATTACCGGCGCCGCGCTACAGGTGCCGGCCAATGTGCAATCGGCAACCGCGCAGCCCCCGCGCGTGCAGACGCGCCAGCTTGCGCCAGGCGTGTGGCTGCTCGGCGGCGCGTATAACAGCCTGGCCGTTGAGTTCAAGGATTTCGCGCTGGTCGTTGAAGCCCCGCAGGATGGCGAACGTTCGCTGGCCGTCATCGCGGAAACACACCGCCTGATGCCGACCAAGCCCATCCGCTATGTCGTCAACACGCACCATCATTTCGATCATGCGGGCGGCTTGCGTGAGTTCGCGGCGGAAGATGCGCTGATCGTCACGCAGGAATCCAACTTCAACTATTATGAAGGCGTGGTCTTCGATTTGCGGCCGCGTCTCGTACAGCCCGATCGGCTTTCGCTGGCGCCGCGGCAGGTGCATTACACGCTCGTCAAGGACAGGCGCACCATCAGCGATGGCGAACGCACGATCGAACTGATGCACATGGACAATCTTGAGCACGCCAACGACATGCTGATGGTGTGGATGCCCAAGGAAAAGATTGTCGTGGAAGCCGACATGTACAATCCCGCGCCCGCCGGTCAGCCGCAACCGCCGGTTAACGCGCAGAACATGAACTGGCTCTTCAATCTGGAGCGCTGGGGCATTGCCCCGGAGACGATCGTCTCCATCCATACCGGCGTGCATCCCATGAGCGAGTTCCTGAAATATGTCGGCGTTGACAAGCTCGTCGAGCGGGGCAGGGGCCTGAACGCCGCCCTTAACGAATAGACGGACGTACATTCACCGGAAATGGGCGGCTTACATGCCGCCCATTTTTCGTTGCAATGATATCATCTGACATCTACAATGATATCATTGGAGTTTGAGAATGGCCCAAATTGTCGTTCGCAATCTTGAAGAGAGCGTGAAACGCGGCCTCCGTGCGCGGGCCAAGAGCAATGGCCGGAGTATGGAGGAAGAGGCGCGCGAAATCCTGCGGTACGCCGTCAAGGGCGCGCCGGCGCAAGAAGGTCTTGGTACGCGCTTGGCCAAATTGTTTTCGGATGTACCGGCAGAGTTTGAGATCGAGGAATTGAGGGGAAGGCCGCGCATTCCCAAATTCGGGAGATGATCGTTCTTGACACGAATGTTCTTTCGGCAGTGATCTCCGCCGTGAGGTTTCCTGCGGTTCTCGAGTGGCTGAACGGGCAGGACCCTGATGAAATCCGGATTACCGCAATTACGGTTTACGAAACGAAACTTGGAATTGAGCGGCTTCCCGAAGGCAAGAAGCGCCGCGATCTGGAGCGCAGCTTCGCTTACGCCTTAACCGATTACCTCAGTGAGAGAGTCTTGGCATTCGACACGATTGCGGCTCAGCAGGCAGGCATTTTCCACGCAGCGCGACTGCGCGCAGGGCGGCCTATTGACTTTCGTGACGCGCAAATCGCGGGCACGGCGAGTGTACATGGAGCGAGGCTCGCCACCCGCAATGTTGACGATTTTGCCGGATTAGGGCTGGTTCTGCTCAACCCGTGGTCGGCGTGAACATGCAAATGGGTATTCTTCTGGCGATTGCGGTTGGTGGCGGGTTGGGCTCGCTCGGGCGCCATTTTCTGTCCAGCTCGATTTATCAAGCAACCGGCAACGGGTTCCCGTATGGGATACTCGTCGTCAACATTCTCGGCGGGCTCATCATGGGTATCGTCGTGCAGCTGGGAGCGCTTAAGCTGAATTATAGTCCTGAAGTTCGCGCGTTCCTCACGACCGGTATCCTGGGTGGCTTCACCACGTTCTCTACGTTTTCGCTGGATTCCGCACTGTTGATCGAACGCGGAGATATTTTCGGAGCGGTTCTCTACATGGTCGGATCTGTCCTTCTTTCCGTTGCCGCGCTGTTCGCGGGCCTTTGGCTGGTGCGGTTCGCAGCATGAGTGAAACCGCATACGTCAAGAAGGACGAGTCGGGCCTCAGGCTCGACCGCTGGTTCAAGCGTCATTTCCCCTCGCTGGGTCACGGTCCGTTGGAAAAGCTGCTGCGCACGGGGCAGGTTCGCATCGACGGCAAACGCTGTGGGGCCGGGGACCGGCTCGAGCCGGGACAGACAATACGGATTCCGCCGCAGCTGCAGAGCATGCGGGATCAGCCGGCCGCACCGCGTATCCCCTCTTACAACGACGACGACCGGGAATTCATGGAGCGTCTGGTGATCTATGAAGACCCGTTCGTCTTTGTACTGAACAAGCCAAGCGGGCTGCCGACCCAAGGCGGCTCGGGTATACACCGCCACATCGACGGCCTTCTCGAAGCGCTGCAAGGCACGAAGCGTCAGCGCCCGCGTCTCGTTCACCGGCTCGACCGGGATACGTCCGGCGTTCTGGTCATTGCGCGAACCGTTCCCGCCGCCGCCACGCTGGCGGAATCGCTCCGCCGGCGCGACGCGCACAAGGTGTATTGGGCGCTGACCAAGGGCGTTCCGCGGCCGTACCGCGGCGTCGTGAAAGTCGCCTTGGCCAAGGAATCAGGTTTTGGCGAACATGGCCGAGACGAAAGAATGACGCCGGCGGATCGCGATACCGCGGGCGCCAAAGCCGCAACGACGCATTACGCCGTCTTGGGAACCGCAGCGGATCAATATGCCTGGGTCGCGCTTCAGCCCGTAACCGGCCGCACCCACCAGATTCGCGCGCACATGGCGCATATCGGTACGCCCATCGTCGGTGATTTCAAATATGGCGGCGAAAAGGCAAAGGGCATGGGCGAGCTTGAGGACCGGCTGCACCTGCACGCGCGTTCCATCGACATCCCGCACCCCGAAGGCGGGCGGCTGAGCGCGGTTGCGCCTTTGCCGCCGCATATGCTGCACGCGTGGCGTTTGTTCGGTTTCGATCCGAACCATTCAGGCGATCCGTTCGAGAACGAGCCGTAAGGAATGGTGTCGCCCGCGCGGTTCTATAAAGACGTTTCGGTTTCCCCGCGGGACAACGGCTTTGGCGTGTTGCTGGATGGCAAACCTATCCGCACGCCCGCAGGCGCTGCGCTGGTCATTCCCGCGCGCGCGCTCGCGGACGCTGTTGCGGAAGAATGGCGCTCCCAGGGCGATAAGCTGCGCCTGGAAACCATGATTCTGACCAAGCTTGCCAATACGGCCGCCGACCGCGTCACTGCGGATCGCCTGACGGCAATCGCAGAGATACTCGCCTTCGCCCGAAGCGATTTGCTGTGCTACCGCGCCGACGCGCCCGCCACACTGGTCGCGCTTCAGGTGAGAACCTGGGACCCGCTCCTGGAGTGGGCGCGCGAGCGCTACGGGGCCGTTCTCGCCTGCGGCACGGGCATTGGCTTCGTGGAACAGGACACCGAGGCCCTGGCAGTTCTCGAACGCGCCGTTGATGAATATGACAGCTTCCGTCTCTGCGGCGTGCAATCGGCGGCGACGCTACTGGGTTCCACGGTGATCGCGCTGGCTCTGGCGGATGGAAAACTATCCACGGATGAAGCGCTTGGCGCGGCTCAGCTCGACGAAAATTATCAAGCCGCAAAATGGGGCCTGGATTTCGAGGCCGAGAAGCGGCGGGAAAATCTCAAAGCCGAACTCGTGGCGATTACCGGCTTCCTCCAAGCCCTTGAACCCGCGAAAAATTGACGGTGCGTCATCTTAGGCTAAGGTTCCTGGATGGAACCGGCTGGCTTTCCGGCCGATGAAAAGGATGACGCTTTTGGACGATCAGCCCCGCCGGTCTTCAATCCCACGCGCAGGCGGAAAGCGTGCGGCAGTGAAGGAACAGAACCGGCGCATCATCCTCGATGCCGCCCGGCGCGTGTTCGCCGAACTTGGTTACGCGGCCACGACGGTTCGCGACATTATCCGTGCGACGCCGCTGGCGTCGGGGACGTTCTACAACTACTTCCGTTCCAAGGAGCAGATATTCGAGGCGCTTCGCGACGAGACGGCGCTGAAGCTGCGGCCCTTGCTGCACGAGGCGCGTCAGAAGGCGCAAACAGCGGAGGCGTTCCTGGACGCGACCTTCAGCCCGTGTTTCGCCCATGTGGCAGCTAACCGCGCCGCAGCGCCGATCCGCCGGCCGCAGGCGGTTCATGTCCGTGTCGACACACCGGAGGTGCTGGCAGGGTTTGAGGAGTTGCATCAGGACGTCGATGCCGCGATTGCGCGGGGTCTCTTTCCGGCGGTCGATGCGGAGTATCTGACGGCGGCCATTGTCGGGATCGGGTTCGAACTGGCCGAGGTCATGCAAAGCCGTGACGGGGCCACGCCAGAGGAAACCACACGCTTCGCCACCCAGATGCTTCTGGCCGGAATCACCGGAGTTGCGCGTTTACGCGAGGATAGCCGTTAGACGCTGAGGGCCTTTGCAAAGGGCCGCCAAGGAGCAGTCAGGCAATGGAGACGGTCGAACTGTATCAGCGTCTCGCGCTTGCGCTTGCTATCGGCTTGCTGGTCGGGCTGGAGCGCGGCTGGCGTGAACGCGATCTGGACGACGGAGCCCGCACGGCCGGCATACGCACGTTTGGCCTGATCGGGATGCTTGGCGGAATTTGGGGGGCGATGGCGCCGGTGCTTGGCCCCATTCCCTTGGCGGCGGCGGGACTGTCGTTCGCGGCGGCGTTCATTCTGTTTGAGTGGCGCGAAGCGGTCTCTCGCAACACCTATTCCGTGACTAGCACGGTTGCAGGTTTCATCGTTTTCGCCCTCGGCGCTTTTGCCGTCTTGGGCAATCAAGCGGCTGCTGCGGGAGCGGGCGTCGCAACGCTGATTATTCTGGCCGCCCGCACCAATCTGCACGATTTTCTGCGGCGAATGTCGTGGCCGGAACTGCGCTCTGCGATCGTGCTGCTGGCGATGACATTCCTGCTGCTGCCGATTTTGCCGGATCGCACGCTCGATCCCTGGGATGCCGTCAACCTGCATGAATTGTGGCTGATGGTCGTGCTGATCGGCGCGATATCTTTCGCCGGCTATGTCGCCGTGCGCGTGTTCGGTGAAACGCGCGGGCTTCTCGTTTCCGCCGCGGCTGGCGCCGTGGTTTCATCGACGACGGTGACGTTGTTTAATGCCAGGGTGGCACGGAAATCGCCCGGTGCGGGTGCGCCGGCGATGGCGATCTGCATCGCCTGGATCGTCAGTCTGGCGCGCATGACGCTGATTGCGTGCGTGATCAATCCTATGCTCATAGTGCCTCTTGCAGCGCCCATTGGCGCCGCGATTGCCGTTCTCGCTGCCGCTGCGCTTCTGTTCCGCATGGCGGCGGCGAACAGGGAGGGCGGCGGCGCTGCTTCGATGTTTGAAAATCCACTCGACCTGTCGTTCGTTCTCGGTTTCGGAGGGCTGCTTGCCGCGGTCAGCGTTGGCGCCCAACTGATGAGCACGCTGTTCGGCGAGGCGGGTGTGCTGGGACTTGCGGGAATTTCCGGCTTCGTGGACGTCGATCCCATCACGCTGTCGGCATCGCGGCTGGCCGGTGTGTCGCTATCGGTGAACGCTGCGGCGGAAGCCATTCTTCTGGCCGCTACAGCCAACATGCTGACCAAGACGGCGGTCGCCGTTGGCATCGGCGGGTCTCGCTTCGGATGGAAGCTTGTGCTGGCGGGGCTGCTTGCGCTTGTATCGGGCGCAGCCGCATTCGTTTTTTTGGGAGTACCATGAGCGGCGGCATCACGACCATGAACATCCGCACGCACGCTCTCGAGTTAACTGTGTCGAGAAACACATTAAGCTAATTATATATTTATCTAAGCCCTCACAGAAATCTCACACGCACCATTGTTGCGGATGAACACGCTCTCCTTTAAAGCTGAGCGCCAGGGAAATTAGTTTCCGGCATTTGTGTTTGAGTAACTCTCCGCGCTGGAGGTGTGTTCTTATGCATGCCGTCAGGGGGAACGTATGGCAAATCCATCTCAGCCGGTTGACACGAACAACTCAAACAACAGAGTTACTGAGAATTCGCCAGGCGGAACTGCCGTCGGCGTCACGGCGTTTGCCACGGATCCCAACGGGCTAACGATCACCTACTCTCTTCTCGACGATGCCGGCGGCCTGTTTGCGATCGACCCCACAACGGGCGTTGTCACAGTGGTTGGCGGGGCTGCGATCGATTACGAGACGCGTACCAGTCATAATATCCTTGTCCAGGCCTCGAATGGCGTCGGCACGAGCTCGCAAAGCTTTACGATCAACGTTGTGAACGTTCTGGGCGTGATCATCCAAGGGCTGTCCGACGGCGACATAGTCGATGCAACGCACACCATCGTCCGCAACCCTTTTCCCACAAACGAGGAAGACCTGATCGACGGCCACCAGTTGAATGACACTCTGTTTGGCTTGGGAGGAAACGACACTCTTATCGGTGGAAACCACCACGACATCCTGGACGGCGGGGTGGGCGCCGATTCGATGGTTGGCGATACCGGCAACGACACCTTCTTCGTGGACAATGTCGGCGATGTGGTGCTTGAGCTGAGCGGCCGCGGCTCTGGCATAGATACGGTCAACACGACGCTCAACACATATACACTTCCCGCCAATGTGGAGAATCTGAACTTTATCGGCGTAGGAAATTTCTCCGGGACCGGGAATGGACTGAGCAACCTTCTCACCGGCGGAACGGGCAACGACACGCTCGACGGCGGCGCCGGCGATGACACGCTGGTTGGAGGCACGGGCGCCGATTCCATGATCGGTGGTTTGGGCAACGATACCTACATCGTCGATGATGCGGGCGACTCGGTATCGGAAGGCGCGGCCGGGGGGGCCGATACGATCAAGACCACTCTCAACGCCTTTTCGCTCGGACCTCTCGTCAATGTGGAGAATTTGAAATTCACGGGAGCCGGGGATTTCACGGGAATCGGGAATGGTCTGAACAACGCTTTGACCGGTGGTTCCGGCAACGACACGCTCGACAGCGGTGCCGGTAAGGATACGCTGGATGGAGGCACAGGCGCCGACTCCATGACCGGTGGTATGGGTAACGATATCTACGTCGTCGATAATGCGGGCGATACGGTAACAGAAGGCGCCGGCGCAGGTACGGATACCGTCAAAACCACTCTCGCGAATTATACGCTCGCCGACAATTTCGAGATACTCACCTTTACGGGTGTTGGCAATTTTGCGGGCAACGGCAACACGCTTGCCAACACGATTACGGGCGGAACGGGCAACGACACGATCGACGGGAGTTCCGGCAACGATCAGCTTCTGGGCGGAGTGGGCGACGATCAACTGCTGGGCGGGATAGGCCTTGACGTACTCATCGGGGGGGCTGGTGCGGATAGCCTGACCGGAGGCGCCGGCGCCGATAAATTCACCTTCAAGGCAATTTCGGATTTTGCGGCGGGCCCGCTCTTCGACACGATCCTCGATTTCAACCATGCCGAGATCGACAAGATCGACGTCTCCGCCATCAACGGCAATGCGAGCGTTGCGAAATCCGCTTTCACCTTCATCGGTGCGGCTGCGTTCTCGAATGTTGCGGGCCAGCTTCACTATGTCGTCAATGGCGGCGGCGGCGTGAACGTTGAGGGGGACACAAACGCAGACGGCGTCGCGGACTTCCATCTCGTGGTGAATGGTGTCGCTTCATTGGTCGCGACCGACTTCGTCCTATAATCTAGCCGCTTTGATGGAAGCTTGTGCTGGCCGGGCTGCTTGCGCTTCTATCGGGCGCAGCAGCATTGGTTCGGCAGGAGTTCGATGAGCGACGACATCACGACTATGAACATCCGCATCGAAGGCGAGGTGCAGGGCTGCGGCTTTCGCGATTTCGCGGTGCGCGAAGGCAACGCACGCAAGTTGAAGGGCTGGGTGCGCAATCGCGCCGACGGTTCGGTGGAGGCCGTGGCTTCCGGCCCCACCAAAATCGTGGAAGAGTTCATCGCCCGGTGCATGCAGGGGCCGGGCGGCGCGCGCGTGACCGCGGTCAATCTTTCGCCGGTCCCGCCGCCGGAAAGTCTCGGCTTTATTCGGCGGGCGTCGGTCTGATTGCAGCCGTGGAAGGCGTGTTCGACGTCTTCAGCAACACGCTCCAAACCGCAAACGCAAAGCACGCCATCGCTCCGAAAGCGACAAATTCGCTCACGATCAGCGGGATCAGAAACGGCGAGGACTCGCCTTGCAGGATCACCATCGCGAGCGAGGGAAACATGATCGCTATCGCCACATTGTTCAGCGCAAACACGGTCCAGGCGAGCTTCTTGGATGCCTCACGCGCCAGCGCGAAGAATGTGCCGTAAAGCGCCATCGTCACCCAGCCGATCAGGTTGACGTGGGCATGGGCCGGCGCCAGAGCGAAGTTCTGCTGGGCGCCCATGAAAATGCCGAGGCCCATTCCCATCAGGACATAAAGTGGTGCAACGGCGAAAAACCAAAGCGACACGCGCGGCATGAGTGCCTCCCACACGTTTTGTTGCGGCGCGTTTTTATCATGCCTGCGGGCCCGTCGAACAATATTATCGCAGCGGCGTCTATGGACCTTTGACTCGTCCGAAGACCTGTTCGAAGCCGCGCTTCAGCGCCACGTCCACATCTTCTATGCTGACGGGCAGGCCGAGGGCGCAAAGGCTCGTCACGCCGAATTTTTCGCCGCTGATGCCGCAGGGCACGATGCCGCCGAAATGGTCCAAGGCAGGATCGACGTTCAGGCTCACGCCATGGAACGTCACCCAGTGGCGCACGCGCACGCCAATGGCGGCGATCTTGTCCTCGCTCCCGTCGCTATGCACGACCCAGATGCCGACCCGTCCGGCGCGGCGCTCGCCTTTGACGTTGAATTCCGCGAGCGCGCGGATCAGCCATTCTTCAAGGTCGTAGACGAACCGGCGTACATCCTGCTTGCGTTCTTTGAGGTCGAGCATGACGTAGGCCACGCGCTGTCCTGGCCCGTGATAGGTGTATTGCCCGCCGCGTCCGGTTGGAAAAACGGGGAAACGGGCCTCCAGCAGGTCGGAATCTTTGGCGCTGGTGCCCGCGGTGTAGAGAGGCGGGTGCTCGAGCAGCCAAACCTGCTGTGCCGCGACCTCGCGCCTGATGTCGTCGACGCGCGCTTCCATGCGCGACACAGCCTCCGGGTACAGAACCGGTTTGTCGTCAATTGTCCATTCGATGGCGCCTGAATTCGCGGGCATTAACGCGGTAGAAAGCACAATCGCACAAATATCGCTATCGGTGGTTCTACCCCCAAAGGCGGCGATGTCCTCTTCTCCCTCAGTGAACGAAGTCAAAGTTGAAATTTCCGTTCTTCTCGGACGGTCGGTCATTCCCATGGCCCAATTGCTGCGCATGGGCCGCGGCGCGGTGATCGAGTTGGATACGCATCAGGATGACCCTGTCTGGGTGCTCGCCAACAATAAGCCGGTGGCGAAAGGCGAGATCCAGATTGATGGCGATCGCATCTCGGTCGAGATCACTGAGGTTCTTATGACCTTCGGAACATGTTCCACATAGAGATTTTGTAAGAAAAATAATTCCCCATAACATTATTGCAAAATATAGCCGTCGCGCGTATCTGTCTGTGAAATACCGTCGCAGCATCAGGTACCCGCATGTTACCGATCATTCTCGATGGCTCTAAAGTCCGTGTCGGCCTCACGGGCTCAGGGGAGGCGCTGGAGCGCCGTCTCGCGGTAGCGAAAGCCGGTGGTGTCGACGACCCCATTCTTTACGAGGGCCAGCTGCCGGACGCCTCTGACTTGGCCTCCCTGCAAATTCTTTTCGTCGCCGGATTGGATGACGACACCTCGCGCGTTTTGGCGGAGGCGGCCCGCCAGGCGGGCGTGATCGTCAATGTGGAGGACGTGCCGGACCTCTGCGATTTCCACATGCCCGCGCAGGTCAGGCGTGGCGATTTGCTGCTCGCCATCTCGACGGCCGGTAAGTCGCCAGCTCTGTCGCGCGTTCTTCGCGAGAATCTTGAGAAAAAATTTCCTCCCGAATGGGAGCAACGGCTCGACGAGCTCGCCTCGTTGCGGAGCCAATGGCGAGCGGATGGCGCATCGCCCGGCGATGTTTCGGCGCGGACTCGTGCACTGCTGACCGAACGTGACTGGCTCGAATGACCGCGATCCGGCTCCACCAACGCGCTGCCCGGCCGGTTGCCGTTCGCGACGATCTGGCCGTCCTACGGGCAAACGCTGCAGGGCTGGGCGCCCATGAATTCCTCCGCTTTGCTTTGACAGATGCCTTTCCCAGGCGGATTGCCGTCGTCTCCTCTTTTGCCGCCGAATCTGTCGTTTTGCTGCACCAAGTCGCAAAAGTAGACCCCACGACACCCGTTCTGTTCCTGAACACGGGGAAGCATTTCGGAGAGACGCTGCGCTACCGCGACCGCCTCCAGGATGTGCTGGGACTAACCGATATTCGCGCCATAGGGCCGCACCCGGACGCGCGTAACGCCTTGGACCCGGAAGGCAGCTTGTGGAGCCGCAATCCCGACGCCTGCTGCAATTTCCGCAAAGTCCTGCCGCTCAATCGCGCGCTCACGGGATTTGCCGCCACCATCACAGGACGCAAGCGCTTTCAGACGGAAACCCGCACGCATATGGACCGGGTGGAATTCGCCGAGGGGCGGTTCCGCTTTAATCCGCTCATCGCCTGGGATTTGGACGCTCTCGCCGCCTATATCGAGGAGCACAAATTGCCCAAACACCCGCTGGTGATGGATGGGTATCCTTCCATCGGCTGCATGCCGTGTACGCGCCGGGTCGCTGCCGGGGAGAACTATCGCGCTGGCCGCTGGGCCGGATTCGACAAGGACGAGTGCGGCATTCACACCGGCATCGACGGCGAGGGGATTTAGTGCCCTTCACATTAGGGCGGCGGTTTGTTACACCCCGCGCGCCCTAAAGATTCCATGTGCGGTCGTGGCGGAACGGTAGACGCGCTAGCTTGAGGTGCTAGTAGGGCAACCTGTGGAAGTTCGAGTCTTCTCGACCGCACCACTTTTTTCTACGGCGGGCCAGCGCAACGCAGAGTTGCGTTCCTCTCGCGGCCTCCGGGCCCGCCTGGCTGTTCAGCTTCACCCTAAGCCCTCCGGACAAAATCTAGAATTTCAGCGTGGCTCTCTGCCGGAAGGCAAGCAGCTTG
Organism: Alphaproteobacteria bacterium; assembly: GCA_947473475.1. Classification (GTDB taxonomy): domain Bacteria; phylum Pseudomonadota; class Alphaproteobacteria; order Micropepsales; family Micropepsaceae; genus CAIYRG01. Next base: position 24,384 of record CANJBZ010000021.1, read on the forward strand.
TTCCACGTGTATTGGGCTCATATTCTGGCGGGAACTAGAGCGCAATCCGACGAAGTGGACGCCGGTTCGTCGTTAGATTGCGCGCCAAACCAAGGAATCTAGAGCATGATCCGATTCATTTTGATCGGATCATGCTCTAGAGCGCAATCCGACGAAGTGGACGCCGGTTCGTCGTTAGATTGCGCGCCAAACCAAGGAATCTAGAGCATGATCCGATTCCTATTGATCGGATCATGCTCTAGTGCGTCGAAGTTGGGAGGAAGCGTATGAAAAAATGGCTTGCTGCGTCGGTTCTGATTCTGGCGCCGCTGATTGCGATTGCGGCGGAAGCGCCTCCCGAATGGGCCTATCCGGCCGCGCCTCCCGGCTATCAGCCGCCGCCGGACAATGGGCAACCCAAGAAAGTTCCGGGTAGCACGAAGACCTATACCGAGAAGGACATCGGCAATGGCAACGGCCCGCCGGACTGGTTTCCCGACGAACATCCGGCGATGCCCGATATCGTCGCGCACGGCAAAGCGCCCAATGTGAACGCCTGCGCGCTCTGCCATCTGACCATGGGTTATGGCCATCCTGAATCGGCAAACATCGCGGGATTGCCGGCGGCGTATTTCGAAGAACAGCTGCACGAGTTTCGCGACGGCAATCGCGCCAGCATGCTGCCGGGCCGCTCGGCCAACATGATCCGCTTTGCGAAGAACATGACCGACGACGAGATCAAACAGGCCGCAGCCTATTTCGCGTCGATCAAGCCTGTTGCGTGGACCAAGGTGGTGGAAGCTGCAACCGTCCCGAAAAGCTTCGTTGGCGAGGGCAACATGCGGTTCGTGGCCGAAGGCGGGGCCAAGGAGCCAATCGGGCAACGCATTATTGAGCTTCCCCAGGATGAGGAACGCGCCAAACTGCGCGATCCGCATTCGCCCTTCGTGGCTTATGTCCCGCCCGGCAGCATCAAGGCCGGCGAGACGCTGGCCACGACCGGCGGCAACGGCAAGACCATCCAGTGCGCTGTTTGCCATGGTCCGGACTACAAGGGCCTCGGCAATGTGCCGCCGTTGGCTGGGCGCTCAGCGATCTACCTTTACCGCCAGCTGAACGACTTGCAGCACGGTACACGTCACGGAAATTCGGTGGCCCTGATGCAGCCGGTGGTCGCCAAGCTGACCTCGGACGACATGATCGCGCTGGCCGCCTTCATGGCCTCAAGAACACCTTAACTGGCTGTAATCTTGCGCGCTTCACGTTCTTTGCGGAACAATTGATGTTCCGCAAGGAGGCCGATATTGTCGCGCCGAAAACGGGAGGCACCTCATGAAAAAACTGCTGCTTATTTCTGCCCTGGCGCTGTTGCCGGCTGCCGGCTTTGGCGCCGAATTGGCTCTGCAATGGGCCTATCCGGTGCCGCCGCAGGGCCTTCCGCCGGCGGACGCCACGGTCAAGAAAACGGTTGAGGGCGCCGAGAACAAGCTCAGTCTGACGCAGCGGGAAATCAACAACGCCTTCGGGCCGCCGGACTGGTTCCCGAGCCGGCATGCGCCCATGCCGCCGGCCGTGGCGAACGGCAAAATGCCCGACCAGATGGCCTGCATGCTCTGCCACCTGCCAAACGGCGGCGGCCACCCGGAATCGGCTTCCGTCGGTGGGCTTTCGACAAACTACATCATCGAGCAAATGCGTGAATTCCGCGAAGGCAATCGCAAGAACAATCGCTCGCCGGCGATGGAACGCATTGCCAAGGCCATCAGCCCGGAAGACGAGAAGCAGGCGGCTGAGTATTTTGCCAATATCAAAGGGCCGCAGCTGAAGTGGATTCGCGTTGTCGAAGGTGCGACCGCGCCGAAGAACCATGTCGGCGAGGGCGGCATGCGCTTCCATGACAAGGAAGCCGGCACCGTTCCGATCGCGCCGAACATGATCTACGAACTGCCGGAAAACGATGAAGGCGCGGAAAACCGCGATCAGCGTTATGGCTTCGTCGATTACGTGCCGGCCGGCAGCATCAAGAAGGGCGAAGCGCTCGCCATGAACGGCGGCAACGGCAAGACCGTGCAATGCGCGATCTGCCATGGCGAAGGCTTCAAGGGCCTGGGCGATGTGCCGCGGCTCGCGGGCCGTTCGGCGTATTACCTGATCCGCCAGATGAACGACATCAAGATTGGCGCGCGCAAGGGCAACACCGTCGCGCTGATGCAGCCGGTGGTGAAAAATCTGTCCGATGAGGACATGGTCAATCTCGCGGCGTATATGGCATCGCGCGATCCGTCCTAATCTTTCTGTTGCAAGAGCCGCCGCATTCCCAGGAGGATGCGGCGGCTTTTCTTTTTCTGGTGTGTTGAGTGACGTTGCATCTCATCAAACTCTGCGTCGGCGCCGATAGCATCGAGGACTTGGCCCATTGGCAAAAGCAGCGCGCCGCCGAGCGTAGGAAAAAGGGCGGCAAGGTCGAGGTCATGCACGTTACGCGCATGACGCCGAAACGCGGCGATGAGCTGCTGGCCGGCGGTTCGCTCTACTGGGTCATCAAGGGACAGATTGCGGTTCGACAGAAACTGGTGGCGCTGAAGCCCGTGGTCTGCGAAGGCGTGCCGCATTGTGCGCTGGTGCTGGACAAGAAACTGGTGCCGACGATGCGCCGCACGCACCGCGCCTTTCAAGGCTGGCGCTATCTGGACCCAGACGATGCGCCGCGCGATCTGAAAGCCAGCGACAAATCCATCCCCGACGAACTCCGCGCCCAACTAACGGAATTGGGCTTGCTGTAATGATCCTCCCCCGCTTCGCAGGGGAGGATCATTACAGCGCCATATTGTCGATCAGGCGTACGGCGCCGGTACGGGCAGCGGCCAGTACGCGCGCGGGTCTGTCGAGGCTGTGGAGCGGCGCAAGCGTTTCCGCGTCGCGAATAGCGATGTAATCCACGCGGTCGAAGCCGGCGTTCAGCAATGCAGCCGTCGCTTCGGATTCGGCTTGCGGAATGGGCGTTCCGGCTCTCGCTGCGTCGCCGGCCGCGCGCAAGGCGCGATTGAGACACGCCGCAATCTTTCGCTGCTCCGGCTGCAAATACGCATTGCGCGACGATAGCGCCAAACCGTCGGCTTCCCGGATCGTCGGTACACCGATGACTTCCAGCGGAATATCCAAGTCGCGCGCCAGCCGCTTCACCACGAGCAATTGCTGGTAGTCCTTCTCTCCGAAGAACGCGAAGTCGGGGGCGCATTGCAGAAACAGCTTCGCAACCACGGTCGCCACGCCGGAAAAGAAATGTGGCCGGAAATCGGTTTCCAGCCCCCTTGCGGGGCCATCAACAGACACCCGCGTCGCAAACCCCTGCGCATACATGTCACGGCCTTCGGGCGCGTAGATGAGATCGGTGACCCCTTGCAGTTCCAGCATGGCGCGGTCCTTGGCGAGGTCGCGGGGGTAACGCGAAAAATCCTCATGCGGCGCAAACTGGGCCGGATTGACGAAAATGCTGACCACGACACGTTCGGCCTTTACCTTGGCGGCCTTCACCAGGGCGAGATGGCCTTCGTGCAGCGCGCCCATCGTTGGCACAAGCGCGATGCGGTCGCCCTTGTTGCGCCACAGGCGCACGCGCAGCCGCAGCTCTAGGACGTTCGACGCCGTTTCCAGTCTTTTTTGAGAGCTCATTGATCCACATTAACGTGACCTGAGGCGTCTGCGCTATGCTTCCCTATTGCAGCAGGACTGTCCGTAAATCATGTGAGGCCGATGGAAAATCTTCGCCAGGCAATTTCTGAACGCTACCTTGCCGATGAGGAAAAGCTTCTCGAAACCCTCATTGAAAAAGCCAAAATGTCGCCGGGCGAAGCCTCCGCGACGGACGCGCTGGCGCGCGATCTCGTGTCTCACCTCAGGGATTCGCGTCACAAGCGCAGTGGCGTAGACGCCTTCACGCAGGAATATGCGCTATCCAGTGAGGAGGGCGTCGTCCTGATGTGCCTCGCCGAGGCGCTGCTCCGCGTCCCCGACGCCGAAACGCAGGACCGGCTGATCCGCGACAAAATCGCGGGCCACGCCTGGTCCCAGCATCTGGGGCATTCGCAGTCGATGTTCGTAAACGCCTCCACCTGGGCGCTCATACTGTCGGGTCAGGTCATCGATTCGGTCGATGCGTCCCGTTGGGATTTTCACGCAATCTGGCGCCGCGTCGTGGCGCGGCTGGGTGAGCCCGTTATCCGGCAAGCGGTTATCAGCGCGGTAAAGCTGCTGGGCCGGCATTTCGTCCTTGGACGCACGATCGAAGAGGCGTTGAAGGAAGCGCGCCCCTATGTCGAGCGGGGCTATCGCTTCTCCTTCGATATGCTGGGCGAGGCGGCGGTCACGCGCGCCGATGCGGCGCGTTATCTCGAACGCTATCGTGAAGCCGTGCGGGTGATTTGGCGCAACACGCCTGCGCGCGGCGGTTCGCTGTACGAACGTCCCGGCATTTCCGTCAAGCTGACGGCGCTGCATCCCCGCTTCGAATATGTAAAGCGGCGCGAGGTCATGCTTGAACTGATCCCTCCTCTAACGCTGCTTCTGTCGGAAGCGCGCGACGCGCAATTGCCCGTCACCATCGATGCGGAAGAAGCCGAGCGGCTGGATCTGACGCTCGACGTCTTCGAGGCTCTCGGAGAGGAGGAGGCGCTCAGAGGCTGGGAAGGTCTCGGCCTAGCCGTGCAGGCCTACCAGAAACGTGCGCTGCCTGTCATTCACTGGCTGGCCGATTTGGCCAAACGCCAGAAGCGGATCATCCCCGTGCGGCTGGTGAAAGGCGCCTATTGGGATACCGAGATCAAGCGCGCGCAGGAATTGGGACTGTCCGACTATCCGGTGTTCACGCGCAAAGCAGGGACGGACACGTCTTATCTTGCCTGCGCCCGCGCTCTGCTGGCTTCAAGCGAGAATATCTTTCCGCAATTTGCAACGCACAACGCCCATACGCTGGCGGCTGTGCAAGCCTTCGCCGGCCGCAACCGCAATTTCGAATTCCAACGCCTGCACGGCATGGGAGAGGCGCTCTACGAATTGTACGAAGGCGTCATCCGGCCGTCGCGGGTGGGTGCGGCAACGCGCATTTATGCGCCCGTCGGCAGCCACGAGGATTTGCTGGCCTATCTTGTGCGGCGGCTGCTGGAAAACGGCGCCAACACGTCTTTCGTCAACAGGCTGGCGAATGACCGTGCGCCGGTGGAAGAGATGATCGCCGATCCTGTGACGCGGCTGACGGCGGTTTCGCCCCGCCGCAATCCGCGTATTCCCAAACCGGAAAATATCTTTCCCGCCCGCGTGAATTCGCGCGGTGTTGTGTTCAACGATCCGGTGGCCAGCAGCCGCGTGTTGTCCGCTATGCGCCGCGCTTTCGATGCAGGGCCGCACACGGCCTTTCCGATCGTCGATGGCCGGGAAATTGAGCGGCCGGAAAAGCCGGTCACCGATCCCGCCAATCGCGCGCGTCAGATCGGCGTTGTTGGCGAAGCGGCCGATGAGGATGCGGGCATCGCGCTGGAAGCCGCGGCCGCGGCGCAACCCTCCTGGGACCGGCTGGGCGGCGCGCAGCGCGCCACGATTCTGGAGCGAGCGGCGGACCTCTTTGTGGAGAACCGTGCCGCATTGATGGCGCTGCTCGTGCGGGAAGGGGGGCGAACCATTCCCAACGCTTTGGGTGAGGTGCGCGAGGCAATCGATTTCCTGCGCTATTACGCCCAGGAAGCCCGCGCCCATTTCGAAGGGGCGTTGCCATTGCCCGGGGTCACGGGGGAGAGAAACACGCTGAGCCTGCGCGGCCGGGGCGTGTTTGCCTGCATCGCGCCGTGGAATTTCCCGCTTTCCATCTTCACCGGACAGATTGCAGGCGCGCTGGCTGCCGGCAACGCCGCCATCGCCAAACCGGCGGAACAGACGCCGTTGATCGGCGCGGCCGCTGTGCGCCTGCTGCATCAGGCCGGTGTACCCGGCGATGTGCTGCACTTCCTGCCGGGCGATGGCGCGCGGCTGGGTAAGATACTGTTGGCCAGCCCGTCGCTTGCGGGCGTCGCCTTCACGGGCTCAACCGAGACGGCTGTCATCATCAACCGCGCGCTCGCGGCGCGTGACGGCGCCATCCGGGTGCTCATCGCGGAGACGGGCGGGCTGAACGCGATGATCGTCGATTCAACGGCCTTGCCGGAGCAGGTCGCACGTGACGCCGTCACGTCGGCCTTCGACAGCGCCGGGCAACGCTGCTCCTCGTTGCGCGTCTTGTTCGTGCAAGAGGACGTCGCGGACAAAATGATCGAGCAGGTGCTGGGCGCCATGGACGAACTGAAGCTGGGCGATCCATGGGACCTTGCCACCGACATTGGCCCGGTAATTGATGAAGACGCGCGCAACCAACTCACCGCGCATGCCGAACGCATGACCAAGGAAGCGAAGCTGCTGAGAAAGCTTCCGCTTGACCCCGCGCTTCAGAACGGCGTGTTCTTTCCGCCGTATGTGTTTCAGATCGAAGCGATGGGACAGCTTATGCGTGAAGTGTTCGGTCCGATCCTGCACGTGGTGCGCTTTGCCGGCGACCGGCTCGAACAGGTCTGCGATGCCATCAACGCCAGCGGCTATGGCTTAACCCTGGGCGTTCACTCGCGCATCGATGCGACGGCCGATTTGGTGCGAACGCGCGTTCGTGCGGGCAATGTCTACGTCAATCGCAATCAGATCGGCGCGGTTGTGCAGGCGCAGCCTTTCGGAGGCGAGGGGCTTTCGGGCACGGGTCCCAAAGCGGGCGGGCCGCATTATTTGCCGCGCTTTGCCGTCGAGCGGACGTTCACGGTCAATTCGGCGGCAGCGGGCGGCAATACCACGCTCCTGACGCTCGACGAAGCGTGATGAGTTTCTCCTACAATAAGCGCCGGGGAGCGATTCGCGGGGGCGGCCGGTGGTAGCTGTGAGTACAGAGTTACGAAGGGACAATGGGCTGCAGACCGGACAAGCGCCGGGGCGTCGCGCGCACGTCATTGTCTTCGGCAATGAAAAGGGCGGCACCGGCAAGACGACAACCGCCATGCATGTCGCGGTCGCCCTGCTGCGCCTGGGCAAAGTTGTCTCGGCCATCGATCTCGACGCACGGCAGCGGACCTTCGCGCGCTACATCGAAAACCGTCGCGATTACGCGGAGCGTGCCGGACAAAAACTGCCGCTGCCCGAGATCCAAGTCGTCGAACGATCCAAGTCGATGACCGACGCCACGACGGACGAAAACACGCGCCTTGCCGATGCGCTGGCGCGGGCCAGAGCGGAAGCCGATTTCGTCATCATCGACACGCCCGGCAATGACACCAACCTATCCCGGCAAGGCCACGCGGCCGCAGACACCCTGGTCACGCCGATGAACGATTCGTTCCTGGATTTCGATTTGCTGGCCAAACTCGACCCGGACACCCTGGAGATCAAAAATCCCAGCCTCTATTCGGAATTCGTCTGGGACTGCCGCAAGCGGCGGCTGATCGCCAGCCGGGCGAATCTGGATTGGGTGGTGATGCGCAACCGCGTGTCTTCGACGGAAGCCCGCAACAAGAAGAAGGTCGCGACCGCGGTTGAGCGTGTCTCTTCGCGTATCGGCTGCCGCGTGGCGCCGGGCTTCTCCGAGCGCGTGATCTTCCGCGAACTGTTCCCGCTTGGGCTCACAATGATGGACTTGCCGCTACCTGGGCTTGCCATGCCGCTCACCATGTCCCATATCGCGGCCCGGCAGGAGGTGCGTGAGCTGCTCGCGACGCTTCGTCTGCCTGGCGTGGAAAAGGCGTCCGGCTCCTAATCAGCCGGACGGGACCGGATGTCACCGTTCGTCGCTGGCGCTCTGCTGCTGGTCGTCCTGCTGATTTTGGCGCGCGGTTATACGCGGACCAATGCGCGTGTACTGGCCAAGGGCATGCGTTTTACCGGCGGAATGGTGCTGGCGTTGCTGACGGTGGCGCTCGGTATCAGCGGCCGGATCGGTTTTGCATTTCTCACCGCGGGCGCCTCCTGGTATCTGCTGTTCGGCTCTCCGCCGCCCTGGCAGGGACCATACGGGACCTCTGGCGGGCGGGGCCGGCAGGAGCAAGGGCAGGGGCCTCGCCAATCCGGAAGCAGCAGTTCGCCGGGACGCCTCAGCGGCATGTCCCGCCCGGAGGCGCTGAGCGTGTTAGGGCTGGCGGACGGCGCGAGCGAGGAGCAAATCCGCGCCGCCCACCGGCGCCTGATCCTGCAAACACACCCCGACAAAGGCGGCACCGACTATCTGGCCGCCAAGATCAATGAAGCAAAAGACGTGCTGCTAGGCCGGCGTTAATCGTTCAGCGCGCGTCGGCGACGGCGGCGAAGCAGGATTGGCCGCGTTTCACCATCAGATTGCAGATGGCGCGGGCTTCGGCTTCGGCGAACATTCCCAGCCGCGCCCTGTACATGATGCGCTTGCCGTTCTGGAACGGGATCACGAGCGTCTGCGCTTGGCCGATCACATCGACGCCGCGCTGCACGAAAGCGGAGAGTTTCGCCTTCGCCATTGTCTCGCTTGCGAAAGCGCCAATCTGAACCGCCCACCGCTTCATAGTCGCCGTGCTCGGACCGGACAGCATGTCTGCCGTCGCCAGGGCCGCTCCGCTCGGAACCGTGCTCCCGCCGCCGTCACCTTGGGAAACGGGTACCGATGCATCGGCAAGGCGAAGAGACGGGCCGGGGCCGAGCTGCAGCGGCGGCATTTTCGTGGGATCGTGCCGCAGAGCTTCAATCACCGATCCGCGATCGGCCACTTGCATGGCATCGGACGGCTTCAGGATTGGAATCACCGCCGGGCCTGCAACCGGCGCCAGAATCGTCTCGCTATGCGGCGCCTTGGCATCGGCAACCAGAACTTGCGCTTTATCCTTTGCCTTGCCGCGCGCCTTGGGCTCAAGCGCGGCCAGCATCAGCCCCTGTTCCTCCGGCGCATTGCCGTTAAAGACAGTGCGCTCCGGTCCTTGGCCACCCTTCCACGGCGCATTGGCGTCCGCCAGGAAGGTGGGGTTGTCCTTGGCGACGTCGAAGGCGGCGGCCAGCAGACGCATCATCTCGCGATCGCGCACGGCGGCGGTCGGTCCGCCCAGCACAACGCCGATCAAATGCTTGTTGTCGCGCACGGCGGACGTGACGAGGTTGAAGCCCGAGAGCTGCGTGTAGCCCGTCTTGATTCCGTCGGTGCCCCCGAACGCGGCCAGCAGATTGTCGTGCGTCCCATAGTTGCGGCCGGCATAGGTGAAACCGGGCACCGAGAAATAATGGAAATATTGCGGGAAATCATAGGCGAGATGGCGGGCCAGAATCGCCATATCGCGCGCCGTCGTGAGCTGCAGCGGATTGGGCAGGCCGGACGCATTGTGGAAATTGGTATGCGTCATGCCGAGTTCGTGAGCCTTCTCGGTCATCATCTGACCGAAGGTCTCTTCGCTGCCGCCACCGAGCGTTTCGGCAATCACCACCGCCACGTCGTTGGCGGAAAGAACGGTCAGCGCCTTGATGGCGAGGTCGACGGGAATTGCGGCGCCCGGACCCATCGCAAGCTTGGTCGGCTCCTGTTCGGCCGCATGCACCGAGGTGATCATCGGCGTGTCGAGCGCAAGCTTGCCTTTTTCGACAGCCTCGAACAGCAAGTACAGCGTCATCATTTTGGTCAGAGACGCAGGATAGCGAATCGCATCCGGATTGCGTCCGTACAGGACTTTGCCGGTGGCGCCATCGACGACGATGGCAGCATCTTTTTCCGGTGAGGGGAGAATCGGTTTGATCGACCGCGAAAATTTCTTCTTCGGCGCGGCATCGGCGGCAGAGCTGGCCACAAGGCTCGGGACCAGCACCATGAGAGCCGTCAGGCATGCTGCCGCGAAGTGGGACCTGAAGCGACTCTTACCCTGCATGAGCTTCCCCTTGGGGCCTTGATCGAATCGCGCTTCGAAATGAGACCAAATTGTGTCGCATCCCGCAAGCTCGAAACCGGTCAAGGCCATTATATTGTAACAAACCTACCTTAACGAAAGCCCTCCAGCTGAATCACTATAGCGCGATTAGTTCCTGATTCTAATAGCAAATTTTCGGGCAAAGCGGTCAGAATGGTGCAGTGCAACATTTTTTCTTGACACCGGGCGTTAATCGCCGCATATAAGCGATGCTGCACTGCAGCAAGGTGGCAAACCGAGGACACGCAAATGGCTAAGAAAACGATCCCGACCGGCGCGGAAACTATCGAAACTGCATACGTCTCCGGCACAGAAGCCATGAAAGATGGCTTCGAGAAGGCTGTAAAGAGCTATGATCATATTATCACGTTCGGCAAAGACAATGCCGAAGCTGTGTTGAAATCGGCCAACGCGGCCGGCAAAGGCGTTGAGACGTTCAATTCGGAAGTTATGGCGTTTGCCCGCAAGTCGACCGAAGACAGCGTCGCCGCCGCAAAGGCCGTGTTTTCATCCAAGACCGTGGAAGAAGCCTTTCAGCTGCAAAGCGAATTCAGCAAGCAGATGTTCGAAACCTATGTCGACCAGCTTGCCAAATTCGGCGACATGGCCCTCGCGATGACGCGCAAGGCCGCTGAACCGATCCAAGCGCGCGTTTCTGCATTCTCGGAGCTGGTACGCGCCGCCTGAAGCACTACATACATCAAACGGTAAGCAAAGGCCTCGGACCGTGCTCCGGGGCCTTTCGCTTTTTCCGCGGCGCTCGTAACCTTGTCTTGGTCGCCTATGTCCTAATTTATGCCACGGGTGTGGCGCAGGCTTTGAAAGATTCATGAGCGAATGCCGCTTGCACGACAGGTTTGAACCGCTGAGCGCGGGTCCCGCACGTCCTCCCGGACAGGGCGATGGCGATTCGGGGGACCACGGCAGCGGAACGGGCATTGTCACGAAGACTCGTCCGAAGACCAAAAAGCCTTCGCTGTACAAAGTTCTCATCCTCAACGACGATTACACGCCGATGGAGTTCGTCGTGCATGTGCTGGAGCGCTTCTTCGCCAAGGCGCGTGAAGAAGCGGTTGAAATCATGTTGCACGTCCACCGGCAAGGTGTCGGCATCTGCGGCGTTTATACCTTCGAAGTGGCCGAGACGAAGGTTGCGCAGGTGATCGAATTGGCCAGGCGCCATCAACATCCGCTTCAATGCACGATGGAGAAAGAGTAGTCCCGCTAGATGCCCTCCTTATCCCGCAGTCTCGAACAAGCCCTGCATCGCGCGATTAGACTCGCGAGCGAACGCCGGCACGAATACGCGACCCTCGAACATCTGCTGCTGGCCTTGGTGGACGACACCGATGCCGCCCAGGTGATGCGCGCCTGCAACGTCGATCTCGACGCCTTGCGCGCCGGTCTCACCAAATATGTCGACGAGGATCTTGCGACCCTCAGCATCGATGACGGCGAAGACGCCAAACCGACGACCGGATTCCAGCGTGTCGTTCAGCGCGCCGTGCTGCACGTCCAAAATTCCGGCCGCGACGAGGTGACCGGCGCCAACGTGTTGGTGGCGCTGTTCTCGGAACGCGAAAGCCACGCGGTTTACTTCCTGCAGGAACAGAATATGTCGCGGCTCGACGCCGTGAATTACATGAGTCACGGCATCGCCAAGCGGCCCGGCATGAGTCAGGCCAAGCCGGTTCGCGGCGCGGACGAAGAAGAAGAGGGCGGTGAGAAAGCGGCCAAGCAAGGCACCGACGCGCTCGAAGCCTATTGCGTCAATTTGAACGAGAAAGCGCGGAAGGGCCGCATCGATCCGCTGATCGGCCGCGAACCCGAAGTCGAACGCACCATCCAAATTCTCTGCCGCCGCAGCAAGAATAATCCGCTGTTCGTTGGCGACCCTGGCGTGGGCAAAACCGCCATCGCCGAAGGCTTGGCTCGCAAGATCGTCAAGGGCGAAGTGCCGGAAGTTCTGACGGGCTGCACGATCTACTCGCTCGATATGGGCTCGTTGATCGCCGGCACGCGCTATCGCGGCGATTTCGAAGAACGCGTGAAATCGGTGGTGAAGGAATTGGAGGCGCTGAAAGGCGCAATCCTCTTCATCGACGAGATTCATACCGTAATCGGCGCGGGCGCTACCTCCGGCGGCGCCATGGATGCGTCCAATTTGCTGAAGCCCGCGTTGCAGGCCGGCACGCTGCGCTGTATGGGTTCGACCACGTATAAGGAATACCGCCAATATTTCGAGAAAGACCGTGCGCTGGTGCGCCGGTTCCAGAAGATCGACGTGGCGGAGCCGACCATTCCCGACGCCATCAAAATCCTCAAAGGGCTGAAGCCTTATTTCGAGGACTTTCACAAGGTCCGCTACACCGCCGAAGCGGTGAAAGCGGCCGTGGAACTGGCGGCGAAATACATCAACGACCGCAAGCTGCCCGACAAGGCGATCGATGTGATCGACGAAGTCGGCGCCTCGCAGATGCTGTTGCCCGAGAGTAAGCGCAAGAAGGTGATCGGCGTCCGCGAAGTGGAAGAGGTGGTCGCGAAGATTGCGCGTATTCCGCCAAAGTCCGTGTCGAAGACGGATGCGGAGGCTCTGCGCACGCTGGAAGACGACCTGAAGCGCGTCGTGTATGGCCAGGATAACGCCATTCATGCGTTGACCTCGGCGATTAAGCTCGCGCGCGCGGGTTTGCGCCAGCCGGAAAAGCCCATCGGCTGTTACCTGTTCTCTGGCCCCACAGGCGTCGGCAAGACCGAGGTCGCCAAGCAATTGGCCCGCGTGTTGGGTGTCGAGCTCCTGCGCTTCGACATGAGCGAGTATATGGAGCGCCATACGGTGTCGCGTCTGATCGGCGCGCCGCCGGGCTATGTTGGCTTCGACCAGGGCGGTTTGCTCACCGATGGAATCGATCAGCATCCGCATTGTGTGCTTCTGCTCGATGAAATCGAAAAGGCCCATGGCGACCTGTTCAATATTCTGTTGCAGGTGATGGACCACGGGAAGCTGACCGATCACAACGGCAAGAAGATCGATTTCCGCAACGTCGTGCTCATCATGACCACGAATGCGGGCGCCTCCGATGCCGCTAAGGAATCGATCGGCTTCGGACGCGGCAAGCGGGAAGGCGAGGACGAAGAGGCCATCAAACGGCTGTTCACGCCGGAATTCCGCAACCGCCTGGATGCAACGATTCCATTCGCCTCACTGACGCGCGCGACCATCGACCGCGTGGTCGAGAAGTTCATGCTCGAACTGGAAGCGCAGTTGATCGACCGCGACGTCACATTCGACCTGACGGAGGAAGCCACGCGCTGGCTCGGCGAAAAGGGCTACGACGATGCGTTCGGCGCGCGGCCTCTCGCACGTGTGATCCAGGAATACATCAAGAAGCCGTTGGCGGACGAAATCCTGTTCGGCAAGCTTAAGAACGGCGGTACGGTGCGCGTGCTGCTCGATCGCGAGAACGATAAGCTCGCTTTCGAGTTCATTACCGATCAGAAGGCCAATCTTGCCGCCCATGGCAGGAAGAAGCCGAAGGAAGAAGTCTAGGAGGTCAAGATGCGCAGTTCATTGGGCGTGCTTGTGGGTGTAGCTCTTGTTTTGTCCGCGTTGCCGGCTGCGGCTCATCATGGCTGGGGCGGCAATTCCGACGCGGTCAGCGAAATGACCGGCGTTGTGGTTTCACCCGTCAGCCTCTCCGGGCCGCACGGTACGATGAAAATCAAAACCGCCGACGGAAAGACCTGGGACATCACGCTGGCGCCGCCGTTCCGCACAAGCTCCGCCGGCCTGAAGCAGGATACCCTTAAGGTCGGCAACATGGTCACGGTGCACGGCAACAAGAATCGCGATGCCAACCGCTTTGAGATGAAGACGGTTCAGGTGGACTACGAAGGCAAGCACTTCATGGTCTATCCGGAACGTGAAGCTACTCTGCACCGTTGAGCTTTTATGACGCGATGGCGTGGCTGGAGGCATCGCCTCTTGGCCACGCCATGCGCGACACCGGTCTTTGGACCTATAGTGTCGTCAATCTCACCCATATTTTAGGCGTGGCGATGTTGTTCGGATCGATCCTGATCCTGGACTTGCGCCTGCTTGGTCTGTGGAAGCAGGTGCCGTTGTCCGCATTATCGGCGCCCGTCGTGTCGATTGCGGGGATTGGGCTTGTCGTTGCGCTTATCAGCGGCTCCGGCCTGCTGGCGACCAAGGCGACGGAGTATGTCGGCAACCCGTTTCTCTACATCAAATTCCCCGCCATTGGTTTGGGGCTTCTGAACATCTGGCTGCTGCACCGCTCATCCGCGTGGCGGGCGCACCGCGTGCGCGCGCTTGAGCCGCGCGAGGAATCGCAATTGCGCCGGATGGGCGGCGTGTCGCTCGCATCGTGGCTGACGGCCATCAGCGCCGGCCGCATGATCGGCTATTGGTAATTCCGCCGTGACGACGCAGGTCGACGGCGGCATTCAGATCCGGCTCGATATGCCGTACGGCGGTGGTGCGCAGGGCGATCTTTGCGTGGACGTCTACCTGCCGGCCGGAGCTGGTCCGCATCCCGCGCTGCTTTGCCTGCATGGCGGCGCCTGGTTGCGTGGTTCGCAGCGCCAATACAGCAGTTGGAGCCCCTGGCTCGCAGAACGCGGCTACGCCGTCATCGCGGTAGACTATCGCCTGTCGAAAGACGGTGAGCCCGCATGGCCGGGCGTGTGGGACGATGTCTGCCGCTCGCTGGAGTGGCTGCTCGCTAACGCTGCGTCGCTGAACATCGATGCAGCGCGGATTGTTGCCGTCGGTGACTCCGCGGGCGCGCACATGGCGGCGCTACTCTCACTGGACGAAGGGACCGCGCCGCATATCCGTGCCGTCGTCGGCGTTTATGGCATTTACGATCTGCCGGATTGGTGGCGCATCACGCAACCACCGCGCCGCAAAGACAATCCGGTCTTGAAACTGATGGGCCGCCCTTACACCGAAGCGGAGCAGGAATACGAAAGTTTCTCTCCGCTACATCGGCTGCAGCAGGTCGCGCCCACAGCGAACTATCTCATCGTTCACGGCGACCAAGATGCCATCGTCCACCACGATCAATCCGAGAGACTTGTTTCAGCCCTGCGCACCAAAGGCGCGGATGTCGAAACGATTCTGATTCCCGGCGCCGGACATCATTGGTTCTCATGGGAAGAAGGCAATCCTACGCGCCGCCGCGTCGATGAAGAACCCAACGCCACATTGGCGCCCCACCTCTTGCAGTTTCTCCGCACGCACGTATGAGCACGCATTCCCTCCCCCGCTGGGGGAGAGGGGGTGCCGCGCTACTCCAAAGCGGCTTTGATTTTCTCGGCGAGCGCTTTGAGTTTGTCGGGATTTTCCATGTTCCGCGCGTGAAGACCGAAATCGGCGCCGCCGCTGCGGGGGATGATGTGGAAATGGACGTGGAAGACGCTCTGGCCGGCGGGTGCGCCGTTCAATTGCGCGACCATAATGCCCGGTACACCCAAACCTTTTTTCACGGCCTTGGCGACTTTCTGTGTTGTCGCCATCAAAGCGGCCGCGCCTTCGGGCGACAGCTCGAAAATGTTCTCGGCCGGCTCTTTGGGAATCACGAGCGTATGGCCATCCGATTGCGGCATCACATCCATGAATGCCAACGTCTTGTCGTCTTCATAAACTTTGATCGACGGAATTTCGCCGCGCAAAATCCGGGCAAAGATATTGTTGCTGTCGTAGGCCAAGACCGTTCTCCTCAAACCCCGCAACCGCGCGCGACGGGAAAGGGGTAAACGGGCGTGACTTTCATCAAGCCCCAATTCAATTTTGTTTCGGTATCGAACAGATTGATGTGCTCGTCATCGACGCGGTCCACGCGGAAGAGATCGTGCGTATCGGCGGTCGAGCCCGTTACCGGCTTGCCGTCGACGGTTTCGCTGATGGTCGCCAGGTTTCCGCGTTGAAAGGTCCAACTGCCGGTTTCTTTGGCGTCTCCCGCCACACCGCAATTGCTGTCGATTACCCGGATTTCCTTGAGATACGTCCCGGGCGTCTCAAGGGTGAGGAACACCTGCAAGTGCGCGCCACCCTCGACGCCTTCCGCGAACCAGCGGCCGGTGAGCGGCGAGTCCGCGGCGCCATAGGCAGGCGCTGCCCCAAGCATCAGGACAGCAAGCATCTGCCAAGGGCGAAGCCGGAAAGCGCGGCGAAAGAGTGTCATCGTTAATCCCCGCATAAATGGTTCGAGCAAAGTACATCAGTGGCCCGCGCGGTACGAGGGGGCCGCAGTTCTAAGTGACATTACGATACGGCGCCTGTTCCGCCAGTTCTTCCATATGCTCGGCAACGGCGGCGCGCTCGTTTTCAAGGTAATCGGCTACCGCCTGCCGCAAACCCGCATGCGCGATGTAATGCGCGGAATAGGTGGGCGAGGGCAGATAGCCGCGTAACAGCTTGTGTCCGCCTTGCGCGCCGGCTTCGACCCGTTTCAGTTTGCGTTCAATCGCAAAATCGATGGCCTGATAATAGCAGGTCTCGAAATGCAGGAACGGCACATAGCCGGTACAGCCCCAATTGCGGCCGTATAGAGCCTCATCGTCGAAAAAGTTCAGGGCGCCGGCCACGTAACGGCCGTCGAGCTTGGCCATAATCAGCAGGATCTGCTCGCTCATGCTTTCGCCGATGCGGCTGAAAAACTCCCGCGTCAGGTAAGGCGGATTCCATTTCTGATTCCCGGTCGCCGTGTAGCAATCGAAGAACGCGTCCCATACGCCTTCCGTCAAATCAGTACCCGTCAGCCACTCAAAGGCGACGCCATCTTGGACAACCGCTGCCCGTTCTTTGCGTAGATTCTTTCGCTTGGAGGACGACAGGGCGCCCAGAAAACCATCGAAGGAGTCATATCCTTCGTTCTGCCAATGGAACTGCTGGTCGGTTCGCCTAAGGAAGCCTTGGTCTTCGGCACTCCGCCATTCCGGTTCGGTGATGAAGGTGATGTGCAGCGATGACGCCCCGAAGGTCTCCACAGCCCTCTCGCCCGCTTGCAGCAACAACGCCTCGGTTTGCGCGGCGGGTTCGCCCGCGGCAATCAGCAAGCGCCGTCCAGACACGGGCGTGAAGGGGACGCTGCCTTGCAATTTCGGGTAGTAGCGTCCGCCCGCGCGCGCAAAGGCTTCTGCCCAGCCGTGGTCGAAAACATATTCGCCGTAGGAATGATTTTTCAGATACAGCGGCAGCAGCCCAATCGGCGAACCGTCCCGTTCCAGCACCAGATGCACCGGCCGCCAGCCGGTTTTTGCCGTGGCGGAACCCGATTGCTCAAGCGCGGCGAAGAACGCATGCCGCGTGAACGGGTGGGGCAGAGGCGCGGCCAGCGGGTTGGCGAGTTTGTCCCAGACCGAAGCGCCAACTACTTGCGCGGATTCTGCAAAGGCGGCGGTTAGTTTCGTCACGCGACCTCAAAGATCGCTTCGACTTCCACCGCGACATTGCGAGGCAGCGAGGCCGCGCCCACAGCGGCGCGCGCATGGCGGCCGGCTTCGCCGAAGACCTGCACAAACAATTCGGACGCGCCGTTGATCACTTCGGGATGTTGCGTGAATCCCGGCACAGCGTTGACGAATCCGGTGACTTTCACCACCCGCGTTACGCGATCCAGATCGCCGTCGAGCGCCTGCGACGCTTGCGCAATGACATTGATGGCCGCCAATCGTGCGGCCCGCTGGGCATCCTCAAGAGTGATTTCACGGCCGACCGTGCCCACATATTCCAGGCCGTTCGCACCGGCCGTAATCTGTCCGGAAATGAACAAAAGCGAGCCCGTGCGGACAAAGGGAACATAAGCGCCTTGCGGTGGGGCGGGGTTGGGCAGATCGATGCCCAATTCCTTCAATCGCGCGGCTATGCGTTCTCTCATCGGCAGTTCCTTTTGCGCCAAACTAACGCGCCCCGGCGTTTTGCGCGAGGGGCTCTAGACCATCCCATAAAAGGGGTTAGGCTTGGCTGCGATAGGGTGAGTGCATGAACGAAATCCTCGGTGCCGCTGCGCCTACGCCGTTGCAGGACGGCTTCCACTTTCCTGCCGAATGGGAGCAGCATCGCCGCACCTGGATGTGCTGGCCTGCTCGCGGAGAATGCTTTGGCGGCGCGGAGGGGATCCTGCGGGCCAAACAGGCCTATGCGCGCGTGGCGCGTGCGATTTCGTCGTTCGAGCCCGTGACGCTGGCGGCCCGCCCGTACGAAGTGGCCGAAGCGCGCTTGGCGACAGGCGGCAAGGTGGATGTGGTCGAAATGCCGCTGGACGATTCCTGGGCGCGCGATTTCGGTCCCACCTTCCTGAAGAACGGCATGGGCAGGCTGGCGGGCGTGCAGTGGGAATTCAACGCCTGGGGCCGTAAATACCATCCGTATGCGAATGATGCCGTTTTTGCGAGTCGCGTGACGGAAGCGATCGGGGCCCGCGTCTACACCGCGCCGTTGATTTGCGAAGGCGGCGCTTTGCATAGCGATGGGAAAGGTACGGTGCTGACGACGGAACAATGTCTTCTCAACCCCAATCGCAACCCTGGGCTTTCCAAGCGCGAAATCGAGGAGCTGCTCGAAGCCTATCTTGGCGCACGCAGCGTGATCTGGCTGGGTGACGGTTTTTCCGACATGGAGACGGACGGTCATATCGACAACATCGCCTGCTTCGCGGGTCCCGGCCGCGTGATCCTGGGGGTGCCGCCCGCGCGAAGCCATCCCGATTATATCCCCGTGCAAGATGCCCTGCAGCGGCTGACGGCGGTACGCGATGCCGAGGGCCGGCCGCTGGAGATCGTCGAACTGCCGCAGCCCAAGAAGCAACGTCTGTCGTGGGCGGGTCAGCTTCTGTCTGCAAGCTATGTGAATTTTTACCTCGTCAACGGCGCGCTTATCATGCCGGCCTTCGACGATCCGAACGATGAGGCCGCGCGGACCATTCTGGCCCAATGTTTTCCGGGGCGTGACATCATGCAGATCGATGCGCTCGACATCGTCCAAGGTGGCGGCGGCATCCATTGCATCACCCAGCAGGAGCCTGCCGTTTGATCACTTTAGCCGCGGTTCAGTTCGCTTGCAGTTGGGACCTTGCCGCCAATATTGCAAAAGCCAAGGACATGGTCCGCCGCGCCCATGCGATGTCGGCCAATGTCGTGCTGCTGCCGGAATTTTTTGAAACGCCTTATTTCTGCCAGGACCAATCGGCGGAGCATTTTGCTTTGGCGCGTCCCTTCGAGGGCAATCCCGTCATCGCCGAATTTTCCGAGCTTGCCGCTGAATTGGGTGTCGTTCTGCCGCTCAGCTTTTTCGAGGCCGCCAACAACGCGCATTACAATGCGCTGGCGATGATCGATGCGGACGGGCGCGTGCTGGGCCGCTACCGCAAGTCCCATATTCCGGACGGACCGGGCTATCAGGAGAAGTTCTATTTCCGTCCCGGCGATTCCGGCTTCAAGGTCTGGCAGACGCGCTACGGCCGCTTTGGAGCGGCAATCTGCTGGGACCAGTGGTTTCCGGAAGCCGCGCGGGTCATGGCGTTGCAGGGCGCCGAAGTGCTGTTCTACCCCACCGCGATCGGAACCGAGCCGCCGCCCGCGCCACCTGTGGATTCGCGCGATCATTGGCGTCGCGTGATGCAAGGACATGCGGCCGCCAACTACGTGTCCGTGGTTGCGGCCAACCGGATCGGGCGGGAGACTGGCCAAGCCGGCGAACTGAGCTTTTACGGCTCGTCCTTTATCGCCGGGGCCACCGGCGAAATCCTGTCCGGGCTCGGCCGCGATGAAGAAGGAATCGCTGTCGCTTCGGTCGATCTGCCGGCTATCGCCAAGGCCCGGCTGTCCTGGGGCCTGTTTCGCGACCGCCGCCCCGATCTCTATGGCCCGTTGTTGACGGCTGACGGAGGGGTGCCGTCTTAACTATTCGGGTGCAATTCCCGGCAGTGCCCGCCGCGCCGCATGCAACTCTTGCGGGTTTATCTGCTCGGCGTTAACGAATGCCTCGCATAATTTATCGTCGGCCAGCAGGTAATCCATGACCCCCGCCAGAACGTCCGGATCGCCTGCGCGCATGCGCAAATCCTCGATTTCCAGCCCGGAAATCCTCAGGAATCGAACCAGAGCTTCGCTGTCGGTCGCGAGGAATCCAAGCGCCTTAAGGGCGAGCGTTTCGGCGGATGAGGTGCGCATCGTCAATCGGACGTTAAGACATTTCGCCTAAAACTTACCACGGACAGAGCGGATTTAGAGCCGCTTAGAGGAGCATTGCCGGCGTTATTCATGACGCAGGCGGGTGGAGTTTCAAGAATGGATGCCAGAGCTAAGACAGTTCTCATCGTCGAGGACAATGAGCTGAATATGAAGCTCTTTCATGACCTTCTGGATGCCCACGGTTACAATATCCTGCAGACCAAGGATGGCATGGAGGCGCTGGATATCGCGCGCGAACACCACCCGGATCTTATCCTGATGGACATTCAGCTGCCTGAAGTTTCCGGTCTGGAAGTGACCAAATGGCTGAAAGAGGACGAGTCGCTGCGGTCCATCCCGGTGGTCGCGGTTACAGCCTTCGCCATGAAAGGCGACGAAGAGGTCATCCGCCAAGGCGGGTGCGAGGCCTACATCTCCAAGCCGATTTCCGTTACTGGTTTCCTTGAAACGGTCCGCCGCTTTCTCGGCTAAGTTGAGTTTAGAGTTACAATGACCGCTCGCGTTCTTGTTGTTGACGACATCATTTCCAACGTCAAATTGTTGGAAGCCAAGCTGGCCGCGGAATATTTCGAGGTCATAACCGCCAGCAATGGCGAGCAGGCGCTCGCGCGCGTTGCCGCCGATATGCCCGACATCATTCTGCTTGATGTGATGATGCCCGGCATGGACGGTTTTGAAGTCTGCCGCCGCATCAAGGCGAACACCAAAACGACTCACATCCCCATCGTTATGGTGACGGCGCTGGATCAGCCGAGCGATCGCGTGACCGGACTGGATGCGGGCGCCGACGATTTTCTGACCAAGCCGGTGGACGATACGGCGCTGTTTGCGCGCGTTCGCTCGCTTGTCCGTCTGAAGATGATGACGGACGAACTTCGCATGCGCGAAGAGACCGGGCAGAGCATGGGTCTGTCCGACGCGGGCGAGGTTCTGTTCGAGCCCGATCCGACCGGCCATATTCTGATCGTCGAAGACCGGCCTGAATCGTCGGCCTGGTTCCGCGCGGCGCTTGAGCCCAAGAACAAAATGGCCAACGTCGCCACGTTTGACGAGGCGCTCGTCCTTGCGCGCGGCGGAGAATTCGACCTGATCGTGGTCAGCCTCGGCGTGCGCAGTTTCGATGGGTTGCGGCTTTGCTCGCACCTGCGTTCGCTTGCCGAAATCCGCAACACGCCGGTCCTGGTTCTGGTCAATGAAGGCGAAAGCCGCAAGCTCGCCCAGGCGCTCGACATGGGCGTGAACGATTATCTCATGCGCCCCGTCGACAAGAACGAGTTGATGGCGCGCGTCAAGACGCAGCTCCGCAAGAAGCGTTATGCCGACAAGCTCCGGCACAATATGCAATTGAGCCTGGAAATGGCGATCACCGATCAGCTGACAGGATTGCACAATCGCCGTTACATGGCGCGCCATTTGGAAACCCAGATGAAGAACGCCAGCCCAGCCAAGCCGATATCGTTTTTCATCATGGACATCGATTTCTTTAAGTCGGTCAACGATACCCATGGCCATGACGTGGGCGATGAGGTGTTGCGCGAATTCGCCAGCCGCATTTCGGCCAATGTGCGTGGTATCGATCTGGCGTGCCGCTATGGCGGTGAAGAATTTGTTGTCGTGATGCCGGACACCGATACGGCATTTGCCTATTCCGTCGCCGAACGCTTGCGTCAAAGCGTCGAGAGTACGCCGTTTCCAATCAGCCGCGCGCCGCATGCCATCAACGTCACGGTGAGTATCGGTATTGCGTCGTCGAATGGCGGCAGCGATGCGTCCGATAAGCTTCTGCACCGGGCCGATCAGGCGCTCTATCGCGCCAAGCGCGAAGGCCGCAACCGCGTTATCGCCGAAGCCGCCTAGAGCGCAATCCGGCTAAGTGGACGCCGGTTCGCCGTTAGATTGCGCGTCAAATCTCTAGCCGTCTTTCACTGCGCTACCGGTGCGGAGATTTCGTTCGTTGCCGAGAGGATGCGGATCGTGGTCATTGTGGCCGGCAGCGCATCGACGCGAAGTTCCGCTTCTAAAACTTCTGGCGCGCGGTTCGCATCGGGCATAGCAGGCGATGTCGCGACCAACTTATAGCGCGCCACACCGGCGGTGGCGTTCTCCGCATCTTCGACCAGCTTGACGCCAGTCCATCCGGGCGAGATGGCGGTGCCGGTAACCCGGATAATGACCGCCATGGGTGCATCCTGCGGGCGGGTCAGCATCACGCTGTCCACTGTGTTCAACGGCAACTCAGTCGCTGCAGGAATCGGCGGTGCTGAAGGTGGCTGCGGCGCTGCGGGCGCTTCAGCCGGGGCAGGGGCCTCCTCCGGTGTTGGCGCCGGCGTCTGTGCGCCACGGTTACAGCTTGCCACCGCAACGGCTGCCAGCAGGACTATAACTCTAAGTAAGTTCCGAGCCATGGGACGCATATACCCTCAGGGCAAAGATACCCTCTGATCGCGTCCATAGATACGAAGGCGTTCCAGCAGGATCAACAGACCCTGCTGGATCCGCCAAAACGCTAAGCTAAAGCTAATCTTGCGGAGCCGGTGCGCCGGGAGTACCCGGCGGGCCGGGCACTTAGCGGTGTATGGCCACGGCAAATCTTTAGACAGCAGAAAACACCCCGGCCGAAAAACGACCGGGGTGTTGCAAGCAAAAACGCGAGCCGCTGATTACGGAGCGGGCGCGGGCGCCGGGGCAGCCGCATCCGCCGGAGCGGCTTCTGCGGGCGGGGCTTCTGCCGGAGGCGCGGCCTCTGCCGGAGCTGCGGCGGGCGCTTCCGCAGCGGGAGCCGGCGCCGGAGCGCTATTCTGGTTACAGGCGACCAGCAAGGTGAGCGTCGCAAGCGCAGCAAGAACTTTTAGAGACTTCATTTTTTTAACTCCTATTCAGGCAGAAAAATTAATTCGAGGATTCGGGACGGAGACCTATTGAGTAATGGAGACTTTGTCCAAACTCAACGATCAAATAGACAATTCGCACACAACAGGGACATGGTCCGAAGGTTTTTCCCACCCTCTTACCTTGCGCTCTATGTAACTGCCCACCAACCGATCGGCAGCCTGGGCCGACAATAAGATATGATCGATGCGAATGCCATGGTCTTTAACCCATGCACCGGCTTGATAATCCCAAAATGTATAGCGATGCGGGTCGGCATGGCAGGCGCGGAACGCATCGGTAAAGCCGAGATTGAGGATGCGACGGAAAGCCGCGCGGGTTTCCGGCTGAAATAGCGCGTCCGAGGTCCAGGCCGTGGGATCGTAGCAATCGTCCGGGGTCGGAATGACGTTGAAATCGCCGGTAAGAACCAACGGCTCTTCAAAGCTTAACAGCCGCCGCGCGTGGGCGTTAAGCCGCTCCAGCCAGGCCAGCTTGTAGGCGAATCGCTCTGTACCCGGCGGATTGCCATTGGGCGCGTAGATCGATGCGACACGCACCACGCCGCCATTTTCTCCGGGCACCACGGCCTCCAAATAGCGCGCGTGGTCGTCGCCTTCGACCGCGGGGAGGCCCCGTGTGATGTCCTCGGGGGGGCGTTTGGAGAGGATGGCGACGCCGTTGTAGCTCTTCTGTCCGTGCACGGTGCAATTATAGCCCATGCTCTCGAAGGCTTCGGCGGGGAAGCCCTCGTCCGTCGTCTTGATCTCCTGCATGCAGACGACATCGGGCGCCGCCTCGGCGATCCAGGCTTTCACCGTGTCGAGCCGCGCCCTGACGGAGTTGACGTTCCAGGTAGCAATTTTCATGAGCGCAAGGCGGTCAAACCGAGAAGCTGGTGCCGCAGCCGCAGGATGAGGTCGCGTTCGGATTGTTGATTCGGAATGCCGCTCCGATCATCTCCTCGACGAAGTCGATCTCGGCGCCTTTCAGGAAATCCAGCGATACCGGATCGATCAGAACCTTTGCCGCGCCGCGCGCGATAAGAAGATCGTCGTCAGCGCGCGCCTCATCGAAGCAGAAATCGTACTGGAAACCGGAGCAGCCGCCGCCGGTGACCGCGACGCGCAGCATCGCCGCTCCCGCTTCGGCCTGAAGGATTTCTCCGATTCGTTTGGCCGCACGCTCGGTCAAGCGCACCGGCCCGGCGTCTATGATCGTTTCATCGTGCATCGAGAACAGCCTATCATGTGTACCGCTATGTAATAGCTGCAGGGCCAATGTCCAAGCATGAGCCGCCAGGGAGACTTTTGGGGCCGCAATTCACTCCGCCGCAGCGGGCGCCTTACGCCACGCGCCCCGAAACCAGCCGGGGCCGCTTCTGGCCGGAAGAAGAGAGCACTACCCGGAGCTGCTATCAGCGCGACCGTGACCGCATTATTCATTCGACGGCGTTCCGGCGTTTGAAGCATAAGACTCAGGTCTTCGTTCAGCATGAAGGCGATTATTACCGCACCCGGCTGACGCATTCGCTGGAGGTCGCACAGATAGCGCGGTCCATCGCCCGTGTGCTCGGGTTGGACGAAGACCTGTCCGAGGCTTTGGCGCTGTCGCATGACCTTGGCCATCCGCCCTTCGGACATGCCGGTGAGGCGGCGCTCGATGCCTGCATGGCCGGCCATGGCGGCTTTGACCATAATGCCCAGGCGCTGGTGCTGGTCACACGGCTGGAGCACCGTTATGCCGGCTTCGATGGGCTGAACCTGACCTGGGAATCGCTGGAAGGGCTCGTCAAGCACAACGGTCCTCTGTTCGCACCGGACGGCGCCCCCGACGAGATCCCCGAAGCGATCACAGACTTTGCCTGGAACCTGGAGCTGGAAACCCATGCCGGGCTTGAGGCCCAGGTCGCAGCCCTATCCGACGACATCGCCTATCTCAATCATGACATCGATGACGGGCTCCGGGCCGGGTTGTTCGAAACCGAGGCGCTGTTCGAGGCTCCGCTTGCCGGGCCGGTGTTCCGAGCGGTCGATGCCGCCCATCCTAACCTGGAGCGAGGCCGCTTGATCGGCGAGGCGGTGCGCCGGCTGATCAGCGCCATGGTCGCCGATGTTGTCACCGAAACAGGCAGGCGGCTGGCCAAGGCCCGGCCCCAAAGCGTTGCCGGCGTTCGGGCGCAAAAAGCGCCGCTCGCTTCCTTTTCACCCGTCTTGAAAGACGAACTCGTGGCTCTGAAGGCATTCCTGTTCGAGCGCATGTACCGCCACCCGAGGGTCATGCAAGTGATGCAAAAAGCCCAGGTCGCGCTGACGGAGCTGTTTGCCGCCCTGACCGCCGAACCCGCGCTTTTGCCGCCCGATTGGATCGAGCAGTGCGGTATGGCGCACGATCGGGCCACCGCGCGGGCGGTCTGCGACTATATTGCGGGGATGACCGACCGCTATGCCTTGCAAGAATACCGAAGAATCTTCCACATGGAATTTCAGCTTTGAGGCCCCGGAAGGGTATGCGCAGCGATGCTTCGGACCCGCACGGGTGGTAAAAATGTCGAACTTGCGATTCGGCGGAGGCCGGCCATGAACAACCAGCAGCGCGGCGTTTATCAGCCATCGATGGACAATATCCCGATCTACGATCTCTCAGACGATGAGGTCGAAGAGGAAGAACACTCACGGCTGCCGCTGTTGATCGTCATTGCACTTCTGGTTCTGGCGGCGTTCGCTGGGGTCGTCTGGCTCGCCTACAACCAAGGCGTGGCGCGCGGCCGGGCAGGGGCAACGGTCATTATCGCGGCTCCCGATGGACCTGTGCGGACGGCCCCCGCCGATGGCGGTGGTGCCGAGACGCCCTACGAGGGGTTGAAAGTCTACCAGCAACCCGCTTCCCCGGCGCAGGAAGCGGCAGGGTCCTCTTTGGCACAGCAGCCGCAGGTCGAAATTCCGGCGGTTGTGGCCCCGCCTGCTCAGCAGCCCGCGCAGATTGTGGAAGCTCCGCCCGTCCGGCTGACTCCGCCCCCGGCGCAGGTAGCGCCGGCAACGATAGCGCCTCCTCCTGCCGCCGCTGTAGCGGCCCCTGCGAAACCTGCTGCCGTTGCCCAAATTGCCCCAGCGGCGACAGAAGCCGCTGTCGCAGGCAAGGCCGTGCTGCAAATCGGGTCGTATGAGACCGCGGAAATCGCGAATAAAGAGTTTGCTTCGATAAAAACGCGGCATGCAGCCGTCGTCGGACAATTGGCGGCGGATATTCAGAAGGCCGATCTCGGCGCCAAAGGGATCTGGTATCGCCTGCGGGTAGGCCCGTTCGCGGACAAAGCCACCGCGGCAACGGCATGTGAAAAACTCAGGGCTGAAGGCGGAAATTGTTTCGTGACGGCGCCTTGAGGGATGGAATCGACCCAGTGAGGCTGCAATGCCGGCAAGCGCCGCGATCTATGGCTGCCAAGGGTTGGTTCTTGCACCCGAGGAGCGTGACTTCTTCCGTGAGGTGCGTCCTTTCGGTTTCATCCTGTTTGCGCGCAACTGCGACAATCCGGAGCAAATGCGCGTGCTCTGCCGCGAGCTGCGGGCGTGCGTTGGCAGCGATGCCCCGATCCTCATCGATCAGGAAGGGGGCCGCGTTGCGCGCCTCAAGCCGCCGCATTGGCGCACGCGGCCTGCCGCACGGCGCTTTGGCGAACTCTTTGCCATTGACGCGGACATGGGACGGCAAGCCGCCTATCTCTGTGCGCGACTCATTGCCTGCGAACTTCGGGATGCCGGCGTGAACGTCAATTGCGCGCCCGTTCTCGACGTGCCCGTGCCGGGCGCCCACGACATTATCGGCGATCGTGCTTACGCGATGGACCCGGCGGTCGTTATCGAACTCGCCCGTGCGACCATGGAAGGCTATCTCGACGGCGGTGTGCTTCCCATCGTCAAGCACATTCCCGGCCACGGACGGGCGCTCGCGGACAGCCACCTCGCTTTGCCGCGGGTGACGGCCACGGCCGATGAACTCTCGGCGCATGATTTCGTCATTTTTCGCAGTCTCAGCCATGCGCCGATGGCGATGACGGCTCATGTCGTCTATGAGGCCATCGATCCGCAGCGCCCCGCGACGACAAGCCCTCGCGTCGTTCAAAAAATCATTCGCGGCGAGATCGGTTTCAATGGTTTGCTCATGAGCGATGATCTCTCCATGGCCGCATTGGACGGGCCGTTGGGCGCGCGCGCGAAGCATGCATTCCTGGCCGGCTGCGATGTCGTGCTTCACTGCAATGGCAAGCGCGATGAAATGACCGCCATTGCCGAAGAAACCGGGGCGCTGAACGGCAAGGCGCTGCACCGGGCCGAGAGCGCACTGAACCAATTGCACCCGCCCGCCGAAATCGATGTCGAAGCAGGCGAAGCGCGGCTCAACCAAATGCTGGGACTGCCCGCATGAGAGAGCCTGAATTTATCGAGGGCGACACCTTCCAAGCGCCGCAGATCCCGGTGGAAGAGGCGCTGATTATCGAGGTCGACGGCTTTGAAGGGCCGCTCGATGTGCTGCTCGCTTTGGCGCGCAGCCAGAAGGTCGATCTTGCAAAAATCTCGGTGTTGAAGCTGGCCGAGCAATATCTGGTCTTCATGGAGAAGGCGCGGCATCACCGGCTTGAACTTGCCGCCGACTATCTCGTCATGGCGGCTTGGCTCACCTATCTGAAATCGCGGCTCGTTCTTCCACATGCGACCGGGCCGGAAGCAGTGGACGCCGAAGAAATGGCGCAGCAATTGCGCTGGCGTCTGGCCCGGCTTCAGGTGATGCGCGAGGCTGCGACGCGGCTCTTGGCCCGCGACCGGCTGGACCGCGACGTGTTTGCGCGCGGCGCGCCCGAACCTATTGTGGTTGTGCGTACGCGCAAGCATTCCGATACCATGTACGATCTGTTGACCGCCTATTCGCAGCAGCGGGTGCGCACGCTCGGTCACCGTGTCTACGAAATGGCGCGGGCGCCGGTTTATCTGATCGAGGAGGCCCGTCATCGCATCGAGCGCATGCTCGGCCGCATTCCCGATTGGAGCGCGATGGCACGCTTTCTGCCGCTGGACTGGAGCCGCGGCGTGCGCCGCCGCAGCGCGATGGCAAGCACCTTTCTCGCCGCGCTGGAACTCACGCGCGATGGGCGGCTGGAAATGCGCCAGACAGCTGCGTTCGGAGAAATTTTGTTGAAGGACCGCGTGGTGCCGATGTCCGAGGCCGCGGCTGGGGAGGGCAATTCGTGAATCGCATCATTCGCCACAGCGAGGCTGCAATGGCCGAACCAGCCGAAATCGAAATCGAAGCGGCAATTGAAGCCGCGGAGCTGCACCCCGAGTCCACGCCCGAACCGTCCGTGCCGGAGGAACCGTCCGCGCCAGTCATCGATCCTATGCATTTGCGCATCGTCGAGGCTCTGCTGTTTGCCGCCAAAGACCCCATCGATGAAGGCACACTTGCCAAGGCACTGCCGCCGCAGACCGCCGTCAAGGCGCTGCTGGAAGAGCTGCAAAGCCAATATCAGGCGCGCGGTGTCAACCTCGTGAAGGTGGCCGGAAAATGGCAATTCCGTACGGCGAACGACCTTGCCTTTTTGCTGCGTAAGCAGGCGGTCGAAGAACGCAAATTGTCGCGTGCGGCCATCGAGACGCTGGCGATCATCGCCTATCATCAGCCTGTGACGCGCGCGGAAATCGAAGACATTCGCGGCGTCATGGTAAGCAAGGGCACCATCGACGCGCTGATGGAAGCAGGCTGGATTCGCATACGCGGCCGCCGCCGCACGCCGGGACGCCCTGTGACATACGGCAGCACCGAACAATTCCTTTCTCACTTCGGGCTGGAAGCGATTGGCGACCTGCCGGGCATGGACGAGCTGAAGGCCGCGGGCTTCCTGGATGCGGTGCCGCCGTCCAGCTTCAGCGTTCCCAATCCGTCTGACGATCTCGCTCCGGATGAAGATCCGTATGAAGGCGAGGAAACGCAAGATTTCACGGCCGCGCCGGAGGAACTTCCGGCTGTCGAATAGGTTCCGCACCGTCTCATGACCCGCACCGATCCGCCGTCATCAGCCACACAGCGCGGCAGCGTGTGGTTCGTGCTGATTGCCGTCTTCATCGACATGGTGGGAATCGGGATCGCCATCCCTGTGCTTCCGGTCTTGATCGGCGCCTACACGGAATCACGCGAGATGCAGGCCTATTGGGCCATGGCGTTGATGGCCGCGTACGGCCTCATGCAGTTCCTCTGCGCGCCGATGCTGGGGGCGATCAGCGATCGCTTCGGACGGCGGCCGGTATTGATCGCCGCTATCATCGGGCTGGGAATTCATTATTTCCTGATCGCCATAGCGCCATCTCTCACTGTTATGTTGATCGCGCGGTTGATGGGCGGTCTCACGGGCGCAAGTTTTTCGGTGGCGAACGCCTATCTTGCAGACATTACACCGCCGGAACAACGCGCCCGCAATTTTGGGTTTATCGGCGCGGCGTTCGGCCTGGGGTTCATTGTGGGGCCGATGCTTGGCGGCCTGCTGGGCGGCATCGACCTGCATCTTCCGTTCTATGTGGCGGCGGCGATTTCGCTGGTGAACGCGGTGTATGGGTTCCTCGCGGTGCCGGAGTCGTTGCCGCCCGAACGCCGCAGCGCGTTTTCACTGTCCCGAGCCAATCCGTTCCGCGCTCTGTGGGCTCTCGTTCGCAATCACGCGGTCGGCAGTTTGGTCGTCGTGTACGCGATCTATTTTATCGCCCACATGACCATGATCCAAAGCTGGGTTCTGGCGACGCATTTCCGCTTCAACTGGGGACCGTTCGAGAACGGCGTGTTGTTGTTTTGCGTGGGGTTGCTTTCGACGATTGTGCAGGGCGGCCTGATAGGACGGCTGGTAAAGCGCTTCGGTGAGGAACGATTGGTCCTCATGGCCGTTGGAAGCAATGTGCTTATTC
This sequence comes from Alphaproteobacteria bacterium, assembly GCA_947473475.1. Classification (GTDB taxonomy): domain Bacteria; phylum Pseudomonadota; class Alphaproteobacteria; order Micropepsales; family Micropepsaceae; genus CAIYRG01. The sequence continues at coordinate 54,367 of CANJBZ010000021.1, forward strand.
AAACCCTCTACGGGCTGGTCCCACAGGGCTGGATGATGTTTCCGGTGCTGTTCGCGGGGTTCCTTACCTTTACGGCCGGGCCCTCCATTCAGGCGCTGGTGTCCAAAACCGCCGACCCAAGTACGCAAGGCATCACCATGGGCGCGCTTCAGTCAATCAGCAGTCTGGCGGCCGTTATTGGGCCGCTGCTCGGCAACGTTCTGTTGGCTCAGGTGGCGAATTTGCCGCCGGGTGACGTGCGTCTCGGTATCAATTTCTTCGCCTGCGCGGCGTTGAACTTTCTCGCGTTCACGATCGCGTTTCGGCGGTTGGCACGGCCCGTCGCGGGGATGGCATAGTGGACTTCCAGGCACTTTTCGTTTCGACCGGGGTCGTCGCATTCGCCGAACTTGGCGATAAGACGCAGCTTCTGGCCATCGTGCTGGCCGCGCGCTTCCGCGCTCCGGTGGCGGTCATTCTGGGCATTCTCGCAGCGACCGCCGTCAATCATACGCTTGCCGCCTGGATCGGAACCTATATCGGCGAATGGCTGGGCGAAAATCTAACCTGGATTCTCGGCGTCTCGTTTATCGCCATGGGCCTTTGGACGCTGATACCCGATAAGCTCGGTGGCGAACCCAAGCTGACCGAGAAGTGGGGCGCCTTCGGCGCCACGCTCGTGTCGTTCTTTTTGATTGAGATGGGCGACAAGACGCAACTCGCGACGATGGCGCTGGCGGCGCGGTTCGACTCGGTTCTCACCGTTGCGCTGGGAACAACGCTGGGCATGATGATCGCCGACGTGCCCGCGGTTTATCTGGGCGAAATCGCCGCCAATCGTCTTCCGCTGAAACTGATGCGCACCATCGCGGCAATCATTTTCCTGATATTGGGCGTCGTCGCGCTGCTGGATTGGGGCCGCCGCTTCGTGTTTGCCTGAGGGCCGTTTACCGCCCTTTGGCGGCGCGCTTTTTCTCGACGCTGAGCTCGATCACCACGGCCTCGCCGTCTTCCAGTCCGATAGCGAGACGCCCTTCGCGCAAGGCGACAGCATCGCGGCCGAACACTTCGGCCCGCCAGCCGTGCAGCGCCTGGACGCCCTCGTCATCGCCGGCGGCAAGGCGTTCAAGATCGTCCGATACCGCGACCAATTTTGGGGCGACTTGAAACTGCGTGGCGCGCAGGCGCAGAAGTGTCTTTAGCAGATCCAGGGCCGCAGCTGACGGCTCCCGCCCGCGCACCCGGCGTTCGGGCCCAGGCATGCCCTCCGGTGGCGGGTTGGCAAGCGCCTCCTGCACCGCGCCGATGAGTGCCTTTCCGGCGCGTGAATTGGCGTAGCCGTTTGGAATGGCGCGAATCTGGCTCAGAAGCTCGGCATCGGCCGGGGGATGGGCGGCGATCTCCAGCAGCGCTTCGTCCTTCAGGACGCGGTTGCGCGGCACGTCCCGAGTCTGCGCCTCCCGTTCCCGCCAAGCCGCCAGGCCCGCCAGAACGGACAGAAACCGCTTGTTGCCCGAACGGGGCTTGAGCCGCCGCCAGGCCTCGGCCGGGTCCAGCCTGTAGGTGGCAGGGTCGGTAAGGGTGGCTTCTTCTTCCTCGACCCAGCTTGCCCGTCCGGACTTGTCCAATTCCTTGGCCAGAAGCTCATAGACCAACCGCAGATAGGTGACATCGGCGAGGGCGTATTCGAGCTGACGCTTGGACAGGGGGCGGCGGCTCCAATCCGTAAAGCGGGCGGATTTGTCGATTTCCGCCTTGGCGAGCTTGCGGACCAGCGTCTCGTAGGAGGCGGACTCGCCGAAACCGCACACCATGGCGGCAATTTGCGTGTCGAACAGCGGGTTCGGGATGACGCCGCCCTGATGGTGGAAGATTTCAACATCCTGGCGTGCCGCGTGGAAAACCTTAACGACCGATTTGGCCGCCAAAAGCTTGTAAAACGGCGTCAGGTCTATGCCTTCCGCCAGGGGATCGATGATGGCCTCAACCCCGGCCCCGGCCGCCTGAATCAGGCACAGCTTGGGCCAATAGGTCTGATCGCGCATGAACTCCGTATCGATGGCCACATAGGGGCCTTCTTGAAGCTCAGCACAAAGGCCCTCTAACGCTTCCGTGTCGGTGATAATGCGCATAGGGGGGGTATTAGCGGATTCGGCAGGCCCATGTCGCCGTTTACTTGCGGAAACTTGCCTGCAAAAGCCGATCTTGGGGCGATCCGGCGCAGGGGGGCGTCCTAAAGCCCCGATACCCTTGACTTCGTCCGTGCCGCTTTCCACAAACGCCGGCCCGTACCAGGAGCCTCTATGCACGCCTATCGCACCCATACCTGCGGCGAACTTCGCAAATCCGACGTCGGCAAGATCGTCCGCCTCTCAGGATGGGTCCATCGCGCGCGTGACCATGGCGGGCTGCTGTTCATCGACTTGCGGGACCATTATGGCCTGACCCAGTGCGTCATCGAGCCGGACAGCCCGGCCTTTGCCGCTGCGTCCGAGGCACGCTCCGAATGGGTGCTGACCCTGACCGGCCCGGTCGTCGCCCGCACCGGCGACACGGTGAACGCGGATCTGCCGACGGGCGAGATCGAGATTCGCATCGATCAGGTCGAGATCCAGAACCGTGCGGCCGAACTGCCGCTGCCGATCTTTGGCGATCTGGAATATCCGGAAGAGACGCGCCTGCGCTATCGCTTCCTGGATCTGCGCCGCGAGCGGCTGCACCGCAACATCATGCTGCGCGCGAAGGTGGTTCAGTCCGTCCGCCGCCGTATGGTCGATCAGGGCTTCACCGAATTTCAGACGCCTATTCTGACCGCATCCAGCCCCGAAGGCGCGCGCGACTTCCTGGTGCCCTCGCGCATTCATCCAGGCAAGTTCTATGCGCTGCCGCAGGCGCCGCAGCAGTTCAAGCAGCTCATCATGGTGGCGGGCTTTGACCGCTACTTCCAGATCGCGCCGTGTTTCCGTGATGAAGACGGGCGCGCGGACCGCAGCCCAGGTGAATTCTATCAGCTCGACTTCGAGATGAGCTTCGTCACCCAGGACGATGTGTTCAATGCCATCGAACCTGTGCTGCACGGATTGTTCACAGAGTTCGCCGGCAACCGCAAAGTGTCCGCGCTGCCGTTCCCACGCATTCCCTATTCGGAATCGATGCTGCTCTACGGTTCGGACAAGCCCGATCTGCGCAATCCCATTCTGATTGCGGAAGTGAAGGACATCTTCAACCGTGAAGACGTGTCGTTCAAAGCCTTCAAGGGCAAGGACGCCGTGCGCGCGATTCCGGCGCCGGGGGCCGCTGGGCAGCCGCGCTCCTGGTTCGACAAGATGAACGAATGGGCGCGCGGCGAAGGCGCGGCCGGCCTGGGCTACATCGTCTTTGAAGAAGAAAACGGCGCCCTCACCGGCAAAGGCCCGATTGCGAAATTCCTTTCGAGCGAAGCCTTGCAACAGCTTGCGACCCGTACCGCGGCGAAAGCGGGCGATGCGGTGTTCTTCGCGGCGGACAAGGAAGCGCGGGCGGCAACGCTGGCCGGGCAGGCGCGGCTGAAGATCGGCAACGAACTGAACCTGACCAGGAAGGACGTGTTCGAGTTCTGCTGGATCGTCGATTTTCCGATGTACGAATGGAACGAAGACGACAAGAAGATCGACTTCTCGCACAACCCGTTCTCCATGCCGAATTTCGACCACGAGAAGTTCCTGGCGCTCGAAGGCAGCGACAAGGACACGATCCTCGGCATCAAGGCGTTCCAGTATGACATCGTCTGCAACGGCGTTGAGCTGTCCTCGGGCGCCATTCGTAATCACAAGCCGGACATCATGCTCAAGGCGTTCGAGATCGCGGGCTACGCGCGCGAGGAGACCGAGCGGCGCTTCGGCGGCATGCTGAACGCGTTCCGCTATGGCGCGCCGCCGCATGGCGGTTCGGCGCCAGGCATCGACCGCATGGTGATGTTGCTCGCCGACGAGCCGAACATCCGCGAAGTCACGATGTTCCCGATGAATCAGAAGGCGGAAGACCTGCTGATGGGGGCGCCCTCGGAAGTATCGGCGAAGCAATTGAAAGAGCTTAATATCCGCATCGTCGCGCCGGAAAAATAACTCCCGGCGGTGCTGGGAGATTTGCTGCCTGAAGCTGGATGAACAGGCGGGGAGGGGGCAAGGTGGAGACTTTAGCGCAGGAAACGCCACAGCGGCGCGGGCCTTACCTCAGCCTGGGCCTGTTCCTCTTTGTCCTGACGACGGTCAGCATGGCCCAGTTCGGCCTGTGGCGGTACATGGACATTGCACTGCATCAACAGACCGCTACCGGGAAGCTACTGACGGTCAACTGCCGAAGCAACAACGCCATCACCTATTCATTCTCCGTGGGCGGACAAGCGCTTCAGGGCAGCGCAAGCTGGCCCGATTGCCGGAATCTGACGACAAGCGATCCGCTGCAGATTTCCTATTCGTCTCAAGACCCGGCGCAGAATGTTCCAGGGGACGCCTATGCCCGCTTCATCAGCGAAGTGATCTCCATCCTGATCGCTTCGGTGCTGAGCTCGTTCCTCGTTGTCTACGTGCTCATGCGCCGGGGATCGTCACGGCGGCTGCGGAGCTAGAGCATGATCCGATCAAAAGGAATCGGATCATGCTCTAGATTCCTTAGTTTGCCGCGCAATCTAACGACGAACCGGCGTCCACTTCGTCGGATTGCGCTCTAATTTCTGCGGAGACACCATTTCTTGTCATCCCGGAAGCCGCGCAGCGGCTATCCGGGACCCACCGCGCAATCGGCTCCGTGGGTCCCGGCTCACGCTTCGCATGGCCGGGATGACAATCAGAGCTTGGCTTATGAGGCCGCGCTACCCCAGACTTCGGTGGCGACTTCCACGAGCAGCGCCAGTTTGCGCTTTTCCACGTCTTCGGTGATGCGGTTGCCGTGGTGCGTGCTGGCGAAGCCGCATTGCGGTGACAGGCAGAGCTGCGACAGCGGGAAATACTGGGAGGCTTCCTCGATCCGCCGTTTCAGCACGTCCTTGGATTCGAGCTCAGGCCTCTTTGAGCTGGCCAAGCCGAGCACCACTTTTTTGTCCTTGGGCACATAGCGCAGCGGTTCGAAACCGCCGGCCCGGTCGCTGTCATATTCGAGGAAATAGCCGTCCACGTCGGGCTGCGCGAAAACTTCAGACGCAACGCGGTCGTAACTTCCTTCGGCCATCCACATGCTCTGGAAATTGCCGCGGCAGGTATGCACAGTCACCGTCATGGATGGCGGTGCGCCCGCTGCGATCGCATTGACCACAGCGGCGTAGCGGCGGGCTTCCGCGTCGGGATTGAGCCCATCGCCGCGCATGCGTTCGCGGATGGTCGCATCGCACAGGAACGCGAAACTGATCTCGTCGAGCTGCAAATAGGTGCAGCCTGCGGCGGCAAGGTCGGCAATCTCTTCGTGGAAGGCGCGAACGATGTCGGCCCAGAATTCTTCAATATCGGGATAGACGCCCTGGTCCACGGTCTTGCGGCCGCCGCGCATGTGAATCCAAGTGGGCGAGGGCAGACACAGCTTGGGGGTACGTTTCGTGCGTTCCTTCAGGAATCGAAACGCCTCAACCATAACCGGGCGCGTGCGGCGTACCTTTTCTGTCACCGTCAACATCGAACGGGTCTCGCCGCTCTCGCCGTGCTCACCCTTAAAGGCGAGCGCGTAGCTGGTGTTGGTCGGGACAATGCCCTCAAAGCCGGTCAGGAAGTCGACGAGATAGTGGCTGCGGCGGAATTCGCCATCGGTAATCGCCTGAAGGCCAGCGTCTTCCTGCAGGCGCACGGCATCGGCAATGGCGGCGTCTTCCACGGCGCGCAGTTCGGCTGGGCCGATTTCGCCTTTTTGGGCTTTGGCGCGTGCTTCATGGAGCGCGGCGGGGCGCAAGAGGCTGCCGACATGATCGGCGCGGAAGGGCGGCTTTGGTGCTTCACCCATCTCAGTTCAACTTGGACGGAATTTCCCCAAGCGAACGCTTTATCAGATCGGCGGACCGGTTGTCATCCAAGCGGGCCGCGATCAGCCGTTCGGCGGCAGCAATAGCGGCATCGGCAGCCAGGCCGCGCACTTCGGCAATGGCCTGCGCTTCGGCTTGGGCGATTTTCTCTTCGGCCTGCCGGCCGCGGCGTTCGATCTGCGCCTTGATGCTGGCGCGGGCTTCGGCGGCGTAACGTTCCGCTTCCACTTTCGCCTCGGAAACAATGCTGCTGGCTTCTTGCTCGGCGCCGTCGCGCTTTCTTTTATATTCGGCGAGCAGGGTTTCGGCTTCAGCGCGCAGGCGCTGCGCGTCTTCCAGTTCCTTGGCAATGGCGGCGGCGCGCGCATCGAGCGAATTGGCCACCAGCTTCGGCACGCCCTGCCACAGCAGGATGCCCACAAACACCAGCGTGCCAAGGCTGACCCAGAACTCGGGATCGCTAAAGAGCTCCATACTCAGGCGCCTTTCGTCTCGACGGCTGCAACGGCGCGGTCGGCTTCGTCCGCACTGACGGGCATCCCAAGGAGCCGCTCGACAATGTCGGCGGCAGCGCTGGACGCAGCCGCTCTCACGCCGACCACGGCCTTTGCGCGTTCCGCGGCAATGCGCCGTTCCGCTTCGGCGGCGCTTGCCTGTGCGGTTGCATCGGCAGCGGCCTTCATCTGGTCGATCTCGGTCTGGATGCCCTTGCGGTTGTCGTTGGCGAGTTGAACCGCACCCTTGCGCGCCGAGGCCAGTGCGCTTTCGTAACCGGCCAGAGCACCGGCCGCATCTTTGCGCAACGTCTCGGCCGTCCCGAGATCGCCTTCGATTTGCTCCCGCCGCGCGCCGATGGCGCCGGCGATCATGGGCAGCGTCTTACGCCACAGCACAAAGAACAGCAGACCGAACGTAATCGCGAGCCAGAAGACCTGACTCGGAAACGTTCCGACGTCCATCTGCGGCAGGCCGGCGTGTTCGGCCGGTTCCGCAGTACTCTCGACTGTTCCTTCCGCCGCAGCCATGGACGGATCAGGTGAACAGAATGATGAAGGCCATCACGACGCCGAGCAGGCCGGTGAATTCGCAAAGCGCGAAGCCGACGAGCAGGTTGGTGAACTGACCGGCAGCGGCGCCCGGGTTACGGAGCGCGCCCGCCAGATAGTTGCCGAAGATGATGCCGATGCCGACGCCCGCGCCGATAAGCGCGATCGAGGCAAGGCCGGCGCCAATCATTTTTGCCGATGCAAGATCCATTTCGAACTCCTTTGTTGTGCGGACGCGCCCGTACGATGGTGAGCGCGGATGACTAGTGGTGACCGTGCAGATTGAGAGCGTCGTTCAGATAGATGCAGGTGAGAATGGCAAACACATAGGCTTGCAGGAATGCAATCAGGAATTCGAGCGCGACCACTGCGACGATCGCCAGGAACGGCATGATCGAGATGACCGAAAGCGCGCCGCCGGCGGTCGCCAGACCGATCACGAATGTGCCGAACACATACAGCATCGTATGACCGGCAAGCATGTTCGCAAAAAGACGGACGGCAAGGCTGATCGGCCGCGACAAGAACGAGACGACCTCGATCGGCACCAGCACGAGCAGCATCACGACCGGTACTTTGGGCGCGAACAGAGAGAAGAAGTGCAACCCGTGGCGCGCCAAGCCCACCACGATCACCATCAGAAAGACGAAGAACGCCAGCGCGAAGGTGACGATGATGTGGCTGGTGACGGTGAAGGGATGAATGAGCGGAAACAGGCCGATCACGTTGGAGAACAGCACGAACATGAACAGCGTGAACACGAAGGGGAAGAATTTCAGCCCCTCGGTTCCGGCCGCCGAACGGATCATGTCCGAGACGAACATGTAGCTGAGTTCGGTAATGGACTGCATGCGCGTCGGCACCAGCTTACGCGGGGACGCCGCCATCGTCAGGAAGATCGCGCAGACAGCGGTAACGATGCACATCCACAGGGATGCGTTGGTGAAGGAAAGGTCGAGCCCGCCGATGTGCAGCGGCAGCAACGGCCTGACCTCAAACTGCTCCATAGGACTGGCGGCCACGCGAACCCCTTTTGCCTATCCGCCGCCTCCTATCCGGGAGGGCGGTTCTGGCGCTCATCCATCTCGCGTGCGGCGCGCAGGACGTTGCGCATACCGGCAGCGACTCCAAGCAAAAACATCACAATCAGGAGGAACGGCGACGTGCCAAGAACCCTGTCGAGCGCCCAGCCAACTCCCCCCCCAACAATTACCCCCGCAAGCAACTCAATAACCAAACGGAACGCGATTCCCATTTTCGACTGGGACGTATCCTGCTCGATGACTTTCGCCGGCCCACGTGCCTTCTTCAGGCGTTCTTCGAGTTCCGCCAGACGCCGCACATCGGGATCGTCATGGGCCATGCGGCTCCGCTTAAAGCGCGTGTGTCGCGAAAGATGAAGAACAATTCAAAAAGGCGCGCGGACCATAGTTGTGGGTCCAATTTGTGTCAAGCAGCGCAATTTCGGCTTAAGTCTTTGCTTTCATTTATAAAACTAAGATGTCGCAGGGCTGGGGACCTCATTCTCTTACAATCAGGCAATCTCCCGGCCTAAGTTGTTCGACGGCTTCATAAAGATCGCCACGCGCCGTCGCGACGCAGCCGGCGGTGGGGCTGAAATCCGGCCGGGCGAGATGAAGGAAGATAGCGCTGCCCTTGCCCGAAATGGGCGGCGAATCATTGTAGCCGACCACGACGATCAGATCGTACAGCGAATCATCCCGCCACAGGCGCTCGTCGATACTGGGGTAGGGCAGGCGCACCATCCGGTTGTAGTTCGGGTCGCCGGGCACATCGCACCACGCTTGGTCCGGCTCGATAGGATCCAGCTGCAAAGTCGTCCGGGGCGCACTGATACGGTCGGCCCGGAACAGAACCTGTCGCAGCGGCCAGCGCCCGAGCGGGGTTACCCCATCGCCTTCGCGCTGCTTCTCGGCGATCCCGGCACGCCCGACGGCGCAGCGGCGGGCGCCTGCGCCCCAATCGGCGGCATAGCCATCACCGGCGCGGCTGACGACAATATCCATCAGAGCAAGTGACCGCCCTTTTCCGCCTTGACCCGTAGATAGGCGCGGTTGTGCGCGTTGTCCGGAAATGCATGCGGGACCCGTTCGACGACTTCGATCCCGGCGGTTTCCAGCGCCCGAACCTTCTCCGGATTGTTGGTGAGCAGGCGGACCTTGCTGTAGCCCAGCAGCTTCAACATGCGCGCGGCGGCATCGTAGAGGCGTTCGTCGTCCTCGAAGCCCAGCCGCTGATTGGCTTCCATGGTGTCGAAGCCTTCGTCCTGCAAACGGTAGGCGCGGAGCTTGTTCATCAGCCCGATGCCGCGGCCTTCCTGCGCCAGATACAGCAGGACGCCGCCGCCCGCCTTGGCGATGGCCTGCACCGCGCCACGAAGCTGATCGCCGCAATCGCATTTCAGCGACCCCAAAAGGTCGCCGGTGAAGCATTCGGAGTGAAGCCGCGTCAGAACCGGCCCCGGCGGCGCCAGCGCGGGCGCGCTCTTGGGGCCGATGATGACGGCGTAATGTTCCGGCCCGCCGTCGCGCGGGCGAAAGGCGGCCAGTTCCGTATTTTCCGCGCCTTCGAGCGGAACGGAAGCGCGCACCGTAAGCTGGAGCGTGTCGGCCATGGATCGCTCGAACGCGGCGATATCGTCGGCGGGCACTTCGGTAACGCCGGACGCGCGGAGGGCGGGTTTCACCGGCTCGCCAGCGGGAAAGAGAACCGTTGCCGGCAGCAGGCTTGCGAGCTTGGCCAGCTTGACGCTGGTTTCGGCGCTTTGCGGAGGCGCGGTCCGCAAGGCCTCGAACGGGCCTTTCAGTGGATTGTCCAAGTCCCTCGCCGGGTCGGCAATGGCGCGAATATCGGCCGCACGCTCGTTGCCGGAGAGGGGAAGGCGCACCACATCGTTCGTGTAAAGACGGATTTTCAGGGTGGCCGCGCGGGCATGCGTTAAGATCAGGGTGCCGGGTCCGCAAAGCTCCGTCAGGGCCAGCAGCGTTTCATCGCTCAGCGTCTCGGCCGCAAGGGCGACACCCCACGCGTCCGGGGCGCCGGACGCAATAAGCACCGGTACGCCACGGCGGAATTCTCCGGCAGCCCGCTCCACCCGGTGCGCCGGTGACAGAAAGTTTTCCCATACCGGGTTTGGCTTAATTTTGCCCGTTTTGCCTGCCATGCAGGTGGACATACACCGCCCAAAAGAAACGGGATAGAGTTTGGCGCATTACTGTAGCGCCCGGTAATAGGAGGATAGATCGCATGCCGAGTACGAAGCGCGTGCTTCTCGTGGACGATGACGAGATGCTGCGCGTCTCCCTTGCCGAGCAGCTGGCTGCCGACGGCGCTTACGATCCGGTCGAAGCAGCGACCTACCGCGAAGGTCTTCAGAAAGGGCAGGAGGGGCTTTACGAATTCATGGTCCTCGACCTTTCGCTGCCCGATGGTGACGGCCGGGAGCTTTGCCGTGCCTTTCGTGATGAAGGCGTCACCTGCCCGATCATCATGCTGACGGCATCTGATTCGGACTTGGACACCATCGAGGGACTTAAAGCGGGCGCCAACGATTACATCACCAAGCCCTTCCGCTTCGCCGTGTTGATGGCGCGTGTCGATGCGCATCTGCGCAGCCACGGCGCCAGCGAAGAGGCCATTTACCAAATCGGCCCCTATACCTTCCGTCCAAGCGCCAAGGTATTGGTGGAAGGGTCCAAGCGCGTCCGGCTGACGGAAAAGGAAACCAACATTCTGAAATTCCTGCAACGCGCCGGCGCCACGGTCAGTCGCGATGTCCTGCTGCACGAAGTGTGGGGTTACAACCCCGCGGTTTCGACGCACACGCTGGAAACCCACATCTACCGCCTGCGCCAGAAGATCGAGAAAGACCCCTCCCGCGCGCAATTGCTGATAACGGAGAGCGGCGGTTACCGCTTAAATCCTTAAATCCCTCTCCCCTTGCGGGAGAGGGCGGTTTGCCTTGCGCGTAAGCGCTTAGGCAAACCGGGTGAGGGGAGATTCCTCTCGCCATTACTCATGCCGTAGCGCTTCAATCGGATCGAGCCGCGCCGCGCGGCGTGCCGGGAAGAAGCCGAACGCGACGCCGATACACGCCGAAAACAGGAAGGCGATGGCCACAATTCCCGGTGACGGTGTGAAGGGAATGTTCAGGAAATGCGTGCCGATCGCGGATGCGCCCAATCCGATAATAATTCCGACCAATCCGCCGAGCGCCGACATCATCACCGCTTCGACCAGGAACTGCGTCAGCACGTCCCGTTCGCGCGCGCCGATGGCAAGACGGATACCGATCTCGCGCGTGCGCTCGGTCACCGACACCAGCATGATGTTCATGATGCCGATGCCGCCGACCACCAGGCTGACCGCCGCGACCGCCGACAGAAACAGTGTCAGAACGCCCGTTGTCGTCTGCATGATCTGCGCGATCTGCGCCATGTCACTGGCCTGAAAATCATCCGGCGTGCCGGGGCTCAAATGCCGCCGCTCACGCAGCAGGTCCGTCACATCCTTTTTTATCTTGCTAACGTCTTCGGCGCGCTCGGCCGCGATCCAGATGCTGCCGACATTGGTGTTGCCGGCGAGGCGGCGCTGCACCATGCGGATCGGCATCACAACGAGATCGTCCTGATCCTGGCCAAACGTCGATTGTCCCTTGGAGGACAATATGCCGATCACTTCGCACGGTACGTCGCGAACGCGAATGTCGGCGCCAATGGGATTCTGCCCGCCGAACAATGTCGTTCGAATGGTTTGCCCGATAATGCAAACCGCGCGCCCGCTGCGCTCTTCGGCTTCGGCAAAAACGCGTCCCTGAATCAGTGGCCAGTCTCGGGCATCGAGATAGCCATTGCTGCTGCCGACGACTTGCGTGGTGTGGTTCTGGTTCGCTGCGACGATCACTTCGGAGCGCATCGCCACGGGCGCAATCGCGCGCACGCCGGAAATGTCGCGCTTGATGATGTCGAAATCGGCAGGCGAGAACGGCGAGGCATCGGAAAACGCGCCCGCCATCCTGCGCGTGCCTGGGGATACAACCAGCAGGTTGCGTCCGAGCGCCCCAATGCTCGAGGTAACGCTGACCGTCGCGCCATTGCCGAGAGTCACCACGGCGATGACCGCGGCCACGCCGATGATAATTCCAAGCGTTGTCAGCGACGCGCGCATCAGATTACGGCGCAGTTCGCGCAAGGCCAGCAGAACGGCATCGATCATCATGACGCGGCCCTCCTGGCGAGACGGCCGGCCCGCTGCACATTGAGGGTGTCCGACGCGATGCGGCCATCCATGAAGCGCACATGGCGCTTGGCATAGGCGGCGATGTCTTCTTCATGCGTCACCAAAACGATGGTGATGCCTTGTTCTTCGTTCAGGGTACGGAATAACTCCATAATCTCGTGGCTCTTGGCGCTGTCGAGATTGCCGGTGGGTTCATCGGCGAAAATAACGTCGGGCTTGGTAACCAGCGCTCGCGCAATCGCAACGCGCTGTTGCTGGCCGCCGGAAAGCTCCGATGCGGTGTGCGTTTCGCGGTCCGACAGCCCAACTAATGCAAGCGCCTTGCGCGCCAGTTCATGGCGTTCGCCGCGCGGTGTGCCGCGGTAGATCAATGGCAGTTCCAGATTTTCCAGCGCCGATGTGCGCTTCAGCAGGTTGAATCCCTGGAACACGAAGCCGATGAAATTGCGCCGCAGCAGCGCGCGCTGATCACGATCCAGCGAGCCCACATCGACACCGCGAAAATAATAATGGCCGGTGGTCGGCGCATCGAGACAGCCCAGGATATTCATCATGGTCGATTTGCCGGAGCCCGACGGTCCCATGATGGCGACGAATTCGCCGGGTTGAATCGACACATTGATATGGCTCAGCGCGGCGACGGCGCTTTCGCCCGTGCCATAGATCTTCGAAACGTTGATGAGCCGGAGAAGCTCGGCGCTCATGGCCCGCTCGCGCGCGTCGTCACATCGGTAATGATGCTGTCGCCTTGCTTGATGTCGCCGGAAAGGATCTCTGTGTTGCGTCCGTCGCTGCGTCCGATTTTCAGATCGTGCGGCTCAGGCTTGCCGGCGTTCAGCGACCACACCCGGCCCGCGAGTTCGCCTTCCGCTGCTTGCAGCAGTGGCGGCGCCGTCACGTTGCTGGGCGGGGAGAAACGCAGTGCGCCATTGGGAACCAGCAGCGCATCCTTCGCCTCGGAAACCAGAATGTTGACGTTGGCGGTCAAGCCCGGCCGCAGCAGCATGGCGCCGTTGTCGACGGTAAGAACACCCTGATACGTCACCACGCCATTGGCGCTTTTGGGCGCGTTGCGGAGCGAAATCAGCTTCGCGCCAAACCGGCGTTGCGGATACGCGTCCACCGTGAAGGTGGCGGCTTGGCCTTCATGCACCTGACCGATGTCGGCTTCGTCGATATCGACATCCAGTTCCAGCATGGAAAGATCGCTCGCCAGCACAAACAGCACGGGCGTTTGAAATGTTGCCGCAACCGTTTGTCCGGTTGAAACCTTCCTCTCCAAGATCATACCGTCGATCGGTGAGCGCACCTGCGCTTTGCCGAGTTGCGTCTGATAAAGCCGAACTTGCGCGGCGGCATTTTCGACATCGGCGCGTGCCTTCGCCAGAGCGGAAACCGAGCGATCATACGTGGCTTCTGCGACACGCACGTCCTGCGTGGCGATGCCTCCAATTTTGGCCAGCGCCAGCGCGCGGTCGCGTTTGTCGAGACTTTCTCGCACCGTGGCTTCGCCAGTGGCAACATTGGCGCGATTGGCATTCAGGGTGGCTTGCGCCTGCGCGAGTTGCGCCTGAATCTGATCGGTGTTGATGACGGCCAGCACTTGGCCCTTCTTGACCCGGTCATTGTAGTCGACATTTACCGCGTCCAGGCGGCCGGAAATTTCCGCGCCGACATCAACCTGATCCTGCGGCTGCAAGGTGCCCGTCGCGCTGACGGTTACCACAAGCGGCCCGCGCGTTACGGCTGCCGTGACATAGGCCGCCGGCCGCGGCATGCGCCAGTAATAGACGCCTCCACCGATTGCGAGGACGACTGCGATTGCTACCGCCCACCACATAATGGAACGCATGACGAGGCGGCGGCGCGGTCTGAGTTCCAGACCAAGCCGCTCGGCAAGTTCGTGATCGGGCAGGGGAACTTGTTCGTTCATAATTGGCTCAGCCACGCCTAAGTAGACGGTAAATATAACCCTCTATGTAGGGTTCGGTTTGCGCTATGTCGCCCCAGGCACACTTATCGCGGCCTCCTTTTTGCCATGGTAAGTGTGTAACGACCGCCACTCCTACGGGTGGTTAAAGGGGAAACAAGGCGGCAGCATGGCTGGCAATCACCCTCCGAAGCGGCCGGGCGCGCCGGATTCCTTACGGGCCGTTCATGTTTCGCGTCCGCCGGACGGCGAACCGCCCACAAAGGAGGCACCTAACCCTAAGAATGCTCGCCTGCGCATCAGCATTGCGGTCGCCGCGGTGTGGCTGCTGCTTGGTGGCGCGCTTCTGTTCGCGCATTGGTTCGCAGATTTGCCTAACACCGAAAATCTGTTCGCCTATGAGCCCGGAAATGACATCACGGTATTGGATGCCAAGGGACGGATGATCGCGCGCCGTGGGCTGACCCAAGGCGAAATGATCAAAGTGGGCGAGTTGCCGCCCCATGTCGGCAACGCCTTTATCGCCGTGGAAGACCGGCGTTTCCGCAGCCATTTTGGCATCGATCCGTGGGGACTCGTCCGCGCCGCCTACACGGACTGGCGCGAGGGCGCGTATGTGCAGGGCGGCTCGACGCTGACCCAGCAGCTCGCCAAAAATTTGTTTCTGAAACCTGACCGCACGCTGGAACGCAAAATCGAGGAAGCGATCCTCGCGGTGTATCTGGAGACGCGTTACACCAAGGACGAAATTCTCACCCTTTATTTGAACCGGGTTTATTTTGGCGCGGGTGTCTATGGCATCGGCGCGGCGTCGGAACGGTTTTTCGGTAAACCCGCACGCCAGTTGACGCTGACGGAGGCCGCCATGCTCGCAGGTTCCGTGAAAGCGCCGTCACGCTACAATCCGGAAGCCTCGATAAAAGCCTCGCTCGCGCGCGCCGGGGTGGTGCTTCAGGCGATGGAGGAAGAAGAATTCATCGACGCCAGCCAACGCAAACAAGCGGCGGCCGCGCATCCGCAGATCGCGCACAGTTTCGCCACGCCGGGCGCCGGCTATTTCGTCGATTTTGTGATCTCGCAGATTCCCCATTTCGTCGATAAGGCGAAGGAGCGGATGATCGTCGAAACGACGATGGACGTGGATGTCCAGAAGCTTGCGGAGTTCGCGCTGGAACGCGCCCTGGACAAGGACGGGCCGAAGCTCGGCGCCTCGCAAGGCGCGCTGGTGTCCATGACGCCGGACGGGGCGCTCCGCGCTCTGGTCGGAGGGCGCTCGTATGACGACAGTTCGTTCAACCGCGCCACCGATGCCCTGCGTCAGCCGGGCTCGGCGTTTAAAGCCTTCGTGTATCTGGCCGCTTTGGAACACGGGCATCATCCCAGCGACGAAGTGTTCGATGGTCCCATCACCATCGGCAAATGGAAGCCCGGCAATTACGAAGGCGCCTATGAAGGCAACATCACGCTCGCGCACGCGCTGGCGCATTCGTCGAACTCGGCAGCGGTTCAACTGACCGACGAGGTTGGCCCGGCCGAAGTGGTGCGCGTGGCGCATCGATTGGGGATTGCGGGTGAGCTGCATGCGGTTCCTTCACTGGCGCTGGGCACGTCCGAAGTGAGGCCGCTGGAATTGACCGCCGGTTATGCGGCCTTCGCCAATGGCGGCAACGGTGTGGTGCCCTATGGTATCGTGCGTATACGGACCGCATCGGGTAAGACGCTGTACCAGCGCAAAGAGTCCGGCATCGGCCGCGTGATGAGCCCGGAAGCCAATACCGAAATGACCGAGATGATGGTGGGCACAATCCGCGAAGGAACGGGCAGGGCAGCAGCGCTGCGCGACCGTCCCGTCGCCGGAAAAACCGGCACGTCCCAGGACTACCGCGATGCGTGGTTTGTGGGCTTCTCCGCCGATTACGTGACCGGCGTGTGGATCGGCAATGACGACGGCTCCTCCATGAAAAAAGCCACCGGCGGCGGTTTGCCAGCCCGCATCTTCAAGGCTTACATGGAAGACGCCGAACGCAACCTACCGCCACTGCCGCTGGTGGGAACAACACTTTTCTCGGAAGACGCACCGCTTGACGAAACAGCACCGGCCGAAAATGCGGAAGCGCGCGCACCCGACCAGCCGCAGGAACCCCAAAACGACGGCGACGTCCTAAGCGCCTTCGAAAATCTGCTCGATCATTTGTTTTGACTGAATGGCGGTTGCCGGCAAGCGATGGACATAACGTGAAGATCAATGCGGCAGCAGACCTAAGCGATTTGTGGGTCAGGCATGACAATTGGAGACTTTATGAAGCTTACGTAGTTGGCACACTCAAAAGAGCCCATCCGGGGCTGCGGGTGAGGCCTAATGTAAGGAGAAAGGGCCGCAAGAGCGGCTTACTCAGGCAGATCGACATTTTGGTCGAGACACCTCAAATCACAATCGCCTTAGACTGCAAGTGCTATCGTCGCAAGGTCGATGTAAAGCACGTAGAGGCATTCCTCGGAATGTTGGCTGATCTTGGTATTAGCCTAGGAATACTTGTTACTAAGGTGGGTTATACGAAAGGGGCGCTCGCCCGTGCTAGAAACGATCGCCGCAAGATTTCTCTCGAAATTTTGTCACCTGATCGTCTGTCCAAGTCGCAGCACATTGGAGCACCTTTAATATGGCGGGGTTCTCTTGGTATTTTCCTTACATGCCCCGACGGCTGGATAGTAGATACTGAAAAATATGACGAGGGTATTTGCAACTGGCTAATAGCTTTTTACCCTCTCGGCTTTACGCTCAATAGCGCAGTCCGCCACGCCTCCTTCATCTATGCAGATATCTTTCTAAGTAACGATCGTACGCTAGAGAATTTCGCGGATATGCATGAAGACAATATCCGTAAAGACGATCCATCAGCATCGATTGAGCGATCTGCTACCCGGATCGCGGACGAAAGGAGTGTTTCTCGACCCGCGTTGTTCAGAAGAGCCCGCAAAGGGCCGGATTCGTTTGGTTCGGAATACACACTCTACGTAGACTACGGGAAACATGTGTTGATGTTAGTACTGCTTACTACTCCCGAGAGTGAGGCTGATGACTCTCTGATTTTTGAATTGGCGCGCAAAACATTCACCATGCAGGTGAACGATAAGCGCAGGTAAGCAACGGGTCAGAACTCCGAACAATCAAAAATCCGGTGTAGCCGCTTGCGGTATCGGCACCAGTTTGGAGTCGGTGAGGGGGGTGTTGTTGTTTTCGGCGCAGCTGAATTCCTGAAGCGTCTGCTGGACCCGGCGCCAGCGCTGAACCGCGCGCCAGGGCATGGTGAAGCCCCCTGGATCCTCGACATACATGGAAAGATCGACGGCGTTTCCGTCGGGCGACACCTTGAACCGTTCGATCACGTGAAGCTGCGTGGTGTGCGGTGTGCGGTAGTTGTCGATAAAGGTCCGGTCGTTGAATCCGATGGTGTCGATAACCAGCGTATCGCCATTTTCATAATGACCGACGGATTCTCCGTACCAGGATGGTTTGGGATTACGGGAATGCGGCACATCCAGAAAAATGTGACGAATTTCCGGGCTGGCCCTCATGATGAACAGGACCTCCTTAGGTCCTTGATAGATGAAGACGGGCGCAGCGACGGCGTCGGCGTCGATTCCCGGAACACCTGCCGGCCAGCATCGTTCGTGCGCACGGTAGGGCGTTTGTCCCGCAAGCACCTCCTCATTCGCCTTCTTCATTGCTGGCTTCACCCATTCCTGAAGAATGGGATTGGAAAGATCCGCGACACGGTAGGTCGGTTGGCCTCGGTTGTTAGGCACGTAGGGATGCGCTTCGTCGAAGGTGACCGGTCCCGGCCCGCCATCCGGCGGCGCCAGCAAATCGTCGACACCGAATTTGCCGTCAAGCTGCCAGCCGCTACTCCCACCGAATATCGGAATGGCACTGTTGCTTGGGCGGTCGGCCGCTAAGGCGGTGCCCGCAGCGGAAAACAGCACCATCAAGCAAAGCGGACCCAGCTTTGACATGCATTCCCCCGCGTGCTGGGCGTTGTGCCCTGCCGAGGATTTAGCCATGTGCGGGGTAGTTGGAACAGAGCCTTTAGGCGGCTTCTGGAGACGAAGCGGCCAGGTGGGTCCCGGATCGGACGCTAACGCGTCCGTCCGGGATGACACGCGGTGCTAATAGCGGAGGCTATTTCGCGTTCGGGTCGAAGGCCATGTGGCAGACGCCGCATTGTTCGACCAAGGCGTCGCCGGCCATGGCCAGCGCCATTTGATCCTTCGCCTGCGCGGCTTTCGCTGCGGCATCGGCGGAGGCCGAAACCTTTGTCAGCGCGTCTTTCCATTTCGGGTCCTGGCCGCGCGGATCGGCTGCGATTTGCGGCATGGCGGCGACCAGATCGGCGCTCGCTTTCTGGACCGTCTGCCAATCGGCATCGGTCATCTTGTCGGCGTAGCCAAAGTCCCAAATCGGCTTGGTCGCAGGCGCGACAACGGTCACCATGAACGCGCGGCCGTCTCCGCCTCCGGCGGGCGCCGCTGCGGGTGCCGCCGCTTCAGCCGGAGCCGCGGCAGGGGCCGGCGCCTGAGCCGTTTGATCCCGCATATCCCAGATGAACCGCAAATTCGTAGGGGCGTGAGCGCGTTTCAGCTATCGTAATCAGGCGGTTATTCAAACATCGAGGCTTCGATTATGACACACCCAGCGGGTGAATCGGATTGCGGTGTTTTGAGGCTCGATTTC
>CANJBZ010000022.1 GCA_947473475.1 Alphaproteobacteria bacterium
CGTCTCACGCATCATGTCCATATCCTGGAGATGAATGGCGAAAGCTTCCGCCTCGCGGCCAGCAAGAAGGCACAACGCCGGCCAGCCCAAACCAAAGGAGATGCCGACACCAAAACATAGATCGGTTCCGCGGGCTGTGTCCCGCGCTTCGCTCCGCTACGCGCGCCTCACAGCCCGCGATGACACAACACCAACCCGGGGCTTCAAAGCCCTTTTCTCTTAACCAGACTGGTACACAATCACGCCGCCATCCGGCACATTTTGTCTCCGCCATTTACACAGCGGATGTGGGCAAACGATATTGCCGGTATTTACTCAGTTATTTGCGCATTATCAGGATAAAGGCGGACGCCACCGGACATGGTATTGGTGCCGTCCCTGGGCACCATTATTTCTTATTTCAAATCAATCGCTTGAAGCTTGGGCGGTCTGCATTGCGCAGGTAATTACGTGCATCCGGAGAATTGCGGGATTTGACGGGAAATGCCGGGATTTACTGGGATTTCTCTCGCTCTGACCGCCCCTGAAAAAAAACGGCGCCGCGCAACGCGGTTAAGTCCGTATAGGCAGCGCCGCGGAGCAATTTTTTCCGCCTCCCGCCGTATGCGATCGAAGCGCGGTAAAATCGGCAACGCGTGCGCCCATTTGAGCAGAGGCGCGGTGGCCGCAGAGAACGGACGGTATGGTTCAGTTAGCAGCCATTGAGTACCTGTTAGAACTGCCGCGCGCTCAAGGCCAAAGCCAATCGCCTCCTGAAAACGGCCGCGCAAAAGGTGCAGGTAGACTCTCGATGGACCTGGCCCTAAAGGCACATGGTCCGTGCTGACGATGAGATGACCGATGGTCTTGACGCTCTTCGACAAGATTTGGGAAGCCCATGTGGTGGCCCGCCGTGCCGATGGTCGCGACCTCATTTATGTGGACCGGCACATCCTGCATGAATTGCATGCGCCGCATGCCTTTAGGAAGCTTGAGGCCGCCGGCCGTAACGTACGCAGGCCGGACCTCACATTTTCTGCACTGGATCACACGCCCTCTTCCAATCCTGGCCGCGACGAGAACACCAATCGCGAAGGGGCGCCGCTCATTGCAGCGATGCGCGAAGGCAGCAAGCGCAACGGCATTCGCGTATTCGACCTTAGCGATGCTGAGCATGGGATATCGCATGTCGTGGCGCCCGAGATTGGCATGGTCCTGCCCGGCGCCACGCACGCGGTCCCCGACTCGCACGCCTGCACTGTCGGAGGGCTTGGCGCGTTGGCGTTTGGATGCGGCACGACGGAGCTTGAGCACATTCTTGCGACGCAGGTCATCGCACTTAAGAAACCCAAGCGCATGCGGATTCGGCTCGATGGACGCATTGGGCCGCATGCGCGTGCCAAGGACGTGGCGCTGAAGATATTGAGCGTTATCGGAAGCTCCGGCGGACGTGGTTACACGATCGAGTACGCGGGCGCTGCGGCACGTGCCCTTCCGATTGAGGGGCGTCTGACCTTGTGCAATCTCACAATAGAGATGGGCTCTCGCACGGGCCTTATCGCCCCGGATGACTCGGCCTTTTCATGGCTCTATGGACGCCCCTGGGCTCCCACAGGTGCCATGTGGGAGCGGGCGCTTTCCGAGTGGAAGACGCTTATCAGCGACAGCGATGCCCAATTCGATGCCGAGCTTTGCATCGATTGCAGTGATCTTGAACCTCAAATCACCTGGGGCACGGATCCGGGGCAGGTCGTGGCCATCAGTGGGCGGGTGCCGGATCCCGCGAACGCTGAAGCGGACCGGCGCCCGCTTCTGGAGAAAGCCTTGCGCTACATGGGGCTCACGCCGGGCATGGCGATGGAAGGCCTGCCCGTACACCGCGTTTTTATTGGGTCCTGTACGAATGCGCGGCTTCCGGACCTGCAGGAGGCCGCAGCCGTCGTGCGCGGACGGAAGGTCGCCCAAGGTGTCCACGCCCTCGTTGTTCCTGGCTCGGCCAAGGTGCGGCGCGATGCCGAAGCCCTCGGTCTCGACCGTGTGTTCCGCGAAGCCGGGTTCGTCTGGGGAGAAACGGGCTGCTCCATGTGCGTTGGCGCTAATGGCGACAAGGGTGAACGCGGCGAGCGTATTCTCTCGACCACGAACCGCAATTTCGAGAATAGACAGGGCGCAGGTGCGCGCACGCATCTCGTGGGCCCAACGCTTGCGGCTGCCGCTGCCGTGACGGGAAAGATCACCGATGTGCGTAAGCTTATGACGGGAGAGGTCTGATGCAGCCCTTCACGGTCGTAGAGGGTGTCGCTGCTCCGCTGCTCGAAGACGACGTCAACACGGATCAAATTGCGCCCCTTGGCTCGAGCGCTTGGATGAACCCCGACTATGCGAAAATGTTTTTCGCGCGACGGCGCAAGACCGCGAATGGCGCCGATGAGCCCGGCTTTGTTTTCAATCGGCCGCAATTCCATGCGCCGGAGATTCTCGTTACGGGATCGAACTTTGGATGTGGATCGTCGCGTGAGGCCGCCGTCTGGTGCCTTCAGGCCGCAGGAATTCGTTGCATCGTTGCACGCAGTTTCGCGGATATTTTTCGCGAGAACTGTTTGCAGAATGGGGTTGCGCCGATTGTCTTGGACCCGGACGACGCGCATGCATTTGAGGCGCTTGCCGTTACGATAGACGGCCGCTCTAAAATTCGCGTCGACCTCGCCGCTCAGATCATCAAATTGGCCGACGGCACTGTGTTCAAATTCGAATTGCCATTGGCAGACCGAACCCGCCTGCTCGAAGGGCTCGACGACATCGGGCTGACGATGAAACACCTTTCCGAAATCACAGCCTATGAAGAGCGCGTGTCGCTTCAACACCCCTGGCGTTCGAAACCGTAACGGTTGCAACAATTCATGCATGATCGTCCGAGCCTGATTGAGCTCCACCTGGGTTAAGACGAAGCGTTCATCCTGTGGTCGCGCAACGATGCCTTGCCGCCCGCTAACCTACCGTTTGAGGATGGATGCGAATTTGGTCTGCTGGCTTGTCGCTGGAAAAGCTTTGAAGAGCTGTCAGCAATTGCGCGGAAGCCGCCCATTTCTCAGAATGGGGGCTTATCAGCGGCCGGGCGGAAAGGCCTGGCAGCACTGCCAATGCCCCCTTAGCGGCGAATACCGTCAGGGACCAAAGCTAGAGCGCAATCCGACGAAGTGGACGCCGGTTCGTCGTTAGATTGCGCGCCAAACTAAGAAATCCAGAGCATGATCCGATTCATTTTGATCGGATCATGCTCTGGCGCAATTACGCTTGGGCTAGTTTTCGAATAACTCGGGCAATTGTCCCGCCTTGAACAGCACCGTTGGTTCGTCGTCGTAATCACCGAGGGCCTGATCGCCCGAACTGGAAAATGCAATCACGCCAAGCTTTCTTGGTGCAAGTTGTTCCGCCTTTCTGCGCGCGGCTTCGGCCGATTTGCAAGGAAGTGGCGTGTCAGCCTTCAGGCGATTTCCCTTGCCGGCTATATAGGCCTGGACGACATAGACCGTCTCGCGTGCCATGAGGCTCCTCCAAATCGGAAAAACACAATTCGAATCGAACGACGGCTAGTTTAGCGTCACGCCACCAATATAGGTGGCAAAGGCCGCCGGCCCGATCATCAATACTTTGGGTAGGAAAGTCTCCGCGGCTTGCAAGCCGGCGCACAAATGCGTATGTACGGTACGCGATAGCGTTCCGTCAGATGAAGCGCACTGTACAATCCAAACCGCCTGAGTGCGCCAGGACGAAACAGCTAACTTTCCGAACTGATGATTGCGTTTCTCGCGTGCTCGAGCAGTCGCTTTGGCGCAACCCGATGCATGAGGAACAATCATATGGCTATCGGAACAGTTAAGTTTTTCAATACCAGCAAAGGCTTTGGCTTTATTTCACCGGAAGGCGGCGCCAAGGACGTGTTTGTGCATGCAACCGCCCTGGAAGATGCCGGAATGAGCAGCCTGACGGAAGGTCAAAGGGTATCGTTCGATATCCAGCCGGACGCCAAGGGCTCGAAGGCTGTCAATTTGAAGGCCGCGTAGGGTCCGATTACACCAAGGGACGGCAGAGATAGAGTCCTCTGCCGTCCTTTGTTTCCGTCGTCTGCGGGATAGCCTTGCCGGCACAACGCTTACGCAATCGAGGAGATTTAATGCCCCATGATCGCGCTAATACCTTGGAGCCGGCGCAAGGGGGCGAGTTGGCCTCGTCCAGCTGGCATACCGGCCCCGTAATTTTGGACGAACTTCGGACCGTTCTTGCGGCCCATCCGGGTGGCCTTCGACGTTGGTCGGTGATGCGGGCTATCCGAAAGGAGCGCGAACGCACGGGGCAACACATGCCTCAGAACCTCGAAGTCGAAGTCGAGCGCACGTTCCGGAGATTTTGTGCCGATGCGGACAAGAAGCATGGCGTTCGCGCGTCAAGTGACGCACTCTTTTTTCGTCCCTCTGAAAAAGCCGGTGAAGTGTGGGCCATCCTTCCAGAGCGCGCCTCAATGTGGCGCAATGAGGAGCCAGCCGAGCTGATCTGAGCGCGGCGGCCTCGCCGCCGGCACAGACTTGCCGGCGGGAAACGATCTCCGACGAGCAAACCGCGTCGCGTGAACGCATGAACGGGCGACCCCAAGACAGGTTCGGCGCGGCGATGTATCTCGGAACCGGGCGCCGTGTTGCTGTTTGCATTTCGGCCACGGCGTCCTTTACCGATGCATGCATTTGATGCAAGAAATGAGGAAGGGCTGCGCGACAGCGTGAGCGCGTGGAGGATATTTTGCATCCGTGCGCGAGCTATCCTGCCTGTTGGCCGAATTTTTATGGAGAATGAGAAGATGGGTGCAAGTCGCAAGAACGCGAAGAAGAAGCGCAAGAGCCGCGCGCATGCCGAAACCAGAAAAGCGCAGGCTGCAGCCACAGCTTCTGTGGTCGAAAAGGCAGCTGAGCGAAACCAGCGCCCCCCCAGCAGACCCGCCTCCCGCTAGCCCGGCACGTTCTCAAACCCGGACCTGAAAGGCCTGACCCGCCCTCATGGTGCAGTCCGTGCCCACGAGTTTTTGAATCGCGGGAACGGTTGCTGCAGGGGCAAGCCTCAGATGCGGTCGGCATGCATCCGGAACCGGCGAGCGCCGCGCGAGTTGTTGCTTAGAGCGCAAGCCGGCGAAGTGGACGCCGGTTCGTCGTTAGATTGCGCGTCAAACTAAGGAATCTAGAGCATGATCCGATTCCGTTTGATCGGATCATGCTCTAGCAATTCTCTGCGGTGTAGATGCACAGAAAGGGAACCGAGATGAGAACGCTTGCCGGCTGCGTGATCGGGCTGACTTTGCTTAGTTCAGTAGCGGTCGGACAACGCTACGAGAACGACAATCGCCCACCTCCTCAACAAGATCGCTACGACAATCAGGACCGGCAACGAGATCAGAACTACAACCGTCAATACGGCGACCGGAATTTCCGTGGCGGCCAGAAGTGGCGTCCTGGGGAGGTGCTCCCTGGACTGTTTCTCAACAGGGTGGTGACCGATTGGGAAGAGCGGGGTTTGAGTCGCCCGCCTAGAGACCATCAATGGGTCCGGGTTGGGGAGCAGTTTATACTGGTAAGGGGACGCGACAGGATGATCGCTAGAATTTTGAATTTCGATTAAATCGTCTTGAATCCAAGAGCGCGAGGCCGGCTTTCGGCGTCGCATCGGTCGAAGTCTTTAAGGGCGGCTGCCGTCACTTTTCGCGATGGGGTACACGTCTCAATCAGCGCACGCCAGAGGTAGGGCGCGGCAGAGGGCGATAGGCGATAGCATCGGCTGCCGCAGAGCCGATCCATAACGCATTGCCCACCACGACGCCGGTCGCAACGACGGAAATTGCCGGATTGGGCTCCGCATAGGCCAGAACGGTCCACGCCATTGTCTGGGGATCGAGCTGCGCCACCATAAAACCGCGATGGCAGCTGGTCAGGACGGGATCGTCGACGACCGCCAGCCGGGTGCCCCCGCAGGCCGGTTCGTCATACATCGGGCCCGCTGCGATGAGCCGGTCGCCGCTCCAGCGCAAATTGTCAGGCATGAATCCGGGCGCTACCGTCTGGCGCAACGGCTTTCCAGGAGCCTGACGCGAAAAGACCGCAACGGTATGCGCGCCGAACGAGACGACGTAGAATTCTTTTTCGTCCAATGAAATCTCGATACCGTTGTTTCCGGCGAGTTGGGTTCCTGGGATGACGCGGAACGCATCTGTGCCCGGCTTCCATTCGATGACGTCACCCGTGGGTTCGCCGCGGAGCCGCTGCACATTTGTTGTACCGGGACGCTGGGGCACCGTTGCGATAATGGCGCCATCCGAGAAAGCCGCAACCGAGTTCGCCGCCAGGCGGTTCGGCGTCGCCTGTGAGCCCAGACCGGGGTAAGCCTTATTTCCCTCGGGCATGGGAACGCACCCGGCCCATGCCAAAGCGGGCTCCGAACCCTTCACATCGATGGTGAACACCTGGATGCTTTCCAGCGCGCCGTGGCTGACGGCATAAAGCCTGTAAATTCCCGCTTCCGGCGCGCGGCGCAGATAGAGGCCATGGGTGTTGAACGTCCTGGCGTCCGGCGCCGACGGACAATTCGGGAAGAGCCCCTTGTCTGGGCGCTGTTGCGCGGGTTGGCCCGTGTAGAAAAGCCGTACCGTCTTGGCATCCGTATCGACGAGCTTGAGTCCGGCCCCTTCCTTCATCCCGCTTGCAATCAGCCAGCGTGTACCGGGAATAGGGACGAGGTCTTCCGGGTTCGCGTTGCCGCATAACAAACTCCACCCGTTCGCCGGGGCGCACGAAGCTGGAGCCGCCGGTTGTGGCGTCTGAGCAAAAAGCGGGGAGCAATTTGCCGTTGCAGCCGCAAGCAATGCCGTCGCGGCAAACGCGCGCAAAATATTCATTAGGCCTCCCGAGCAAACGCTCTCCTACAGCTGGCCGCCCCGGCCGCCATGGCGGGAGAGTATGGCTGGCTGAGGCATTGGGAAAGCACAAAGGCGAGGCAATTTTCAGCGCGAGGCCGACTTGAGATAGAAGGATGCAGCAGAGGGTAAAACCGCATTCGTCTGGGAGTTGTTCATGAGCAAATCGAAGGGCTGCCTGATTGGGCTTACCTTGCTGACGGTTGGCGTGTGGCCCGCCACCATGGCTTTTGGCGCCGAATACACGCTGATGCCCAGCCCGGCGACCGTGCATATCGGCGACTTCAACGCTGCCAGGCGCCCGGTTCTCACCATCAATTCGGGCGACACGGTGGTTCTGGAAACAGCGGCCGCTTTGGAAGCCGAAGCGATCGAGCAATCCGGCGTCGTGCCTGCCTCGATTGTCCCGCAATATGTGCGCGACATCTATCGCGAGGTGAAGGATCGCGGCCCTGGCCCGCACATCCTCACCGGACCGATCTTCGTCAATGGCGCAATGCCGGGCGACGTGCTGGAGGTTCGCATTCAGCAAATCGATCTCGCGGTGGACTATGGCTACAACCGCCAGCGTCCTTACTCGGGTGCGCTGCCCCAAGAGATCAACGCGTTCTGGCAGCGCGTAATCCCGCTCAATCGCGCGGCAAAGACGGCCCAAGTGGCGCCGGGCGTCGTAGTGCCTCTGGATAGGCCCTTTTTCGGGACAATGGGCCTTGCGCCGCCCGCCGCGATGGGCCGCATCGCCAGCATGGCGCCCGGCATTCATTCGGGGAATCTGGACAACAAGGACCTCGGCGCGGGCTCCGTGCTCTATATGCCAGTGCATGCGCCCGGCGCGCTGTTCTCGGCTGGCGACGCGCACGCGGCGCAAGGGCACGGCGAAGTCGATCTTTCCGCCATTGAGACCGGCTTGCGCGGACGCTTCCAGTTTATCGTGCATAAGGACATGAAGCTCACCTGGCCGCGCGCCGAAACGCCCACGCATTGGATTGTGATGGGGCTGAACGAAGATCTCGACGAAGCGATGAAGATCGCGGTGCGCGAGACGATCGCCTTCATCACCGAGCGTTTCCCGAAATTGACGCGTGAGGAAGCCTATATGATCGCGAGCGTCGCTGTGGATTATCATGTGACGCAGGTCGTCGATGGCACGAAAGGCGTTCATGCCATGATCCCGAAAGCGATCTTCGTGAACCGTTGAAAGCAGGAATCGGCTGGACTGAGTGAGAGGGGTATTTGCGATGTTTCGAATGTGTCCGGCAGTGAATGTATCGCTCGTTGTTTTGTCCCTGACCTTTTTGTGTACGGTCGCGATAGCCGTGGATAATACACCGGCGCCCGATTTTTCCGGCCTGTGGATTCATCCCACTCTTCCGGGTTTCGAGCCGCCTCTGTCAGGGCCGGGTCCCGTACGAAACCTATCGCGCACGCGCGCCGGCGTGAGCGATTTCAACCGGCTTGCCGGTGATTACAACAATCCGATCCTGAAACCGGAAGCGGCGGAAATCGTGAAGAAGCATGGCGAAATGTCCGTCGCCGGGGTTGGCTACCCGACACCGAGCGGCCAGTGCTGGCCTGGCGGGCTGCCCTATATGTTTTGGAATCTTGAGATGCAGATGTTCCAGCGTCCGAACGAGATCACCATGCTTTACCTGATCGATCACCAGGTCCGTCATGTGCGCATGAATGTATCGCACCCCGCGCGCGTGATCCCGTCGCTGAGCGGCGATTCAGTCGGCCGTTACGAAGGCGATACGCTTTTCATCGACACCATCGGAATAAAACCAGGCCGTTTTGCGATGGTCGATATGTTCGGCACGCCGCACAGTCCGGCTTTGCATGTGGTGGAGCGCTATCGTCTCATCGACAACGAAGCGATGAAGCAGGCAGCGGAACGGGACGAAAAAGAAAATCTGCGTTTGCCCGATTACACAAACGACGTCGGCATCGCCGTCGATCGCGAATACAAAGGCAAAGGCTTACAAATGGAATTCACCGTCGAAGATCCCGCCGTTTTCACGACGCCCTGGAAAGCGACGATTACCTACAGGCGCGGGGCGACGGAATGGCGGGAACATGTCTGCGCCGAAAACATGCACGAATATTATAACAGCAAGGATGTCGACGTCCCGACCGCGACAAGACCGGATTTTTGAGGAGATGATTTCACACCGGCCCCAATCTTGCGCAATCGATGGTGGGGTACGCGGCCGGATGCTATCCTGCGATAAAGGTTTTCGATTACCAGAGAAATGCCAGCCGAAGGGATGTCGTTATGCCTAGACTGCTCGATCGCATCGCCACCAAACTTTCCGTCACCGCAATGGCGGTATCTGCCGCGATCTCGGTCCTTATAAGCTCGGCCCAAGGCCAGCCTTTGACGATACAAACCATTTCCGCTGGCCAGGCGCTTAAGATCGTGAACGCTGCGATTGCAAAGTGCAGTCAGCCTGGCCCCAAGATTACAATCAGCGTCGCAGTGGTCGATCAGGCTGGAAACCCACGGCTGATGTTGAACGCCGATACCGCATCGCCGCACAATTTCGACCTGGCACGACGCAAGGCCTATACCGCCCGCACCTTTCGGATGCCTTCCTCGGAATGGGCGAAAGCCTCAACCGGTGACACCCCGCAGGCCGCTCAACGGCAGATGGTTGGCGTCATCGCGCTGGGCGGCGGGGTGCCGATCACGATGAAAGGCGAAACTATTGGCGGCGTCGGTATTTCTGGCGCCATGGGCGGCCAGCCCGCCGAAGAAGCCTGTGCCCGCGCGGCGGTAGATTCCATCTCGGGCGAGTTGCGATAGCCAGGCCGTTTTCCAGCGGTAAGCGGTGGATTCTGGCCCTCATGGGCTCCGTCAGCGTTTTGCGGATCGGTGACGGGCTTGTGAAAGATGCGGGCTGAACTGACGATTCCTGGTGGAAGGTGGCCCATCGCCTGGGCTTTGGTTGCGCTGAGTTTTATCCCGGTGGCCGCCGGGATGCACAGGCTTGGGAACCTCGCCGCCGGACATGCGAACTCGCTGGAAGATGGGCGCTTCTTCGCTGCGCCAGCGCCAGTGGTTATGCACATCATCGCCGTGTCCGTTTTCGCGATCCTTGGCGCCTTCCAGTTCGCGCCGGCGCTGCGAAATCCGTCCTCCTGTTGGCACAGGACAGCCGGATGGCTCGTCCTTCCATGTGGGTTGGTAGCCTCTTTAACCGGGCTTTGGATGACGCAGTTCTATCCCCAGATCGCGACGGACAGCGCACTGCTGTATTCCATTCGGCTGGTCGTAGGGGTGGCTATGACGTCGTTCCTCATTCTGGCCGTTGTCTTTCTCCGAAAGCGCGCTTTCCAAGCGCATGGCGCGTCCATGATGAGGGCTTACGCCCTCGGAATGGGGGCCGGAACGCAAGTACTGACCCATCTCCCATGGTTCGTGTTCGCCGGTACGCCCGGGCCGGTTGCTCGCGCCCTCCTGATGGGGGCCGGTTGGCTCATCAACATTGGCATCGCCGAAGCGATCATTCGCCGCCTTCCGCCTCGCCAAACCGGGCGCTCGGTACCGGGTTAAAACCTTGGTTTCAGCAGCTTGGTGAGCGGCAGGGGCGAGGCCCGCGGACCTCGAACGGAGGCGTCCGCGGCAGATGACGCCGTTACGGAAATTGAAGTGGGGGCGCGGTCCTTGTCGGATTTTTGCACCGGGACGAACAAAACTGCGCCGTCCACGCACTGTGTTTCTTGACTTGGCGCGCCAAGAAAACGAAATTCTGTGCGGATTGAAGAAATTTCATGGACATTGAATGGGCCGCTACAAAGAACACCGTGAGCCGAAACGCCGCGGATACGATGACGACAACTGGGTCAGTGATCGCGGAGCCGATCGCGGAGCCGACCGCCGCCCAAGCTATGCGAGTCCCGCCGCAGCGGACGGAGCAGAACCTGTCGATTCGGTCGTGAAATGGTTTAATGCCGAGAAGGGCTTCGGGTTTGTTTCCCTGGCCGGGGGCACCGACGCATTCCTGCACATACGTCAATTGGAGAGCGCAGGGCACAGCAGCGTCCCTGAGGGGACCCGCATTAAGGTGCGGGTCGGGAAGGGGCAAAAGGGCCCAGAGGTCACCGAAGTCGTTGAGGTGGATCTACAGCCCGCCCAGCCTGGGAGTTCGCAGCGAGGCGCTGCCAGACCCTCCCAGGCCGCAGGTCAGACCAATGACGCCCTTGGCACGGTGAAATTTTATAAGACCGACAAGGGATTCGGTTTTGTAGGTCAGGATGGCGGTGGCAAGGATGTGTTCGTCCACGCAACCACCCTTACGCGCGCTGGATTGAACGGCCTGTCTGAAGGACAGCGCGTACGGATGCAGGTCAGCCAAGGTCAAAAAGGGCTGGAGGCTCAATCGATAGAGCTTTTGGACTAGAGCATGATCCGATCAAAATGAATCGGATCATGCTCTAGATTCCTTGGTTTGGCGCGCAATCTAACGACGAACCGGTGTCCACTTCGTCGGATTGCGCTCTAGAGCATGATCCGATCAAAATGAATCGGATCATGCTCTAGCTTCCTTGGTTTGGCGCGTAATCTAACGACGAACCGGCGTCCACTTCGTCGGATTGCGCTCTAAGCGATCATTCCATCGCGTGGCGATTGTCTTTGGGCGCCGTTCTTTGAACGGAGTCTTCTTTTACGTTGCCTGCCACCCCGCGCAAACGGCCACAGCAATCGATGCACGAACCTTTAAGTCTCAGCGAACTCGACAAGCTCAAGACGCGCATCCAGGCGCTCCGCGCCAAGACAATCGAAAACGGCTGCACCGAGGACGAAGCGTTGTCCGCTGCCGCCAAGGTCGCCGAACTGATCGACCGCTACGACCTCTCGCTCACCGACGTCGAAATGCGGGAGATGCCGTGCGAGCGGCTGGAATACGAGACTTGGCGCAAGAAGCGCATTCCGATCGACGGCTGCGTCAGCGCCGTGGCGCTTTTCTGCGACTGCAGGGTCTGGCGCGAGAAGAACCAAACCGGCGAGGCCCGATACGTCTACTTTGGCTTGCGCTCGGATATCGCCGTAGCACTTTACTTAACCGAGCTGATCGACACCGCGGTCAGGTCCGAACTCGGCCGTTACAAGACCAAGCCCGATTACCAGCGGTTCCGGCACAAGGAGCGGCACATGGCAAATGCCTCTTTCGCGCTGGGTATGGTTGCGTCCATCGCGAATAAATTGACAGCGATGAAGGCTGGGCGCGATGAAGCGAACAGCAGTACGGGGCGCGATCTAGTCGTCCTTAAGACTGCGATCGTCGACGCAGAGCTTGAAAAGCTGGATTTGAAATTGCGCAAGCCACGCGGTGCAAGCCGCATGGTGTCGATGACGGCCTATGAAGCCGGTAGTACCGCCGGTGCTTCGTTGGCCATCAACCCCGGAATTGGCGAAGCGCCGGGGCGGCAAACCGTTGGCAAGTGCCGCTGACGCTTTGAACGGCGTATGATTCGTTACGCGCCGCTCCAGATTTTGCTTAGGATATCGAACGACCTTAGCCGTGCCGCATGGTCGAAAATCTGCGCGGTCACGATAAGTTCGTCCGGCCTGTGACGGGCGATGAAAGTTTTTAGACCGTGTTCCACCGTCGCGGGCGATCCGACGATCGCGCAGGCGCGAACGGATTCCAGTATTGCTCTGCCACGCTCGTCGAGAACGGCCGCGATGTTATCGATGGGCGGCGGCAACTGACCGGGCCGTCCCGAGCGGAGGTTGATAACGGCCTGCTGCTGCGACGTGTACAGCCACGTGGCTTCGGAATCGGTTTCTGCCGCGAAGACACCGATCCCCAGCATGACGTGCGGCTTCGGTAGATGCGGCGAAGGACGAAAGTGCTGCCGGTACAAGGCGATTGCAGGTTCAAGATCGTGCGGCGCGAAATGCGATGCGAAGGCGTAGGGAAGCCCCAGAGCTGCGGCGAGTTGCGCGCCGTACGTGCTTGAACCCAGAATCCAAACAGGCACGTCCGTTCCGGCGCCGGGAATGGCGCGCACGGGTTGCCCCGGCGACAGCGGACCCAGATAGGCCATCAGCTCCAGGACATCCTGAGGAAAGGAGTCGTGGTCGCCCATGAGGTTTCGGCGGAGGGCCTGCATTGTGCGTTGATCGGTGCCGGGCGCCCGGCCGACGCCAAGATCGATACGGCCCGGATAAAGGGTCGCAAGCGTTCCAAATTGTTCCGCGATGACTAGAGGTGAATGGTTCGGAAGCATGATGCCGCCGGAGCCGACCCGGATGGTGTTCGTCGCGCCTGCGACATGGCCGATCACGATCGAAGTCGCGGCGCTGGCGATGCCCGGCATGTTGTGGTGTTCGGCCAGCCAATATCTGCGGTAGCCCCACGCTTCGGCATGACGGGCCAAGTCAACGGTGTTGCGCAACGCGGCCGCTGCGTCGCCACCGCGCGTGATGGGGGAAAGGTCGAGAACGGAAAGCGGTATCATGCGCCGATATAGTCATAGGGAAGGCGGCGTTCAAAGGGCGGCCTATAATACGCCCGCCTTACCCATGACCGTTTCGCACTTCTGGCGAATCTCTCGCGCAACCTCGTACGGATCGCCCTGCTGGAATTTCGGGAGGAAAAGTTCGACCGAAAGCGGACCGGCATAGTCCTTATCCGCGAGCTTGCGCAGCATCGTGTTCAGCGGCGACACGCCATCGCCGGGAATGATCCGCGTGGTGTTGTCGAGCAGTTCCCGCGGCATGTCCGGTACATCCTGGAAGTGGACGTGCTGAATTTCACCGGCGCGGATTTGATCCATGTCTTCGAGTTTATTGAGCCCCGACCAGAAGTGATAGAAGTCGAACATGAGGCCGAAGTTCGGGTGCGCGGCCTCGCGCGTGAGCTTGAGCGCGGTCGGTAGCGTCGACATATACGGAGACGCGCGAACGAATTCGACGCTGACGAACATATTGAAGGGCTTGGCCGTCTCGCCCACGCCGCGCATATTGTCCGCAACGGTCTTGTAGTCGTCGATTGCGAGTTTCTTCATTCCGCCGCTGGTCGTGTAGACCTTCCGAAGGCCGAACGAGGCAAACATTTCGAGACGGCGCTTGAGAGCCTCAATGGCTTTCGCACGGTTGGGATTTGGTTCGAGAAGTCCATCCACGCTTACCGCGCCGTGGACCACGGTGAGCCCATTGTCGGTCAGGATTTTCCGTGCGTCATTCAGCGTGTCGTTTTTCAGGAATTCGTCCAGGAAGAGGGCGTTCAGTTCGACATACTTGATGCCGGCCTTCGCCCAACCCTCCATGGCCTTCCGATAACCTGCGCTCGCGGACGTATTTGTGTGCATGCAGAGAGTCATCTTGCCCGCCGCCGCTGCCACCGCTGGGGTGGGACCGGTTGAAACGGCAATGGGCGACAAGCCTGCCGCCGCCGCACCCATCAGAACATCCCGGCGTGTCGCCATCCCCGTCCTCCGCTTCGCTATCGTGTTGGGGGCACCTTAAGCCGATGGGGGCAGCAATTCGAGATGGTACAGCGGCGCCCGCTAGGCCCTCTGCCCAAAAGCGGAGATCGGCCGCGGGACAACGCGCGATGTCCAGTATAGAATTGAACCAATGGCCCGAACGGGCGGGTAACATTCTGGGAGGAATAAAATGAAGAAGATCATCGCGATTGCGTTGCTGGCGGCCTTCGCCGCGCCCAGTCTTTTGAGCGCCGCGGACAATACGCGCTTTCCGCCCATTCCCGTGGACAAGCAAACGGCCAAGCAGAAGGAATTTATCAAGGCGCTGACCGATAGCCCGCGTTCGGCCAATGGCGGCGGCGGCAACATCACCAATCCGCCGTTCAAGGTGTATTTGCGCAGCCCCGAATTCGGCACCTACGCGATCAAGATGTCCGATTATTTGCGCTTCGACACGGGCTTGGAAAACCGGCTGACCGAACTTGCGATTCTGATCGCGGCGCGCAACTGGGACAATGACTACATCTGGACGGCGCATTTTGGACCGGCGGTGAAGGGCGGCCTCGATCCTTCCGTCGCCGCGGACATGGCAGCCGGCAAGCGGCCCGCAAAGATGAAAGACGACGAGGCGATCGTTTACGACCTCCTGACCGAGATTTATCGCGACCGCAAAGTCAGCGATGCGACCTTCGCCAAAGCCACTGGGAAATTCGGTGAGAAGGGTGTCATGGATATCATCGGGCTTGCCTCCTATTACGGCAATACCGCGATGGCTCTGATTGTCTCGAACGGTACGCGGCCCGCGGGCAACGAGCCCAAGCTGCAGAAACTGACGCAGAATTTTCCGAAATAATATTTTCCGGGGGGATACCCATGAAGAAGGTTTTGACAATCGCGCTGCTGGCGGCCGCATTCGCCATACCGGGCGCGTTGATCGCCGCCGAGACACAACGCTTTGCGCCGATCGATCCGAAAGCCTATTCGCCCGCGCAGCAGGAATTCGCCAAGCTGATGACGGTTGGGCAGCGCGCGGGCACCGTCACCAATGCGCCGTTCAAGGTGTATTTCGCGAGCCCCGAATTCGGCCTTGAAGCGATCAAGATGTCCAATTACCTGCGCTGGGGAACGGGGCTCGATGCGCGGCTTTCTGAACTGGCGATCATCATCGCCGCGCGCCATTGGACAAGCGATTACATCTGGCACGCCCATTATCCGCTTGCGGTGAAGGGCGGGCTCGATCCTGCCGTCGGCGCGGATATCGCCGCGGGCAAGCGTCCCACAAAGATGAAAGAGGACGAGGCGATCATCTACGATCTTCTGACCGAGATGTATCGCGACCATGATATTTCAGACGCGACTTATGCCAAGGCGCGCGCCAAATATGGCGAGAAGGGCATCACCGATATTCAGGCGCTTGCGTCTTATTATGGCGTAACCGCGATGGCTCTCATCACCGCGCGCGAGAAAACCGCACCGGGCGACGAACCCAAGCTGCAACGCCTCGCGCAGGTGTTCCCGAAGTAGAGAACGCTGCGGTGGCAGGCGGGAGGGGGCGGTAGGATCGGGGCTACGCGAGCCGATCTTCGTGACTATTCGTTGGCGAGATGGACTGCAGGTTGGCGATGGCTCGCAAGCGCTTTCGAGTAATTGGCTTGCGCCCGCGGCTTCGGGCCTGTGGTTAACGACCCCTTAATGCGACCGCTGTCATAAGTTGGGACGATACCTCGCCGGTGTCTCTTGCCACTTTTGGGGGCTCATCTTGACCGCATCGCACATGCTCACTCCGGAGGCGGCTGAAACGAAGCATCCGCGCAGTATCGGTTGGATAGGCACCACCGCGTTGGCGATGGGAGGAAGCAATCAAAGCCTCTTCCTGTTAGCGGCCCTCTTTGTTGGCCAGGGGAGCATTCCCGGCCAAGGCAGCGCGGCCATCCCTCTGTTGTTCGTGGGGCTTCTGCTCAGTTGGGCTGCAGCGCCAGGCTGGACCGAACTGGTCATGATGTGGCCGAACCGTGTTGGCGGAATCGCGGGCGCCTGTTCGGAAGCATTTCGGCCGTACAATCCAGTCCTCTCGGCGCTGACGGGCTGCTGCTACTGGTGGGGCTGGGTGCCGACGTGCGGGTTGACCGCCATCTTGTCGGCATCGGCGATCCAGCAATGGTTTCTTCCCGGAATCCGGGTGGAGATACTGGCGACCGCCATCGTTCTGTTTTTCTCTGCGGTGAATCTCTGCGGCATCCGCTGGGTGGTACGTCTGGCGATCCCTATGGCGGCGATTTCCGCCAGTCTGGCTTTTATTTCGGCACTCGCTCCCGTATTCACAGGACACGTCGATTGGCTGCAGGCTTCGACGTTTCATCTCACCGTCCCCTTTGCGGGGTGGTTCGGCAATCTTACCAGCTTGATGGCCGGTCTTTACTTGATCGGCTTCGCCGCCCCGGCATTTGAGGCAGCCTCCTGCCACGTCGGCGAAACGATAGATCCGAACCGCAACGTGCCCCGAGCGATGCTGGCAAGCGCGCTGATGGCCGCCTTGTATTTCGTGATCTTGCCCGTGGTGTGGCTGGGTGCGCTTGGTCCCGAATCGCTCGGCAAAGATTTGGCGCTTGTGCTCGGGCCGACCTTTGCGCCGGTGCTCGGCAGCGCCGCCAAGGCGGCGGCCATCGGTTTCATGATGTTCAACATGTTCCACGGCACATTGCAGCCGCTGGCTGGCGCGACGCGCACGCTGTCGCAGCTCGCCGACGACGGTCTGCTGCCGCGCAGTCTAAGCCTCCGGGCGCGCAGCGACACGCCTTGGGTGGCAACGCTGCTTACAGCCGG
Organism: Alphaproteobacteria bacterium; assembly: GCA_947473475.1. Lineage (GTDB taxonomy): Bacteria > Pseudomonadota > Alphaproteobacteria > Micropepsales > Micropepsaceae > CAIYRG01. Next base: position 17,189 of record CANJBZ010000022.1, read on the forward strand.
AATGGCGATCCTGTTTCTCTGGATCGGAGATCCGGTGTGGCTGATCGCGGCGGCAAATTTCACCTATCTGATCGGTATCTGCATGCCGAGCGTAGCGGTCTGGCTACTCAGACGCGATGCACCCGATATGCCCCGGCCCTATCGGGCGCCACGCGGAATGATCGTAGCCGGCCTCATCGGCGCCGCCGGATGGATGGTTTCGGCTTTGCTCGGTTTCGAGCAGTTCGGCATCGATACGGTGATTATCGCACTGGTCATGGCCTATTCTGGAGCGGCGCTCTATGCGTGGCGACAGTTCTCGGATCGCCGCCGCGCTGGACTTCCGGGATTAAAAAGAACGCTGCATATTAAACTGACGGGCGCGATGTTAGCCGTGCTGATACTGGACGGCGCCGGCTACTATCTGGCCATAACCAGCCTGCCAACGGGCAACAGCGCGTTGATCGATGCGTTGCAGGATATTTTCGTCGCGGTGGCCATGCTGACGATCGCGGTGGGATTGGTTCTGCCGGGCATGATCGTGCATTCCGTTCTCGATGTCTCGAACTCCGCAAAGCAGCTGGTTTCCGGAACACTGCACGATTTCACGCTGGCGATGAAAGCGCTCGGCCGCGGCGATCTCGAAGCCGCGAAAGCCGACGTGAACGTGTCCCTTGTCGTGATCCGTTCGCGCGACGAGATCGGAGAGATGGCGGACAGCTTCAACGTCATGCAGCAGGAAATCGAGCAGGCAGCGGTAGGCCTCTCGGGCGCCCGCAACGGGTTAAGCGCGGCACGCGGCGAATTGTTGAAAATCAATCAAGAGCTGGAAGACCAGATTCGCGAACGCAACCGGCTGGTCGAAGAACTCATCGTAGCGAGAGATGCGGCGGAGGCAGCCAATTTGGCGAAAGGAAACTTCCTCGCCAAAATGAGCCATGAAATACGCACGCCCATGAACGGCGTGCTCACCACAGCAGAGCTGTTATACCATTCGGAACTGACGCCATCGCAACGCAGACACCTGGCGATTATCCGGTCGTCGGGCGACGCGCTCCTCTCCCTGATCGACCAAATTCTCGACCTCTCCAAGCTGGATGCGGGCAAACTCGTCCTCCAACCCGTGGATTTCGATCTTGTGGCGCTCGTCGCAGATATAACGGCAGCTTTCGTACCGGAAATGACCAAGAAGCCGGTCGAACTTTCTGTCCGGCTACAGGACGGCCGAAGAGCGATTTGGGTGAGCGGCGATTCACTGCGCTTGCGGCAGGTGCTTTCGAATCTGATTTCGAACGCAATCAAGTTCACGCATCAGGGTGAGATTATTGTCGAACTAAAGATCCTAAGCGAAACCGATCGAGAGTTGAACTTTACATTTGTTGTCAAAGATACCGGTATCGGCCTGAACGCCGAATTCAAGCCGCGTATGTTCGAGCCCTTCTCGCAAGCCCATGAAACTGCGACGCGGACTTACGGAGGAACGGGCTTAGGGCTGTCTATCATTAAGCAAATCGTCGATCTGTGCGGCGGAAAAATCGAAGTCGATAGCGAGCCGGGCCAAGGATCGGAGTTCCGGATTTTGCTCGCCCTTCCCAAAGCCGCCTTCCGCGAAATGAAGACAGTGGAACCGCCGCGCCTGAGCGGCGCCAGCACGGGCATGCGCAGGAAGATCCTCGTCGCTGAGGACAATATCGTGAACCAGGAAGTGATCGCGGAATCCCTTGCTAAGCTTGGCCACGATTGCGTCATCGCAGACGACGGCGAGGCGGCTCTGAGGGCTGTACAAAGTCAGAATTACGACTTGGTGCTAATGGATTTGCGCATGCCTAACATGGATGGTTTCGAAGCAACGCAGGCCATCCGAAAAGCGGAGGCCGAGAGCGGGGCTGGAACCCACATTCCTATCGTTGCTTTAAGCGCGAATGCGATGGCGGGTGACCGCGAACGATGCCTGGATTGCGGAATGGACGACCACTTGGCGAAGCCATTCACACTGGACGGCTTAAGTGCCAAATTAGAGTCCTGGCTTCCCCAAGCTCGTGGCGCAAATAGCGGAGTGGCCGGCGATCTCAAGACGGACGCCACGGAAAGCACAACAACCCCGGCAGGGGGAAATTCCCTCATTGATGAAACGGCACTAAAGAGGATTTCTGCTCTGCAGCGTCCGGGGCGGCCGAATGTGTTGGGGAAAATCATCGGAACGTTCCTTCGCACCGCGCCCTTCGCCATAGAACAGCTGCATGCGGCATTGTCGAACGGCGAGTTCGCCGCTGCGCGCGATCTTGCTCACGGTCTGAAATCGAGCTGCGCAAATCTAGGCGCTATCGGCATGGCCGAGCGTTTTCGTATTCTGGAAGCACTCGCAGGAGAACAGAATCAGCGAGCAGCGCGCGAGGCGCTGACCGATATCAGCGACAGTTTTCCGGCGGTGGCGGCCCAATTGGAGCGATATCTGGTGGGCAGCAACGCCGCTGAGGTGAACTTTGGTTGAGAACCAGACCATTCTCATCGGTGAGGATGACGACAGCTTGCGCTATTTGACGCGCGAGGCGCTGGAAAGCGAGGGGTTCTCGGTTATCGAAGCCTCTGACGGCGGCAAAGCGCTCGAGCTGGCGCGAGCAATGAAGCCAAGCCTCATAATCCTCGACGTCGGGATGCCGACGATGGACGGTTTCGAGGTTTGCTCTGCGATCCGAGGCGACCCTTCTCTCAAGTATACTCCGGTTCTTATCATTACAGGACTGGACGATGCGGCCTCGATCGACCGCGCGTACCGTATTGGGGCGACGAGTTTCTCAGCGAAGCCGGTCAATTGGCAAACGCTGCCCCATGACGTGCGCTATATACTGCGCAATTCACACATCGAAGCGGAACTGCGGCAGAATATCGCCACGCTCGAGAACGCCAAACGCGAGCTCGAGGAGACGGGTGTGCAGCTCACTGAGGCGCTCTCGTTGACACGCGTTGCCAATGTAGCGAAATCCCAATTTCTGGCTGCGATGAGCCATGAATTGCGAACGCCCCTTAACGCCATCATCGGCTTTTCAGAAATTCTCAAGAACCAGGTTTTCGGCCCTGTGGGACATGAGCGTTATCACGCCTATCACGAGGACATATTCAATAGCGGAACGCACCTTCTTTCGCTGATCAACGAAATTCTGGATACGGCGCGAATTGATGCGGGAAAACTCGAATTACGTGATGACTTTGTCAGTCTCAATGACGTCGCCGAGCAGTGTCTTCACCTGATGGCACCCCAGGCCGCGACGGCGGGGGTTCGTCTCAGCGCAGAGTTCGATCCGAATATTCCTGACCTGCGGGCCGATACCAAAAGGGTGCGCCAAATCCTTTTCAATCTCTTGTCGAACGCCGTAAAATTTACAGGGGACGGGGGCGAGGTGAAGATTTCCACCTTTCTCTGCGACGAGGGATTGACGGTCTCGATTACCGATACGGGCATTGGGATGGCGCCACACGAAATCGCCAAAGCGCTCGAACCTTTCGGTCAAGTCGACAGCACACTCGCCCGGCGCTACGAAGGGGCAGGTCTCGGTCTGCCGCTGGCGATGAATTTGATCCGGTTGCATGGTGGTAAGCTCACCATCACCAGCGCGACAGGTGTCGGCACAGTTGTTTCTGTCTTATTGCCGATGGACCGGCTCTGCCTTGCCACAATGAGCAATCGGACGATATCGCTTAACGGCTAACCCAACGCCGAGTCCGCGTTCTATCGTTGCGTACGCTTCCTGCGGTTTTCCGATCATGGTTTTCGGCAGGTTCGCAACCCTGGTTGGCTTGCAGAACTCGGCGACTTTACGCCTTATGATCCGGGCCCTTTTTACCTGCCTTACCCTTCTTGAACTTGTCACCGAATTTCTTCTTACCGGTGAATGCCGGCTTCTCGCCATGGCCGGGTTTGCCGGCCGGCTTCGTGGCGTGATCGGAGGCCGGTACGTGCCGCGGCTTCCAATCGCTTTTGCCGTATGACTTCCTTGGCGGTTTGTGCGGAGGAGAGTCCGTGGTCGCTCTATCGTTGGGCGATGATGAGGGGTCGATCTGCCCATCGCCTGGCGGCGCGCTGCGCACGGCTTGCGCGAAGCGTTCCGCTGCCGTTTCGTCGATTTCAAATCGCGTCTCATCGTCGAAGATGCGGATCGCGCCGATCTCTTTCTTGGTGATCTTGCCCTTGCGGCAGATCAACGGCACCAGCCATTTCGGATCGGCGTTTTTCTGCCGTCCGATATCGAGCCGAAACCAGATCGCGTTCATGGGCGTCCGGTGGCGGCTCTCGCCGGGACTTTCGGTGCGTTTGAAGGGGCGTTCCGGGACGTCGCGCGGTTGGTCAAATTCGCGTTTTCCACGCAGCGCACGATGGGCTTTGGGGGCATCGGCGGCTTTGCCTGGATCGCCCAATTCTTCGGCAGCCGGGAGTTGCGCACGATAGTGACGCGCCAGAGCGATGGCCATGTCCTCTGCCGAGTGTTTGCCGGCAAGCGCATTCGCAAAGGCGCGATCGTCTTCGCCCGCGGGTTCCGACGGGATGATGGTTTCCACAAACCGTTCCAGATCGCGTTCCAGTATTTGTTCGCGCGACGGCGCTTGGCCCCAAACGGCACTGATATTGGCCCAGCTGAGCAATTGGGTCGCCCGGCGGCGGGCCGCGGGCGGTACCAAGAGAATGCTGACGCCTTTGCGGCCTGCACGTCCTGTGCGGCCGCTGCGATGCTGCAGCACTTCCGCATCGTTGGGCAATTCCGCATGAATCACCAGGCCAAGCTGCGGCAGATCGATACCGCGCGCCGCCACGTCCGTGGCCACGCAGACACGGGCGCGCCCGTCACGCAACGCTTGCAGCGCGTGGTTGCGTTCGCTCTGGTTCAATTCACCCGACAAGGCGACGACGCCGAAGCCGCGCTCGAGCAAGGTCGCATGCAGATGGCGCACCATGTCGCGCGTGTTGCAAAAGATGAGCGCGGCCGGCGGATCGATGAACCGCAAGATGTTCACGACGGCATGCTCGATGTCGCGTGCCGCGATGCGGAGCGCGCGATATTCGATATCGGCGTGGCCGCTTTCCTCGCCCGCGGTTTGAATGCGGAACGCGTTGCGCTGATAATTCTTTGCCAGGCTCACGATGGTTTTGGGAATCGTCGCCGAAAACAGCAATGTCCGGCGTTCCTCGGGCATCGTCTGCAGAATGAATTCGAGGTCCTCGCGAAATCCGAGATCCAGCATTTCGTCGGCTTCGTCGAGCACGAGCGCCTTGATGTGCGAAACTTCCAGCGAGCCGCGTTCCAGATGATCGCGCAACCGCCCCGGCGTTCCCACGACGATATGCACGCCGCCTTTCAGAAGGTGCCGCTCCTCCCTGGGATCCATGCCGCCGACGCAGGACACAACGCGGGCGCCCGCATATTGATAGAGCCAGGTGAGTTCCCGCTGGACCTGAAGCGCAAGCTCACGGGTTGGCGCTACGATCAGGGCAACCGGCGCACCCGCCCTCCCAAAGGCTTCGGCGTCGCCTAAGAGCGTCGTCGCTATCGCCAAGCCGTAGGCCACGGTCTTGCCAGACCCCGTCTGCGCCGAGACCAGAAGATCTCTTTCGAGGGCATCGGGCTGCAACACCGCCGTCTGTACGGCGGTCGGTTCTGTAAAGTTATGCTCGGCTAACGCGCGGGCAAGCGAGGTATTCGTCGGTAGAAATGCCAATAGAACCGTTCCTGTTGAAGGGTTAATGCCCGTTCGGCCGCCATCGAGGACTGGCTTAGGCCGGTTTTCATCGGAGGGGACAGCGGCATTATACTCTTGCAACCGCCAGGACCAGCTAAAAATCTTAGCAGCCTTAGCGACAGGCCTTTGAAGCCTTCCGCTTGGGGGACTTCAATTCCCGGTATTTCCAGGAACCGGGGAATTGGCTGGGCCTTCGTTCGCCGCAGCCCCCAACAGAGAATACGAACCCGTCCAGGGCTTGAATGGCGGCCGCGACGCCTCGAAGGCTGAAATCCGCGTCTTGGCGGCGTGGATAGGTGGTCAGGGGCATAGGACTGGCTCTTGCGGCCTGTGTGCTGCCTGCAACTTCTGGTTAGCCTCTCCATATAATCTTTAGACGGACAATATATGGCGTTGTGCCTTAAACGGGGATACGCCCCGCAGGCACCCCTAGAGGGCTTGGCCTTGACAGGCAGGGGGCCGCAGGCCCCGTAAACGAAAAGAAGAAAGTCAGCCGAAGGCTGGCCGAGTCATCTTGCGCGAGGGATCGTCACCGAATGGCTGAGACGCGAGAGCGGCTCGGGAAGCGCCGTCATGCGGCGCGCGTAGAGCCCGATCCGGCACAAGCCGGACGCGCGATGCAATAGTGTCAAAATCTAAGGGACGGTCTGTTGGCGATGATGCTGAACAATCGACGACCTATCGATATGTCAATTCCTATTCACCCCCATTTCTTGGCTTTGCAGTTTTTGTTTCCAGCGGGCTTCCATCTTCAGGATGTCATCGATGTTCGCGTAGCTACCTGCGACTTCAAGAATGGAGACCTGATAGTCGCTAGGCTCTCGGCTCTTCAGCGCTACGTTGCCGCCGTGGCCGGTTAAGCCGACATTTCCCATATGGCCAGCCGATCCGGCCACCGCTGCGGTAGAGTACCGGAAGCTCTCGTCAACCGCGGTGTTGCACAGATGTTGGCCGGCCGCCCCAGGGACGCCGTGACCGATTTGACGGCGAGCCTCAAGCTTTCGCCGTCGAATTTGGAGCGCGTGTATTTCAACCGCGCCATGGCTCGCGAAGATTCGGGCGATCTTCCCGGCGCCTATCTCGACTATCGCAAAGCATCGCAGCTTTCGCCGTCATGGGATCGGCCGAAGCAGGAATTGAAACGCTTTACCGTCGTGCAGAAGAGCCCAATCAGCTGAGCATGACGCATTCGGGAGGAGTGGCCTGACACTTGCAGTGGTTCAACCGAAACCGTTGAACCAGGGTTATTTGGGTGAGCCACTGCAAATTTTTTGCTACCGCTGCCTTCCTATTGTGCACATCGTCTGCTTTCGCGGGCGAGCTTAAAGCTTCGGACATTGAAGTTGTCGCGGTTACGCCGCGCAGCCCGGACGTAAGGCCCTACGCCATGGCCATTCCCTTTGATGGGGAAAAGCGGGTTGTAATGGCGCGGGATGTCCAAGACACAAAAATCGCCGCAGCCGCATCGCGCGACGTGCCCCAATCCACACAAGTGCAGGATCGCAAGATCGCCGCCGGCCGGTAGACGAAGACGCCGTTCGCCTTCGCTACGTCGCGTATTGGAATCCGGCTTCCTGGAAATACAGCAACGTCGCAACAGCCCCGGGCGTCAGAACGACGTCGGGTATGAGGTGGTTGGTCAATTCCGCCGCCAGCGCTTCGTGTGAAAGCTTGTCGGGATTGGAGCCGTTGCGGATCAACGCTTCGGACTGCTCCCAGATGGAGTTGTGGCAGGCCAGGAAGACAGCGCCGCGGCGCTGCAAGGCCGGAATGGAATTATTGGCGGGGGAGTAGGCGCCCTCAGGGTCCTGCAGATTTTTCGGGTCGGCGGACCCGGCCTTCTGCTCGACGATCAGTCTGTTGTTGGTGAATCCGGCGCCGGCCAGTTTGGACAGGTTGTACTTGTCCCACGTCTCCTGATCGTACATCGCCAGATGCGCCGAGGCGTGCGTCGCCGACAGGATCAAGAAATCCGGTTTTTTGAACGAGCGCGACTGCACGTTGAGATTATTGCGCATCAAATTCAGCCAGGGGCCGCCGAGGTCCTTGTTGTCCCAGATCTGTTTGGGCGCGCCCCGATAGGCCAGCAATTCGTTGAGCGCCTCGTGGTCCCAAAAATTCTCGTCTTCCAGAACCATGGGAACGGATTTGAAATCGCGGCGGTGCGGCAGGGCGTTGAGACGCGCATGAAGCGCCTTCAGCGTCGCGGCGCCTTGCGCCATCCACGTGTCCGACGCCTTTGCTGCCTTCGCCGGGTTACTGCCAAGCGCCGCCGCCCCAGCCGCCATGCCAAGTCCTGCAAGCGCCGCGCGCCGCCCTGAATCGTGCTTCATCCGTTCAATCCCTGCCCCTCAGTCTCCCATAAGATAGCGCGGTTGCGCCTCAGGAAGAACCATCCAAAGGCGTGGGAACGCCCCGCCACTGTGGAATTGCCTATTCGAGGTGGCTATGGTTGCGGCCATAGCAATGCCGCATGGGACGTTTGGGAGGACTTAAGATGTTCAAAACGCTTCTTGCCACGACGGTGGCTGCCTTCACGCTGGTGAGCGCCGCCGCGGAGGCCCAGGACCGTTCGCAGTCTCGCTCCGTGGTGGCCTCACAATCCGGCGTCGTTGCAAGCGAGAGCGTGCTCGCATCGCAAGTCGGCGCCCGCATACTTGAATCGGGCGGCAACGCCATCGATGCGGCTGTGGCGACAAACGCCATGATGGGCCTGATCGCCCCGATGAATGACGGCATCGGCGGCGATCTCTTCGCTATCGTCTACGACGCCAAGTCCGGCAAGCTGTATGGGCTGAACGCCTCGGGCTGGTCGCCCGCAGGACTGACGGCAGATTACCTGCTGCAGCGCGGCTATAAGAGCATGCCGCAGCGTGGCATCTATTCCGCGACCGTGCCTGGCGCCGTGGAAGGCTGGGACCAGATGTTGAAGCGCTTCGGCACCAAGAAATTTGCCGAACTGCTGGCGCCTGCGATTCATTTTGCAGAGAAGGGATTCCCCATTGGGGAAGTTGTAAGCGTCTACTGGAAGGACAGCCTGGACGCTCTGAAGGCCGATGAACCGACGGCCAAGACGTTTCTGGTCAACGGCCGCCTGCCGAATGCGGGTGAAGTCTTCAAAGATCCCGACCTTGGCTGGTCGTACCGGCAGATCGCGGCGCAAGGGCGGGACGCTTTTTACAAAGGCGAGATCGCAAAGAAGATTCTCACCACCGAGACAACGCATGACGGCGTCATGAAGGCGGCCGACCTTGCGGAATATAGCGCGGAATGGGTCGATCCGATCTCGACCACGTATCGCGGCTGGACGGTCTACGAATTGCCGCCGAACGGGCAGGGCATTGCCGCGCTCGAGATGCTGAACATCATGGAGCGGTTTCCGCTCAAGCAGATGGGACAGAACTCGGCCAAGGCCCTGCACGCGATGATCGAAGCCAAGAAGGTCGCCTATGCGGACATGATCCGTTACGACGCCGATCCGCGCTTCGCCAAAATTCCGGTTGCGGGGCTGAAGTCGAAGGATTTCGCGGCTGAGCGGGCTAAGCTGGTCAATTCCAGCAAAGCGGCGTGCGATGTCGGCCCCGGCGTTCCTCCGGGTACGGATAATGGCACGACCTATCTTTCCGTTGTCGACAAAGACGGCAACATGGTTTCGTTGATCCAGAGCAATTATTCGACGGTCGGTTTCGGCTCTGGCATTGCGGTCGGTGGCGCCGGCTTTGTGCTGCAGAACCGCGGCGGCTTGTTCACGCTCGATAAGGGCCATCCCAACGTGCTCGCCGGGCGCAAGCGTCCCGTTCACACGATCATTCCCGCCTTCATGGAGCGTGGCGACGTGAAGGTCGCCTTCGGCATTATGGGCGGCTGGAATCAGGCCCAGGCCCACGCGCAGTTTGTCTCCAACGTGGTGGATTACGGCATGAACATCCAAGCGGCCTTGGATGCGCCACGCTTCTCCAAGGAAACCTTCGCCGGCTGCGACGTGAACTTCGAGTCGCGCATTCCCGAAGCCACGCGCAAGGAGTTGACCGCGATGGGCCATGAGATCGTCATGCGCGGCGATTATTCATCGACGCGCATGGGATCTGGGCAGGCTGTGCAACGCGACTTCAAAGCCAAAGTAAATCTTGGAGCTTCCGACCCGCGCAAAGACGGAGCGGCGGTCTCCGAGCTGGTAAGCTTCGCCAAGCCCTGATCATCCTAAGCTGAACTATCGAACGGCCGAGGCAAAAGAGTCCACCGGGAAGCGGGTTATTCTCAGTATCCGCGCCGTGCGCGCTATTGCGCGGCGTTAAGGATTTGCCGAGGGCGCATGCGCGTAAAGCGGCGGCGGTCCAGATCGTCCGTCTCGGCAGGTGATGGCGCCGCGCCGCGCAGCAAGACCTTTTTCGCCTGCCATTCTTCGTTCGGCGCCAACGTTTCGAGAAATTCGATCGCGCCGCCCTGCAGAACCGCAATCGGAACGCCGTCGCGGTAGAGCAACCGGTTGCCCGTCAGTGAGGATAGCTTCGGCCCCGGCGTCAGTATGCCCAATAAATTCAACGGATCGGCGCCGGAGACGGAAATCCAGGCGCCCGTCGGTTCTTGTCGCTTCATCTCGCGCAACGCGCCGATAGCCTCGGGCAGGGCGAATTGCTCGCCGGAAAAACCGGAGACGAAACGCCCGCCGCGAATTTCGCCGCGGCTTTCGAGACGGCGGTACACGCGCAACAGATCGCGCCAGGGCGGGAGCCAATCGGCTTCGCGCGCCAGCAATTTCCAGAACACCACGCCATAGCGATTAAGCAGCGTGCGAGCGACGTGCTCGGCCGCTTCCGCGTCAGCGGCGGGCGAAACACCGCGCGCGGCACGCCGCGTTAGCGCCCATCGGCCGGCGTCTTCCATGCCAAGCTTGGCCCGGCGGTGGTGCGAGGACGCGGACTTACGTTCGCTCGCCGGGACGAGCAGCGCACGCAGTCCGGCAAAGCTGTCGGAATTGACGCGGCCTAAAGCCACGAGTTCCGCGAGTGCCGCTTCCACCTGAACCCGGAGCAGCCCGCCGCCGTCCACGATTTCGTCAAAGAACGAGGCGCCGTTCTCGCGGATGAAGTCCGCCACGGCCTGCGCGTGGGCGCCCGGCTCGGCAGCTTCTGTCGAGGAGGAAAGCGACGACCAAAGATTGGCGTGACGCCGCGCGAACAAAGCAATCGGCGTCGTGCGCACGGGAGAGGGCTTGTTCTCGCCGCCGGTGGCGCGCGGCTTCAGACGCGTCCAGGTGATCTGGCCGGCAAGGCAGCGGTCGTCCAGCCACGCGGGATCGTAGCCCTTGATGCGCGCAGGCAGGATTTCCGATTCCCAGGCGGCGGCCGCGCCTTCGAAGCCTTCGAGCTGATTGACCACTGTGTCCAGCGCATCAGGGCCTTCCATGCGCGTGTCCGGCGCGACGCGCTGCCAGGCCGCAAGGAAACGCAGATAGTCGCGCGCAGGGACGGGCTGAATTTCCGCCCGCAGCCGCTTGACGGTGTAGCTATGAATGCGCGCGAGCAGCCGGCGCTCGCACCATTCGTCCGCTGCTGTGCCCGGCGTGAAGCGCCCGCGCATGGCAAAGCCTTCGGCTTGCAGGGCCGCCAAGGCGCCCGCGATGTTTGCTACCGAATATCCGAGAGGAGCGGCGAGCGCGGCTTCCGTGATGGCGCCGGAACCTTCCAACCGTCCACGGATGATTTCGACCAGCGCGTCCTCGGGCGTCCAGTTCTTCGCGGCATAGGCTTCGGGCGCCAGGATATCAGGATCGAGTTTCACATTGGGCCACAGGGCCCGGAACTGCGGCAGGCGCTCCGCCGTAATCCAGATCGGCCCGGATGCCAAAGCCAGTTTTGCCACACGCTTTTGCTGCGCCAATTGCGCCAGCCATTCGGACCAGCCGGTATGAGCAGCAGCTTCTTCCGCGGTGGCAAAGCTGAGCCAAGCCAGCGCGTCGTGAAGTTCGTCGGCATTGGTGGCGTCGGGCCAGGCTTCCTCGCGCACGCGTTCGACGGCTTCGTCATCGAGCCGACCGATATCGGCGGCATCTTCCGGCGACAAGAAACGCCGCCCCATAACAGCCTGCGTGCGCCGCTCTTCCAGCGGGGCGTCGTCCAAAAAGGCGTAAGGCCGCGCCGACAATATTTCCATAGCCAGTGGCGACGGCTCGGTCAGGTCGCACGCGACGATACGAATTTCGCCTGCCTCTATCCGCTTAAGCAGACGTATCAGCCCCGCCAAATCCATTGCTTCCGTCAGGCAGTCATGGATCGTCTGATTGACCAGCGGGTGATCGGGAATTTCGCGTTCGCCGGTCAAATTCTCGAAGCAGGCGATTTGATCGGGAAACACCGCGCCCAAAAGGTCTTCCGCCGCCATGCGCGCAAGCTGGGGCGCCACCTTCTTGCCGCCGCGGAAGCGCGGCTCCGCCAGCGAAATCCCGATCACCCAGCGCCAGCGGGTAGCGAACATCGGCGCATCGAGCATCGCCTGGATCAGGATGTGTTCAACGCTGTTGGAATTGAGATAGCGCGCGACATCCGTCAGATCGAAGCTGTGCGCCGTTGTCAGCGACAGGATGATGTTGTCTTCGGTCGCGGCGGCTTGCAGCTCGAAATTAAACTTGCGGCAGAAGCGTTTTCGCAACGCCAGACCCCAGGCGCGATTGATGCGGCTGCCGAACGGGGAGTGAATGACAAGCTGCATCCCGCCTGCTTCATCGAAGAAGCGTTCGAAGACGATGGTGTCTTGTGTCGGCAATGTGCCCAGCGCCGCGCGCGCGGCGGCGAGATATTCGGTCAGCTCATAAGCGGCGATGTCGGAAAGCCCAAGCTCATCAGTCAGCCATTGCCTGGTTTTGTCGCGCGCCGGATCGTCCGTCAGCTTCGCGTCTATTTTCTCGCGGAGGCGCGACACCGACACGGACAACTCGTCGCTGCGGCCCGGCGCTTCGCCCAGCCAGAATGGAATGGTGGGTGGCTGGCCGTGGGCGTCTTCCACGCGCACTGTGCCGCGCTCGACGCGGATGATCTGATAGGAATGATTGCCGAGCTGGAAAATATCCCCGGCCATGCTCTCGACCGCGAAATCCTCGTTCACAGTGCCAATGAAATTGTTTTCCGGTTCGAGCAGAACCTTGTAATCGGCATTGTCGGGAATGGCGCCGCCCGACGTGATGGCGGTCAGACGCGCGCCACGGCGTCCCTTGATGACGTGGTTGACGGCGTCATGATGGATCAGCGCGCCACGCCGTCCGCGTCTTGTGCTGAACCCTTCGGCCAGCATGGTGACGATGGCATCGAATTCCTTGCGCTCGACATTGCGATACGGCCACGCGCGCCGCATCAGCGCGAACAGGCCGTCTTCGCTCCATTCACGCGCCGCGCTTTCGGCCACGATCTGCTGCGAAAGCACATCGAGCGGATGCTTAGGCACGGCAAGCTTGTCCAATTCGCCGCGACGCACGGCATCCAGCAGCGCGGTGCATTCCACCAGTTCATCGCGCGACAGCGGAAACAATCGCCCCTTCGGCGTCGCGCCGACCGCATGACCCGAACGCCCGACACGCTGAAGGAAGGAGGCGATGCCGCGCGACGATCCGATCTGGCAGACGAGATCGACATCGCCAATGTCGATGCCCAATTCCAGGGACGCGGTGGCCACCAGCGCCTTCAGCTTCCCGATTTTCAGCCGCTGTTCGGCATCGAAACGCTGTTCCTTTGCCAGACTGCCATGATGTGCGGCGACGGCGGTTTCGCCCAGGCGGTCGGACAACTGCGCCGTGACGCGCTCCACCATGCGCCTGGTGTTGACGAAGATCAGCGTCGTCTTGTGTACTTCGATCAGCTGCACCAGACGGTCGTAAATCTCGGTCCACACCTCATTCGACATGACGGATTCGAGCGGCGAGGGCGGCAGTTCCAGCGCAAGATCGCGGGCGCGAATGTGGCCGGTGTCGATGATCTTGCAGCGCGCCTGCGGATCGGAGCCGACGAGAAACTTGGCCACCTCCTCGATGGGCTTCTGCGTCGCCGACAAACCGATGCGCGTCAGCTTGCGCTCGCACAGGGCCTCCAGCCGTTCCAGCGAGATCGCGAGATGGCTGCCGCGCTTGTTGGGCGCAAGCGCATGGATTTCGTCCACGATCACCGAGCGCGTGGTTTTCAGCATGGCGCGCCCGGATTCGGAGCCGAGCAGGATGTAGAGCGACTCCGGCGTGGTGACCACGATATGGGGCGGGCGGCGTCGTGCGCGGTCGCGGTCGGCTTGCGGCGTGTCGCCGGTGCGCACGAAGGTGCGGATTTCGACCTCGGGCAACCCTTCGGCGCGAAGCTCCTCGGCAATGCCGGCAATGGGGGCTTCCAAATTGCGTTGGATATCGTTGGAGAGCGCCTTCAGCGGCGAGATGTAGACAATCTGGGTCTCATCCGGCAGTTGGCCTTCGATGCCCTCACGAACCAGCGTGTCGATGGCCGCGAGGAAGGCCGCCAGCGTCTTGCCCGAGCCCGTGGGGGCGGCAATCAGCACATTCCGCCCTTGCTTGATCTCCGGCCACGCTTCCGCCTGCGCCGGCGTTGGTACGGGGAAAGTCTTTTCAAACCAGCGTCTTACGGCGGGATGGAAGAGGTGGTCGGGCAGCATGGATGAGAATATAAGGTGAACGCGCCCGCGTTTCACCCTAAATCGAGACCGCTCGCCTTAATGTTGAAGCCGGGCCAGAACGCGCTGGCGGGCCGCCACGCGGTCGGCATCCGACACATATATAAGGCCGGCGATACGGCGGACGAGGGCGTCCTCCTCCGGGTCCAGCACGCCGTCGGCGTAAACGACTTCCCACAACATTTCGATCAGCCGAACCCGCTGTTCGGGCGACATGCGTTCCACCGCAAGCCGCGTGAACGGATGAAGCTGAGACGTGCGGTCGGCGGTGGCTTCCGCCTGAGCCAGCAGTTCGCGCGTCTCTTCGGGCGTAAGCTCGAATTTGGCGGTAAGCAGATGCTCGATCTTTTCCCTTTCCACCCCATCGAAGGTGTCGTCGCGGCGCGCGGCCTCGACGAGCAGAACGGCGACGGCGGTTTGCAACTCATCGCGCCCCACGGGTTGGGTGTTGGGAGCGACCAGAAATTTCCGGATTTGAGAGAGTGATTTCAGCATGGGGGATAGATAGCCCGCCACTCGCGCTTTGGGCAATGAAATGCACGATAGAATTAACGGGTGCGTTAGAATGGCCGCAGCACGTTTGGGATTCGTATGGGCGCGTTCTGCCGGGACTGTCTGGCCGATGCCGCGGAGGAGGATCGTTCCTGTCCGCGTTGCAGCAGCGCGCGCATACTGGCGCATCCCGAGTTGGACGATCTTTCGATCGCGCATGTCGATTGCGATGCATTTTATGCGGCCGTGGAAATCCGTGACGATCCTTCGCTGTTAGGCAAGGCGGTGATTGTCGGCGGCGGCAGCCAGCGTGGCGTGGTGACGACGGCCAGCTATGAAGCGCGGAAATTCGGGGTGAAGTCGGCGATGCCGATGTTTCAGGCGAGGAAGCTTTGCCCCCATGCCATTGTGATTCCGCCGCAGATGGCAAAATACGCCGCCGTGGCGCGGGATATCCGAGCGCTGCTGACGGCGCTGACACCGATGGTCGAGCCGCTTTCTTTGGATGAGGCCTATCTCGATCTATCGGGCACCACACGGCTGCACGGCATGGCGCCGGCCAAGACCATGGCCGCGCTAACGAGCCGTATCGATAAGGAGATCGGTATCTCCGTGTCGGTGGGGCTGTCCTACAACAAGTTTCTGGCCAAGCTTGCGTCCGATCTGAAAAAGCCGCGCGGCTTTGCCGTCATCGGGCGCGCTGAGGCTGTCAGCTTCTTGTCGGACAAGCCGGTGGGAATGATCCGTGGCGTCGGCCCGGTGCTGGAAAAGCGCTTGTCAAAGGATGGCATCGCGCGGATCGGGCAGCTTCAGGTGATGACCGCGCGGATGCTGGCAGATCGCTACGGGGAAACGGGATTGTGGCTGCATCGCTTGGCGAACGGCGAAGACAGACGCGGGATTGAGCCGGAAGGCGAGGCGAAAAGCATCTCCGCAGAGACCACCTTCGAGCGCGACATTGCCGCGTTCGCGGAGCTGGAGCGCATTTTGTGGGACCAAGCCGAGCGGGTGTCGGCGCGCGCCAAAGCGGACGAACTCGGCGGGCGCACGGTCACGCTGAAACTGAAAACGGCGGCGTTTCGGATTGTCACGCGCAGCGCGAGTTTGGAAGCGCCGACGCAATTGTCCGACGTGATCTTCCGCGTCAGCCGGACATTGCTGCAACGCGAAGCGAAGGGCACGCCGTATCGCTTGCTCGGCGTGGGCCTCAACCAAATCAGACCGGCGGTGGAATGTGATCCGCCTGATTTTCTGGACACCGGTGCGGGCCGCCGCGCCGCCGCCGAACGCGCCATCGACAGCGTCCGTGCCAAGTTCGGCCGTGCCTCGGTCGTCAAAGGCCGCAGCTTTCGAGATTAGGATCACCTCCACCTTGCGGGTAGGTCGAAATGCTGAAGCGGCTTCAGCCGCGAGGCATTTCGGGTGGGGGGGATTGTTCCGGTTAGCTTCCCCCCCACCCGAAATTGCTCGCTGCGCTCCCAATTTCGACCTCCCCACAAGGTGGAGGTGATGATTGCGCTAGTTCTCCCGTATTTCGGGCGTTTTTTACGCCGTTGTCAGGACCAGGACTGTCCTCTAGCCTCACGCAAAACAACAGGAGGGGATTATGCCTAAGGCTTATTGGATCACGACCTATCGTTCCATTTCGAATCCGGATGCCGTTGCGGCATATGCCAAAATTGCGGGGCCGGCATTGGCGGCGCAGGGCGGGCGGTTCATCGCGCGCGGCATGCCGACGAAGACGATGGAACAGGGACTGATGCAGCGCACGGTCATTATCGAGTTTCCCAGCGCCGAAGCGGCGGCGAGCGCCTATGCCAGCCCGTCTTATAGGGAAGCCTTGGACGCACTTGGCACCAATTCGTGCGAGCGCGACATCCGCGTGATCGAAGCGGTCGAATAGCCGTGCCCAAACGCCTGACGTTAGCTCAGGTGGAGAATTACCGGCGAGATGGTTTCATCTCGCCGGTCCGCATGATCTCGGCGGAAGCCGCGGCGGATACGCGCCGGGCGCTGGAAGCGATGGAAGAGTCGCAAGGCGGCGCATTGCGCGGGACCGTGCGGACCAAGCTCTATCTGCGTTTTCCCTGGGCGTACGCGTTGGGCACGCATCCCGCCATTCTGGATGTGGTGGAAGACCTCATCGGCCCCGACATTCTGCTCTACCAAAACACGGTGTGGGCAAAGAGCGCGGATGAAAGCTCCTATGTGAGCTTCCATCAGGACAATACCTATTTCGGGCACACGCCCTGCGAGGTCGTGAGCGTGTGGCTGGCTCTGACGCCGTCGAAGCCTGAGAGCGGTTCGATGCGGTTTCTGGCGGGATCGCACAGGCTTGGACAATTGCCGGTGCGCTATGAAGTCGAGCAGCGCAACATGCTGTCCAGCGGCCAGCGCGTCGACGCCGATTTGTCCGGCTTCACGGCTGTGCCGACTTCGCTCGAACCCGGCGAGGCGTCTCTGCATCATGGGTTGCTGGTACATGGTTCACCGCCCAACACAGCAATCGAGCGGCGTATCGGCGTGACCTTCGTCTATCATTCGCCTGCGCTGACGCAAGTAGGCGCGCTGAAGACGAGCGCGCTGCTGGTGCGTGGGCAGGACCGCTACGGCTATTTTGAATTGGAACAGCCGCCGCTCTCCGCCGACGATCCCGCAACGATCATGCGGCATGAGCGTGGGGCAGCCCTCTATCGCGCCAAAGCGGAAGAGCTCGGCAATCACACCATCACGCGGCACGACACAGTGGGGGCGTGATGCGCGCCTCCTTTATATCCGCCGTACTGGCCATCGCGGTCGCTGCGTCGTCCGCGGAGGCGGCAACGCCTGCGGACTTTTATAAAGGGCGCACGGTCCAGCTCATCGTCGGGTTCAGCGCTGGCGGCGGCTACGATCTGTATGCGCGCGTGCTGGCGCGTCATATGGGCCAGCACATTCCGGGTAATCCCGCGGTCGTGCCGCAAAACATGCCGGGGGCGGGTTCGGTCAAGGCCGCCAATTATCTGTATAGCGTTGCGCCCAAGGACGGCGCCGTGTTCGGCATTTTCGACCGCGGCCTGCCGATGGAGCGTCTGCTCGGCCGCACGGAAGGCCAGCAATTCGACGCGACGAAATTCACCTGGATCGGCAGCGTTACGGATGAACCGGCGGTCTGCGGTTTTTCCGCGAAGTCCGGCATCCGTTCCTGGCAGGACATGAAGACCAAGCCCTTCAAAGTCGGCGGGGCGGGCGCTACGGCGGACGACGAAATCTATCCGGCGGTGTTGAAGAACATGTTTCATGTGCCGGTGCGCGTGGTGTCGGGATTTCCCGGCCGCGC
The DNA here is from genome assembly GCA_947473475.1 of Alphaproteobacteria bacterium. GTDB lineage: Bacteria > Pseudomonadota > Alphaproteobacteria > Micropepsales > Micropepsaceae > CAIYRG01. Next base: position 35,370 of record CANJBZ010000022.1, read on the forward strand.
CGAAACGGTGTTGTCCATTCAGCGTGGCGAAATCGATGGCCTGTGCGGGTGGTCGTGGTCGAGCCTGATGAGCCGCGACAAGCAGCTTCTGGATTCCAAGCAGATCACCATCGCGCTGGAACTGGGCGTCGACAAAGCGTTGGATTTGCCCGGCGTGCCGCTACTCGGCGATCTGACGGATGACGCAAAGCAGAAGGCAGCGTTGAAGCTGATCTTCTCGCGGCTAACCGTGGCGCGCCCCTTTGCAGCGCCGCCCGGACTTCCGGCGGACCGCACCAAGGTCCTGCGCGATGCCTTCGACGCTACGATGAAGGACCCGGCGTTCGTGGCTGAGATGAGAAAATTGGCGCTGGACGTGCGCCCGCAAACCGGCACGAAAGTCGAGCAATTGGTGCGCGAGGTCTACGCCTACCCACCCGACGTCGTGAAACTCGCCGCCGACTCCATCCGCAAATAGCTCCTCCCCTGCGTAGCGTAGCGAAGCGGGGGAGGGGGACCGCGAAGCGGTGGAGGGGGCGGCGGCAGCGCAGCGGCCATGTCCGATGACGCCGATATGCTTTATCCTTCCCGAACAAATAGACCCGTGGGAGGGATCGATGACCAAAGCCATACTATCCATCGCAATCGTGTCCGTTGCAGCATTTGCTCTCACCGGCGTGTCTTTCGCCGCCGAGCCGTCTGGTTCGGGTTTCCAGCCCAAGCCCTATTTCCAGATGCCGCTGGAAAAGGACCCGACGCGTCAGGTGCGTCTGCAGAACGTGATTATTCCTCCGGGGGCCAGCAATAAGTTTCATCGCCATCCCGGCGATCAGTGGTGGGCGGTTCAGGAAGGCGAGGTCACCTTCCAAATCAAAGGTCAGCCGCCGCGCACGCTCAAACCCGGCGAGTATGTGTATGTCCCGCGCGGCACGATCCATCGCAATCAGAACCTGACGAACAAGCCGGTGCGGTCGATCGAGTTGAACATCACCGACAAGGACAAGCCGCAAACGGAGCAAGTGCCGGATTAGATTGAGCGGCCAGCGCCCCCTCCGTCGCGCTGCGCGCGCCACCTCCCCCGTAACAACGGGGGGAGGAAAGGGAGGGCATGACACTTCGGAAGAGTAATGTTACTGAATCGCATCGCTATTTTTCGGAGGGTTTTATGAACGCGTCGAGGCTTGCTCTTTTGGCGTCCGCTGTTTCGGGCTTGGCGCTGTTGACCGTTGCGGATCAGGCGCTGGCGCAAAACCCTCCTCCGCCGGATCATCCGGCGGTTACCGTGCATGGCCAGACCTTCACGCCGCGTTCGATCCTGTCCCGCAATATGGGGACGAAGGAAGACCAGGAATCCCAGTTCCCGCCGCACAAGATCATCGGCAACATTTATTATGTGGGCACCAAGACTCTCAGCTCGTTCCTGATCGTCACCCCGCAGGGCAATATCCTGATCGACAGCACCTATGAACGCAATGTGCCGGTGATCCAGAAATCGGTCGAGCAATTGGGCTTTAAATTCGCGGACACGAAAATCCTGCTCGGCAACCATGCCCATCTCGATCACATGGAAGGCGACGCCATGGTGAAACAACTCACCGGCGCGCAGGTCATTCACATGGCCGAAGACATGCCCGCGCTGAAGGACATCAAGCCGAGCGGCAAGGAGCACCCGATTGATCGCGTCATCCATGACGGCGATAAGGTGACGCTGGGCAATGTCACGCTGACGGCGCATCTGACGGCGGGCCACACCCGCGGCTGCACCTCCTACACGACCACGGTTGCTGACGGCGGCAAGAGCTACAACGTCCTGTTCGGGTGCAGCTTGCGACCGGGCCTGACGGTTGCGCCCAACGTCGCCGAGGAGTTCACCCGGTCCTTCAAAGTCGTCCGTACGCTACCGTGCGATGTGCAGCTCGGCGATCACGGCGCGCAATATAATATGCTGGAGAAGTACGCGAAGCTGAAACCCGGCGCGCCCAATCCCTTCATCGACCCGGCAAGCTGCTTCGCCGAGGCGGACGTGGAAGAAGCGATGTTCCACGCCATCCTGGACGAACAGAAGGCGGCGCCAGCCCGCTAAGGTTTCATCCGGAATTTTGTAGTCGTGACAGACGCCGTTTGCCCGTAACCAGGGCGAGCGGCGTTTTTCTTTGCGCGTGCCGTCCGGTGACTAAATAAGCGCCAGTGCCTAAATTGTGTGCAAATTACATTAGCAGGCACCACCGATACACATGAAAATGCCTGTAAACAGGGCATATCCCGAGTTGACGCGATGGCACAGGCCTTGCTTTGCTGCGCTGCAACACCGGTCGTGCGGCAAGCCATGGAGAGCCAGAGCATGAAGAAGACGCAGATGAAATGGGCGCTAGGACTGATTGCCTCTTTGCTGATGGGAACAGGCGGAGCGGAGGCTGCTCCCCTCAAGATCGGCTACAGCGATTGGCCCGGCTGGGTCGCCTGGCAGGTGGCCATCGACAAAGGCTGGCTGAAACAGGCCGGCATAGATGCCCAGTTCGAATGGTTCGATTACTCCGCCTCCATGGACGCGTTCTCGGGCGGCAAGATCGACGGCGTGCTGGTGACGAACGGCGATGCCCTGGTCACGGGCGCGTCCGGCGGCAAGAGCGTGATGATCATGCTCACTGATTATTCCAACGGCAACGACATGATCGTCGCCAAAGCGAATTTCAAAACGCTGAAGGATCTGAAGGGCCAGAAGATCGGCATTGAATTGGGTCTGGTCGAACACCTTCTGCTGCTCGACGGGCTGCAGAAGAACGGGATGACCGACAAGGATGTGACGCTCGTCAACGCCAAGACAAATGAAACGCCGCAAGTCCTGGGGTCGGGGCAAGTCGCGGCGATTGGCGCGTGGCAGCCCAATTCCGGCATGGCCATGAAGGCGATGCCTGGTGCCCATCCTGTTTACACCTCCGCCCAGGCGCCGGGTCTGATCTACGACGTGCTGACGGTCAGTCCTTCCAGTCTCGCATCGCGCAAGGCTGAGTGGCAGAAACTCGTGAAGGTGTGGGACCGCGTCGTTACCTACATCAACGATCCCAAAACGCAGGACGATGCTGTCAAGATCATGGCGGCGCGCGTCGGCTTACCAGACGTCGCCCAACGATCCGTTCGACCATGACAATGTGAACGCGCTGATCCTGGCGGATGTGAATGTCGCGGGCGCTTCGCGCAAAGTCGTGATGCAGGCCTCGCGCAATGGATTTTTCTATGTGCTCGACCGCGCCAACGGCAAACTGCTGGCGGCGAACAAATATGTAAAGGTCACCTGGGCCGACAAAGTCGATATGGCGACGGGCCGCCCGGTGTGGTCCGAAGACACCAAGAAGATCATCAATGGCGTCGCGAAAATTCAGAGCTGGCCGTTCATTTCTGGCGGCACGAACTGGTTTCCGATGTCGTTCAGCCCGATGACAGGGCTCGCCTATGTGAACACCTTCAACATGGGTGTGGAATACGAAACGCTGCCCGTCGATCAGGTGAAGAATCTGAAAGAAGGCGACCGCAGCGGCGGCGTCACAGTTCGGCAGCGCACCCTTTATCCCGATCCCGATCCGCGCGGATATCTCAAGGCCATCGACCCCATGACCGGCGCGGCCAAGTGGCAGACCGGGTTCAAGAGCCCGAATTATTCGGGCACGCTGGTGACGGCTGGTGGGCTCGTCTTCACCGGCGAGTTGACGGGCGAATTTATTGCGGTGGATGCCGACACCGGCAAAATCCTGTGGCAGTTCCAGACACCGTCAGGAATTATCGGTCAGCCCGTCACCTGGGAGCGGAACGGCCAGCAATATGTAACCGTGACGAGCGGGATCGGTGGGGTATATGCCCGTCAGCCCGATCCGAATCTGACGCATGTGCCACACGGCGGGTCGCTATGGACGTTCAAGCTGCTGCAACAATAGTTGCGAGGGAGAAACCGATGAAGTCACGTATCGCTATACTGTTCGCCGCCGCATCCACGTTTGCGATCGCGCACGCGGCAGCCGCGCCTGCGGGCGAGGGTGTGGAAGCCCATCTCGCCGCCGCCAAAGCTGCCGCGGCCTTCGACTTCACCGGCACGCTTGCGCGCGTCTGCATTGCGCCGGCAACCGGGCCGGGACGCGATGTGGCGCCGCCTCCACCGCCCGCGCGCGACACCTGGTTCACGGAACCCGCCAAGGTGTTCGACAATTTGTATTTCGTCGGCACGAAAATCCATTCCTCCTGGGCGCTGACTACCAGCGACGGCATCATTCTCATCGATACGCTGTACGATTATGCGTCCGACGAAGCGATCGCGGGCGGGCTGAAGAAACTCGGCCTCGATCCGAACAATGTGAAATACGTCATCATCAGTCACGCGCATGGCGACCATGTTGGCGGCGCCAAGATGATGCAGGACCGCTTCCATTCGCGCCTTGTGATGACTGGGCTCGATTGGGACTCAATCGAGAAATCGCAGAACCAATATCCCAAGGGCAAACCCAAGCGGGATATCGTTGCGACTGACGGCCAGAAGATCATGCTCGGCGATGGCAGCGTGACGCTGATTACGACGCCGGGGCATACCCCGGGCACGCTGTCGTTTATCTTCCAGGTGAAGGATAACGGACGGCCGCTGACGGTCGCATATTCCGGCGGCACGGCCTTCAACTTCGTGAACGACGTGCCGCACTTTGATATCTACATCAATTCGCAGCGCAAGCTCGCGGACGCCGCAGCCAAAGCGGGCGCAACCATTCTGATGGCGAACCATTCGGAATTCGATGAGGCGGTGACGAAGATCAAACTGATGGCGGCACGCAAGCCCGGCGAACCGCATCCCTTCGAGATCGGCCGCGAGGCGATGGCGCGCTACTTCAAAGTTACCGATGAATGCGCCCAAGTCGCGCGTATGAAGCTGCAATAGAGCATCGCAACTTTTTGGCACTACCCCCACCGGGCGGCGACGCTTCCATGCGTCACGCTCCGGTTTGCGCTGTTGCATTGAATGAAGATTGCCACGTTCAACATCAACAATGTGAACAAGCGGCTGGGTAATCTGCTCGAATGGCTCGGTGAGGCGCGACCGGACGTCGTGTGTTTGCAGGAGCTAAAATCCACCGATGCGGATTTTCCCGAAGCAGCGCTTTCAAATGCGGGTTATGGCGCGGCGTGGCAGGGGGGACTTGGAATGGTGTGGCGATTCTGGCGCGCGGCTGCGATCCGGTCTTCACGCGAAAATTTCTGCCTGGCGATCCCGGCGATGCGCACAGCCGTTATATCGAAGCGGCGGTGAACGGCGTTCTGATCGCATCGCTGTATGCCCCGAACGGGAACCCGCAGCACGGACCGAAATTCGTCTACAAACTGCGCTGGGTGAAACGTCTCGCCGTTCATTCCGCCGAGCTGCTTTCCGCGAACGTGCCAGTCGTGCTCGCGGGGGATTTCAATGTCGTGCCAACCGAGTTCGAAATTTATCCGACAACATCTTATTCCAACAACGCGCTGGTACAGCCGCCGGCGCGCGGTGCGTTTCAAATTCTCCAAGGGCAACGCTGGGTCGATGCGATCCGCGATCAACCACCCTCGATTCCGGACAGGGGCCTGATTTTATCGCCTTGCGCGGCGATCCTTCCGACAAACTTCCAGGCGCGCCCGGCGTCGGCACCAAAAGGTGCGGCCGTGCTATTGCGCAAATACGGCACGCTGGAACAGGCGCTGCAAGCCGGACGCTTTCCAGCCGAGCGAAAAAAAAGCTGCTGCTCTATAAATCCATCACGACAATGGATCGCCGTGCGCCACTCCCCAGGCTACCGGCGCAGGCGCCAAATTTCGAAACCGCCGCAAAGCTCGCCCAGGAATGGGAGCTGAACGCCTTGGCAAAGCGCCTGGATCAGATAGCTGCGGCGCGCTGAAAACAAATATGCCGCCGTTGATCTTCATCAATGCACCATGGGTGCGGAAGTGATCGATTGACGTCGCTTCCCAATTGCTCCCGCCCGTGTGTGTGGGCGTTGGTTGACAGGGCGCGCTCCCCCAACGTGCCCTGTCAGCACTTTCCCAGGAGCTGACGCTTTACATCACGCCGATTATCTACGGCACATTCGGGCGCGAGAGCCTGCGTATGGAACGAATTCCCGCGCGGGACGTATCCGCTCCAGCAGCATAAGGAAAACAGTGGTGGCGCTCGTTGCGTCTTGTCAGTCCGGTACCGGCGCTCAATTCATTTGTGACAGATCATTGGCGCGCACGTTGATGCCGATCAACTTTCGAGCGGGGCATATCACTTAGCTCTAGTTCCTGCCCGCATTGGGCTGCGAACCGAATGTGTACGTACTTTTCCATAGGCATTCTATTCGTTCGACATCTGTACCTTCGGCTGTTGCTTCCTATCTAAGTGCGAAGCGGGTTCTTCGGATACTGCGTAGGATAAAAATGCCTAGAAAAAACACCTTGTCGGCCGACGTCCTGATCGGTGAGCGCGTAAGACTCGCGCGTCAAGCGGCCAAAATGTCCAGCCAGACTTTGGCGACGCGACTTGGCGTAACATTCCAACAGGTGCAAAAGTACGAGAAAGGGAAGAACCGCATCGCCGCTGCGATGCTATGGGAAATCGCCCATATTCTCGGACAGAATCTCGGCTGGTTCATGGAAGGTTTCGACCCCGCGCAGCAAAGTGCGCGCGGTCCGATGGCTGCTGACATCATGAGCCTCGCAATGGAAGTCGACCGTCTTGCGCCCGAAAAGCGTACCCACATGCTGAAGATCATCCAGGTTTGCCTGGATGCCTGCCAGGACATGGAGCCGGCAATGACCGCCCAGCGCGAAGCCGCGTAAGGGCTGGACGCCGCCGGTTTGCGGTTGGCTGGCGGGTGGTTTGCCGGGTAGTGTGCTGCCTTCACTTTCCGGGAGGGCGGCATGACAAAGAAAATTGAGAAAACAACGGGAAAAGAGGGCGGTGCGGTATCGCGGCGCGGTGCTCTTCTTGGGCTTGGAACGGCTGCCGGAGCGGCGGCAATCGCCACGAGTGCGTTGGCCCAGCAGGGGCCAGCACCGAGCCCGCCGCGAATCGGTCCGCCGAGCGTCATCTCAAGCCCGCCGCGGGATTTCAGCCCGAACAATCCCGTCACCTATCCCGATCCGGACATCATCACGATCGATCCGGAGTTCAACGCGCTGCGGGTGAACAACACGGCCATTCACCGGCTCTTCACGGGCGGCATGTGGGATGAGGGTCCGGCGTGGTGCGGTCAAGGGCGCTACCTCGTGTGGAGCGACATCCCCAACGACCGCCAGCTTCGCTACATCGAAGACGACGGGCGGGTGTCGGTGTTCCGTCAGCCTTCCAACAACAGCAACGGCAATACGTTCGATCACCAGGGCCGGCAAATAAGCTGCGAACATCGCGGCCGCCGCATTGTGCGCTATGAGCACGACGGGTCTGTCACCATCGTCGCCGATTCCTGGCAGGGCAAGCATTTGAATTCGCCCAACGATGTCGCCGCGCATGTCGACGGCAGCTATTGGTTCACCGATCCGCCGCCGGGCGCTTCGTTGTACGAAGGCATGCCGGATGCACCGGGCGGCCTGCGCAACATGAACGGGTTGCTCAACGGTAAAGTGGGACAGCCCGCCGGTTCAGGCGTGTTGAAGGGCGAGCTTCCCTCCAACATCTATCGCGTGGATTCCTCCGGCCGGGTCGATCTCATCATCAGCGAGGAAGCGTTTGGCGGCGGCGGCAACGGCATTGCCTTCTCGCCCGATTACAAGAAAGTTTACATCGTTAGCCGCCAAGTGGTGTGGAGCTTCGACATCGCCGCGGACGGCAAGACCATCCGAAACCAGAAGCAATTCGCCGACTTCATGGTGGATGGGATTCGCTGCGCGACCGATGGAATCCGCGTCGACATCTACGGAAATCTCTGGTGCGGCAGCAATGCGGGCAACAATGTGGGCTACAGCGGCGTGACGGTGTGGAATCCCGCCGGCAAGCTGATCGGACGGATTCGCTTGCCGGAAACCTGCGCCAATGTGTGCTTCGGCGGGCCGAAGCGGAACCGGCTGTTCATGACGGCGGGGCAGTCGCTTTACGCCCTCTACGTCAACACGCAGGGCGCCTCGCCGGGTTAAGAGGCTCTCGGCGGTTAGCTATGGGAGGATGAAATGCGGTTTCGTTTGGCGTTGTTGACGGTATGCAGCGGGTTGGCCGTTGCGGGAGCATTCGGCGGCTTGGCGTTGCAAAGCAAAGCGGCGCCCGCGCCACAGGCCACGCCCGTTCCTCCGGCGGATACCGCCGCTATGCGCGCGCAATATGAGCAGTGGCGGACGCAGTTCAAAACGCCCCGGCTGGGAAGGGATGCGCAATCCCATCCATGTGGCGGTGCTGAATTGGATGGGCATCAACATTGTGGAATGTCTCGACCTGGAAGAATTGGTCGCAACGGCGCGGCGCCTGAACCGCTATGAATTTGCCATCACCTTCGCGCCCCTTCCCGTTGAAGGCGGCACCGGTTCGCCGGTGAACCCCATCGCCCTTTTCTAGGAGCCATTTTTCTGAACAAACATATGGCGCGCGAGCGCAAGCAGGCCAGTGCCAAAGACACCTTATCGGAGCTTTGGCCAAGCCAGCGGTCTGAGAATTCGATCGCTCTCCTAAAGTCGCTGCATATCCTTACCCGGGACGGCGCGTTGAACGCCGATTCCCGGCGGAAGCTGAAACAGGTTTTGCACCTGACGCAATTGCTGCGTCCGTCTTTGGACGCGATGCTTCAGGAATCGGAAAATCCTGTGCTTGCCGATCTGGGCGCGGGCAAATCCTATTTGGGTTTCGTCCTTTACGACCTGATTTTGGGGCCCGCCGGAAGGGGACAGGTCTTTGCAGTGGAAACGCGGCAAGAACTCGTCGAACATTCGCGGTCGTTGGCGGCGTCCTGTGGTTTCGATCGCATGGATTTTCTGGCGGCGCCAATAGCAACGGCCACTCTGCCGGGCGGGCACGCCGATATGGTGACAGCCCTGCATGCCTGCGATACGGCGACCGACGATGCCATTCGCTTTGCGCTGCGCCACGAAGCGAGGCGCATTGCTCTGGTGCCATGCTGTCAGGCAGAGCTACCCCGATTGCTGGAAGGAAAGAGGGGGCCGCTGAATCAGCTCTGGCGGCATCCCATTCAACGGCGGGAATTCGGCGCGCATCTTACCAATGTGATCCGGGGTCTCGTACTCGAGGCGCACGGTTACAAGGTGCGCGTGACGGAACTTGTCGGGCTGGAGCATTCGCTGAAGAACGAGTTGATCCTCGCCGAGCGGCACCAGCGGAGCAACCCGCTTGCCCGGGCGGAACTGGATCAGCTCGTCAGTCAGCTTGGCGTTACGCCGGGCCTGTTGGATGTGATGAACGGATAACGAGCGTCCGTTCAGGTGCCGCAGAATGTCTGCTGCACGATTTCTTCCGGCAGCGGGGGGGTGGCGTAGTCCGCGAATTCCGGCTGCTCGTCGAAAGGGCGCACCAGAACGGTGAGCAGCGTCTCGAACGGCGCAATGTTGCCGCCGAGCGCGGCGCCTATAACCTGCTCGATGCGGTGATTGCGCGGAATGAACAGCGGATTGGCGGCGCGCATTGCTGTCGCGCGTTCGGCGGCGCTTGTGGCTTCTTGCGCCAGCTGTTCGCGCCACTTTAACGCCCACGCATCATAGGCTGTTGCATCAGTAAATAGCGTTATCAAGGCGGCATCCGCGCCGGGATTTTCGGCGGCGTCCGCCAGCCGCCGGAATGTCAGCGTGTAGTCCGCTTCGTTCGCCGCCATGATTTCCAGAAGCTGTTGTGCAATATCCAAATTTGCAGGTGCTTGAGACAAGCCGATCTTGCGGCACAGCCCGTTCCCATAGGCAGCCTGGAATATGGGAACGAAGGAATCGATACCCTCCTGTGCTTGCTGCAGCGCGGCTTCATCGGTTTCACCGAGTAGCGGCAGCAAGGTTTCCGCCAGCCGCGCAAGATTCCACTGCGCCATGCGGGGCTGGTTGCCAAAGGCGTAGCGGCCGTCCTGATCGATGGAGCTGAACACCGTGCCGGGATGATAGGAATCCATGAACGCGCACGGGCCGTAGTCGATTGTTTCTCCGGCGATCGACATGTTGTCGGTGTTCATGACACCGTGAATGAAGCCGATCAGAAGCCAGCGCGCGACCAGATCTGCTTGCCGTGCCGCGACTTCATCCAGCAGACCGCGATACGGATTGGGGCGGTCAGCCAAATGCGGGTAATGCCGGGCAATGACGTAGTCGGCCAGATCGCGCACGCCCTGCACATCGCGGCGTGCGGCGAAGTATTGGAACGTGCCAATGCGAACATGGCTCGATGCTACGCGGGCCAGCACCGCGCCGGGCAACCCCGTCTCGCGCCAAACCGTTTCGCCCGTCGCAACGGCCGCGAGCGAGCGTGTGGTTGGAATGTCCACTGCGGCCATGAACTCACTGACAATATATTCGCGCAGGACGGGCCCTAACGCGGCACGTCCGTCGCCCTGGCGAGAAAAGCGCGTCGGGCCGGAGCCTTTGAGCTGAATGTCCCGCCGCGCGCCATCACGGGCAACCACCTCGCCAAGCAAAATGGCCCGGCCATCGCCCAGCTGCGGCACGAAATTGCCGAACTGATGTCCGGCATAGGCGAGCGCAATCGGCATGCTTCCGGGCGCGACCGCGTTGCCGGCGAGCATTGCCACACCGTCAGGCGACGTGAGCCAATCGGGATCGAGGCCAAGCTGCTCGGCCAGCGGCACATTCAGACGAATGAGGGTGGGTGCTGAAACCGGGGTGGGATCGAGACGCTGATAAAACCTGTCGGGCAGGCGCGCATAGGTGTTGTCGAAAGGGAGGGAAGGCGAGGGACGATCCATATCCATAGTTTTGTTCGCCATTCCATGACCGCCGCTGCCTCGTACATATAGGGAGTGGCGGCGGCTCTGTCAGCACAGCCACATGCCGATGGCGCTGTGGCTGTGCTGAACAGGTGGAAGGCGCTTATTGGAACGTGACCAGGTCCGTGCGGCTCAGCGTGACGGACTTGTCCTTCAGCGCCTGGTTCGCGAGGTTCGCGTTGCCGGAATTCAGCACGTTGTAGAAACCGATGGTGGTCTCGTAGTCGCTGCCGGCCGAGGTCGTGTCCATCGGAATGACCACGGTGTAATCGTGCGCCATGGCGCCGACCGAGGTGTAGGTGATGGAACCGCTGATCTTCCAGCCGACCAGAATGAGGGTCTTGATGCCCTTGGCCTTGAGCAGCTTATCCAGATCGGTGCCGTAGAACCGGTCCTGCGCGGTGTTGGTGACTTTGATGTCGTTGGCGGCAGGCGCCACCTGCGGCAGCCATTTTGTCATGTTCTGCGCGCGCGTGCCGTAAGCGACGGTGAGGCCTGCTTTGCGGACCTTCTCCATGAATGGCGTCATAGCCGGCAGCATCTTGCCCGTGCACGACGCCTGGCTGTTGCAGATGTCTTCGACATAATCGAGGACGACCAGCGCGGTGGTTTTCGGGTCGAGCTTCACCGGCTGCGGAGCCGGCGTCGCCGGCATCTGGACGGTTTGCATGGGACCGGCCGCGCGTTCGGCGGCCGGGGCTTGCGCTACGCCAGCAAAGAACGCCAGGGCGGCACTGCCGGTCATCAGGGCAAAAGAAAATCGTGTCATTTGAAATCTCCTATCGGCGGGGCGTGGCGCGCAACCTAGGGCAAGAACGGCCAAATTTGAACTGCCGTGTGGGTAAGTCGCGGTTAAGCATCTTGTGCCGCTGATAGGCGAGGCCATTGTGGCGTCGAAAGTCCCATACTACCCTCACAATATTGCGATGAGGGAAGCGCCCATGAGACTGCACCCATTCGTTGCCGCAATTTCGTTTCTGGTCGCCGCTCCCGCCTCCGCCCAGATTTCCGGTCAAGCCACTCCCGATTTTTCCGGCCTTTGGGCGCACCCGAGCGTGGGCTGGGAGGCGCCTGTTTCCGGGCCAGGACCGGTCCGCCACAAGCCGGGCTTCACAGGTTCGGCGCAGCTCGTCGGTGACGACACCAATCCGGTGCTGAAGCCTGACACGGCGGCGGTTATTCGGCGCAATGGCCAAATCTCGCAGTCGGGTCTCGCATTTCCGGACCCGGACAATCAGTGCATGTCGCAGCCGGTGCCCTATGTGTTCTGGAATTTTGAAATCCAATTGCTGCAGCAGAAAGACCGCGTCACCATCCTGTACAATCACGACCACGATTTTCGCGTGGTGCGGTTAAACGGCCAGCACCCCGCCAAGGTGGCGCCCTCGGTACACGGCGATTCTATCGGCCACTATGAAGGCGACACGCTTGTGGTCGACACGGTTGGCATCAAGACCGGCAAATATAGCACCATCGACCGCTTCGGTACTCCGTACTCGGAGAGTATGCACGTCGTCGAACGCTATCGCTTCATCCCCTATGAAGCCGCCAAGGAAGCGCAGGCGCGCGGCGAAAAGGAATGGGGCCACGTCGGGGCGTATGACGTCGATCCCGCCTATCGCGGCCGGGGCCTGCAACTGGAATTTCAGGTGGACGATCCCGGCGTGTTCACCATGCCGTGGAAGGCGACGGTGACGTATCTGCGCTCATCGCACACGGAATGGGAAGAACGCGCCTGCGCCGAGAATGTCGGGCATTACTATGAACTGACGCAGTATTTCTCGGACAAGGACGCGCGCGTACCGACCGCGAACCAGGCGGATTTTTGAGGCAAGCATGACCCGTTTCTCAGCTATGATCGTTTTCGGTGTCGCGATTGCCAGCGGGGCAATGGCGCAGCCCGCCTCGCCCAATTTTGCCAAAAATTCCAGCCAGGCATGGTACGCCTATAACCGCGTCTTCATCCCGCCGGCCAGTGGACCGGGACCTGTCATGCAGGACCCGGCTCATCCCTACGTGACCAACGATGAATACCGGGTGACGGGGCGGCAACCTACGCAGCGCATCGCCGATTTGAGCGCCCCTATTCTTCAGCCGTGGGCGCGCGAGGTGGTGGCTAAAAAGAACGCCATCGCGGTGTCCGGCAAGCGGGTGCCTTCGCCGATCGCGAGCTGCTGGCCGAAGGGGCCAACCTATTTCCTGCTCTCACCCATGACCCAGCCTATGTATTTCATCCAGGGGCCGAAGGAAGTGGTGATGATTATCACCAGCTTCAACGATGTGCGCCACATCCACCTGACCGATAAGCACTCGGCGAATGTGAAGCCGTCCTGGTACGGAGAATCCATCGGCCATTACGAAGGCGACACCCTGGTCGTTGACACGATTGGGATCGACGAGCGGACGTGGGTGGACGGCTACGGTACGCCCCACACCAAGCAGATGCATATGGTGGAACGCTTCCACCTCATCGAAAACGGCGACGTGCTGGAGGTGAATGTTCGCGTCGAGGACCCCGGCGCCTTCACCACGCCGTGGAACGCGAGCCAGCGCTACCGCCAATACGAAGCGGCGGTGCGGCAGGTGCCAGTCGAGAATCTCGCGCAATTGGCCAGCGGCGAAGAAGGCCCGCTTATCGAGCGCGCCTGTGCGGAAAACCCCAGCTCGTTCTTCTCGGGCGAGGACAACGTACCAATCCCGGAAGCCACGACGCCGGATTTTTGAACCATCGCCAAGGCGAATGGGGTGCGATAAAATTAGATCGTTCGGGAGGCGGGGGAGCCGGGAATGAAAGCAAATTTGGCAAGATTTTGCGGCGCAGCAATTGCGGTGTTCGTTTCGACGGCGGCTTTCGTCCGGCCGAGCACCGGTACGGAAGCGGCGTCCATTCCGGATTTCTCGGGCATATGGTCCCGTATCTCGATGGATCCGGAGCTGATGCCGTCTGGGCCGAAGCCGCTGGTGAATTTGCGCCGCGCGATGGATGACCCGCACGTCAATGGCGGTGGCGATCCGTTGCCGCTGGTCGGCGATTACACCAATCCGATTTTGAAGCCGGCCGCGGCGGAGGCTGTGAGGAAGGCGGGCCAACTTTCCGAGAGCGGGAAAATCAATCCCGATCCATCCAACCAATGCAGGCCGTATGCGCCGCCCTATGGTTTCACCATTCAGCTTGGCGTGCAGTTGGTGCAGCTAAAAGATCAGGTCCTCGTGCTGTATCCGCAGGACGATCAGGTCCGCCATGTGCGTCTGAACGCCGAGCACCCGAAGAAGGTAATCCCCTCCTGGATGGGCGACTCTGTTGGCCACTACGAGGGTGATACGCTCGTCATCGACACCGTCGGCATAAAGGTGGGCAAGGTCACGGTGTCCGACCGCTACAGCACGCCGCAGAGCGAGGCGATGCATGTGGTGGAACGCTATCGCGTCATCGACGTGGAAGCCGCCAAAGAGCGGATGACTTTCCACGAAAGACGCGTGGGGCGAGGCCCCGGCGCACCGGGAACCGGGCCTTACGATCCCAAGGAGGCGCGCGCGCTGCAGCTCACCTATACGGTGGAAGACCCGAACGTCCTGACGATGCCCTATACGGCCCAGATCACTTACCGCCGCACCGTCGTTCCGTGGGCGGAACAAGTGTGCGCAGAGAACATCGTCGAATATTGGCCTGGGATGAACATCGCCGTTCCCAAAGCGGACAGACCGGATTTTTGAGAGCTCACTAACCGCAGGCAAGAAGAAAGGGCGCGCCCCGTAACCTGCGGACGCGCCCTCATTCATTGCAATGTTACTACTTGGACGAACCGTCCTTGCTGTCCTTGGTATCGGTTTTGACCTTGGCGGCGTCCGTGTGACCGGCGCCTTCATGGCCAACCGTTGCCTCCGTTTCGCCAGCGGCTTTCATATCGGTTTTGACTGGGGTGTCCTTGGCGTCGGACTTCACCACCGCATCTGTCTTCGTATCCGTCATGTGTGTGTCATTCGAAGCAGGACCGCTTGCGCCATCCACGGCCGCGAGGGCAAAGCCGGGGACCAATGCAACGACGGCGCTGAGGGCCAATTTGCGAAACATGCGACACCTATCTATTTACACGTAAGAGCTAATCCCATGCGTTGTGTCGCTTAATTTATGGACGTTGCTTTGAACCGCGGCTGAACCAAGTGCGGCGGTTTTGCGTGTTACGCTGCGGTAATTTCGATGAATTTCACAGTGCCATCATCCATTTAGGCGCCAAGTGCGGTTTGCGGCATTCCTGTGGCGCCAAACTTTCTTGTTCAGACACCGCGCTTCTCCATTCATTCGTCTCCGCCAAGGAAGGCGAGCAGACGCTTGCTGGGCAGGAAGAAGTAGCCGCCGCCAAGCGTTTTCACGAAACGCTTCAGCGGCGCCAGACGCACCGGCCCGTCGCGCGTCGGAATCACATAGCCTTTGCAGCGCGGGTCGCCGCCGACAATCGGATCCTGCTCGCCGACAAGTCCATGGAATGATGTGCTTGCAAGCCATGTCTGTTGAATGAATTCGAACTGCCTCTCCAGATCGCCATTGAGGCACATGAACAGAAGACCGGGATCGCGCCCGGGCTCCGGGTCGTAGAAGCGGCCGACGCGCAGCAGACGATGGCGATTTGTGATGTCGATCTGTTCCTGGGAGCCGGGATCGAGACTTTCGCGTGGATTGGAGCGGCGAATGTGCGCGCCATAAGGGCAGCGCAACGCTTCGGGGTCTTCCTCGCCAAAGAGAAAATCATTGTCAGCACGCCTTACGTCCGGCGACTTTTCAATGGGTTTGGAATGGTCGGGCGCGGTTGTGGCGCGAGTGGTTTGCTGGCTCTCCGGTTGGGCTTGTGCGGCCGGTTGGCCCTTGGCTGCGTGCTTGCCAGTGTACGGCCCTTGCGGATTTTCGCCGGAAGAATTCGCCTGCAGACGATGGGTGCCGGAAACTTGTTCCGTACGCGGCCGGTACGGATGGCGAACGAGGGAGGACCCGTCCTTCCAGCGCCCGACCAATTTCGCGCCGATGAATTCCGCATCGACGACATAAGGAGGGCTCAAACGCTCACTCACGCGTTCGGCTTCTTCTTCGCAATATTGCGCAAACGCGGCGACGTTCTGTTCCAGATGGCGGATTACCAGAAACGTGCCGTTGCGGCCGATATCGCGCGGCGCACTCACGATGTTGGTTGTGAAATCATGATCGTCGGCAGCGATGGGCAAGCGGTTGTGCGGGTCCAGCAGCGGAGATAGCGACGGACCCGGCGGAATGTTTCCTCGGTTGTCGGGATAGCCCAGAATGAACTCGCCCGGCTCGACAAGGTGGATGGCATCGGGTTCGCGCAGGCTCTTATACGTGCCGCGGATCAGCGGCTGCGAAATGCCATCTACAAATCCGAACGGCTCGGTCTTGGCGCCGGTTGGCTCGACCGGCTTCAGTGGAATGCGATAGGCGGAAGTGGCGCCGGTGTCTTCCGACCAGCTCCGCAAGGCGTTTTCGACATTCGCAACGCCTTCTTCCGTTTCGCCGTAAATCAACAGAGCCAAATCGATGGCCTCATTGCGGCCCCAGAGCCAATGGGCCAGCGCGTTCGTCTCATCCGACGGATTGGCGTCGTCGATGTCGCCAAGAATACGGGCGCGGGATGACATGCCGTTTAAAAACGCCGCTGGAAAGCCGTCCACGCAATCCTCTGGAAGACCAAGCTTGGTCAGCGCATTCGGTCCCAAACCCAGCGTAACGACCGTGTGGGTTTGCAGCCGGCGGCCGTCATTGTACGCCACGAGCGGCGCTATGCGCCGGAGGAATCGCTGGGCGTTCGCCTGGTCCGCCGGAAGCCGGTAGAGCGCGCACACGCCATATCGCATGAAGCCTAAGCCGCCGAAGACGAGGCTTTGAATTTCGCTGCTTTCCAGTTTTGCATCGGGCCGCTTGGCCGAACCGAACAGCGCCAGCCAATCCAGAGCTTCTTCGTTGGTAACGGCGGAGGCGAAACCACGGCGGATCGCTTCATTGGCGCGGACATGCGCTGTGGTTGTGTCGGTATAGGCCGAGTACCAGAAGGGCGTCGGCAGCATGCTGCGCCGGGCATAGCGTTTAAAACGCTCACCGTCGGTTGCGCCGTCTTGAACAAGATTGCGGGTCCGGGGAAAGCCGACGGAATTGGACCACACGCCCGTCAGGCCGAAATGCGCCCGGGTGATGAAATCTTCCAGATAACTTTCCCAACTGCCGCCGAAATTGGAAAAGAAAACGAAGTCGCGCGTCCCGGGCACCGTGATCCAGCGCGCAAAATGAATGGTGCCGATATCGGACAGGAAGCCCGGCTTGTAAACGCGGGTGACGAATTGCGCGATGGCCCAGAAGATCAGACGGATCGTGAATTGGCGCACGAACCCCGGTTTGGTCTCCGTTACGGAAACCATGTGGTTTTGCGCCCCGAAATTTTCGCGCTTCAGAATTTCATCCAGCACCGCGCGGCTGGGCATGCGTTCATCGACCGTATCGCCGGCCTCTTGTGTGGTGAGCGATATGTAGAGAACCACCAACAACGCCAGAACGATCGCCAGTTCGATCAGCGCGCCTTCCCAAAGCGTGTTGAGCGCGGCGGCGATGGGCGTCCAGAGGGAGACCCACATGAAATCGACGGCAGCCCATTCCATAATGAAGACGGCAGCAACCCACGCCAGCAGCACGATGCCAAACGGCCACAGGAAATTGGTCGCGAAACTTCCGATGAACCCCAGGGCGATCGTCACAATGTTGGTGGACTTGGGAGGAATAGCGGGCGGCGGAAGGCGCGAGGCCCAGGCGAAATCGGGCTTGTCCGCGATTGCCAGCCGCGCGCGGTTCAGCCGATCCAGCGCACGGTGATCTGGGCCTTGGGCGCCCAGGATTTCCGTCAATTCAGCGGCCAGATCGCGTTCGCGGCGAATGCGGCCCACGGTCATGGCGGGCGTGCCGGGAAAGCCTACGCCGGGACTGTCGAACCAGCCGAAGCCCGTGTGTATCTGATGGGCGGTGAGATAGTTCGCGATGTCCGTGCTGTCGCGCCAAGCCGCGCGACAGAGGTTCCAGCATAAGCGTTCGCTGCGGCAATAAATGAAAATAGGCGAAAATGGCCACCGAAAATCCGAGCGAGAAATTGTACCGCCGCCACGCCTCTGAGACGGATCTGGCGGTTTGTTCATCCTCCGGGATGAGCCGGTGCGGCGGAGGTGTATCCTTGTCGAAGTGCTGCGCGATTCCGTATGCGCCCGCCAGCCGCAATCCATCGCCGTAGAGGAGTGGGATTCGCGGCGTAAAGCCTCGCCAAAGAGCGACAACCGATGTCCAGCAGAGAAGGTGAGCTTCTTCCCGATAGGCGATCGCGTGATGGGCGAGGATAAGGCGGCATGCCTCGCTGTCGACCATCGGCGAGAAGGTCAGAAGATTGAGGGGATGCGCTTGTCCCATAAAGCCCCGGCACCATCGGCTGCTTGGCGACGGTATCCGCAGCACTCATTCCAACGCAAATTGCGAATTTTTAGGCGGTAATATTTTCACGGGCGGCAGCCGGACCGGCCCCGCCCGTGAAAACAAAAGCAACTACACCGAACCGCCGAGGTCCTGGCCGGCGATCGGCAGGGAGCGCAGGCGGCGGCCGGTGGCGGCGAAGATGGCGTTCGTCACCGCCGGTTGGATCATGGTGGCGCCGGGTTCGCCGACGCCGCCCCAACGCTTGCCGGGCGTCGATGAAAGGTAGACTTCGGTTTTCGGCGCATCCTTTAACCGCACCACTGGATAGGTGTCGAAATTGCCCTGTTCGACGCGGCCATCCTTGATGGTGATGTTGCCGAACATGGCGGCGGACAGCCCATAGATCATGCCGCCTTCGAGCTGCGTCTCGACACCGCGCGGATTCACGACGGTGCCGCAGTCGCAGACGATGACCACGCGCTCGACCTTGACCTGATTGTTGCGCACGTCGACTTCCGCGATCATGCCAACAATCGAGTCATAGCTTTCGTGCACGGCGACGCCGCGCCCTTTGCCTTTCGGCATCGGCTTGCCCCAATCACCCTTTTCGACCAGCACGTCGATGACCTGCTGGAAATCGGGGCGATGCGCGAGCAGAGCACGGCGGAATTCCACCGGGTCCTTCTTGGCCGCATAGGCCATTTCATCGACAAAGCTTTCGATGAAAAACGTGTTCTGCGAATGGCCCGGCGCGCGCCACGGACCCAGCGGCACATGCGTGTTCTTCAGCATGGACAGCACGCGGTAATTGGGCAGCTTATAGGCTGTGTTGATCAGGCCCTGGGTGGTTTGCGCATCGAGCCCGTTTTGCACGGCCGCCGGATTGCCGGAACCCGCGGAGTTACGCATATCGAGCGCAATTGGCGTTCCGTCCGCCGCAAAACCCGCCTTGAAGCGGATCGCGGCTTGCGTGCGATAGCGTCCCTGACGGATTTCCTCTTCGCGCGTCCACACCAGCTTCACCGGCTTGCCCACGATCTTGGAAATCGCAACAGCTTGCGCGACTTCATCCGGGCCCAAGCGCCGGCCGAATCCGCCGCCCGAGAAGGTGTTGTGGATGAAGCAGTTCTCCGGCTTCATGCCGGAAGCCTGCGCGGCGAGTACGAGGGCGGCATCGGCATTCTGCGTGCCGACCCACACATCGACGCGATCGGCCTGCACGTGCGCGATGGCGTTCAACGGCTCCATCGGCGCGTGCGCGATAATCGGCACGTCATAAGTTGCTTCAATGGTCCGCGCAGCGGTAGCCATGGCGGCGTCCACATTTCCGTCGTGGCGGGCTTCCGCGCCCTTCTCGTTCAGCGCGTCGATGTAGGTCTTGCGGAACTGCGTGCTGTTGGTCGTGCCCGCCGCGCCGGTTTCCCATTCGATGGAAAGCGCATTGAGCGCCGATTGGGCGCGGTAATAACGGTCGGCGATGACGGCGACCGCGTTCGGCAGCTTCACCACCTGCATGACGCCGCGGCGTCCCGCGATCTTGCTTTCGTCCACCGATTTCAGCGTACCGCCGAAGACGGGGCATTTGATGATGGCCGCGCGCACCATGCCGGGCACTTCCAGATCCATGCCGAATTTCGCGGCGCCGTTGATCTTGTGCGGAATGTCCAGACGCGCGAGCCGGCGGCCGATGAACTTGTACTGATCGGGCTTTTTGAGCGCGGGCTCTTTGTCCAGCTTGATGGCCGCGGCTTCCACCGCCAGTTCCCCGAAGCGGAAGGTGCGGTTGGTCGGCTTATGCGTGACCTTGCTCATGGCCGCGAAACATTCCGACGCCTGCACGTTCCAGCGTTTGGCGGCGGCGGCAATCAGGCGCTCGCGCGCGCTGGCGCCGGCCTGCTGCACAAGTTCGCCCTGCTCGCGCACCGCGCGGCTGCCGCCGGTGGAAAGCGAGCCGTAGACTTTGTTATCGACAAAGTTGCGGTTGGCCGAAGCATATTCCGGCTTCACCAAATTCCAATCGCATTCCAGCTCTTCGGCCAGAATTTGGGGCATGGTGGTGAAGCTTCCCTGGCCCATTTCGGCGCGGCCGTAGCGAATGATGACGGTGTCATCCGGCTGGATCACGACCCAGGCGTTTATTTCGCCAGCGGGGCGGGACGTATCGTCATTCCAGGGATGGTCGCTGCTGAGGATCGCGGCGTCCGCCTGGGAGGAGAGGCCGATGCCTATTGCAAAGGCGCCGCCCGTGGCGAGCGTGGTGACGACGAAGTGCCGGCGTGAGAGTGTCATATCGTTCATGGTTCCGTTCTCCCTCACGTGCGCATCATGGCGGCGGCGCGATGAATCGCCTTGCGAAGGCGTTCATAGGTGCCGCAGCGGCAGATGTTGGTCATGTTCTCGTTGATGTCGGCGTCCGTCGGATTGGGATTGGTCTTCAGGAACGCGACCGTCGCCATGATCTGCCCGGACTGGCAGTAGCCGCATTGCGGTACCTGTTCGGTAAGCCATGCCTGCTGCACCGCATGCGAGCTGTCTTTGGACAGACCTTCGATGGTGGTGATTTGTTTGCCTTCCACGGTGCGCACCGGCACCGAGCAGGAGCGAACGGCCTCGCCGTTGACGTGGACGGTGCAAGCGCCGCATTGCGCGATGCCGCAGCCGAATTTCGTACCGGTCAGCCCGATCTCTTCCCGCAGCACCCAAAGCAGCGGTGTTTCAGGCTCGACATCGATCTGATGGCGAGTCCCGTTGACAGTAATATTGGCCATGAAAAGTTCCTCCGCGCGCAAGTTCCGGCAACCTTACCCCCGGCTGCCCAAATTCCAGATTCAAATTAGCATGTATTCGCCCGCCAGGGCAGCATAACACCCCGCCAGAGTGCATCTGCCGTGATGTCGAATTGAGTATTACGACGCGCGGTCCCCCCGCGTTGCGTTTAGTGCGCCAGCGGGTCGGGGCGGAATTGGATGTGGACGGCGCGGGGTGATGAGCCTTTGCCGGTTTCCATCAGCCAGGGGGTACGGTCGCCGTTCGTGCTCCAGAGGCCTCGGCCCTTCCAGCCAGCGTTCGGATCGTCGATGCGGGCGTCCATGCCCTTGGCGAAGAAGCTGATCGGATAGGGGATACGCATGGTGACGAACTTGCCGTCCTTCAGCGCAACAAAACCGTCGCCAAGATTTGCCGTGGAAACGGGAATGTTCTCGCCGAGCCCCATCGCGTTGTGCTGGTCCACCCAGGTGTAATAGCTCGACTCGGCGCTGTTATCGCCCAGACCCTCAAAACCGGGCCCGGGATATTTGTAGGAAGCCCAGCCTTCGGGGCAGTGATTGCCGGTGGCCTTTGGACCGTTCAGCGGTGCTTTGCACTTACGGCGGTCGAAGCTGACCAGATGTCCGCTTGAGGCCGAACCCCACAGCACGCCGTTCTTGTCGATGTCGCCGCCGCGAATGCCGAAGGCGGGACCGGGCATGTTATAAACTTCGGACAAGCCGGTCTTGGGATCGAAGCGCAGGAAGCCTGCCTCTCCGACGAAGACGCCCACGGTGTACCAAATGCTGCCGTCGGTCGGATGCGGCATCACCGCATAAGGGCCGTCGCCGCCGGTGATGCGCTGATCCTTGGCGGAATTGGCGGGTGCGTCCGGTTCGACATAATCGTCGCGTTTTCCGTTGCCGTTGATGTCGAGCACGAAGGGCGACCAGCCCTGCGCTTTCAGTGCATCGTGCGTCTGGTCCCACACCTTCGTATTGATCCAGCCCGCGACTTCGCCCGTGCCGGACAGCCACAGCGTATTGTCGGCGTCATAGCCGAACTGCGGATGATGCGTGCCGAAGCAGGTGTCGATGAAGTCGTACTTCATCGACTTGGTATCGAGCACCGCGACTTGGCGCGCGCTTTTCTCCAGCGGGAAGGCTTTCGCCGACGCGAGCGTGGAGCCCTTTTTGCAGATGGCGGGGTTGTCGACTCCGCGCACGGTTGCGGACAGCCACAGCCGGCCGTCCTTGCCGAACATGGAATTGTGATTGTTGGCGCGCGTGTCCCAGAGTTTCCGGTCGCCCCAATAGGCGGAAGGCTGCAGCGGATTGACGGACGCCGCATGATCCGGCCCCAGCGATTCCGGCATCTTCGTATCGCGCACCGGCATTTTGAAGAACGATACCTTGTTCGTCTTCGGATCGAGGATCGGCATGTTGTCGGTGGAATATTCGGGCGATCCGTAGAGCGGGCCGCCGGCGTTCACCGTCGGGTTGCGCTTATCGGATGAAATCAGGTCGTGCAGATACTTATCGGGCGTGGACCATTCCCAGGACGTGACGACGATATTGCGCTCCAGACCTTGCGGGCGGGAGGGCTTGGCTTTCGGCAGTTCGCCCTTCGCGATGCGATCGGTCCATTCGCCGAGATAGCCGTAAGGCACGCCGCGGAAATAGCCACCGATCTGATTGGTCATCATCTCGCCGGCTTGGCCTGACTGCGTGCGCCGCATCCAGGCTTCCTTGCCCGATTTGAAGCCGCCGAATTGGGCGGGGATGGTGCGCGTCGCTTCCTGGCCGATCTGGTGACAGCCGATGCAGCCGATGTTTTTCATCTGCTTCAGCCAATCGATCTGGGTCAGTTCTTTGGGAATGCCGCTCTTGGCGTTCGGGCCAAACTGGTCTTTGGCCGGAATCTTCATCATCGAGTACCAGTAGATCGCCGGGTAGTAGTGCGCGGCCTCAGCCTCGGTCGGTGCCGGAACGGAAGCGAAGTTCAGCCGCTGCCCCGGTTTGCCGCGCAGCTTCGGTGTATCGACGAGGCCGTAGCCGCGGACCCAGACTTGATAATTCGCCGCCGGCAGGTCGGGGAGGACATAACGGCCCTGGTCGTCCGTCACGACGATGCGCGCGTATTTTGTCGGCAGGTCCGTGGTCTCCGCGATGACCCATACACCGGCTTCGGGTTGGCCGTTGGGTGCGCGCACAACCCCGCCAATATCGTCGTTGTCGATGGCGGGCGTGGCAGCGGGTTCTTGTGCTCGCGCGGGCAGGGCGAACGGAGCCATAGCCAACGTAGCCAATGCGAAAGTAGCCACGCTTGAAGACAATACCTGACGCAGGTTCATTTGCAGTCCCTCCAGTGCCGATGATGCGATTTGTGCCTTTTTACTCCAGAGAAGCCCGGTACGCCAACGCGCGCACGTGGCTGGGTCTTCGAGCCTATGTTAGCTTCGCCCGAGGATTCCTATCCGGGGAGGGATGGCGGTGTCCGTATCCAGCGTAAAAGCAAGAATGCTTGCCTGCGCAATTGCCGTGGGCGGTTTGGGCCTGACATGGGTGGCATCCGCCGCGCCGCAGAATTCAGCGCCGCCGGATTTTTCGTCCAATCTTGCGGGGTGGGTGGGGTTGAACGGAGCCGGTCCATCGTACGAGGCGGTGCCGGGCGTGGAGCCCGGTCCGGTCCGCAGTGACCCGGCGCATCCCTTCGTCCCCAATGGCACCGACAAGCAGCCGACCTTTCGTATTGCCGATCTGACCAATCCCAATCTGATGCCCTGGGTCAAAGAGGTGATGAAGAAAGACAATGACGAGGTCTTAGCCGGCAAGATGGCCTTCACGCCGCAATCGAGCTGCGTCCCCGGCGGCGTCCCGATGTTCATGGGATTGGGTGGCCCGAACCCGATCGTGTTTCTGCAGACGCCGAAGGAAGTCACCATCGCCTTCTGGAGCGATCATCAGGTCCGGCACGTCTACATGAACGTGCCGCATTCCAAGAACCCAAAACCGTCCTGGTACGGAGAATCCATCGGCTACTACGAAGGCGATTCGCTTGTCGTCGACACCATCGGGCTGACGGACAGAACCTTCGTCGATATTTACCGCACCCCGCACACGGCCAAGCTGCACGTTGTGGAACGCTGGCGCGTCATCGAGGGCGGCAAGATGCTGGAGTCGGTGTTCACCGTGGATGATCCCGGCGCCTTTTATAAGCCGTGGACGGCGCGGCGGCGCTACCAGCGTGTCGAGCAGGAACCGATGGAAGCGCCGTGCGCCGAGAACAACAGCAACAATATTTTCGACTACCACATCCCCGAAGCCAAAACGCCGGACTTCTAGCCAGTCCTACTCGCCGCCAATAAAAAAGGGGTAACACAAAGATCACGAAGGTCGCACAAGGGGCACTATGACTTGGTGTTCTTCGTGAATTCCTTTGTGGCTTTTGTGCTACCCGTTTTTGGAAACCTCGTGCTGCCGCCTTAGGGCTGCCATGGTACGGTGAGCGCCGATCCCTCAGCGTATCATCATGGCTCTCAAACTTTACCTCGCCGGACCCGACGTTTTCCTTCCCAATGCCCGGGAGATCGGGCGGCTGAAAAAGGACATCTGCGCCGAGTTCGGCTTTGAGGGTTTGTTCCCTCTGGATACGGACGAGAAAATCTCCGTCAGCTCGCGAAAAATTTTTACGGCCAATTGCGGGCTGATGCGCAAAGCGGACATCGGCATCTTCAATTGCTCGCCGTTCCGCGGGCCGGGCGCCGATGCGGGCACCGCGTTCGAGATTGGCTATCTGTTCCACGCGGGCAAGACGCTCTGGGGCTACACCAATTCGCCGGAGACCTATCGCGCGCGCGTCAGTGCGGTCCAGCGCACGCGCATAAAGAAAGACCGCGTCGTCGATACGCTTGGCCTCAGCGTCGAAGACTTCGGTCTTGCAGACAATCTGATGCTGATCGAGGCCATTCGGGTTTCCAGGGGCAGAACGATCGCGGTCGCAGAGCCCCAAGGCACGCAGCACGATCCATTGGCGGCAATGGCCGCGTTCAAAAAATGTCTTGAAGGAATCAAGAAAGGGATGTCGAGACGCGGCGTTTCCTAAGAAGGTT
Source organism: Alphaproteobacteria bacterium (assembly GCA_947473475.1). GTDB lineage: Bacteria > Pseudomonadota > Alphaproteobacteria > Micropepsales > Micropepsaceae > CAIYRG01. The sequence continues at coordinate 60,565 of CANJBZ010000022.1, forward strand.
TTCGGAGGCGCGTCTCCCGGATTGCCTCGCGGCTCAGGTTGTCATATTGTCATACAGTATGATGTAACCTGAACAGGTCCATGGCAAATCCCAAACTTCTGGAGAAGGCATTCAAGGCCATCGGCAAGCCGTTGGCGCGCAAGGAAGACGGGCGGCTGATTACCGGAAAGGGCCGCTTCACCGACGATTTCAACCTGCCGAACCAGACCTGGACGGCCATGGTGCGTTCGCCCTATCCGCATGCCCGCATCGTCAGCATCGACCCAAGCGCCGCGCTCGAAATGCCGGGCGTGCTGGCCGTGTATACCGGCGCCGATTGCGCGGCCGACGGCCTGAAAGACATCCCGCATAACCCGGTTCCGTCTACCCAGTTCGACGTGAAGCTCAGGGGCCGCGGCAATACAAACGTGTTCATCGGCACGCATCCACTGCTGCCCGCCGACAAGGTGCGCTATGTCGGCGAGGCGCTGGCTATGGTCGTCGCCGAAACGCGGGCTGAAGCCTACGCGGCGGCCGAAATGGTGAGCGTCGAATATGAGGAGCTTGCCTGGGTCGCCGACACCATCAAGGCGACCGCACCCGACGCGCCGCGCGTCTGGGACGAACTGCCGGACAACGTGCTGGTCGATGCCAAGTTTGGGAACGCTGAAGCGACCGATGCCGCCTTTGCCCGTGCGCGTCATGTGGTGACCGCCACCTACCGCATTGGCCGGGTGACCGGCGTACCCCTGGAGCCGCGCGCTGCGCTGGGCTCGTATGATGCCGAGACGGGCCGCTATACGCTTTACGCTGGCAGCGGCGGCGCAGTGCGGCAGAAACAGGAAATCGCCACCGTCCTCAATCTCAATCCGGCGGACGTGCGGGTATTGTCGTTCGATGTCGGCGGTAATTTCGGTACGCGCAACCGGACCTATGTCGAGTTCGGATTGGTGCTGTGGGCCTCGCGTAAGCTGGGACGGCCGGTGAAATTCCGCGCAGAACGGTCCGAATGCTTTCTCACCGATTATCAGGGGCGCGATCTGGTCACCGAAGTTTCGCTGGCGATCGACGAGAACGGGAAGTTCCTGGCGCTGCGGGCGTCCAATCTGAGCAATGTGGGGGCGCGCTGCGTGTCGCTGTCACCGCTCAGCAAAGGTTCGGGCTTGATTACCGGCTCATACGACATTTCCTATGCCACACTGCATGCCCGCGCGGTCTATTCCAATACGATGTCGACACAGGCGTATCGCAGTTCCGGACGGCCCGAGGTGACCTTTGCCATTGAGCGCTTGATCGACAAAGCGGCGCGCGAGACGGGTTTCGACCGCTTCGAATTGCGGCGCAAGAACCTGATCGGCACCAAACAGATGCCGTACACGAACCCGGTAGGTTCCATCTATGACAGCGGCGAATACGAGATCAACATGGACAAGCTGCTGCGGCTTGCCGATTTCGCCAATGTTGCAAAGCGCCGCGAAGAGGCTCGCCAGCGCGGCATGCTCTTTGGTTTGGGATTTGCGAATTATGTCGAATCCTCCACCGGCTCTCCGAAAGAGCGCGCCGATCTGATCGTGCGCCCCGAGGGCGTTGAGGTTGTCATCGGCACGCAGCCCGCCGGTCAGGGACATGAGACAAGTTTTGCCCAGGTAACCGCCGATCTTCTCGGCCTTCCCTTCGACAAAGTGTCCATCACGCTCGGCGATACCGACATTGTCAGCGCGGGTGGTGGTACGCATTCCGGCCGTTCCATGCGCCACGCCAGCACCGTGATTGCGCTTGGCGCGGACGACCTCGTCTCCAAGGCGAGCCGTCTTGCGGCACATATTTTTGAAGTGCCCGTTGAGCAGATTGCGTTCGACGACGGCCTGTTCAGCGCCATCGGCACCAACCGCACCATCGATTGGTTTGAACTGGCGGCGAAGGCCAAGGACTCTGGGTTGCCGGAATTTGCCGACGGCTTGCGCGTGCGCCGCGACAATGAAATGCACCGTCAGGTGTTTCCGAACGGCGCCTGCATGTGCGAGATCGAAATCGATCCGGCGACTGGCGGCCTTACCATCATGCGCTATGCAACCGTTGACGATGTGGGCCGCTGCATCAATCCACTCATCGTGCATGGACAAACGCATGGCGGTATCGCGCAAGGCGTGGGGCAGGCGCTGTGGGAAGCCTGCGTCGTCGATCCGGATTCGGGGCAGCCGGTGAACGGCTCGCTGATGGATTACGGCATGCCGCGCTTCGACAACATGCCCTCGTTCAAAACCGAAATTGCCGAGGTGCTTTCGCCGACCAATCCTTTCGGCGTGAAGGCGGGCGGCGAGGGCGGCACCACACCCGCGCCGGCCGTCATCATGAGCGCCATTGACGACGCGCTGGCCAATCTGGGAACGCCGATTGAAATCGATATGCCTGCAACGCCGGTAAAAATCTGGACGGCGATCCAGCAAATGAAACCCGGCAAAGCGGCTTGAGGATTGTCATGACCACCGTATCGATGACCGTAAATGGCACGAAGGTTTCTCGCGATGTCGAGGACACCACGTTCCTTGCCTTTTTCCTGCGTGAGACGTTGGGGCTGACGGGAACGCATGTCGGGTGCGACACCACCCAATGCGGCTGCTGCGTCGTTCTGATGAATGGAACGTCCGTGAAGTCCTGCACCGTGCTGGCGGCGCAAGCGGAAGGCGCTGACGTGACGACCATCGAAGGGCTGGCAAAGGACGGCGAGCTGCATCCGGTGCAACGCGCCTTTCACGAATGTCATGCGCTGCAATGCGGCTTTTGCACACCCGGCATGATCATGGCCGGCGTAGACCTGATCACGAATTATCCCGGCACGCTGACCGAAGGCGTCGTGCGGCATGAGATGGAGGGCAATCTCTGCCGCTGCACCGGCTACCACAACATCGTCAAAGCGGTTCTGACAGCGGCAGCCGAGATGCGTCCGGCTAAGACGGCGGCGGAATAGGCACATGGATACCACCCACTATCGTCGTCCCAAGACATTGGCTGAAGCACGCGCGGCGTTCGGTGCGTCCACCGACGCCGCGTTCCTTTCCGGCGGGCACACGCTGCTGCCGGCGATGAAGCTGCGTTTGACAAGCCCGAGCGATCTGATCGATCTGGGCGCCATTCCCGAATTGCGCGGCATTTCCCTTAACGGCCGCACGCTATCCATCGGCGCTGCCACGGTGCATGCGGATGTGGCGCAGTCCGAACTCGTCAAGACGAACATTGCGCCGTTGGCCGGGCTGGCCGGCTCCATCGGCGACCGGCATGTGCGCCATCGTGGCACCATTGGCGGCTCCATTTCCAACAATGATCCGGCGGCGGATTATCCGGCGGGCGCTTTGGGCCTGGGCGCAACCATTGTCACCGACCGGCGGTGTATTCTCGCGGACGAATTTTTCGTCGGCCTGTATCAGACGTCGCGCGAACCCGACGAGATTGTCACCCGGATCGAATTCCCTGTTCCCGATGTGGCGAGCTATGCGAAATTTATGAGCCCGGCGTCGCGGTTTTCCATCGCTGCCGTTTTCATCAGCCGCACGGGCTCCACAGTGCGCGTCGCGGTGACGGGGGCCGGTGGCGAAGGCGTGTTCCGCGCCGGTACTCTGGAAGCTGTGCTTACCAAGGACTTTCACGCTAGAGCGTTGGACGGCTGTGCGATCGCCCCCGAAACGATGATGAGCGATCACAATGGCACGCGGGAATACCGGGCCAATCTGGTGATGGTCATGGCCCGCCGCGCCATGGAAAATCTGGGCACGATCAGCGTGTTCAAATGAATCGGGGCTAAGACAGCGATGCCTGATCGCGACGCCATCAAGCTTTCGCCCGTCCGGCATCAGTCCGCGCCGTTGCGTACCAAGATCATTGCGGCCCTGCGCGGCGCCATCGAAACTGGCGTGCTCGCGCCGGGAACGCGACTGATCGAAAAGGATCTCTGCGATCAGCTGAATGTCAGCCGCACGTCGCTGCGGGAGGCGTTACGTGAATTGCAAGCGGAAGGAATCTTCGAGCCCGATTCGGCGCGCGGGCTGACCGTCGCGAAAATCTCACGGGAGGAGGCGGAGAACGCCTATCGCATCCGCTCCGTGCTTGAGGCGCTTGTGGTGGAGCAATTCATCGAAAACGCCGACGATGCCCAAATGCGCGAATTGGTGCGCGAAGGCGAAACGCTGAAGCTGGCCTATCAGTCCGGCGAGCTTCAGAGGATCATCGAAAGCAAGCGCGCGTTCTATGACCGTATCTGCTCGGGCGCTACCAATGCGATCGCGTTCGACATCATCAACCGTCTGGTGCTGCGTACATCCAGCCTCAGGCGGCATTCGTTGATGCGAAAAGAGCGGCAGGCGCAAAGCATCAAGGAAATCGACCGGCTGGTGAAAGCGATTCTCAAACGCGACGTCGAAACGGCGCGCGCCGCGGCAATCGATCACACAAAAAATTCCGCGCGCTCGGCCTTGGGCGCGGTTCTTGGCAACGAGGCCGATGAAACACCGCCGCCGAAGCAACGGCGAAAAGAGAGTGTGAGCTAGATCCGGCGCGTTATCCCGCCAGGAACCAGCCGATCACGGCGATGGCCGTGCCGATGGCCAGCATGATCCAGACGGTTTTGGAGTGGTTCGGCTCGGGTTGAGCCGGTACCGGTGCGGCACTTCCCTCGGGTGTGGCGGGGGCCTGAACCTGATCGACAAATCGCGTGAAGAACTGATCGGCCATCGATTTCGCCGTCGTGTCGATCAAGCGTGCGCCGAGCTGCGCCAGCTTGCCGCCCACCTGCGCGTCCACAGTGTATTGCAGGAGCGTTCCTTCAGGCTGCTCGGAAAGTTTCACCTTGGCGGCGCCTTTGGCGAAACCGGCCGGTCCGCCTTTGCCTTCACCAGAGAGCGTATAGGAGTTAGGCGCGTCGATGTCTGACAGCTTCACCCGTCCTGAAAACCTGGCCGAGATCGGTCCGAGTTTAATCGCGACAATGGCCGTCATCTCCGTTTCCGATATGACATCGATCTGCTCGCAGCCGGGGATGCTGGCTTTCAGAATCTGCGGATCGTTGAGCGCCTTCCAAACTGTCGCCTTGGGAGCGGAGATCAACCGTTCTCCTGACATCTCCATATCGAAATCTCCTAGGTCTTCAGATCGCGGGCATTGTCATACAATATTACATACTACAAAGAAAGCGGGTGCGGACGCACGGGTGATGGCCGCCTCGCGGGAATGAGCAGGCGAAGAATCGTCGCAATATCGGAGGCGGAATATAGCTTTGCCGGCCAGCCACGGCTGGGCTTTTTCCACCGCGTGGGAGGTGGAATGTTATCGGTCTGCCGCTGGCTTCATCTAAATGAAGGCGTAGTCCGCGGCGTGGAGGGTGGGGTGGTTGGTGAAGTGGATCGTCTCGGCATGGTGGTCGATGCCGTCGGTGATCACCCAGTCTGTCGCGTTCATCTGCGTGAAGGTTGAGCCGGGGCCGAAGCCCGAAAATTGCAGATGATCGCTGCCTGGCGCGAAGTCGGTGACGGTGTCGCCATTGGCTTGACCAGAAGTAAACACGAACACGTCGTTTCCGGTTCCGCCCGTCAGGGAATCCATTCCGGCGCCGCCATCGATCGTATCGTTGCCCGCCCCGCCGTTAATCGTATCGCTTCCGGAGCCCCCCGTGATGGCATTGGCCAGCGAATTGCCGGTGCCCGTAAAGTTGGCCGAACCGGTACGCGCGGCGGTTTGCGGATCGTTGAGCGTTGTCATGGCCGCGCGAAGAGCTTGCGCGTCGCCGGGCTCGACGAGCAATCCGTTAGCGCCGTGTTCGACGAAATCGGCCGCGCCGGTGTTCCGGCTGACGATCACGGGAATCCCCTGCGCCAGGGCTTCCAGAACGACGAGGCCGCACGTCTCGTACCACGTCGAAGGAAAAACCAGTGCGCGCGCTTGCCGCATCGCCACTTTCAAAGCAGGGGCATCCAGCCAGCCGGTACATGCCACATCGCCGCCGCCGCTACGAAGCTCTGGGAGTAAGGGGCCATCGCCGGCGATGGTGACCCGCATTATGCGCGCGCGATTCACCGGCGGTGTCCGTCGATCGGCCACCCAACGGTATTGGCGACTCGGGCCGCGTTTGAGCGCGTCGGTCTGTTTGACCTGCAGTACCGCAACGCGATGGATTACGATTGGCTGCTCCGGCAGCACCGCGCCGGAGGGGCCGGCGTTTATTCTTCCCGGATTGTTGGGCACATGACCCATGCCGGCGTCTCAAACCGTCAGTTCGCCCGCACGATCGACGAGGTGCGGCGGATTGCCGTAGCCCACGGCCGCAACCGCGTTGTTGCCGCTCTTGAAGCCCGTGCGCGACTTTTCAAAACCACGGCCGCTCAACCGTTAAAGCGCCGGCTTTTTCCGCTGTATTCTCTGCTGCGCCGCGCCATCAACCGGTCGTTTCACCCGGTTTAGTTCCGCTGATGGCTGGGGCGGAAGGGATCGAACCTTCGAATGCCGGAATCAAAATCCGGTGCCTTACCGCTTGGCTACGCCCCAACACGCAGGTTCGCGACCGATAGTCGGGGTGCGAACCGGAAGGGACCGGACCATACCCACAACGGTTCGGGGCGGCAACACCGCCCAGAGGGCCGTTTTTTGCCAGCTATTTTCCGTGCTTGCCGGGTGGGAAGCCCATCGCTATAACCCCGCGCTCGGGCAGCCGGAGAGTAGCTCAGCCTGGTAGAGCACCACGTTCGGGACGTGGGGGCCGGAGGTTCAAATCCTCTCTCTCCGACCATATTTTTGCAGCCAATGGCACTGCAGGACCTGCCGATGAGCATCCCGTTCAACAGAAACTTTGACGCGCCCTATGGGCGGCTCATCGACGTTGCGCCGCGCATCCGGCGGCTGTTGGCGGACAATCCCGGGCCGTTCACGTTCAAAGGCACCAGCGTCGCGGTCGTGGGGCGGGGAAATGTCGCCGTCATCGATCCAGGGCCTGACGATCCGGCGCATCAGGAGGCGTTGCGGCAGGCGCTCGAAGGTGAAACCGTCACCCATATTCTTGTCACCCATACGCACCGGGACCATTCGCCCGCCGCGCGCGTGCTGAAGGCGTGGACCGGCGCGCCAACCTATGGCTTCGGGCCGCACGGCGCGGGCAAGGCAGAGGAGGGTATTGTCGTCGAAGAAGGCGGCGATTCGGATTTCGTGCCGGATATCCGCGTGCGCGATGGCGATGTGATTGCCGGCGATGGCTTCACGTTGGAATGCGTGTACACGCCCGGCCACACTTCGAATCACATGTGCTATGCGCTCAGGGAAGAAAAGGCGCTGTTCTGCGGCGATCATGTGATGGGCTGGTCGACGACGGTGGTGGCGCCGCCGGACGGCGACATGGGCGACTATCTTGCCTCCTTACGCAAACTTCTGGCGCGCGACGATTCGGTCTACTGGCCGGCGCATGGCGGCCCCATCCGGGATCCGAAATCATTTGTCGGCTCCTATCTAGCGCATCGGCTCGAACGCGAAGCGCAGATCGTGGCGGCGTTGCGGGATGGCGTCACCAGCATTCCGGAAATGGTTGAGCGCGTCTATGTGGGATTGGACCCGTGGCTTAGGCCCGCGGCCGGATTGTCCGTGCTGGCGCACCTGCAGTTGTTGCTTAAGCAGGGGCGGGTGGGAGCGGATGGTGGGGTGGGTTTCGCGGGGCGGTATCGGTTGGTTTGAGTATTGGTAGGGGACCGTTTGGCGGATAGACCGCCCCCTCACCCCGACCCTCTCCCCCTGCGGGGGCGAGGGGGCAAACTGGCCTGCTTGCGGCAGCTAGGACGCTGCTATAAGCCGCATTGGCGCAAACGGCGGGAACGGTCCAAGTCCGCCCGCGTTCAAACCGCGCCCCCCAATTTCCGTAGCCATCAAGCTGGAGAGTTTCCCCATGAATACGAAGACCGGCCCGTTCACGCTGCCGCCGCTGCCCTATGCTGACAACGCGCTGGCGCCCACGATTTCCAGCAACACGATGAGCTTCCACTATGGCAAGCATCACAAGGCGTATGTCGACAAGCTGAACGAGTTGACGGCGGGCACCCCCTTTGCCGATATGTCGCTGGAAGACGTCGTGAAGAAAACTTCCAACGACGATTCCAAGAAGCCGATCTTCAACAACGCGGCGCAAATCTGGAATCACACGTTCTTCTGGTCATCCATGGCCCCGCAGGGCAGCGCGCCCACCGGCCCCCTGTTGGCCGCTATCCAGCGCGATTTCGGCAGCGTCGATGCGCTGAAGGAACTGATGGCGAAAGAAGGCGTGGCCCAATTCGGCAGCGGCTGGGTTTGGCTGGTCGCTTCGGGCGGCAAGCTTACGGTGGAGAAGACCGCGAACGCCGTCATGCCGATGGCCGAGGGCAAGCAGTGCCTCCTCACCATGGACGTGTGGGAGCACGCCTATTACCTCGATTATCAGAACCGCCGGCCGGACTTTCTGAAGGCCGTTGCCGACAAGCTGCTCAATTGGGATTTCGCGGCGCAGAACTTCGCCGGCTGATCCACGCTTCATTGCAGCAGGGCCGTCGCTCAACTAGGGCGTGTCGTCATTTAAGGGATTCGTAAATCAGTAAAAGTGTGATTCATAGGGAGCTTCCAGAAGGAGGCTTGCGATGGAACGCCATGCGTTGCGCGACGATCAATTCGCCCGGATTGAAAAATTCCTTCCGGGTCGCCCCGGCAC
>CANJBZ010000023.1 GCA_947473475.1 Alphaproteobacteria bacterium
AAGAAACCCGGAACCGACAGCTGCGCAGCGATGCCAGCCTGACCTCACAGACCGGGGCGCCAACCGCTTGCTCCCCGATAACCCGTCAACAAAAAAGCGGACACATCACGAGCTACATAAACCGGACAACTTGATTAGCTAGCAACAGCGGTTTTGCCCAGCTGGCCGGATCAGTTGGTGAACTGAAGCCGCGCGCCCATCGCCGTGAAGTTCTGTCCGATTTCCTGCAAGGTGGTTGAGCCGCCGCTCGTCACGAAGCCGAGCTTGCTGACGTCCACGATCAGATAATTGAAGCGCATCAGCACGTTGTTGTTCATGTACCAATTCAGGCCGAACGACAAAATGCGCTCCTCGCCGCCGCGCACACCGCCAACCGGGGCTTGGGCCGCCGTTTGTCCCACCTGACCCTCATGCCAGTTCAAATCCAGACCGCTGTAGCGCGTGGCGATTTCCCATGCGCCCCAGGAGCCGCTGTTCCAATCGAAAGGCGTGATCACACGCGGATTGTTGAACGTCGCCATTTCATTGTTGGTGCCGAAGGTCTGATAGGTCTTGGTTTCGCCGGTGAGAATCCAGCTTCCCTCGACATACCAGCCGCTGAATTTCGGATCGCCCGGATTGACGCCGGCAGCGCCGCCAAAGGGCGTGCAGCCCGTGCAGGTCACGTCGCGATTCATGCCGAACTGCATGTATTCGCCATAGACGAAGAAATTGCGCCAGTTGCCGCCGCCTTCCAGTCCCCACAGCCAGCCGCCTTCTTCCGGAATGTTGGTTGCGGTGGTTGAGGCGCCGAGCAGCGTGCTGCCCGAGGTGCTGACCAGCCGGTTCGCATCGACACGGATTTCGGGGCGGTCCTGCAGTGCCAGAGTGCGCGGCGCCCCGGGTGTGGCAGTGCCCGTCAGATTGAAAATATGCGCGAAGTTGCCGCCGACCTGAAAATTGGAAAAGCCGTCCGACCAGAAGCGGTACGCGGCCCGCCCGACAATTTGCGAGCCTTCATCGGTGGTGTTGGTTGGCGATCCCGCAGGCGGTGTAGTCGGCTGGCCGGTAAAGGCGGTCGACAGCACCAGATTGTCGCCTGGCGTGAAAATATCCTGCTGCTGGAACGTCAACTCGATGCCGCGGCGGTGGTCGTCGCCGCCATAACCGGCAATGGCGGTGTTCACGACGTCACCGCGCTCCATGAAGGTGGTGGACGATGAGGAAACCGAGTCGCCGTAGGTGAAGAGTGGCTGAATCACGCCGGCGTTGATGCGGAAATGCGCCTCGGTCGGGCTGCTGATGTTGCCCCAATTGTAGGCAATGCGGGCCAGGTTCACGATCGCATTGTTGCCCTCGGCATTCGCGCCGCCGAAATCCATGCGGAATTCGTACCAGAAGTCGCGGAAGGCGCGGCCTTCGGCGCCGAAATAGAAGCGCCGGACGATGGAGCCGGACGCCAGGTCCTTGAACTGGGCGTTGGTCGTATTGAGATTGCTGTCTTGATTGAAAAGAGCGGTGTCGAACTGGATGCGCGCCCGCAGCGCCATCGTGAAGCGTCCATCGGCGCTCTGCACCGTGGGGCGCGAATTGTCGAAGCTCCATGTGGTGTCGGCGACCTGCTGCTCCAGCGTCGAAAGACGGGTACGAACAGCTTGGTCGTCTTCGTCTTTTTGGGCGAGGGCACTCTCGATCGCCTTGATCCGCTCGTCCAGGCTTCGGGTGTCTTCCGGCATCGCCGGTACACCCAGCTTTTGCTCCAGCGCCCGCACGCGGTCTTCCAGCCCCCCCTGGGCCCAAGCGGTTCCTGAGATCAAAACCAATAAGGCGCTGCCGGAAAGCAATGCTGTCTTCGTCATGCGGTGCTGGCCCTGCTAGCTGGGAGAATGAGCGGCTCGAGACCCGTTTGGTCTGGCCAATAGGTGCCGCCGGCCCACTCCGTCCACGACATTTTTATGAATTATTACTGCACTATTTATGACGTTTGTATGACGATTACATGACGCTTTCCAGCTTACCCACAGCCGGCTCTCTTGTCCGGACGGTAACCCCGTGTAAAGCCGCCACCCGCAAGGTGGCGGCGCAATGATGCCCGCTCACCCCTTCGCAATCCCCGGTTTAGCCGTCACGGCTATTTTGGCCATTGTTGCGCGCCCATTTTGGGAATGGTTTTCATCGGGCCACGCGGCTCTTGTTGCGGCTTCCGCATTTGTATCCGCCGGTCTCTTGCTGGCCGCATTCTGGATGGTGCGCCGGCGGGCGGCGGCCAATGAGCGGCGCGCCGACCAGTTGTCGGACCTCGCCCGGGAGCTTGAAACGTCCATCGGAGCCCTGAAAACCGCCAATGTACGGCTGGTCGAAAGCAAGTCGGCGCTGATGGAGGCGTGCGACAAGGCCGAGGAAAACAGCCACGCAAAATCGCATTTCCTCGCCACCATGAGCCACGAAATTCGCACGCCCATGAACGGTGTGCTCGGCATGGCAAGGCTGCTTCTGGAAACGCCGCTCTCCCCCGACCAGAAGACCTATGCCGAAGCGATCCGGCAATCTGGTCTATCCTTGCTCGCCTTGATCGAGGACATCCTCGATTTTTCCAAAATCGAATCCGGTGCCCTTACGCTCGACCCCAGCGACGTGCCGCTGCGGCCGCTGATCGAAGGCGTGGCCGAATTGCTTGCGACGCGCGCGCACGCCAAGGGCATCGAGATCGCTACCGCGATCGGCGCGGATGTGCCCAACCAGATTCGAACGGACGGAATGCGCCTTCGGCAGGTCCTGAAGAACCTTCTGGGCAATGCTGTCAAATTCACCGAGGAGGGCGGCGTTCTCGTCACGGTCTCGACCGAACGGGGAGAGGAGGGAGCCCATCTTCTCCTGTCGATCCAAGACACGGGCATCGGGGTTCCGCCAGACAAGATGGCGGCCATTTTCGAGGACTTCGTGCAGGCGGATTCCTCGCACGCCCGCCGCTTTGAGGGCACCGGACTGGGACTTGCGATTTCCAAGCGGCTGGTGACGGCGATGGGCGGCGCGATTGGCGTTCGTGCCGCTGAGGATCGAGGCAGCGTCTTTTGGGTCAGGCTGCCGCTGGATGAAGTGCCGGCGCGCTCCGCGCCATGCCCGCTCCGCAACAAGCGGATCGCCCTACTGGATGTTTCGCCGGTCGTCGGCGCCGGGCTGAAACAGCAGATCGAAGCGGCGGGTGGAACCTGCACGGAATTTGCGCAACAGGATGTGGGGGCGGACCTCATCCTGACCGATGCGGACCCTCAGGCCTTGCGGGATATGCGGTCGTTCAGAGTTCCTGTGATTGCGCTTTTGTCTCCCGCACAGCGGACGCATCTGGCCATGCTGGGTGTACGCGGCATAGCCGGTTATCTGGTGAAGCCGGTGCGTCAGTATTCTCTGGAAAAGCGCATCCTGGCGGTGCTGGCCGGGGAAACCGAATTGGTCCGGCCCGAACATCCGCCGCCGCCCCATCGCCAGCCTCAGGGCTCAAATGGGCTTTGCGTTCTCGTTGCCGAAGACAATCCCGTCAACGCGCTGCTCGTCCGCGAGCTGCTCCGGCGGCGCGGCCATGACGTACATCTGGTGACAACGGGCGACGCCGCCGTTGCAGCCTGTGCCGCACGGCGCTTCAATCTGGTGCTGATGGATTTGCATATGCCGGGCTGCGACGGCATTGAGGCGGCTGCCCGCATTCGCGGTGCGGAGGCGGAAAGCAACGCAAAGCCGGTTCCCATCTATGCCCTAACGGCCGATGCCGTGGAGACCGGGCGCAAGGCCTGCCTCGATGTGGGCATGGATGGCTTTTTGACCAAGCCGGTGGACCCCGCGGACCTCGAAGCGGTCATCGCGACACTTCATCCGGCAAGCGCCGTCGCCGCAGAGTAAGTCTTTCCCGGCCCCGATGTGGCGTGCTTCACTGCCGCGCATGAGCAAAACACCATCCCCTGAGTCCCTTCCCTACCGTCCGTGCGTCGGCGCCATGGTGCTGAACCGTCACGGCCACGTTTTCGTCGGCAAGCGTATCGATCAATCGCTGGAATCCTGGCAGATGCCGCAGGGCGGGATCGATGACGGCGAAACCCCCGAGCAGGCGTTACGCCGCGAACTGAACGAGGAAATCGGCACCGATCATGTCGAGATTCTGCGCGTGCATCCCGATTGGCTGACGTATGAGCTGCCCGAGCATCTGCTCGGCGTTGCGTGGCGGGGACGCTACCGCGGGCAGCGCCTGAAATGGTTCGCCCTGCGTTTTTTAGGCGATGACAGCGCGATCGACCTGAAAACCGCGCACCAGGAATTTTCCGATTGGAAATGGACACCGCTCGACGATCTGATGAGCATGATCGTGCCGTTCAAGCGCGACATATATGCGAAGGTCATCGCGGCGTTCGAGGATTTGGCGAAGGGTGAGTAGTGAGTGGTGAGTGGTGAGTGGTGAGTGCGGAAAGCGTGTGTGCCCACTACTCCCTACTCACCCCTTAGTTCGCCGCTGCCGTTTTCGCGGGCGGCTGTGTCTGTTTCTTGAAATCGGCCATGAAGGCCTGAAGCGAATCGACCGATGCGATTTTCTTGGCCAGATCGCGGAAGGCGACGCCCTGCCGGTCGATGCGTTCGGTGACGGTCGCAAACGCCTTGGCGTCCGGGCTGGCGGCCATCGCTTCGGCATAGTGTTCACGCAGTTTGTCCAGAGCGGCCTCGTCGTTTCCGAGCGAATAGGCGACCGCCGCGCGCATGACGAGCGAGCGTTGTTCCGCCGATAGCGGCGTCTTGCTGGTGTAGCGGTCGCCGAGAACCTCTTCGGCCTTCGCACCGGCAACCGTCCAGTTAGCGGAATCCCAGGCGATGTCCGCGCGCAAATACGCAGCTTCGGAGGATTCATCGTCGGCGATCAGATCGAGCGCGGCATCATGTTGCTTCAACCCGGCCAGCGCGCGCGCCTCCAGAAGGCGGCGCTGCGTGTTGACCTCGTCAGGCAGGCGCGTCTGGCGCGTGTCGTTGATAACCGCGAGGGCTTCCTTGGGCTTGTGATCCATCAGGTAGATCATGGCGAGACGCGTTGCGACGGCGGCCCGCGCCACACCGTCCAGCCGTTCCTTCACCTGATGGCTCAGCAATTGCTCCGCGGGGGCAAGCAGATCGATGGCGACAAGCCGTTCGGCCAAACGGCGAATCATCTCGTCGCCCTCCCGGCCGATCGGTGTCAGCTCAAGGAAATCGTAGAACAGCGCGAGGGCATCGACGGGACGCATGGTGTCGGCTTTGCCGCCGAGAAACAAATCGCTGAAGGCGCGGCGCATGTCGTCCTGGGCGTTGCGGGCCAGCTCGGCATCGCGAAAATTCAGCGCCGCGATGCGCAGGATACCCAGACCGTTGCGCCAATCGTTCTGGGCAAAATAGAGGCTGCCGAGTTTGCGTAAGGTTTTCAGCTCAAGATCGTCGCCGCGCCAGCGGAAGCGAAGACTCTCCAACGTCTTGATGGCGTCGGCCGGTTTGCCGTCTTTCGCCAGCTCGGTTTCGACGCGGGCGAATGTCGCCCGTGCGGCAATGGCTGGGTCATCGGTTCGTTCCAGTGTCCGCAGCCGCGACAGCGCCTCGTTGGCGTGGTCTTGCGCGGCGAGAAGCTGCGCTTCGTAAAGCCGCGCCTCGACGGAATCGCGCGGCGACAGCTTTCGCGAGAGCTGATGCAAGGCTTCACTGGCGCTTGCGAGATCGCCTTGCGAAATGCCGGTTTCCGCACGGGCAAGCCGCGCCCGCGTCTGGACCCATTCCGGGTAGAAGCGCAACACCGATTGCGAGGTGACAAGATCGTGCCGTGCATTGGCGTAATCGCCTAGTTTGGTTTCGGCCAAGCCGCGCCACAAAGCGGCATGCGGATCGGCGCCAAGCGCGCCAGCCGATAAGGACGCGCGCGCATCGGCATAGCGGCCCATGAGGTATTGCGCGGCGCCTTTCATGGCGACGATGCCCGGATCGTTCGCCAGTTTGGCGTCGGCGGTCTGAATCAGTTCGGTTTCGCCCAACGCTTCGGGCGCCAGATTTTGCGCGAGCAGGTAGCGGGCGAGTCTCAACCGCGCTTTATTGCCTTCGCTTTCCGGCAGCTTCGCAACAGTGGTGCGCAATTCACGGATAGACTCCACAACGTCTTTGCTGTCCGCCTTGCCCCATTGCTCAAAATCGATGAACGCCGGTCCCTGCTTGCTGGTGAGCATTTCCACGATCGGCTCGGTGCCAGCGCCCGAAGCGGCAGACAAAGCCATGCCCTTCGGCCGGGCAATCGTCACCAGCTCGCTTTGCACTTGAACGGTGAGGTCCTGCGTGAACGGGAGAATCACAAGTCCCGTTGCCGTCGACAGGGCTTCCATTTCGACGAAATGCTTGGGTGTCAGAACGCCCTTTCCGGCGCGTCCGGGAACGATGAACAAATGATCGCCGGCGTCGGCATCGGCGAGCTGGAAAACACGCATCGCGCCGGGCAGCGTCGTGGTCAGCGCCGTCTGCCCATCGACGCCCTGGCGCGTCAGTGTCACGGGACTAGGCGGCGCCATAGCGCCGGCCTTCAAATAGACGTCGAGTGCAACCTCGGATTCTTCGACGGAAGGCAGAAGGGGCGATTTGAATTCCAGTTTGAGAACAACCGCGCCCCCGGTTTGCTCCGTTCGCACGCGCGCGAGAATGGAAGACAGAGGCGCAAGCAGACTGGCGCTATCGAATGCCGGATGCCCATCGAGAACGATCCAGACCACATCGCCGCGCACGAAGATCGCGGAGGCGCGGGCACGCGCGGCGGGAAAGTGAAGGATCGCGCCATCTCGCGTCTTTTCGGCGCTCGGATTCGCCGTCTGCGCCATTCCAAGCATCAGCGATTGCTGGGCCGGCAATGCGGCAGCGGCATCTCCGCCCTTCGCAACAGAAGCAGTAGCGGCGGCGTCCGAACCTTTCGGCGCCGCTTTGGACTGCG
Source organism: Alphaproteobacteria bacterium (assembly GCA_947473475.1). Lineage (GTDB taxonomy): Bacteria > Pseudomonadota > Alphaproteobacteria > Micropepsales > Micropepsaceae > CAIYRG01. Next base: position 6,947 of record CANJBZ010000023.1, read on the forward strand.
GTATGGCCGGTGCCGGCGTGCGGACGACAGCTGCGGAATCGGTTCTCGGCGCCATCACGTCGATAACGACTTTGGCGCCGTCGCGGGAATCCTTAAATGTCGATTCCGGGTCGGTCTCGAAATCGACAACCAACGCATTTCCTTCGAGACGCCAGCCGGCGTTTTTCACCCAAGGGGGATAGCGCGTCTGAAGCACCGAAAAATCCGGCTTCGCGAGCGCTTCGAAACGAACCGACACGCGCGCCTGACCGGGATACACGGTGTAGACAACGGGGGCGGCCCAATCAAAGATCAGACGCGTGTGATCGGAAAATTCGCCGATGCGCATTTTCACGATGGGCAATTTTGCGACATCGAGCACTTCCACCTTCGGCGGCGGCGCTGGTGGCGGCGGCTGCAAGTCCGGCGGCACGCCTTTGAAACTGTCGGGCACGAGATCGATTGCGGTCTGCAACCCTTGCGTGGACGTGTGAATCGCGACCGGCCGCTTCAGGGCAAAGCGATACGTCAGTCCGTCCGCTTCACGGCGCCCGCTGCTCACATAGGGTCCAAGCCCCTCGGTCAATGTATCGACGGTGGTCGCCATGCCGCGGGCCAGCCGGATCGTGACGATGCCGTCGGCGACTTGTGCCGTCACCGGTGATGGGGATGCGAAGGTGAAAAGAATGCGCGCGTAACCTGGCGCGGTGTCGACGCTTGCACGGTCCGCACTGGGTGCAACGGCCGATGCGGCCGCGGGCGTTGCTGCGGCAGCTGCCGGTGTAGCGGCGGGAGCTGCGGCCGGCGCCGGCGCGGGATTGGGAGCGGGCGCTTGAGCAGCACGCACGTTCGCCGTGCCGGCAAGCACGGCAAGCGTAAAGGCCAGACTGAAGCGTGCCGTCCGCCGCATGGCGCATTAGCCGCCGGAGCCAGCCGCCGGAGCCGGTGCGGGCGCAGTGGCCCCGCCATTGGCATCGGCCGGCAGCTTGTAACGGTTGGCAAGTCCGACGCTGAGCCTCTGTGCGACATCGGCCGGTAGGACCGCCATGATGCCCGCGACGACATCGGGTTTCATCCGTCCGGCGAGGCCCAGACGCACATTGTCGTCCAGCGAGCCGAAGATGCGCGCGGCGTCTTTCGGCTTCATCGCGGTATAGACCTTCACCAGGCTGTCGAGCTGTTCCAGATCTTTCGCATCGCGCTGCGCGAGCAGGGATTCGATCTTGGTTTGCAGGCCCTTCAGTTCGGAGATCTTGCTATCGACCCGCTTTTCCGTCGCCTGAATGATGTTGGCGCGGAGGTCGAGGTCGCGTTGACGCTGCTCAAGCGCATCGCGGCGGTCGGAGAGGCTGGTCAGCACATCCATTTCCGCCGAACTGATGCCCGAGCCGGAAATGTCTTCGCTCAATTCATCCGGCGCCTTGGGGGCTTCGGAACCCTTTCCGCTTTTTGCCGGCATGGGTAAAGCCTGGTTGATCGCCGCCAGGGGATCGGTGGGTTTCGCGGGCGCGGGGTTTGCCGCCGCCGGTGCTCCGGGCTTGGCGGGCGCTGCGGCCGCTGGTTTGGGTGCTGGTTCCGTGGTTGCAGCGTTGGCGCTGAAGGCAAGGCCGGCTGCTTTGACGCCAAACAGGATGACACCTACGGCGATCACAGCAGGAAGCAAGCGCACGTCACCGCCCCTGGGCTGGCGGCGGGGCTTCGGCTGCGCCGGTCTGGTTTTTGTCGTCTGTTTCATGAAGGGCGCTCCTTAGCGAACGGCGCGGAATTTTTCGGACAGTGCCGAGCTTTGCCGGGATGCGTTATTGGGCGTGCCCGCATGCGCGGTTTCGATGCGTGCGGCGATGCGTTCGCCGGACGAGGTGAGCAGCGCCAATTCATCGGCCATCCCGCGCGCGGCCGTCACGCGCCGTCCGAGATTTTCGTCGGCTTCCCGCGCTGCGACACGAAGGCCGGTCAGCGATGCTTGCGCCGCGGTAATTGCGCCGTTGAGCGCGCGCACCGTGCCGGCCAGGGTTTCCTGGTCGTTGCGCAAGTTCTTCAGGCGCGCTTCCAGCCGCACGCAGCACAGCAGCGTGGCCGCCAGCAGCAGAGCCAGTGTGATTTCGAGGATGAGCGAAAGGGGAAGAGATTCGAGCATGGATATCTCAATAAGCCTTTGAATCGTTTCGTTTCGCGATGCCTTCGATGCGCACAGCAACGGACGAGCCCATGCGGCCCATGCGGCCGGTGAGCAGGGGAACGCCGCCGCAGCGCAATTCGATGGGTGAGTCGGGGCCGGCGTTCAGCATGATGGTCTGACCGATCTCCAGATTCATGACGCGGTTTAGCGGCAATTTTTGTTCATCGAGGATTGCGTCGATCTCCACGCGGGTGGACCACAGTTCGGTCGCCAAGTGATTTTCCCAGATGGAATCGCGGCCGAATTTTTCGCCCATGAACTGCTGCAGCAGCAGTTTGCGGATCGGCTCCAATGTTGCGTAGGGGAGCATCAGCTCGATGCGTCCGCCACGGTCTTCCATGTCGATGCGCAGCTTGACGAGAATGGCCGCATTGGCCGGCCGCGCGATCGCGGCAAAGCGCGGGTTGGTTTCCAGGCGGTCGAGCGTAAAGCTGATGGGCGCCAGCGGCTCGAAGGCCTGCACCATGTCGGCAAGGATGACTTCGATCATCCGCTGCACCAGCGTGCGTTCGATCGTCGTGTAGGGGCGGCCTTCGATGCGCATGGCGGCGGTGCCGCGGCGGCCGCCAAGCAGCACGTCCACGATGGAGTAGATGAGATTGGAATCGACGGTGAACAGGCCGTAATTGTCGAGTTCTTCGGCGCGGAACACCGACAGAATCGCCGGCAGAGGAATCGAGTTCAGATAATCGCCGAAACGGATGGATGTGATGCTGTCGAGACTGACTTCGACATTGTCCGAGGTGAAATTGCGTAAGGATGTCGTCATCAGCCGCACGAGGCGGTCGAAGACGATTTCCAGCATCGGCAGACGTTCATAGGAAACCAGCGCCGAATTAACGATGGCGCGGATGCCCGTCTTGTTCTGATCGCCGCCGTCTCCAACATCGAAGCCGAGGAGCGAATCGATTTCATCCTGATTGAGAATCCGTTCGGCCGCGGGCGCAGCGGCGGCGGAATCGCCGGTCTCATTGCTCCCGCCGCCGAGGCCCCAATCGACATTGGGATCGTCGGGGCCGCCCGGTTCTTTTGGATCAGCCATTGCTACTTACTCTCACTGGACGATCATTTCTTTAAGCAGCACATCGCGTACCGGCGTGGGCGCCGCGGCAAGATTGACGCGGCGAAGCAATTCTTCCTTCAAGCGCATGACGCCGGCCGAGCCGCGAATATCTTCGACGCGCAATTCGCGTAAGTACCCTTGGAACTGATCGATGATGCGCGGCATCACCGGTTCGATGGCCGCCTTGTCTTCCATTTTGTCGAGTTCCAGCGACACCGACAGTTTTAGATAGGCCGCGGTGGTGTCGGGCGTCTGTATGTTCACGATGATATCGGGAATATCCAGAAAGGCTGCCTCTTCCGGGGGAAGCTTATCTTTCTGTGTTTTGACGCTTTCGGTTTCCGCAACGGCGGGATCTTCGGCGGGTGCGGACAGTACAAGGAAGTAAAGCGCGGCGCCGCCGCCTCCGAGAACAACCAACAGACCGGCAATCGCGATCAGCTTCAGCTTCATAGGCAGCTTGAGAATCGCGAGCGGGTTCGCGAAGCTCAGAATTCCCAGAATTTTTCCGACAAGCCCTTTCTTCTTGGGTGGGGCGGCGGCTGCCTCGCCGCCACCCTCTTCGCCGGAACTTTCTTTGCTGTTCGCTTTGCTGGCCATGAATGCGTTTGCCCGCGACCTTTAAATCTCGCGAGCCGAAAATAGGCCGGCTTGGTTAAGGATGCGTTTTGCATTGGGAAAAATTTGCCGCCCTAAGCGGCTTGTGATCCGGCCATGCTTGCCGGGCCGCGCCTGCGCGCATGCCTTGAGCCCCCGGATTGTCTGCTCTTTTGCTCGTGGCATGGCCCATGCACAGAGGTCCTTCGAGGATCAGAGCGCACCAGAAAGGGGCGAGTGAACGTGGAAAACAGTTTTCTGGTTGGCCTATCGCAGCAGCTTGCTACGAACAGGGCCATGGAAGTGATCGCGAACAATCTCGCGAACCTTTCCACTCCGGCATTCAAACGCGAGTCTGTCCACTTCGAGCAATATATCGTGCCGGTGGACTCGACCGAGGCGGAAGCGGGCGACAAAGTTAACATTTCGTTTGTTTACGACAAAGGGGTTGAACGCGATCTTTCCGAGGGCAGTATCGAGCACACCGGCTCGGAATTCGATCTGGCGATTGGCGGCTCCGGCTACTTCGTGGTGCAGACGCCGAACGGCGAACGCTACACGCGCAACGGACATTTCCAACTCGACACGCAAGGCCGGGTGGTCACCGACGACGGCTTTCAGGTGCAAAGCGATGCCGGCGCGATCACGCTGCAGCCGCAGGACGGCAGTTTGCGCGTCGCCAATGACGGGACACTCAGCACCGATCTCCAGCGTCTGGGCAAAATCCGCATCGTCACCTTTGCCGACGAACGCGGACTGAAGAAGGCTGGCGCCAGCCTGTACGACGCGAATGGTCAGCCGCCTCAGGCGCTGGCCCAAGCGAATGTGCGCCAGGGCATGATCGAAAAATCCAATGTTCAGCCCGTCATCGAGATCGCACGCATGATCGACGTCATGCGCGCCTATCAGGCGAGCGCGGATCTCACCAAGTCGGGCGAAGACCTGTTGAAGCAGGCCATCGAAAAGCTCGGCTCTACACCAACGGCCTAAGGAGACAGCCCCATGAGAGCACTCAGCATCGCTGCGACCGGCATGTTGGCGCAGCAGACCAATGTCGAAGTCATCGCGAACAACCTCGCGAACATGAACACCACCGCTTACAAGATGCAGCGCGCCGAATTTCAGGACCTGCTCTATCAAAACGTGGAGCGGCCCGGCTCCGCATCGGCCGATACGGGCGCGGTGCTCCCTGCGGGTATTCAGATCGGCGTCGGTGTACGCACGGCGGCGACCTATCGCATCACCAATCAGGGCAACCTCGCTTCGACCGGAAATCCCTATGACGTCGCCATCAACGGCAAGGGCTATTTCCATATCACCATGCCGGACGGCACCGATGCGTACACACGGGCCGGCGCCTTCTCGCTGTCGCCCGACGGGCAGATCGTCACGGATAAAGGTTATGTCGTGGCGCCCGGTCTGGCGGTTCCGACGGACGCGGTGTCGGTCACTATCAATTCACAGGGCCAAGTGCAGGCGCTGCAGGGTGGGCAAACGGCCCCGCAGACAATCGGGCAGTTTGAGCTTGCGCGCTTTCCGAACGACGGCGGTCTGCAGGCCACGGGCGACAATCTGTTCACGGAAACGGCGGCATCGGGCGCGGTTATCACCGGCCTGCCCGGTTCGCCCGGATACGGATCGATCCAGCAAGGGTATCTGGAAACGTCGAACGTGAATTCGGTGCAAGAGATCACCGATCTGATCACCGCGCAGCGCGCTTACGAGATGAACTCCAAAGTCGTCTCGGCCGCCGACCAGATGCTGCAAATCACCTCGAAGATGAGCTGACCGCCATGAACATCCGGACAATCCTCGTCATTGCGTTTTGCGCGATTGCTTTCAGTGCGCTCGCGCAAGTCCCCGACGGTCAGGTCGAACTGGTGGTTCCTGCGCACGACATCGCGCGCGGCTCGCTTATCGGCGAAGGCGACCTCACGACCAAGCTTGTGCCGATGCAGCGCGTGAGCGACACGCTCATTCGTGACGTTCAGGACGCTGCGAACAGGGAGGCCAAACGCCCCCTGCACGCCGGCGAAATGATCCGCAGCAGCGATCTGAAACGGCCCACGCTTGTCGCCAAAGGCGCGACCGTCACCATGATCTTTGAGGCGCCAGGCATGTCTCTTACCGCGGTTGGCCGGGCGATGGCGGAGGGCGGCGAAGGCGACACGATCTCCGTGCTGAACCCCACATCCTACCGGCAGGTCAGCGCCGTCATCACCGGCCCTGGCACCGTCCACGCCGGCGCATCCCGGGCCACGCCTACTGTCGCCAATGCGGCAGCCATCAAACCGCAGCAAGGAAAATTCTGATGTCCATGCGTTCGACCTTTCTCAACAGCGCGCGTTACGCCGTCGTCGCTTCCGTCACGTTGCTATCGGCCTGCGCGGGCACAATCGACAGGATCGACCACATCGGCCAGCCGCCAGGGCTGCATCCCATCATTGTGCCGGCTGGAATCGTAGGTGGCTCCCCGGTGATCGTGCCGCAGCCGGTCTCAGAGGCGCAGTTGCCGCAAGCGAACTCGCTTTGGCTGGCCGGTTCGCGAAGCTTTTTCCGCGATCCGCGCGCAGGAAAAGTTGGCGATCTGATCACGGTGGAAATTGCCATCGGCGATCAGGCGACGATCGCCAACACAACCACGAGTTCGACAAAGGCAACCGATAACGCGAATGCGACAAATCTTTTCGGCCTGGAGAGCCGGCTGAAAGGTGTGCTCCCCGACGCCGTCGATCCTTCGAGTCTCATCAATCTTGGATCGAATTCCGCCAACACGGGGACGGGTACGGTGAATCGTTCCGAATCGATCAACCTAACCGTGGCTGCGATCGTCACCGGTGTGCTGCCGAACGGCAATCTGGTGATCCAGGGTCAACAGGAAGTGCGGGTAAATAACGAGGTGCGGGAACTGGTGGTATCCGGCATTGTGCGGCCGGAGGATATTTCCAACGCCAACACCATCAAGCACACGCAGATTGCCGAGGCGCGCATTTCCTATGGCGGCCGCGGTCAGATCACCGATGTGCAGCAGGCGCGCTACGGACAGCAATTGCTCGACGCGATCCTGCCGTTTTGAGGGACGTGAGTGGGGAGTAGTGAGTGGTGAGCAGGAAACGCTGATGACAGCCTCTACTCACTACTCACCCATCAATCGTCTCGATAAACGCGCTCTTTGCGTTCGTGACGTTCCTGCGCTTCAATCGAGAACGTGGCAATGGGGCGCGCATCGAGCCGTTTTAGGGAAATGGGCTCGCCGGTTTCCTCACAAAATCCGTAGGAGCCGTCTTCCAGGCGCCGTAGCGCGGAATCGATTTTCGAAATCAGCTTACGCTGGCGATCGCGCGTGCGCAGCTCAAGCTGGCGTTCCGCTTCGGTCGTGGCCCGGTCGGCCAAATCCGCGTTTGGCGTCGGTTCGGATTGCAGATTTTGGATGGTCTCGCGGCTTTCGCGAAGAATGTCGTCTTTCCATACAACGAGTTTGCGCCGAAAATACTCGCGCTGCCGCTCATTCATGAAGGGCTCTTCGTCGGACGGCCGGTATCCCAGGGGCAGTTCGGTCGCCAATTCAATCTCCCTTGAATTAAAGGCGCCCTTCCGACGGGCGGCGCGGTTATAGCGGCGCGCCTCCTCGCGGGCAAATAGAAACGGTTGCTTGAAAAACGGGCAGTAAATCAGGACAGCTCGGCCTGCTCGAGCTTTGCCAGCTCGACACGGGCGCGCAGGTCGATTTCGTCCAGGACGCCTTGCAGCTGTGGATCGACGAAATGTTCGCGATGTTTGGTGATGGCAAGGGCCAAGCGGTTCAACGTTTCGCGCGGAATGCCGCCGGCCAAGAGCCCGTCGCGGAGTTCGTCCAGCAGGGTCAGAAGTTGTTCCCCATGCCGTACACCGCGCTGGCGGCTGTTCGTGGAGTCTTCGACGCCTTGAAGGGCGAGGATCGTGTCCACGGCCGAGATTGGGCCGCTACCGGTCAATGCACCTGCCGCGGCGGTGCTGACAATTTCTTCGGCAGCGAAGCTTACGCCGCCTGCGCCAGAGGCGCGTCCCATCCGCTTTATGGAGGAGACCGGGTCGGCTCTACGAGTAGGTTTGATTTCCAAGGTTTGAAGCCGCCGCCTGATTCCGCCAGAGCCTCGCGCTTTAGACTTAACAAAAAGCTAAGAGAAAACTTCAAATGTCGTGTGAACTGCGCAGGCAATCCTTAAGAAAGCAGAACCTCAGACCATTCACCCCGATTTGTCCGCCCGTGTTCCGCACGCCGGAGGAATAGTCATTCCGCTCGGCCCCGATGATAGGGATGGCCGGCCAGGATCGTGAAGGCGCGGTAGATTTGTTCGGCCAGCATGACGTGCACAAGCTGATGCGGCCAGGTTTGCGGGCCAAAGGCCAGGGATTCCGCCGCATTTTCGCGGAGCGCGGGGCTTAGGCCGTCCGGGCCGCCGACAATGAATACAAGGTCGCGTATCCCTCGGTCGCGGAGGGTCGCCACGTGCCGGGCGAAGGCCTCGCTGGAGAGTGAACGGCCCTTTTCATCCAGGACAATGCGATGCGCGCCTTCGGGAATGCGGGAGGAAAGCTTTTTCGCTTCATCGTCCATGCGCGCCGCGAGATTGGCGGCACGTGACGTTTCGACGACGGCAAAATCGACTTTGGTGAAGCCCAGTCTGGTTCCAAGCGCGGCGGCACGCTTGCGATATTCATCCGCCAGAGCTTGCTCCGGCGCCGCCTGCCGCGACTGGCCAACCGCGGCGACGATGATGCGCATGCCAGTCTTAGGCCGGCAAAACCAAATGTTCACTGGCCCGGCGGCGGCTCGCTTCGCCCACCGACCACATGCCTTCCAGGTCGTAATACGTGCGAACTTCGTCGCGGAAGATGTGTACGATCACATCACGGGCGTCGATCAGCACCCAATCGCCCTGCTGCAAACCTTCGACGCGGGCTGTGCCATAGCCCCAGTCCTTCAGCCGCCGCGCCAGATTTTCGGCGAGCGCCGCCACATGGCGCGTCGAACGGCCGGTGGCAATCACCAGGGCGTCGGTCAAAGCAGAGCGGCCCGTGAGATCGATTGTCACGATGTCTTCCGCCTTGTCGTCATCGAGCACGGTTTGGATGCGGGCGAGCAGTGTCGGCGCATCGGCAACAGGCGTTTCATCTGCGGGAGAAGTACTCAGCTCTACGCTGGAAAGACGAGTCAGGGTCGGGCTCCTTGGTTCAGGCAGTACCCACTGCCGCCAATAACCGGATGCGCGTACGTCCCGATCTATGCCGCAGTAGAGCTGCTCCTTATGCCACGGATATAATCCGTGAAGTTCAAATTACCATAGATGGGCGCCTTTCGCGAGGCCGGATGCCCGCAACAAAGTGGCGCTTAGCGTATTGCGTTTACCATCCAGAACCGTCCAGGCGGGTGGCGGCATGACGGAAAAGTGGCGGTTCGGCTCGGCATAGGCGTCGCGGAAGACATTGGCCGCCTTGCACATGCGGGCCGAAAGCGCGGTGCCGGGCCGTGCGACGACAGCGACGGGAACAAGCGCGAAAATTTCACGCCAATCGCGCCAGCGCGGCATTTGCATTAAATTGTCCGTACCCATCAGCCAGACGAAATGGATGCCGGGGAAGCGCCGCTTCAAGGCCGCCAGCGTGTCGACGGTGAACCGCGTGCCAAGAGAGGCTTCGATCCCGCTGACGACAATGCGTGGGTTGTCCGCGATGCCGCTGGCCGCCAAGAGCCGGGCGGAAAAATCACCCATGCCGGCAGTGTCTTTGAGCGGATTTTGCGGGCTGACAAGCCACCACACAAAATCAAGATCGAGCTGCTTGAGCGCCAGTACGCTTGCGTAAACATGGCCTTCGTGCGCGGGATTGAACGACCCACCCAACAGCCCGATCCGCAATCCAGGCGCCACAGGGCCCGGCGGCCGTACCCAATTAATCGGTGTACGCCTCATTTTGTTCCTCCCCTGCGGAGCGATAGCGGAGCGGGGGAGTGGGACCGCTCCCCGAGTCCGCGCGAAGCGCGGCCCGAGGATAAACTCCGGCGGTGGAGGGGGCTGCCGCGCGACAAATGCGAGCCACTGCTTCTCGTGCGAACAAGCTGAAGTGTTGAAAGCGGAGCGCGCGTCCGTCCCCTCCACCATGCTGCGCATGGTCCCCCTCCCCCGCTGTGCGGGGGAGGATCATTAAGCCCGAGTCTGGCCGGCGCCGCGGACGACATATTTGAACGTTGTAAGTTGTTCGACGCCGACGGGACCGCGCGCGTGCAGTTTGCCGGTTCCGATGCCGATTTCAGCGCCCATTCCAAATTCGCCGCCATCGGCAAATTGCGTCGAGGCGTTGTGCATCACAATGGCGGAATCCAGCCCGGCCAGGAAACGCTCCGCAACGCGAATGTCTTCCGTGACGATGCATTCGGTGTGTTGCGAACCGTAGGCGGCAATATGCCGGATCGCATCTTCAACGCCGCCGACGGAGCGTACGGCGATAATGGCGTCGAGATATTCGGTGCGCCAATCGTCTTCCGTTGCTGGTTTGGCGGACGGATAGACCCGGCACACCTCATCATCGCCGCGGATTTCACACCCAGCCGCAACAAGATCGCCGAGAATCGGACACAGATGCGTTTCAAGGATCGTGCGGTCGATCAGCAGCGTTTCGGTCGCGCCGCAAACGCCCGTGCGCCGCATTTTGGCGTTGAGCACGATTTGGCGCGCCATCGCCAGATCGGCTTTCTCATGCACATAGGTGTGGCAGATGCCTTCCAGATGCGCGAGCACGGGCACGCGCGCCTCGGACTGTACGCGCGCGACGAGGCTTTTGCCGCCGCGCGGCACGATCAAATCGATGGCGCCGTTTAACCCCGCGAGCATGTGTCCGACCGCCGCGCGATCGGTCGTCGGGACCAGTTGAATCGCCGCATCGGGAAGGCCCGCGGCCTCCAATCCCCTCACCAGCGCCGTGTGAATGGCACGCGATGAATGCAGCGATTCCGATCCGCCCCGCAGAATGGCGACGTTGCCGGATTTGAGGCACAGCGCGCCTGCATCCGCCGTCACATTGGGGCGGCTTTCATAGATGATGCCAATGACGCCAATCGGCGTGGCGATCCGCGAAATGTCCAAACCGTTGGGACGTTTCCAGCGGGCAAGCTCGCGCCCGACCGGATCGGGCAAGTTTGCCACGTCGGCCACGCTCCTCGCCGTCGCGTCGATGCGTTTGGCGTCGAGTTTCAAACGATCCAGCATCGCCGGGCTGAGATTGCGCTCCGTCGCCGCCTTCATATCGATGTCATTGGCGGCGAGGATATCTGCTTCATCGGCACGCAGCGCATCGGCCGCCGCCTCGAGCGCCTTGTTCTTCCGCGCCGTCGAGGCTTCACGCATCGCCACAGCCGCATCGCGGGCGGCGCGGCCGATGGCGAGCATGCCGGCTTCCAGCGTGTTCACGTCTCGCGTCTGTACGTTCATGGCGCCGCTCCAACGAATGACGTCAGCGCCAGATCGTCGCGATGGATCATCTCGTCGCGTCCACGATAACCGAGAATGGCTTCGATATCGACGGTACGGCGGCCGGTCAGGCGTTTGGCGTCTTCCGAATTGTAAGCAATGAGACCGCGCGCCAGTTCGCGCCCGTCTTCGCTTTTCACGACGACGGCATCGCCGCGCTCGAACTGTCCGCTGACGGATTTGACCCCAGCGGGTAAGAGGCTTTTGCCCGACGACAGCGCCCGTTCCGCGCCGTTATCGATAACGATCGTGCCGAGCGCGGAAAGCCCACCGGCGATCCAGCGCTTTTTGGCTTGCGCGGGAGAAACGCGCGGCACAAACAACGTCGTGCGCGGCGCAGTGGCAATTGAGGCCAGCGGATGCAGCACATGGCCGTTCGCGATGATGACGCCCGCGCCAGCGCCGGTTGCGATTTTAGCGGCGACGATTTTGGACTCCATGCCGCCTTTGCTGAATCCCGAAACCGGCCCTTCCGCCATGCGCTCGATCTCCGGCGTAATCGCCGGCACTTCCGCAATGTGCGTGGCGGTGGGATCGCGCTGCGGATTGGCGGTGTAGAGCCCGTCGATATCGGACAGCAACACCAGCATGTCCGCTTCCATCATGGACGCAACGCGCGCACCCAAGCGGTCATTGTCGCCATAGCGGATTTCCGCCGTCGCGACCGTGTCGTTCTCATTGATGACGGGAACCGATCCCAGCGACAGCAACGTCGCCAAGGTCTCGCGCGCGTTCAGGTAGCGCCGGCGTTCTTCCGTGTCTTCGAGCGTCAAAAGAATTTGTGCGACAGTAATATCGTAGGCGAGAAAGGCGTCCACATAGGCTTGGGCGAGCTGAACCTGTCCGACAGCCGCAGCCGCCTGACTTTCCTCCAGCCGCAACGCGCCCGCTTTCAATTTCAGGGCCCGGCGTCCAAGGGCAATCGCGCCGGAGGAAACGACAATGATTTCCTTTCCGGCGCGCTTCAGGGCGGCGATGTCCGCGGCAAGGCTCGCCAGCCAGTCGCGCTTCAGCGCACCGGCTTTGGAATCGACCAGTAATGCCGAACCGACTTTGACGACGATACGTTTGGCTTGGACCAGGTGATCTGTCACGACCGCCCCCTCACCCCGACCCTCTCCCCCTGGAGGGGAAAGGGAGGTTGTGCACGAATCCCCCTCGCCCCCGGAGGGGGAGAGGGTTGGGGTGAGGGGGAGCTGCTAAAGACAAGCTCTCTGCCGAAAATATGCACACTCATGGCGACCAGCTCAGTGGAGGTTCGGATTTCTGCCGGTCTGCGTTGCGGGAGGCGTCGACGGCGCGCGCCAGTGCGGCCAGCACGTCATCCACGCCCTGACCGCTGACGCCCGACATCACGATCACAGCCTGGCCGGAGACTTTCTCCAGGCTGGCGCGCTTCTTGGCGAGCGCCGCTTTGGGAATCGCATCGGCTTTGTTCAGCACGACGATTTGCGGCTTGTCTTCCAGGCCGTGGCCGTAGGAATTCAATTCGCCCCGGATGGTCTTATAGGCGAGGGCGATTTCCGATTGCGTGCCGTCGATTAAGTGCAGAACCACGCTGGTGCGCTCGGCATGGCCGAGGAATTTCGTTCCGAGTCCTGCGCCCTCATGGGCCCCTTCAATCAAGCCCGGCAGATCGGCGACGACAAAATCCACGCCGAAAACGCGCACCATGCCGAGCTGCGGATTGAGCGTGGTGAAGGGATAATCGGCGATCTTCGGTTTGGCCGCCGACACACGCGCCAGGAATGTCGATTTGCCCGCATTGGGCAGGCCGATCAATCCGACATCGGCAATCAGCTTCAGCCGCAGCCAGATGGTTTTTTCTTCGGCCGGTTGTCCGGGATTGGCGTGACGCGGCGCCTGATTGGTGGACGATTTGAAATGCGCGTTGCCGAAGCCGCCATTGCCCCCTTTAAGCAGCATAACGCGCGCGCCGGGATGATCGAGGTCCGCGATCAACGTCTCGTTGTCTTCGTCGTAAATCTCCGTTCCAATCGGCACCTTGATGATGACGTCGGGCCCATTGGCTCCGGCCATATCCCGCCCCATGCCATTGCCGCCGTTTTTGGCGCTCATGTGCTGCTGGTAGCGGTAGTCGATCAATGTATTGAGGTTTTCCACCGCTTCGGCCCAGACGTCCCCGCCGCGGCCGCCGTCGCCGCCGTTCGGGCCGCCGAACTCAATGAACTTCTCGCGCCGGAACGAGATGCAGCCGTTGCCGCCGGATCCGGACTTTATGTAGACCTTCGCGGTGTCGAGGAATTTCATGAGACCTTCTTTCGCGTCATGTAGGTGGCCCGGTCAAGGGTAACCCTGTTGCCCAGGACTTGGCAGCAGCGCGCCAAGCTGGCCCGCCGCTCCTGTCCGCAGGGGCGGAAGCCAGGTTTATTTCCAGAACGCGCCCGGACGCCCAATTGTCCCAATCACGGGCAGGGCGGACGCCGCAGAATCCGATACAGGCGGCCGGCTGCTTGCGAACAATCGCAAAAGTGAAATCGGCGGCGCTCCGCCGCCCGCGGCGGCCGCAACAGCAAGCGTCCCGTCTCCAGCAATACAGACATGATCTCCCTCGCACGCGCGCGAGGGAGAAATAAAAAAGGGAGATGGCGGACCATCTCCCTCGCTGGATTTGAGGCCGCCGTAGTGGCGGCCCGCATCGCAAGCCGCCTATTCCGCTGCTTCGCTCACCGGCATGACCGACACAAAGGTGCGCCGTTTCAGACCTGTGCGGTATTCCACGCGTCCACCGACTGTGGCGAACAGCGTATGGTCCTTGCCCATGGCGACATTGGTGCCTGGGTGAACCTTGGTTCCGCGTTGCCGGACCAGAATGTTGCCCGGGATCACAACCTCACCGCCGTAGCGCTTGATGCCAAGACGCTGACTATGGGAGTCGCGGCCGTTGCGCGAAGAGCCGCCTGCTTTTTTGTGTGCCATGGTGTTCTGTTCCTACGGAGCCGTGATGTCCGTGATCTTAACGCGGGTCAAAAGCTGACGATGACCGCGCTTGCGATGGGTGTCCTTGCGCCGCTTCTTCTTGAAAGCGATCACTTTCGGTGCGCGGTCCTGTGCCACGATCTCGGCCGCGACCGAGGCGCCCGCGAGAAGCGGCGCTCCGGCCTTGGTGCCCGCCATCAGCACTTCAGAGAAGGTGATGGACGCGCCCGCTTCGCCGGGAAGCCGATCGATTTCCAGTATGTCGCCGGAAGCGACCGTATATTGTTTTCCGCCGGTGCGGATGACCGCGAGCATCTGACCTATCCTTAGACCGAAAAAATCCTACCGCGAAACGAAGGGTCTCGCGCGGGAAGGCGGGGAATATAGCCACCGAACTTGCTCAGTCAACCCTTACTCCAACTCTTGCCAGGGCGTTTGCGGCGGTCTACCCGGACATTCATGTCTCTGGCCCTCGACCGGCTCTACCATTTGCACTGGGTAATGCCCGAGCTGGCGCGCAGCGCGCAGCCCTATATGGGCTTTTACCGGGCGTTTTTGCGTCCCCATGGCTTTAAAAGTATCATCAATTTACGGGGGCCCAACCCGGATTTCGGCTGGTGGCATCAAGAGAAGCGGGCCGCGGAAAGTCTCGGGATTGCCCATTTCGACGTGAAACTATCCTCCAAATACCTGCCGGCGCGCTCGGGGATGGCCGAGCTTTTTAACGCTTTCGACCGCGCAGGGACCCCTTTGCTGCTGAAATGCAGCGGCGGGCAGGACCGGACGAGCTTGGCCGCCGCCCTTTATTTGCTGCATCGGCAGGGACCAGGGGCGCTTGCGGAGGCCATGGGACAGTTTGCCTTCTGGCCTTATCTGCACCGGCCCAAGCCCCACCAGCTCTGGCTTAGGGAATTCCCTGGCTACGCCCTGCGGGAGGCGGGGGGGCTCACTTTGGGGGATTGGGCGCGAACCCGCTACGATCCGCAAGGATTTGCGCGCTTTCTTGACGATAAGGGCATGGGCACGAGTTTTCGCGCTTTTCAGGCCGAAGCGCCGGGATGAGCCGCCGTCTGGAGCTGGCGCCCGGCGTTCAGTATTGGCCGGAAAAGCTCAATCAAGCCGCAGAAGCGGGGCTGCTTGCCGATGTCATGGCTGGGATCGCGGCCGCGCCGCTTTACCGTCCGGCCATGCCCGGCAGCGGCGCATTGCTGTCGGTGGAGATGACCAATTTCGGCCCGCTGGGCTGGGTGACCGATCAGGCCAAAGGGTACCGTTACGAGCCGCTGCACCCGGTCACCGGCGAAGCGTGGCCCGATATCCCAGATCCCCTGCTTGAGCTTTGGCATGAGCTGACGGATTACCGCGCTCCACCGGAAGCCTGTCTGGTCAATCTTTACCGGGATGCGGCTCGGATGGGGTTGCACCGGGACGCCGATGAGCAGGCTGCCGATGCCCCGGTTCTGTCCGTCTCGCTCGGCGACACCGCGCTTTTCCGCTTCGGTGGGCTTACCCGGCGCGGGCCTACCGCCTCGGTGAAGCTGCATTCGGGGGATGTTCTGATGTTCGGCGGCCCGGCACGCATGATGTTTCACGGTATCGACCGGATCCAGGCCGGCAGCAGCGGCCTTATCCCAGGCGGCGGGCGGATCAATCTGACGCTCAGGCGGGTGACGAACCCCGCGTAAGCCAAAAAGGCGACCGGTCGGGGGGCCAACCGGTCGCCGAATGCGCTCTTCGCGCTGGATGCCGGGAGGGGATGACCGGCACCCTGGGGACGCATCAATCTGCTAGCGGGGGCAATGCAGATCGAACGTCTCGTCCCACCGGAACTAACATAGGCATGAAAGACACAGGTTTCAACTTTCTTCACGTCGAATGTGAAGAATAACTATTATTTAATGGACAGTAGTTTTTTTGCCACATGCGGCGGCCTGCGCGGCGAACGGCGCTGAACAGGAGATAAGCCGAAAATCGGCAATCGCAAGGTCTGCCGGGTCATCCAACCCCCAGGTCGTGGGCGGTCAGGTCGATGCAAAGCTTGGCGCGCTTCAGCAGCAGCTCCACTTCGTCTTCGGTAATGACCAGGGGCGGCGCCAGCACCATGGTGTCGCGGATGGCGCGCATGATGAGGCCATTGTTGAAGCAATGGTCGCGGCAGATGATTCCCGCATTGCGCTGGGGCGCGAACATCCGCCGCCCGGCCTTGTCCTCGACCAGCTCCATCGCGGCGAGCATGCCGATCCCGCGGACCTCTCCGATCAAGGGGTGGTTGGAAAACACTTCTTTTACGCGCCGCTGAAAATAGGGCCCGATGCGCTTCTTAACCCGCTGCACGATGCGTTGCCGTTGCAGCAGTTCGAGGTTTTTGAGCGCGACCGCACAGGCGACGGGATGCCCGGAATAGGTAAAGCCGTGCACCAGTTCTTCCTTGGCCGTCGCAATCGCTTCGCCCATGCGCTCGCCGAGCGACACCGCAGCGATCGGCTGGTACCCCGAGCTCAGCCCCTTTGCCATCGTGATGATGTCCGGCTCAATGCCATACGTCGTGCTGCCGAACCATTCGCCGGTGCGGCCGAAGCCGGTGATCACTTCGTCCGCATGCAGGAGAATGTCGTTCTCTTTGCAGATGCGCGCGATTTCGGGCCAATAGGTGGAAGGCGGCAGGATCAGCCCGCCCGCGCCCTGTATCGGCTCCGCGGAAAACGAGGCGATGCGGTCCGGCCCGATGTCGCGGATGATCTTTTCGGTCTCGCGGGCGATGAGAAGGCCGAATTCCTCCGGCCCGATATCGCCGAAACCGGCGGCTTTGGCGCCGAACCAATAGGGCGCGGGCACTTTGGCAAAGCCCGCCAGCGGCAAATCGAATTGCGTATGCATCGGTGTGAGGCCGGACAACGAGGCCGATGCCATCGTGACGCCGTGATAAGAGAGCGTTCGCGAAAGATGCAGCTTCTTCTCGGGCCGCCCTTTCAGGTTCCAGTAATAGCGGATGAGCTTGAGCGCGGTGTCGTTGCCTTCCGAACCCGAATTGGCGAATAGCACATGTTCATGCCCATCGGGCAAAAGCTTCGCGAGCATGGCGGCAAGCTCCGCCGTCCATGGGTTCGTCGTCTTGAAGAAGTGATTGTAAAAGGGCAGCGTGTTCAGCGCGTTGCAGCCGGCGCGCGCCAGCTCCTTGTTGCCGTAGCCGAGCTGCACGCACCATAGCCCCGACATGCCGTCGATCATTTTCTTGCCGTCGGAATCCCAGAGGTAAACACCCTTGCCGCGCGTGATCACACGCACGCCCTCGCGGTTCAGCGCCTCGGTCTGCGTGAAGGGGTGAATGTGATGCGCCGCGTCCAGTGCGCGCCAATGTTTCGTGCGGGCGCCGGATTTTTCCGGCGGGGCCTTCTTCGCGCGGGCCATAGGTTCCTCAGATCAGAAATGCAAACGGGAGAACGCCACGCAACCGCGGCGCTCCGTCCGTCAAGAACGCAATTCTATCTGAACCGGCCCTGGGAAGAAGAGTGGTTAAATCCGCGCGTCTAACTTTGCGCGCTTAGCCCCAGCTCACCCGTTCGCCTTCGCGGCGGACGTTGCGCTTTTGCATCATGGAATGATCTTTGGGAAGTTCCGCAAGCGAGCCGCCGAAATGGCGCCCCTGGCCGCAATTAAACCCAATGTCTTTGCAGCGTTGCAGTTTGTCGGCGCTGTCGATCCATTCGGCAACCGTCTCGATGTGCAGCTCATTACAGGTGGCCAGCACGCTTTTCAGCAGGGCGTCTTCGCGGGGCGATTTTCCGAGCCGCTGAATAACGCCGCCGTCGAATTTGACGAAGTCGACGGTGAGGCCGTGCAGATATTGCAGCGAGGCCGCGCCGGCGCCGAAATCGTCGATTCCGACTTTATAGCCCATTTGACGAAGCGACTGGATCGCTTTGTCAGCGGCTGTGATGTCGGGAACTTCCGCGCTTTCCGTCATTTCTATCAGCACGCGCTTGGCGAGGGCACGCTTTTTGGCAAGCAGGCCTGCCAACATTCCAAAGGATGTGGGGTCGGCAAAGGTGCGGCCCGAGACATTGAACGCGATCTTCGCGGTGATGGCGGGATCGCCTTCGAGGATGGAAAAGGTCTTCAACGCGACTGCGAAGTCCAGCCCATCCGCCAGGCACAATTCTTCGGCGAACTTCACCAATTCAGCCGGGCTTTTACCGGCTTCAAAACGGCTCAGCGCCTCGTAGTGCGAAGTGAAGCCGGTCTTCAAATCCACGATGGGTTCAAATGCAAGATTGAACGCGCCGTCGGCGACCGTGGAATTGAAGGCCTGCGCCTTGGCGACGGTTTCTTCCATCATCTTGTCGAACATGACGGCAAGATCGGTGCTCGGCACCGCCTTGATCTTGCCTTCCGTGAATTGCGACACGACGTAACGCAGCGCCAGCACGTTCTGCTCGGGCGAGAGGTTGCGCCCCTTCAGGGACATCAGCACTTCTTCGACTTGCAGCGACCCCAGCCCGCGCTCGCGCACGGCGCTCTGGATTTTTTCGCTGAGGCTTTTGGCGGCACGCGGATCGTCGCTAACGATGCCGAACCGGGTTTGGGAAAGCCGGGCGGCGACGATGGCGCCCATCGCGGCGACATTGGCGCCGATGCCGGCCATCAGGCCCGCGGCATCCTGCGGCGACAGTTTCGCGCAAACATCCGGCAGATTGGGAACGTTGACCATGGCGACGGCGCCACGGCCGCCCGCGTGTTCGGCCGCCGCCGCAAGGAACGCATCCTTGTCGACGAGTCCAGTTTCCGGGTCCTTGTTCGTGCTTCCGCCCAGGCGTCCGCGTTTGCCCGGCCGCACCAGCGTGCAGGAAATGCGATCGCTCTGGGGCAAATAGCACATGGCCAGTGTGCCTTTTTCGCCGGACGCCAGCGTGATTTGCAGCGGCCCCTGGCGCTCACCCGGCGTCATGCTCTGCGCCATGACCATGAATCGTGCCTGTTCTTCGGCGGCAAAAAACTCCGAGGCGGGGCGTCCCGTCAGGGTTGCGGCGGTCGAAAAGCCGCTGGGCGCCCCCGTCACGAAAAGAATCGCGCCATTGCTGTCAATCTCAAAGAGCAAATCTGCGCCGGCAAAAGCAAAGGCAAGAAGGCGTATAGGTTCAATCATCCGCAGGGCTCGAAAATCGACCCTGCTCTTCTCGCACAATAGAACTTAGGAGAGAGTGAATTGCCGAGCTGCCAGCTTAAGAGGTATTGCGCGGATATGTGAAAAAAACCAATGAATTACAATTGGTTATGGCGCACCCAATGTTCAGGCTGCGCGCTTGTCTCGCGGAGAATATTCGAGACCGTCCAACAGCCCTAATTTCTGGCTAAATCAGATGGGGTAGGACCTATTTCTGGATCAAGTTTCTGCTTTTCAGCGCGCAAACGCAGAGCCTGCCCGAAAGCGGTGAAGATCGCGGTGCTTACCGGATTTTCCGCATGCCGCCATTCCGGGTGCCACTGCACGCCGAACAGGAAGGCATTCGCGTCTTCCATGCTGACCGCTTCGATCGCGCCGTCGGGTGCTTCGGCTTCCACCCGCAATCGGGCAGCCAGACGGTCAACGCCCTGGCCGTGCAGCGAATTGACCTGAACCGTCGTGCCCGCGAGGCCGGGCGCCATCCCCGCAAACATACCATTCGGAACGATCCGCACGGCATGCGCCGGCCCGTATTGCTCCTCAACGCTGTCTTTCTGATTTCCCGTGCGGTGATCCGCGAACCCGTTCACTTCGTGCAGGTGCTGATGCAGGGTGCCGCCAAAGGCGACGTTCAACTCCTGAAAGCCGCGGCAGATACATAAAAAGGGTACACCCGCTGCTTCCGCGGCGCGCATCAGCGGCAGGGAGGTTGCGTCCCGTGCCTCATCCAGCAGCGTATGCCGTCGGGGCGGTTCACCGCCATAACGGTGGGGCGCCACATTGGACGTCGATCCGGTAAAGAGCAGTCCGTCCACACCCGCCAGAATCGCCTCTGCGTCCAAGGGCGGTGAGAGAACCGGAATGAGCAGGGGTAGTGCGCCCGATCCCTCGCGCACGGCGTCGATGTATTTTTCGCCCACCATGTGGAAGGCGTGATCGCCCACGCGCTTGCGGTCGCAGACAATGCCGACGATGGGAAGGCGTGTGGTCATAAGCATGACTGTAGAGCCGCATCGGAAAGGGCGGCAAGGCGGCGATTCACCGCCCGTTGCGCTTGAACAGGCTTAAATCCCTGATGACGAAGAGGGCTGCCGGGATGTCGGCGACTTGCCGCATTTCGGTGACCACCAAGGTCGTCCGCGCCCCCTGTGCGTCGACGACCTGCCACTGCCGCAGTTCAAGATTGCCGCCGGAATCGGCCAGCGTCAGCGTGATGCTGCCGGTTGCAGGGCCGGACGCTTCGCGTGCCGTAACGGAGACGGCCCCCGCTTCGCGTTTAATGGCGCTGACGCGCGGGTCGAGCGACAAGTCCATATTGTCGCTGAGCAGCAGGCGTAAGGGCGAGGTTGTGATCGGATAGCGATCGGTTGTCTTGAGGTCGCTGTTTTCCACCGCCAGCGTTGTGCCGTCCGCGACCACGATATTGGGATTGGGTTTCTGATATTCGAACCGCACGCGTCCGGGCTTCTTCAGGTAGAACGCGCCCTGTTCGGTCTTGCCGTCGCCATTGACCTGGGTGAATCGTCCCTGCACGCTTTTCAGCGCGTTGAGATAGGTAGAGACGCGCTTCAAATCGGCCCGCTCGCTATCCGAGAAGCTGGGGCGGATGGTAGGCGCTGCCAGTTCTTTGGACGGCGCCGCAGCGTACAAAGAAACGGGAATGGCAGCCACCAAGGCTGCCGCAAAAATCGAAGAAAGACACACGTGGCGCATGTTGCCCTTGTAGAAAATCTTTATGGCGGAAAGAAGTGGCGGCATGATGTGCTCCGCTGCGGCCCCGATTGGGCTATCTGGCTCACGCCCTATAATTCACAGGATTAAGCCCCGTTCCATGGCTCCTTTGTCAAATGACGAACGCAATCGCTCTGCCGCCCACGCCTCCATCGGGGTCATTGGCGCCGGGGCTTGGGGGACGGCCCTTGCCATCGTTGCGGCGGGGAATGCGCAAAAGGTTCTTCTGTGGGCGCGCGAACCCGAAGTGGTCGAGAGTGTTTCGGCACGCCGTGAGAACAGTCAGTTCATGCCCGGCGTCCGTCTTCCCGAAGCGATCCAAGCGACGGCCGCGCTGAGCGATATCGGGGACGCGGATGCGCTGCTGCTGGTGACACCGGCGCAGCACATGCGCGCGACGCTTGCCGGGCTGCGCGGATTTGTGAAGCCTCATACGCCGGTCATCATCTGCGCCAAGGGCATCGAGACCGGCAGCGGCTTGCTGCTGAACGAAGTGCTGGAAGAGGCGCTGCCGCAGGCGGAGCCCGCCATCCTGTCCGGCCCCTCCTTTGCCCGAGACGTCGCCCGGGGTTTGCCGACCGCGGTGACGATCGCGGCCCGTGAAAGCGTGGCTGTGCGCTTGCAGGCAAGCCTCAGCCAGAGCTGGTTCCGGCCCTATGTCAGCGAGGACGTGCGGGGTGTGGCGTTGGGCGGGGCCGCCAAAAATGTGTACGCGATCGCCTGCGGCATGGTCGAAGGCGCTGGGTTTGGCGAAAGCGCCAGGGCAGCGGTCATCTCCCGCGGCTTTGCCGAACTGCTGCGGCTGGGGGCTGTTCTAGGAGCGCGCAGCGAAACGCTGATGGGTCTGTCCGGTCTCGGCGATCTGGTGCTGACGGCAACCAGCATGAGCTCGCGCAATTTCTCGCTCGGCGTGGCGCTCGGCAAAGGAGCGCGCCTGGACGAAGCATCCGGGCCGGGCCGTCCGCTGGCCGAAGGTGCGGCGACCGCGCCCGCTCTGGTCGCGCGCGCCAGCCGGCACGGGATTGAGCTTCCCATCGCGGAAGCTGTCGCCGATGTTCTTGCGGGCCGCCTGCAGGTGCGCGAGGCCGCCGAACGGCTGCTGTCGCGCCCGCTTAAATCGGAGTGAAACCCATGGCCTATTGGCTATTCAAAACGGAACCCGACACCTTCTCCTGGGACATGCAAAAGAAGCGGGGCGCCAAGGGCGAGCCGTGGAGCGGCGTGCGCAACTGGCAGGCCGCGCGCAACATGAAAGAGATGAAGAAGGGCGATCTGGGATTTTTCTATCACACGGGCGATGAGAGACAGGTCGTCGGTATCGTCGAAGTGATCGGCGAATACCGTCCCGACCCGACAGACGAAACGGGCCGCTTCGGCCTGGTCGACGTGAAAATGGTGAAAGATGTGCCCAAGCCTGTGACACTGGCCACGATCAAGGCCGATACGGCCTTCGCCGATATGGTGCTGGTGAAAAATTCCCGTCTCTCCGTGCAGCCGGTGACGGCGGAGGAATGGAAACGCATCTGTAAGATGGGTGGTCTTTGAGCGAGATTTTCCTCTGCCGCGCCGAACAGCTTGAAGAACCCGGCACCTGGAACACTGTGCTGACCGAGGATGGCGAGGAGCTGGACATCGTCGTTGTACAGACGAATGGCGCGCGCCACGCTTACATCAATTCCTGCCCGCACCAGTTCATCCCGCTGGAGACGTTTCCCAACCATTTCCTGACCGAAGACAAACAGTTCCTGGTCTGCTCCGGCCACGGCGCGCGTTTCGAATTGGCAACCGGCGCGTGTTACAGCGGCCCATGCCGCGGCAGGGAGCTGGATCGTCTAAAGATTGAAGAACGCGACGGCGCGATTTACCTCGCCGAAGAACTCTCACCCGGCATCATCGCCCGCAACAAGCGCATGAGCCGGCGTTGGTGATGAGCCACTTCTAGATTTCCGCGGACAAAAATTCTGGTGTCATCCTTCACTTTCAGGATGGCCTCGAATGTGTGCCCGAATTACAGTAGATCAAAACGTGAACAGGGGCGGCCATGCGCAAGAATTGCAGGGTGACATGCGGGCTTCTGACGGCGGCGCTTATGGTGCTTCCGTCGCTTGTTGAGGGCGCGCAGCAGCCTCCGCCTTTGCCGCCCATTCGCGAGTTCGATATTGCCACCGTCGAGCGGCTCGGGCGGGCGATTTACGAACAGGATCAATTCGCTTGGATGGCGAGCGACGTTGCGGTCGCCAAACGCGGCGGCGGGCAGATCCTTGAGCGCGATGGGCTGCGCGGTTGGATCACGGAGCGTCGCGACGGAAAGGATGTGGTCCGCTTTATTCGCCTCGGGGCCGATGGACCGGAAGCCCTGTACGATGTGACCTTCGCGCAAGGCGCTGAGCCCGTCTTCACCACACCAACCGATCGCAAGCTCAGCGAAAGCGAACTTGGGCAATACAATGCGCGAATGCTGGCGTTGGCGAGCATCCCGCGCGCATGTACCGACCGTCGCAATTCGGTGGCCTTGAAGGATCCGGAGGGCGATGGCTGGCTCGTTTGGGCGCTCGCCTCGACGACCGATCCCGATCTGATCGTTTTGCGGGGTCATTACCGGTTCACCATCTCCGCCGACGGCAAAACCATTCGTGCAATCGACGCGCTGTCGGCAAGCTGCGATCAGATCAGCCGGAAGAAAAGGGCCAAGGATATGCCGCCCGACGCCGAACCTGCGGGATTGCTTTCGTCTGACATTGTTTCCCTGACACCTGCCGAAACCTACGTGTTTGCGAGTTTGAGTTATGACGTACTCATTCACGTCGGCACCGAAGACGGCAATACATGGCGAGTCGATGGGGATCACGTGTCAGCCGTCGATCAGGGGGCGCCGGGCGAGGATGGCTCTACGGCGCGGTTTATGGCGGGGGAACGGGAGGTTTGTGGGCTGATCACATCCAAGCTGAATGAAACGCCGAAACGCTACTATGTCGCCAACGGCGCCACGCACGTCATTTCTATTACCGAGACTGCGGAAAAATATCCTGCCCTGGCGGAGCCCGGCTTTAAAGCCGAAGCACTGGCCTGCACCCGCCAGGATATTGTCCCTTCGCCGAACGATTACAAAGTGCTTGCCGCGGGTCTGAGTCTGAACATCCTCGATAAGGGGGCCGGCCATCCGGAACGCTCCGGCACGCTCGAATTGGTGGACGGTAAGGCCCGGTTCAACGTGAAGGGCGCACCTCTCACGGATGATTTGCCGGTTCGGGTGAACGCGCGACTCGAGGCGTTTCAGAAAGCCCTTCAAGCCGTGCGGTAGCTGAACGTCATGCAGACGGGTGCTGAAACAGTTGGAGCCCAGGATAAGCGGAAAATGCGGCGTCCCTCGTCATAATTGTTCGGCCCGTGACAATCGCCTGCGCAATCAGAAGCCGGTCGAAAGGATCGCGGTGGATCAGCGGAAGCTGGCGTATGTATTCGGCTTCGGGTGCGGCAATGGGAATAATTGGAATTTCGAGCGATTGGGCGGCGCGCTCAAAGTGATCGGCCGGGATCGGGTTTTTCCTCCCTGGTGCCGAAAGAAGCCCTTTTGCAATCTTGATCGACAATTCCCAGATCGAAACAACACTCACGCTGACATCGCGTGAAGGATCGGAAAGGATGGCATGCTCCGCCGGGGTGAGCTGTTCCGGAGCCTCAATTGCCCAAAGAAAAATATGGCTGTCGATCAGGAACCGGGCCACAGATTGCTGTCCTCGAAATCACGTGCAATTTCCGCGTCCGCGATCTCACGGGGGACAACTTCGATAAGCCCGATGCGGGAAGCGCCCAGCTTCCGTTTTTTTAAGCGCGACGTCATTGCAAGCGGAACCAACCGCGCGACCGGCCTATCGTTTTTCGCGATGATGATCTCGTTGCCCTTTGCCGCCTCTTCCACGAGTTCGGAAAGGTGCGTCTTGGCTTCGTAGAGGTTTACCTGTTTGCTCATGCCAACAATGTAGTAGGAACGCAGAAGTTGGTCAAGTTGACCAACTTCTGATCTACTGTGGTGTGACGCCCATCCCATAGCTCGCCACCAGAGAACCTGCGACCAGGCGCCAGCCATCGACCAGCACGAAAAAGATCAGCTTGAAGGGCAGCGAAATCACGATCGGCGGCAGCATCATCATGCCCATGGACATAAGAATAGACGCAACGGCCATGTCGATGATGAGAAAGGGAACGAACAGCAGAAACCCGATCTCGAAAGCGCGCTTCAGCTCAGACAGCATGAACGCCGGAACGATGGCCTGAATCGGTGCGCCTTCCACCGTCTGCGGCATCGGCACTTTCGCCATATCGACGAACAAGGACAGGTCCTCCTTTCGCGTATGTGCCGCCATGAATTTCTTAATCGGTGTTTCGGCCCGCTCCAGCGCCACATCGGTGGTGATCTGCTGCGCGGCGAGCGGCTGCATTGCATTTTGATAGATGTCGGTAATGGTCGGCGACATCACAAAAAACGTCAGAAACAGCGCCAGACTCACAATCACGCTGTTGGGCGGGCTCTGCTGAACGCCGATGGCCGTGCGCAATAGCGACAGCACCACGACGATGCGCGTGAAGCACGTCATCATGATAAGGATGGACGGGGCCAGGGACAAAATAGTCACCAGTCCGACAATCTGCATCAGGCGCTCGGTCATCTGACCGCCGCCGGTCAGGTCCAGCGTCAATCCCTGTCCCACAGCCGCAGCGGCAGAAGCTGCCGCGCCCGCTTGTGCCGCCAGCGCGGCCGACGGCAACAGCACCGCCGCAATTAAAAGCACGCTGCGGGTCAGCCACAGCATCGAACCACGCGACACGCTCATGCCAAAATATCCGTCCGTTTGCCCGGCGTGCTGGAAAGCACGGTGGCGCCTTGTGGCGCGGTGACGAGAACATGCTCTGTGCCATCGCAGCGCACGATGAAGAGGCGGTGGTTCTTTCCCAGCATGAGCGTCTCGATGACGGTCAAACGCCGTCCTGACCCACCGGCAATTCCGGGCAGCCCGTAGCGCCGGACCGCCAGTCCTGCGCCGCCGACCAGCGCCAGCACCAAAGCAAGCGCGCCGAAATAGCGAAGGGCGTCCAAGACATCCATGAAAAACGCAAACCTTTCCGGGTCTTCCTGGGCGGCCCCCGGCAAATTTCGCCGGGTTACCTGCGGAAGTGAGGCCCATACTCGGTTTGCATGCTTAATCAGGGGTAAACGAACCCGGCAAAATTTTCTTAGTGTTGAATAGGTAAATTAAGACCCCGTTAAACATGAGCGCCGATGCTGCCGGATTGAAGGTGAAATCCTCATCGCAAGGTCTGGGCCATGGACATGAACGGCGTACCGCTTTTCTCGCTTCTCTCGGGGCGCATGTCCTGGCTGTCACATCGCCAATCGCTTCTCGCCCAAAACGTCGCCAATGCGGACACGCCCAATTACGTGGCGCGGGACATGAAGGCGATGAATTTCGAGCGCATGGTCGCGGGTCAAAGCTCCGGCAACAGCCTTTCCCTCACCAATGCGCGCCACATCGCCCCGCTATCGTCTTCGGGCGGCGGCGATGAGGAAGATGCAGTGGGCGAAGGCGGTTCGCCGACGGGCAATGCCGTCTCCATTGAACAGGAGATGATCAAGCTGTCCGAGACACAAATTCAATATCAGGCCGCGACCAACATCTATCAGAAGGCCGTTAACATGTTCCGCACCGCACTGGGCGGTCGCGGGTAAAGGAGCCGAGCCATGGATTTCACGACATCTCTGTACATTGCTGCGTCGGGTATGCGCGCTCAATCCGGCCGTATGCGGATCATCGCGGAGAACCTGGCCAACGCCGATTCGTCGGCGCCGTCGGCAAATGGCGAGCCCTATCGCCGCCGCATCGCCACCATGTCATCGGAATTCGACCGGACGCTGAATGCCGACGTCATAAAGCTGAGCGATCCCGTACCCGATCAATCCGAATTCCGGCTGCAATACGACCCAGGCAATCCGGCGGCGGACGCTCAAGGCTACACCAAACTGCCCAACGTCAACGCGCTCATCGAAATGATGGATATGCGCGAGGCGCAGCGATCCTATGAAGCCAACCTTCAGGTCATGGAAAGCGCGCGCGCCATGCTCGTCCGCACCGTCGATCTGCTACGCCGCTAGAGGATTAGACCATGGCCATCAGCTTCGTTCCCGCGATGAACGCCTATCAAGCCGCCTCGCGCTTAGGCGGCGGCGAAGCCGTTGGCTCCGCGGGCGCCATGCAAGGCGCGGGAAGTTTCACCGATGCGCTCGCCAACGCCGCCAAGGGTGCTGTCAGCACCCTGCAGACAGGCGAGGCCGCAGCCGCGCAAGGCGCCGCCGGACAGGGCGAGATGGTCCATGTGGTCAACGCGGTAACCGCCGCCGAGCTCACTTTGGAGACCGTGGTGGCGATCCGCGACAAGGTTATCTCCGCCTATCAAGACATCATCAAAATGCCGATCTGAGGTTTCAGAATGACGCCCGCCGAGACTTTGGATTTTGCCCGCGAGTCCATTTACCTGCTGATCACCATCGCAGCGCCGTCCATGATGACAGCGTTGATTGTGGGTGTGGTAATCGGCCTGTTCCAGGCGCTGACGCAGATTCAGGAACAGACGCTGGTCTTCGTGCCGAAGATATTGGCGATCTTCGTCGTGCTGCTGTTTGCGCTGCCTTTCGCCGGCGCCGCCATGGCGACCTACATGGACAATGTCGCGGCGCGAATCGCGCAGCCATAACGGAACGCGCATGACAATCATCCTGCCGCCATTGCAAGGCGTGGTGCTGGTGTACCTGCTGACGTTTGCGCGCGCAGGCGCCATGATCATGCTGATGCCGGTGATCGGCGATGCGGGTGTCCCGGCGCGGGTAAGATTGTCTTTCGCGCTCGCGGTTTCCGCGGCCCTCGTCGCTACGACCAGCCGGTATTATCCGTCAGTCGCCCCGCCGCCGATAGAACTCGCCGCGATGATTGTACGCGAAGCGACGGCCGGCGTTCTCGTCGGCACAATGGCGCGGCTCATCATGAGCACGCTGGAGGTCGCCGGCAGTCTCATCGCAATACATACCGGACTTGCCTTCGCAACGACGATCGATCCGGGCCAGGGCGTTCAGAGCGCGATCATCTCTACATTTCTGTCGCTGGTAGGTGCGCTGCTGGTTTTCGAAACAGGCCTGCATCATCTGGCGATCGGCGCTATCGCGGGAAGTTATAGCCTGCTGCCGCCAGACCGGCTCATGCCGGCCGGGGATATGGCGGAGATGGCGTTGACGCTCGTCTCGGGCTCGTTTGCGCTCGGGCTGCAATTGTCCGCGCCCTTCATGGTTTTCGGGCTGTTGGTCTATGTAACACTCGGCGTGCTGTCGCGCCTGATGCCGCAATTGCAGGTGTTTTTTCTCGCGATGCCGATCAACATCATGGCCGGCTTCGTGCTGCTGATGATGTTCCTGGGCGTCATCATGACGGCGTTCCTTGAATTCTTCGCCACGCAGATGCGCGTCTTCGGAGCATAGCGGGCGATGGCCGAAGGACATGACGACGCAGAACGCACCGAAGAACCGACACAAAAACGCTTGGATGACGCGCTTAAAAAGGGCGACGTCATCAAGAGTATGGAAGTGGCGGCCTTCGCGATGCTGGCCGGCGGCACGCTGGCGCTGGCCATGTTCGCGCAATCGGCCGCGCGCGATTTCACCCGCACGTTCACGGTCTTCCTCGCCGATTCGTCCGCCTTCCAGCTGGATGCGGGCGGTGCGGTGCTGCTGATGAAGAAATGCGTTTTCGCGTTTTTTGCCCTGGTCGGTCCGGCGGCGGGATTGCTGATGGTGACCGCCGTGGGCGGCCATTTGCTGCAGCACCGGCCCTTTATTTCGACCGAAAAGATCAAGCCTAACTTTTCGAAAATTTCGCCGATAGCGGGCTTCAAAAAGCTCTTCGGCATCGATGCGATCGTCAATCTCATCAAGGGCGTCGCCAAAATTATTCTGGTCGGCGCCGCGGCCTTCCTGGCGGTTTGGCCCGAACGGGGCCGTCTGGAGTCGTCGCTCGATATGGACGCGACCAGCGTTGCCATGATGTCCATGACGTTGATCGGCAAGGTGCTGATTGCCGCTTTGATCGTGCTCGCCCTGATTGCGGTGCTTGATTATGTCTATCAGCGCCAAAAGTTTATGGCGCGGCACCGCATGTCGCGTCAGGAGTTGAAGGACGAAGTCAAACAGAGCGAAGGCGACCCGCACGTCAAGGCGCGCATCCGGCAGATTCGCATGGAACGCTCGCGCAGGCGCATGATCGCCGCGGTTCCCGAAGCCAGCGTGGTGATCATGAACCCGACCCACTATGCCGTCGCGCTGAAGTATGAATCGGGCAAAACCGCTGCGCCCATCTGCGTTGCCAAAGGCATGGATCATCTGGCGCTGACCATTCGTAAGGTCGCCGAAGAACATGGCGTCCCGGTGGTGGAGAGCCCGCCGCTGGCGCGCGCGCTTTATGCCGCGGTCGAGCTTGATGAAGAGATTCCGCCCGAACATTACAAAGCCGTGGCCCAGATCATCGGCTACGTTATGCGGGTGGCAAAGAAGAACGGCTTCTGGCGCAATTGAGAGGGCGACAGCATGAGGACGCTAAATTGACCGAGGTGGCAGTCTTACTCAGCCGCAGCTTCTCGCCGCAGGAGGCGGGGGGATCGTCGCGCTTGGCCGCGCTGATGTTTTTCGTGCTCGCTGTCATTGGCTCGGTTGTGGTTTTGCTTGCGCCCGATACGGCGCAATGGGCGGGCGTCATCATGCTGGGCTTGCTTGCGATTGGGGGAAGCCTGCTGCTGATCGCCGCCTGGCCCCGGCAGGCGCCCGAAATCGAAGACGCCCGGCGCGCGGCTGCGGCCGCTGCCTCCTCCAATATGGCGTGGGCGGTCACCGCGCGCGATGGGTCTGTGCTGGATTGCAACGTGGCCTACCGGTTCCTGGCCGGCGCCGGTGATGGCGAACCGCCCGCGCCGCCACAATTGGCGTTTCCGGGCGAAGGGCCGGCCGGAGCGCTGTACCGGCTGGTCCGTGCCGCCAATGAAGGACGCATGCGGGAAGAGCATTTCGAAACCGATGCCGGTCAGAAGCTGACCGCGGCGGTTCGGCCGCTGCGCGTGGGCGAAACGGCATGGTGGTTTACGCCGCGGCTTCCGGAAGCCGCTCCACCCAAAGGCAGCATCGTCGAGAAGAAAAATACCTCACCCCTCATCCGGGTGTCCGACTTCTTCCGGAATGCGCCCATGGGTGTGGCGGTCACCTGTGGCGATGGCGTCCTCGTGGAAGCCAATAGTGTGTTCGCGACGTTCTTTGCTCTGGGCGCGAATAGCGCAGGCGCGCGGCTCGACGCCTTGATCCGCGAGGAAGAGCGCGCCGGTGCGTTGGAGTTGATTGCCAAGGCGGCGGCCGGCGATGTCAGCCGTGCTCCCGTTGAAATACGCCTTTCCTGCAGCCCGAAATCGTTGCCGCTCACCGCGCAACTCTTTGCCAGCCCCTTTATGCCTGGGCCGGAAGGCGAGGCGCGGGCGATTTTGTACATTGTGGACAACTCCGAGCAGAAGGCTCTGGAGATGCAATTCGCGCAGGGCCAGAAGATGCAGGCGATCGGCCAACTGGCCGGGGGCGTCGCGCACGACTTCAACAATCTGCTGCAGGCCATCATGGGCAATTGCGATCTTTTGCTCATGCGCCATCCGGCGGGCGATCCGTCGTTTCCGGAGATCAATGAGGTTCGCCAGAATTCCGTGCGTGCGGCGGGGCTGGTGCGGCAATTGCTGGCGTTCTCGCGCCAACAGACCTTACAGCCCAAGGTGATTTCACTATCGGATACTCTAACCGAGTTGATGTTGCTGCTCCGGCGTCTGGTCGGCGAACATATTCAGCTGAAGATCGAGCACCAGCCCGATTTGTGGACGGTCAAAGCCGACGAAGGCCAGCTGTCCAATGTCGTAATGAATTTGGTCGTCAACGCGCGCGACGCCATGCCGCCGGAAGGTGGGGTGGTGACGATCCGTACCGCCAATGTGACGTTTGCGACACCGCAGCCGATCGGGCTCGGCCACATGCCCGCCGGCGATTATGTGCGGGTGGAAATCAACGACACCGGGGCGGGCATTTCCAAGGAAAACCTTGGCAAAGTTTTCGAGCCCTTTTTCACCACCAAGCCGGTGGGCCAGGGCACGGGTCTGGGTCTGGCCACGGTTTACGGCATCGTCAAACAGACGGGCGGCTTCATCACGGTGGACAGCGAAGTCAGCCGGGGTACGGCGTTCCATGTCTATTTGCCGCGCCATGCCGCGCTTCCGGGCGCGGTGGAACCCGTGGAAGAAGTGGAAAAAAGCGGGCTGCGGGATGTCACCGGCCAGGACACGGTTCTTCTCGTCGAGGATGAGGACGCGGTGCGCAGCTTTGCGGCGCGTGCGCTACGCTTGCGCGGTTACACGGTGCTGGAAGCGTCCGGCGGCGAAGCGGCGCTCGATATTGTGCGCAGCCGCGCCGAATCGATCGATTTGCTGATCACCGACGTGGTGATGCCCAACATGGACGGACCGACGCTGGTGCGCGCCGCGCGTCCGCTGCGCCCCGAAATGCGAATCATCTTCATGTCCGGCTATGCGGAAGACGCGTTCCGCCGGAACGAGGAAAACGCCGAGAACCTTCATTTCCTGCCCAAGCCGTTTGGGCTGAAACAGCTCGTGGCCAAGGTAAAAGAGGTCCTGCAAGGCGGCGAGCCGCAGCGCGGGCGTTCTACAGGGCCCGACGCGGGCGCCTGATCGGGAACATCAAAAGAACACGCAAGGAAATTGTTATTTGTAGCAGTATGTTACAAAGCCGCTTGCCAATGAGAACAAATCATGTACATTTCGGCTGTGGATCGGTCGGTGGCGGCCCTTCGCATTTCTTAGGCGCTGTGAAATAAGGGAGCGGGATATGACACAGGCGGTTCTTCGCGTCGTGGCTAAAGAGGAAAACACCGAGAAGAAGCGCGCGCTCGAAGCGGCGCTTTCCCAGATCGACCGGGCGTTCGGCAAGGGCTCGGTGATGAAGCTGGGCCAGCGCGAGAAGGCGGTCGACACCGATGTTGTGTCCACCGGTTCTCTGGGGCTGGATATCGCGCTTGGCATTGGCGGTCTGCCGCGGGGCCGGGTGATCGAAGTGTACGGGCCGGAATCCTCAGGAAAAACGACGCTGGCTCTCCATGCGGTCGCTGAGATCCAGAAAAAGGGCGGTGTTGCCGCCTATGTGGACGCGGAACATGCCCTCGATCCGGGCTATGCGCGCAAACTTGGCGTCGATATCGACGAGTTGCTGATTTCCCAGCCCGACACCGGCGAGCAGGCGCTTGAAATCACCGATACGCTGGTGCGCTCGGGCGGTGTGGACATTGTGGTGATCGATTCGGTTGCCGCGCTCACGCCAAAGGCCGAGCTTGAAGGCGAAATGGGCGATCAGCTTCCGGGCTTGCAGGCGCGGCTGATGAGTCAGGCCCTGCGCAAGCTCACCGGCTCGATTTCCAAATCCAACACCATCGTCCTCTTCATCAATCAGATTCGCATGAAGATCGGCGTCATGTTCGGGAACCCGGAAACGACGACGGGCGGCAATGCCCTGAAATTCTACGCCAGTGTGCGCCTCGATATTCGCCGCATCGGCGCGATCAAGGACAAGGACGAGGTCGTCGGCAATCAGACCCGCGTCAAAGTCGTGAAGAACAAGGTCGCCCCGCCCTTCCGGCAGGTGGAATTCGACATCATGTACGGTCGCGGCATTTCCAAGTCGGGTGAACTGCTCGATCTGGGGTCCAAGGCCGGGATCGTCGAAAAGTCTGGTTCCTGGTTCTCCTATGAGGGGCAGCGCATCGGGCAAGGGCGCGAGAACGCCAAGCAATATCTGGAAGCCAACCCTGACGTGGCAGACGCCATCGAAGCGGCTATCCGAGCCAATGCGGGCCTGCTGTCGGCCGGTCTTACATCCGGCGAAGACGCGGCGGCTGCCTCGGACGAGTAACCGTTCCCCTCGGCAAGGAACGGCTCCCGGAAGGCGCTCTCGGCAACGAGAGCGCCTTCTGCTTTTTTCCTTCCCCGCTGCGCAGGCGGGGCTATCGCACATGGAATTATATTACCTCCCCCTGGTGGGGAGGTCGAAATGCAGAAGCGGCGTCAGCCGCGAGGCATTTCGGGTGGGGGGATTGCCAGCGGACAGGCTCCCCCCACCCGAAATTGCTCGCGAAGGCGCGATCAATTTCGGCCTCCCCACCAGGGGGAGGCGATGACATGCGTTACCTTCCGCCTGACGGCGCGTCGACAATGCCGAATGGACTTCCCCCGAGTTAACAGGGCCACGTCCTCGGTTTTTGAAACGTCCGTCCCATTTTGCAGATCGGAAAATCGGCTGCTATTAGGGTTGCATGAACAGTCTCAAAGATATCCGCACCGGCTTCCTGGAATTCTACCGGAACCACGATCACGAAGTCGTCGCCTCGTCGCCGCTCGTGCCGCGCAACGATCCGACCCTCATGTTCACCAATGCGGGCATGGTGCAGTTCAAGAACGTCTTCACCGGCCAGGAGAAGCGCGGCATCCCGCGCGCCACGACCGCGCAAAAATGCGTGCGCGCCGGCGGCAAGCACAACGATCTCGACCGCGTGGGCTACACCGCGCGCCACCACACCTTCTTCGAGATGCTCGGCAATTTCTCGTTCGGCGATTACTTCAAGGAACGCGCTATCGAACTTGCCTGGACGCTGATCACCAAGGACTTCGGTCTCGCCAAGGATCGGCTGCTGGCAACCGTTTACTCAGAAGATGAAGAAGCCGCGACGCTCTGGCGCAAAATCGCCGGGCTTCCCGATTCACGCATCATCCGCATTCCGACCTCCGATAATTTCTGGTCCATGGGCGACACCGGACCGTGCGGCCCCTGCTCGGAAATCTTCTACGATCACGGTTCGCATATTCCAGGGGGACCGCCGGGTTCGCCGGATGAAGACGGCGACCGGTTCATCGAAATCTGGAATCTCGTCTTCATGCAGTTCGAGCAGCTTCCCGGGGGGAAGCGCGAGAGCCTGCCGCGGCCGTCTATCGATACAGGCATGGGGCTCGAACGCATCACCGCCGTAATGCAGGGCGTTCACGACAATTACGACATCGACCTATTCAAGCATCTGATCGCCGCATCGTCGCAATATTCGGGTTCGTCCATTGCGGGACCGCATGCCGCCAGCCATCGCGTCATCGCCGACCATCTGCGCTCCTCGTCGTTTCTGATCGCCGATGGTGTCCTTCCGTCGAACGAAGGCCGCGGCTATGTGCTCCGCCGCATCATGCGCCGTGCCATGCGCCACGCGCACATCCTCGGCTCGAAAGACCCGCTGATGTATCGGCTGGTACCGACACTCGTTGCCGAAATGGGTGCGGCCTATCCCGAGCTCAAGCGCGCCGAAGCGCTGCTGACAGAAACGCTGAAACTGGAAGAAGCCCGCTTCCGCGAAACGCTGGCGCGCGGGCTGAAGCTGCTCGACGAAGCCACCGGCAGCATGAAAACGGGCGACACGCTTTCGGGCGATGTTGCCTTTAAGCTCTACGACACCTTCGGCTTCCCGCGCGATCTGACGGAAGATGCCCTGCGCGAACGTGGCATGAAGGTCGACATCGCCGGTTTCGATGAAGCGATGTCGCGGCAAAAAGCCGAAGCCCGTAAAGCCTGGGCTGGTTCCGGCGAAGCGGCGACCGACACGCTGTGGTTCGCTTTGCGTGAAGAACTCGGCGCTACGGAATTTCTGGGCTACGACACGGAAGCGGCCGAAGGCGCCGTCTTGGCCATCGTCAAAGACGGCCAGCGCGTCGAGGCGGTCAATGTCGGCGAAACGGCCCGCATCATCACCAACCAGACGCCATTCTACGGCGAAGGCGGCGGCCAGGCCGGTGATCGCGGCGCCATGTTCTCGACACGCGGCGCCGAAGGCACCGTCATCGACACCGAAAAGAAGCTCGGCAATCTCTACATCCACGTCGTCGAAGTGACGCGCGGCGAACTCAAAGCCGGCGACGCCGTCGACCTGCGCGTCGACACCGAACGCCGCCGCGCCACCCGCGCCAATCACTCCGGGACGCATCTTCTGCACGCCGCGCTGAAGCATGTACTCGGCCCGCATGTCGGGCAAAAGGGCTCGTACGTGGGCCCCGACCGGCTGCGCTTCGACTTCACACATCCCAAAGCCATGACGCTGGATGAGCTCAAGCGCGTCGAAGACGAAGTGAACGAAGTCATCCGTCAGAACGTGGATGTCTCCACGCGCCTGATGCCGACGGCGCAAGCCATTGAAGCGGGCGCCGTCGCCATGTTCGGCGAAAAATACGGCGATGAAGTGCGCGTGCTCGCCATGGGCAACGATCTGTCATCAGCCGCGAAGCCTTACTCCGTCGAACTCTGCGGCGGCACGCATGTGCGGCGCCTCGGCGATATCCAGATCTTCTCCATTCTTTCGGAGACGGCGGTTGCCGCCGGCGTGCGCCGTATCGAAGGGCTGACCAGCGAAGGCGCGCGGCGCTTTCTGGAATCCGAAGCCGACACCGCACGCCAAGCCGCGGGCGTGTTGAAGACGAGCCTTGCGGAATTGCCGGGACGCGTTGCCGCGCTGGTGGACGAACGCCGTCGTCTCGAACGCGAATTGTCGGAAGCCAAGAAGGCGTTGGCCTTGTCCGGCGGACCGAAAGCCGGAGGCGACACGCATAAGGAAATCGCCGGCATCAAGGCCGTGCTGCGCATTGTTGAAGACGTGCCTGCGAAAGATCTCAAAGCGCTGGCCGACGACGCAAAAACCAAGCTCGGCTCCGGCGTTGTGGCGTTCATCACCGTCGCCGACGGAAAAGCTTCCTTAGTCGTTGGCGTGACGCCCGACCTGACCTCGCGCATCAACGCGGTCGATCTGGTCAAAGCCGGCGCGGAAGCACTCGGCGGCAAAGGCGGCGGTGGCCGCCCCGACATGGCCCAAGCCGGCGGCCCCGACGGTGCCCGCGCCCAAGACGCACTCACCGCCATCGAACAACGCCTCGCCGCCCTGCAGCCGGCCTAAAGGAAGTGCGTGTCCGTCCAATCATAGACTGGAAGGAAGAGTTCAGAGCTAGGCTGGTAGAACAGAAAAAGGCTGCGGTTCAAGCTCACGCAGAATGGTCTCGCCGTTGGTTTCTATCTCTTGCGTTGGGAAATGGCGCAGGGATCGGTGGTGTGGGGGCCGCACTTCTCAACGGGCGCGCAACCCAAGACGCCACCTTGCTAATGCTACTTCCTTCCATTTGGGCATTCGCCGTAGGTCTAATAGCCGGCGCACTCATCCCCTTCTGTTGGGCGAAAAGCGTCGAGCACGTCGGACAATGGGCACATGTCAAAGAGGCTGAACTCGATGCAGATGGCCCGACGTCAATCTACTATGCGGACGATGATGGAGAGTTGAGCTCTGAAGTCCTCAGAGACCTTGAGAAGCACCAAGACGGTTGGCTTTGGTGGCGCTCCACCTGTCAGAAAATCGCAGTGATAGCGTTTTTAATCGGCCTATTCTGGCCGTTGGTTTTCATAACTGCGGCAGCGGTATGGAAATTTGGCCAGGAATCTGGAGTTACAGCCTAAGAGAAGCTATCCAAGTGTGCAGAGTACGCCAATTGTTCCTCGGAATCGCTCGGTCTGCTCGAGTGTTTTTGTGTTGCCTACTTCTCTTCTAACAACGTCCGGAGATCATTGAGAGAAAAGGTTGTATTGCAGTTGGCCCTTGAAGGCGATTACGACATCGCCTTCTTTAGGTTTTCGTCGATTTTGTCGAGGAAGCCTTCCGTTGACAGCGACTTTGTTTCCGGGCCGATCAGCAGCGCCAAGTCCTTGGTCATGAAACCGGACTCGACAGTGTCGATGCACACCTTTTCCAGACTGGTCGCGAAGTGCGTGAGGTCCGCATTGCCGTCCAGTTTGGCGCGATGCAAAAGCCCGCGCGTCCAGGCGAAGATCGTCGCCATCGAATTGGTTGAGGTCTGCAGGCCCTTCTGATGTTGCCGGTA
Organism: Alphaproteobacteria bacterium; assembly: GCA_947473475.1. Classification (GTDB taxonomy): domain Bacteria; phylum Pseudomonadota; class Alphaproteobacteria; order Micropepsales; family Micropepsaceae; genus CAIYRG01. Next base: position 44,179 of record CANJBZ010000023.1, read on the forward strand.
GTGGCGCGTCACCGTGCCGTGCGCGGCTTCCGTTTCAACGGTGTTGCCGTCGGGCGTCATCAGCACGCTGGTCATCAGGCCAAGCGAGCCAAAGCCTTGCGCCACCGTGTCGGACTGCACGTCGCCGTCGTAGTTTTTACACGCCCAGACATAACCGCCGCTCCACTTCAGTGAGGAGGCAACCATGTCGTCGATCAGGCGGTGCTCATAGGTGATGCCCGCCGCTTTGAACTTGCCGGCGAATTCCTCGTCGAACACTTTCTGGAATAGGTCCTTGAAGCGTCCGTCATAGGCTTTGATGATCGTGTTCTTGGTCGACAGATACAGCGGATAATTGCGGCCCAGCGCGTAGTTCATGGAGGCGCGGGCGAAGTCGATGATCGACTCATCCAGATTGTACATCGTCATGGCGATGCCGCTGGCCTTAAAGTCGAACACGTCCTTCTCAATCTTCTTGCCGTCCTTGCCGGTCCAGGTGACCGTCAGCTTGCCGGGGCCCGGCACTAGAAAATCCACGGCGCGATACATATCGCCATAGGCATGGCGGCCGATGACGATAGGCTGCGTCCAATGCGGCACCAAACGCGGCACGTTTTTGCAGATGATGGGCTCGCGGAAAATCGTGCCGCCCAGCATTGTGCGGATCGTGCCGTTGGGCGACTTCCACATCTGCTTCAGATTGAATTCCTTCACGCGCTCTTCGTCGGGCGTAATGGTTGCGCATTTCACGCCGACGCCATGGCGCTTGATCGCGTCGGCTGCATCGATGGTGACCTTGTCGTTGGTCGCATCGCGGTGTTCGACGGAGAGGTCGTAATATTCGAGGTCGACGTCGAGATAGGGAAGAATGAGTTTCTTCTTGATCAAATCCCAGATAATGCGGGTCATCTCATCGCCGTCGATTTCGACGACAGGATTTGCGACCTTTATTTTCGCCATGAATGCGTCCTTCGGATGCGGGAAAGTGGGGCGTCTCTTACGATTGAACCCCATCCCCGTCAAAGGAATGGTTAGCGCGCATACGAAAACGGGCGCTACGAGGCGCCCGTTTTGCGTTTCGGCGTGCCGCAAAAATCAGAGCGCTGCGAGTGCGTCGTTCAGCGTGGCGCTCGGACGCATCGCGGCCGAAACCTTCGCCGCATCGAGTTCGTAGTAGCCACCGATGTCGACCGGCTTACCTTGAGCGGCGATCAACTCGCCATTGATTTTGGCCTCGTTCTTACCGAGTGCCTCGGCCAGCGGTTTAAAGCGGGCCTGCAGCTCCGTATCCTTGGTCTGTGCCGCCAAGGCCTGAGCCCAGTACAGAGCGAGATAAAAATGGCTGCCACGATTGTCGATCTCGCCGACCCTGCGCGCAGGAGAGCGATTGAACTCTAAAATCTTGCCGATGGCCTCATCGATCGTATCGGCGAGAACCTGCGCTTTGGCGTTCTTGTTGGTTTGCGCCAGATGTTCGAGCGATGCGCCCAGCGCGAGGAATTCGCCAAGCGAATCCCAGCGGAGATAGCCTTCCTTCTCGAACTGTTCGACGTGCTTGGGCGCCGAGCCGCCGGCGCCGGTCTCAAACATGCCACCGCCCGCCAGCAGCGGAACGATCGAAAGCATCTTGGCCGAAGTGCCTAGCTCCATAATCGGGAACAGGTCCGTCAGATAGTCGCGCAGCACGTTGCCGGTAACGGAGATTGTGTCCTGCCCCTTGCGGATGCGATCGAGCGAAAACTTGATCGCGTCAACCGGCGCCAGGATGCGGATGTCGAGCCCCGAAAGATCCAGGTCTTTCAGCGCTTTCTCGACTTTGGTGATGACTTGCGCATCGTGCGCGCGATTCTTGTCGAGCCAGAAAACCGCGGGCGTGTTGGCCAGGCGCGCGCGGCGCACGCCGAGCTTGACCCAGTCCTGCACCGCAGCGTCCTTGAGCTGGCACATGCGGAAGATGTCGCCGGTTTCGACGGCGCGCTCCAGCAGCACCGTGCCGTCATCGGCGACGACACGGACTGTTCCCTTTGCGGCAACCTCGAACGTCTTGTCGTGCGAGCCATATTCCTCTGCCGCCTGCGCCATCAATCCCACATTGGGAACCGAGCCCATGGTCTTCGGATCGAAGGCGCCGTGGGCCTTACAGTCGTCGATGGTGGCCTGATAGATCGTCGCGTAAGCGCGATCGGGAATCGCGGCTATGGCATCGTGCAGCTTGCCGTCGGGTCCCCACATGCAGCCGGACTCGCGGATCATCGCCGGCATCGACGCGTCGATGATGACGTCGCTGGGGACGTGCAGGTTGGTAATTCCCTTGTCGGAATTGACCATGGCCAGCGCCGGCCGCTTTGCGTACTCGGCCGCGATGTCGTCCAGAATCGCTTTCTTCTCGCCGGCCGGGAGAGTCTCGATCTTGGCCAACAGATCGCCGAAGCCGTTGTTGAGATTGACGCCGAGGCGCTTCAACGTCGCCGCGTGCTTCTCAAGAACATCGGCGAAGAAAACGGAAACGGCGTGCCCGAAGATGATGGGATCGGAGATCTTCATCATCGTCGCCTTGACGTGCAGTGAGAACAGCACGCCATCGTTCTTTGCGGTCTCGATCTGTTCGGCAAAGAAAGCGCGCAGCTTGTTGCGGCTCATCACCGCCACGTCGATGATTTCGCCGGCCTGAAGCGGTGTCTTCGCCTTCAGCACAGTGACGGCGCCGTCGGCGCCGACGAGTTCGATACGGGCGTTGGTTGCAGTCTGGAGAGTGGCCGCAATTTCCGAGCCGTAGAAATCGCCGTCCGACATATGCGCCACGCGCGATTTGGAGTTGGGATTCCAGGCGCCCATTTTGTGGGGATTGTTGCGAGCGTATTGCTTCACAGCGCCGGCGGCGCGGCGGTCGGAATTGCCCTCGCGCAACACCGGGTTCACGACACTGCCGAACACCTTGCCGTAGCGGGACTTGATGTCCTTCTCGGCGTCATTGGCCGGGTTATCCGGATAATCCGGAACATTGTAGCCTTTGCCTTGCAGTTCCTTGATCACAGCCTTGAGCTGCGGGATCGAGGCCGAGATGTTGGGCAGCTTCATGATGTTGGCTTCGGGCCGCAACGTAAGCTTGCCGAGCTCGGCCAGATCGTCGGGGACGCGTTGCTCAGGCGTGAGCTTCTCGGGGAAGGTGGCAAGAACGCGGCCCGCCAGCGAGATGTCCTTCAACGTCACGGACACACCCGCCGCGTTTACAAAGGCGTTGACGATCGGCAGCAGGGAATAGGTCGCGAGCGCCGGGGCTTCGTCGGTCTTCGTCCACATGATTTCGAGATTTGACATTCTTATACCTCTGGTCGCCGTGCCCGTTTGGGGCCGCTTGGGGGCAGTAATGAGGGGCTTGAAGTTGCGGGTCTCTTAACGATTGACGCTATCTCCGTCAAAGGACCTCTAACACCACACCATTTGCCTCACCTGAGGCTCGGGCCTAGTAAGACGATCATGCCCGCCTCCGTGATAACCCCCGCGATCATCCTGTCTGAGCCCCAGTTGGGGGAGAATATCGGCGCCTGCGCGCGGGCCATGGCCAATTTCGGCCTGTCCGATTTACGCTTGGTTAAGCCCCGCGATGGCTGGCCGAACCCAAAGGCGGAGGCGATGGCGGCGGGCGCGGCCAATTTGATTGCCTCCGCCAGCCTCCACGATACCGTCGCGGACGCCATCGGCCCGTTGCGCTTGGTCTTCGCCTCGACGGCGCGGGACCGCGCCATGGCCAAGCCCGTCCTCACCCCTGCCGAGGCGGCGCGGCGATTGCGGGAAGCCGCCCAGAACGGCATCGCAACGGCTGTGCTGTTCGGCAATGAGCGGTCCGGGCTCAACAATGACGAAGTGGCGCTGGCCGATTGCGTCATCACCATTCCCACCGATCCGGGCTTTTCCTCGCTCAATCTGGGCCAGGCGGTCCTTTTGATGGGCTATGAATGGTTCAAGTCGGGGGATGCCACCCCGTCCGCCCAGATCGACCATGGCGCCGCCTTGCCGGCAGCCCGCGAAGACCTGATCCGCCTGTTCGAGCACCTGGAGAGCGAGCTGGAAACCAGCGGTTTCCTGTGGCCGCCCGGCAACCGCCCTTCGATGGTTCACAACCTGCGCAATATATTGCATCGCGCCCAACTGACCGATCAGGAGGTCCGCACGCTCCGGGGCGTCATCGTGTCCCTGACGAAAGGCAAGCGCCGCGATCCCTGGCCGCCGAAGGACAGTTAAGCGGCGTTTGACAGAGCAAGTTGCATGAGTATAGTGCCCGGCCTTCCGCGGGGGCTCTCTCGCGGGCATCAAAATACGCGAGCAAAGCGAACCGCATGACGAAGCGCACGACCAGCAAATACAAGCTCGACCGCCGCATGGGCGAGAACATCTGGGGCCGCAACAAGAGCCCCATCAACAAGCGGGCTTACGGTCCGGGCCAGCACGGTCAGCGCAAGTCGCGCAAGCTTTCCGACTATGGCACGCAGCTTCACGCCAAGCAGAAGCTCAAGGGCTATTACGGCAACATCACGGAGCGGCAGTTCCGCCGCTATTATGATGAAGCGGCCCGCAAAACCGGCGATACCGGCGAGCAGATGATCGGCCTGTTGGAGCGCCGTCTGGATGCGGTGATCTTCCGCTGCAAATTCGCGCCGACGCCGTTCGCCGCCCGCCAGCTCGTAAGCCATGGCCACGTCATGGTGAACGGCAAGCGCGTTACCATCCCGTCCTATCTCGTGAAGGAAGGCGAGCTCATCGAGCTCAAGTCCAAAGCGAAGGACATGGGTCTGGTGCTGGAATCGGTGAAGAGCCCGGAACGCGAAGTCCCCGATTACATCGAAGCCGACCACAACAAGATGACGGCGAAGTTCCTGCGCACGCCGAAGCTGGGTGATGTGCCCTATGCGGTGCAGATGCAGCCGAGCCTCGTGGTGGAATTCTACTCGCGTTAATTCGCGAAACCATCCACGCCAAATACAAAAGGCCGCAGGATCATCTCCTGCGGCCTTTTTCGTTTGGTTGCCTCAGCACCACAATCACCGTGGGCGGCCTCCGAGCCGCCCATCCAGCGGCGCGGCGTCTGCCGCGCCAGAGACTCATCGGCGCGCCGACGCGCGCCTGCTGGGTGGCCGGGTCAAGTCCGGCCATGGTGATAGGGTTTGTTACTGCACGTTTTCGAGCGTGATGCCTTTGTCCTTCAGAAACGTGTCCAGCTCGCCCGACTCGAACATCTCTTTGATGATGTCGCAGCCGCCGACGAATTCGCCCTTCACGTAGAGCTGCGGAATGGTCGGCCAGTTGGAGAATTCCTTGATGCCCTGGCGCAGCTCCGGGTCCTTCAGCACGTCGGCCGACTTGAACTTGACGCCCAGCTCGGACAGCACATGCACGACGGCCGCGGAAAACCCGCATTGCGGGAAAACGGGCGTGCCTTTCATGTAAAGCATGACGTCGTTTTCGGCGATGTCCTTGGCGATTTGATCGCTGGCTTGGCTCATTGGGATATCCTTTCGTGAAGCTTAGCTAAGAACGGCTCGCGCCATCGTCAAGCGCGGCTCAATCTTTGACGGTGGTTTGCAGTTGGAGCGCATGAAGCTGCCCGCCCATGCGCCCGGAGAGGGCGTCATAGACCATCTTGTGCTGCTGCACGCGGGTTTTGCCCTTGAAGGCGCTCGACACGACAACGGCCGCGTAATGGTCGCCATCGCCGGCAAGGTCGGTGATTTTCACGTCCGCGTCGGGAAGGGCAGCGCGGATGGCGCTTTCAATCTCTGCTGCCGGCATAGCCATTGTGCAAACCTCAATTTACGGGCGGAAGCTCGCCGCCGGACATCAGAGCGGGGAACCAGCTTTCGTGCGCCGCGCGAAGTTTCGCGAGCGGTGCATCGCCGGCGCCTTTGACGGCGATCCTATCGCCCCCTGTGACGCCAAGGGAAGACATGGACACGCCCGCCGCCTTGGCTTCACCCAAGACCCGTGCAGCTTCGGAGGCGGGCAGGGCGAGGATGTAGCGCCCCTGGTCTTCGCCGAACAGCAGCGCAATCGCGGCGTCGCCAAACGTCAACTCGGCGCCGATGCTGCCGGCCATCGCCATTTCGGTGATCGCGACGAGAAGCCCTCCGTCGGAAATATCGTGAACGGTGTCCAGGCGCCCTTGTTCGATGAGGCCGCGGACGAAATCGCCGTTGCGCTTTTCGGCGGCCAGATCGACCGGCGGCGGGGCGCCTTCTTCGCGCCCTTCGATCTCACGCAGATAAATCGATTGGCCAAGATGGCCTTTGGTGTCGCCCACCAGAAGAAGGGCATCGCCGGCGCGTTTGAACGCAACCGTCGCCATGCGGCGCACGTCCTTGAGCAATCCCACGCCGCCAATAGCGGGCGTCGGCAGGATCGGCTCGCCATTGGTCTCGTTGTAGAGCGAGCAATTGCCTGAGACGACCGGGAACGACAGCGCCCGGCAGGCTTCGCCGATACCGTCGATGCCGCCGACAATCTCGCCCATGATTTCGGGCCGCTGCGGATTGCCGAAATTCAGATTGTCCGTGACCGCCAGCGGCGTCGCGCCAACGGCCGTCATATTGCGCCAGCACTCCGCCACGGCCTGCTTGGCCCCTTCGAAAGGATCGGCTTTGCAGTAGCGCGGGGTCACATCGCAACTGATGGCCAAGGCCTTGTTCGAGCCGTGCACGCGCACGACCGCGGCATCGCCGCCAGGCACTTGCACCGTGTCGGCCATGACGGTCGTGTCGTATTGCTCCCACACCCAGCGGCGCGAGCACAGATCGGGCGAGCCGATCAGGCGCAGCAGTGAGGCCATCACGGGTCGCGCGGCGTCAAATGCCGGCTGCGTGGCCTTCGGCGCGGCCTTGCGCTCGAACGGACGTTGATAAACCGGGGCTTCGTCGGATAGCGCGGTGATCGGCATGTCGGCAACGACCGCGCCCTTGTGCTTGATGACGAGACGCTTGGTGTCAGTGGTGACGCCGATGACCGCGAAATCCAATTCCCACTTGGCGAAGATGCGTTCCGCCTCGGGCTCGCGGCCCGGCTTCAGCACCATCAGCATGCGCTCCTGCGATTCGGAGAGCAGCATCTCGTAGGCGGTCATATTCTCTTCACGCTGCGGCACGCGGTCGAGATTGAGTTCGATTCCCGAGCCGCCCTTGTCGCCCATTTCGGCCGAAGACGATGTCAGCCCCGCCGCGCCCATGTCCTGAATGGCGATGATGGCGTCGGTCGCCATCAATTCCAGGCACGCTTCCAGCAGCAATTTCTCCGTGAACGGATCGCCGACCTGAACGGTGGGGCGCTTTTCCTCGGAATCCTCGTTGAATTCGGCGGACGCCATGGTCGCGCCGTGAATGCCGTCGCGTCCCGTCTTGGAGCCGACATAGACGACCGGATTGCCCGAGCCTTTCGCGGCCGAGAGAAAAATCTTATCGGTGCGCGCAAGGCCGACGCACATCGCGTTGACCAGGATGTTTCCGTTGTAGGAGGGGTGAAAGTTCACCTCACCGCCAACGGTGGGTACGCCCATGCAATTGCCGTAGCCGCCGATACCCGCGACGACACCCGAAACCAGATGGCGCGTCTTGGCATGATCCGGCGCACCGAAGCGCAGCGCATTCATCATCGCCACGGGACGCGCGCCCATGGTGAAGACATCGCGCATGATGCCGCCGACGCCCGTCGCCGCGCCCTGATAGGGCTCGATGAATGAGGGATGGTTGTGGCTTTCCATCTTGAAGATGACGGCATCGCCATCGCCGATATCCACGACGCCTGCGTTTTCGCCGGGGCCTTGGATCACCAAGGGGCCGGTTGTCGGTAACTTTCGCAAATGCGCGCGCGTGGATTTGTAGGAGCAGTGCTCGCTCCACATCACCGAGAACACGCCGAGTTCGACGAAGTTCGGCTCGCGGTTCAGCAGCTGTTTGATGCGGTCATATTCGTCCGGCGACAAACCATGTTCGCGAACGATTTCGGGGGTGATGACGGTCATACCTGTATTCACGACAGAGTATCGATCAGGCTTTGGAACAGGGGGCGGCCGGTGGTCGATCCCAGCAGCGGATCGCAGGCGCGTTCGGGATGGGGCATCATGCCCAGCACATTGCGTTTCTCGTTTAGAATGCCCGCGATGTTGCGGGCCGAGCCGTTGGGGTTATCACCGGGCGCATAGCGGAACACGACGCGGTCTTCGCCTTCCAGGCGATTCAGCGTTTCCTCATCGGCAAAATAATTGCCTTCGCCATGGGCGACCGGGAAGCGCACCCTTTCCCCTTTGGAATATTTCCGCGTGAAGGCCGATTGCGATTCATCGACGACCAATTCGACGGGGCGCGAGACGAATTTCAGATCGGCATTGCGCAGCAGCGCGCCCGGAAGCAGATGGGATTCGGTGAGAATCTGGAACCCGTTGCAGATGCCGAGAACGGCAACGCCGGCTTCAGCCTTCTTCATCACATCGCGCATGATGTGCGACTGCGCCGCCATCGCGCCGCAGCGCAGATAGTCGCCATAGGAAAAGCCGCCGGGGATGACGATCAGATCGACGTCGGGCACTTCGGTTTCCGCGTGCCACACCATGTGCGGCGGCGTGCCGGTGATTTCGGCCAGCGCCGTTTGCGCATCGCGGTCGCAATTGGAAGCGGGGAAAACAATGACGGCGGATTTCACGGACGCAGCTCGATTTCGTATTTCTCGATAACCGTGTTGGCGAGGAGCTTCTCGCACATCGCTTTCAGGCTGGCGTGCGCTTTGGCTTCGTCCTGCTCCGTCAGCTCGATGTCGATCAGCTTGCCTTGGCGGACATTGCCGACGGCGTCGAAGCCGAGATTGTTCAGCGCATGACCGATCGCCTTGCCTTGCGGATCGAGCACACCGTTCTTCAACGTCACAAACACACGCGCTTTCATTTATGCAATCACTCTCGCAAAGGCGGATGCACTTACCGCTAGCTTGTTCGTGTCTTTACACGCCGCACAAAGACGTACGCGCCGATCAAACCCAGGGACCGCCTCTAGCTTCTTGGTTTTCTGCTCGACCTGCTGCCGTGGGCGTATGTTCAAAACCTTAGACAAGCAATCGTCACAATAGGCCTGTCCGCGATGTTGACGCAGGAATTCTTGTATTTGGTCCATTCTTGTCATGGAAACCTCCTCATTGAGGTTGTCCAATTCAACCAAATTGGGAGCGCTTACTAGTCAGAAAATGATGTTCACTGACAGTATGTCGCAGCTTGTTACTTCACCAGTACAGGGCCTGTGCCGCCTTGCGTCGATTCGGGAAGAATCCCCAAGCGCCGCGCAACTTCGGAATAGGCTTCCGTCACGCCGCCGAGGTCGCGGCGGAAACGGTCTTTGTCCATTTTCTCGTTCGTCTGCACGTCCCACAGGCGGCACGAATCGGGGCTGATCTCATCGGCCAATACGACACGCATGAAATCGTTTTCCCACAGGCGGCCGAACTCGATCTTGAAATCGACCAGCTTGATGCCAACTCCCAAGAAAAGGCCGGACAGGAAATCGTTGATGCGGATGGTCAGATTGACGATGTCGTCCAGATCCTGCGGGCTGGCCCAGCCGAACGCGGTGATGTGTTCTTCGGACACCCACGGATCGTGCAGCGCATCGTTCTTGTAATAATATTCGATGATGGAGCGCGGCAGCGCCTGGCCTTCGGGAATCCCTAAGCGCGTTGACAGCGAACCCGCCGCAATATTGCGCACCACGACTTCCAGCGGAATGATTTCCACCTCTTTGATGAGCTGCTCGCGCATGTTCAGCCGGCGCACGAAATGGGTCGGCACGCCGATGCCGTTGAGCTGCGTCATCAGATATTCGGAGATGCGGTTGTTGAGGACGCCCTTGCCCTCCAGCACCGCCTTCTTCTTCGCGTCGAAGGCGGTGGTGTCGTCCTTGAAATACTGAATGAGCGTGCCCGGTTCGGGTCCCTCATAGAGAATCTTGGCCTTGCCCTCGTAGATAGTCCTGCGACGTTTCATGAAAATCCGTACCTATCGCGTTCCCGTGGGGACTTTCCCTCACGTCCGCGCCCAAATGGCAACGGGGCTCATCGCCGGGAGCGGCGACAACCCCGTAAGCACCGAACTTAGCGGATGGGTAGGCCTTGGGGCAACGTGGCCGTGAGCCACGGCGGATCGGCCTTGTGGGTGGTCGCACTCGCCCCCATCTTTCGCTATTGTCCGGGTAAGGGTGCCGGGCGCTGATAAAAAACACTGCAATTTCAGAGGATTAGGGGATGTCTGGTTCGTTCGAGAAGCGGGAAAGAGGGTTTGAAACCAAGTGGGCTCATGACGAGGAGCTGCGCTTTAAGGTCTTCGCCCGCCGCAACAAGTTGTTAGGACTTTGGGCCGCCGCCGAAATGGGCGTCAGCGGACCGGCCGCCGACAGCTACGCCAAGGAGGTCATCGCCTCCGATTTCGAGAAGGCGGGCGATGAGGACGTGTTCGAAAAGGTCCGCCGCGACTTCGACGCCAAGGGCGTGACGTTGTCAGACCACATGCTTCGCCGGAAAATGGAAGAGCTGCTGGAAACCGCCAAGCAGCAGGCTCAGACCGAACCGCCGAAATAGGTTATCGGGCCGGGAGCGGCTTCAACTCCGCTCCGGCCTGCTCCGGCTCGTTGGCGTGGTTCGACCGCGCGGCCATTGTCGCGTGCAGCCGGTGAATGGTGCCGCTGGCCGTGGTTTGGAAAAGCGACGGCACCAAACCGTGAATAAAGCAGGCCAAGCCTGCCTTTAGCAGCGCGCCGGAAAAACCGAACGCGACCTGCTGATGCCCCAAATAGGTTTCCCCGACAGACTGCGGATGCGCCTGGAACAGCCGTTTCAGCATGGAAGACCCCGTTGATGCCGATGGGATTCTATTTGTCTTGCATGAATTTTCTTCCCAAAATGACCCAAGAAATTGTCTGGATTTGGGAAATTATTTGATGCCCTACGACGCCACGGACCTGCGGATTTTGGACATTCTGCAGAACGATGCCTCGCTGCCGATCACCGAAATCGCCGAGCGCGTACACTTGTCGCAGAACGCCTGCTGGCGCCGGATCAAGCAGTTGGAAGAAAGCGGGCTCATTGTGAAGCGCGTGGCGCTGCTGGACCCGGCGAAACTGGGCGTGGGAACGACGGTGTTTGTTACCGTCAAAGCCGGCGAGCACACCGAGAAATGGCTGGAGAATTTTTCCGCCGCCGTGCGCAAGATTCCCGAGGTGGTGGAATTTTATCGCCTGACGGGAGAGATCGATTATCTGCTGAAGCTGCAGGTGGCCGACATCGCCGATTACGACCGCATCTACAAGATGCTGATCCGCGCCGCCAAATTGATGGACGTCAGCTCCGCCTTCGCGATGGAAGAACTGAAACGGACGACGGCTATTCCCTTGCCGAGAAAATGATTCTCCGCGACTCCGCGGAGAACAAAAGGGGAAACCACAAAGGACACCAAGAGACACAAAGTTCACAAAGGATTTCGGCGCGCACCGCGCGGCCAACGACGCCTTAGTGTCCTTTGTGTCTCCTTTGTGCCCTTTGTGGTTCCCCTTCTTATGCCGCAGTGCGAGGAACGGGTTCGGCCCAGGCGGGGGAAATTTCGGGTTTGCCGAAATAGAAGCCCTGGAAGAAGTCTACGCCGTACTCTTCGAGCAGTTGGGCGTCCTGCTCGGAGCCCACCCATTCGGCGACCGTTGTAAGCTGGAAATTCTTCGCCAGATCCACAAGCGTGCGCACGAAAAGCTGGTTGTCCGGCGAGCCGCTCAAGTTCTTTATGTATTCGCCGTCGATCTTGACCATGTCGACGCGCAGATTGTGCAGATTGCGGAACGACGTATAGCCCGCGCCGAAATCGTCAATGGCGACGCGGCAGCCCATGTCGCGCAGGCGCGTCACGAAACGCGCATTTTCCTCGAACGCCTGCAGTGCCGCAGTTTCCGTAAGCTCCACGGTCATGCGCTCGGCGACTTCGCGGTTTTCGCGGACATAATTGATGAAGGACTGCAGCCAGGAATGATCGCCCGCGGTCGTTCCCGAGACGTTGATCGAGAGCTTGATATGTGGGTGGCGATAGAGCTGCGCCACGGCGATTTCGAGCGCGCGGCGGTCGGCAAGCCGGACCAGCCCCAGCGTTTCAGCCGCCGGGATGAACTCGCCGGCTGCTGCGATGGAGCCGTCCTTGCGATTCATGCGCAGCAGGCATTCATAGTGCTCCGGGAGCCGCGAGCGCGCGCCTACGATCGGCTGATAGGCCAGGACCAAGCGCTGCTCATGCAGCGCGGACATGATTTCATCGCCGAGATTCACCAGCCGCCGCCGTTGCGTCTCGTGCTGCGCCGACATCGAATAGACGGCGAACCCGTTGCGGCCCCGCGCCTTGGCGCGTTCCAGCGCCTCTTCGGCGCGCAGCATGGCCTCCTGGCTGGTAGATGCACCCTGCGGCAGCCACACCGCGCCGATGGAGACGGTTGTCGCCACCGAGCCGGCCTGTGTCTGGATCGGATCCTTGCGCACGGCGGCGTGCAGGCGTTCGGCAACCGCGGCCAATTCGCGTTCGCCGCACTCGCCTAAGATGACGCCGAACTTGTTGCCCCCGGTGCGCCCGATCAGGTCCGTCGCGCGCAACGTCTGCGCCAATCTAAGGCCAGCCTGTACGATCAACTCGTCGGCGACATCGAACCCGTAGGTTTCGTTGATGACCGCCAGCTTGTCGATGGAGGCGACGGCATAGGCGCAGTGCCGGCTCTCCGCTGTGGACGTCTCGATGATGCGGCCGAGTTCCTCTCGCAGCCTGGTGCGGTTCAAATGGCCGGTCAGCTCGTCACAGGTTGCAAGATAAGACAGACGGTTGAACGTACTCTTCTGCTCGGTGATTTCACGCAGCATGCCGGTGACGCGTTCGGCGCGTCCCTCCGGCCCCGGAATGCGCACGCCGCAGAGTTCGAACCAGTGGCATGAACTGGCCGAGGCTGTTTCGAATTCCAGCCGGAAGGTGGCCTCTTCCGGATGCGTTTCGTCCAGCGCGTTAAGCAGCCGGGCTCGCGCCTGTGCGGGAAGCCAAGAGCAAAAGTCGCTGCCCGCGGCGAACCGCTCGATCTCGCCATGAATGGCCCAAGACGCTCCATCCCAGTGGATTTGGTCGTCGGCAAGCGTCCAGTCGAAAGCCGCGGCGCGGGCGCCCATCAGGGCGAGACGCAGGCGTTCGGCATCGGACGCATGGCCGAGGCCGGCCAACTGTTCCCTAAACGTCGCTTGAAGGGACGTAACGCGCACTATTACCCACCACTCTCTTTTGCCGCGATCTTTGTCGCGTCTTGGGGGCACGGTAGCGGCGGGCACTTAAAAAGGCCTGAAATTGCGAGCGGTTGGAGAGCGGACTCGCCTTGTGGCCCGAGACTTGCCTAAGATTGGGTTATGAGCTCGATCCGAAATTGTATTGAACCCCGCGCAGTCGCCCGAACCGGCTGCAACCGCCGTGTCGAAAAAGCAGGCCCAGGCGCCGGTTTGGCCGACGATCCGCTGCGTCAGACGGTTATCCCGGTTGGCTTCGTCGAACGGCGGCGGTCACGCCAGCCGTCCCGTTTCAGGAGGCGGCTCCACGATGTGAACCAAAATGGGCCATCCCCCGTTTTCGCCGCGCAAGTCATCGGCCAGGTTCTGGACACCGGCCGCACTAGCGCGAACGCCGCTGCACGCGCCTATGAGAATGCAAGCCGTCAGCAAAGGGATGGGCGCGTCGTCGACGTTTTGTGAGCCAGCCCTAAGAAATATGTTCTCGCGGAGCCGCGGCGAACGCAGAGAAATAGGGAAACCACAAAGGTCACGAAGGAGACACAAAGATCACAAAGGAATTTTCGCTCGAAACGTTTTTTCCTTCCGTAAAAGGCACTTGGCGCGCAATGCGCGCCGCTCCTTCTTCGTGTCCTTCGTGTCTCCTTCGTGACCTTTGTGGTTCCCCTTTTCTCCTCCGCTGCTCCGCGAGAAATGCTTTTTAGCGCGAAGTGGCGTGGCTGGTTTGGGGGAATTGCAGGAGCGCAGCGCCTAAGATCGGGCCGTAGTCGTGCGCTTGCAAGATCACGGCGATGCCGTCGTGCTTCATGTTGGCGAGGTTCAAGGGCAAATCGATCTTCATCGCTTCGCCTGTCCATTCACCGGCGCGCTGCAGATCGCGCACGACGTTCGTGTAGGTCAGCATATGATCGCGGTTTTCGCCGCCGCCGACATTCACCATGCCATGCACGAGCGTCCGCATCACCCAGATGGTCGCCATCGGGCGGATTTTCGTCTTTGCGGCAGGAATGGCGATTTCCAGGCGCCCGGACGCAGTGCCCACCAGAACCGGCACGGAAGGTTCGCCCAAGCCGTCATTGGCGCGGGCGGATAGCGCCGCGAAGACCCGGTCACGCTGATTACCAACCACATCGAAGCGGCCGTCGATGATCATCTGCGGCGTATAGATGCCGGAATGGCTCATGGTACGGGCATAGGACCGCTGGCGCTGGGTGTTTGCTTCGGTCGCGAAGGTGTCCTTCCAGCCGAGCATGTCCCAGTAGGTGATCGGCAGGGACAGCGCGATGACGTCTCTGCGCTTGGCAAGGTCGCTCAGCAAGCGGTCGGCGGCCGGGCAGTCGCTGCAGCCCTGGCTGGTGAACAGCTCAACCACCACCGGCCGCGGAGCGGGAGAAGGCATGACCGGCTGACCCGCCCACGCTGCTTGCGTCAGCGTTGCGGTGAGAATTCCCAGTGCGGTGTAAAGCCAGCGTCCCATCGGCAAAACCATAGGCCGAAAGACGGAATTTCCCCAAGGGGGCGGTGCATCAATTTGGGTTGAGTGCGCCCGCGAACGGGCGCACTCCCCAAATTCGTCACATCTTCACGCTGCCGCGAGGTGCCGCAGAACGTGCTGCAGGATGCCGCCGCTCTTAAAATAGCCCACTTCGTCGATCGTATCGATGCGGGCGACCAGCGGCATGTCGACGGTACAGCCGTCGGGATAGGTGACCTTCGCGACAACCTTTTTGCGGGTGCCCGACGCGCCTTCCCGGATCGGGATGTCGATGGTTTCGGCGCCCGTCAGCTTGTAGTCGAAGCGGGTCTTGCCATCGGCAAATTCCAGCGGCAGCACGCCCATGCCCACAAGGTTGGAGCGATGGATGCGCTCATAATTCTCCGCGATCACGGCACGAACGCCAAGCAGGCGAGGTCCCTTTGCCGCCCAATCGCGCGACGAGCCGGCGCCATATTCCTTGCCGGCAAAGATAACCGAGGGAATGCCGGCGGCTTCGTATTTCATCGCCGCGTCGTAGATGGACATTTCCTCGCCCTTGCCGCCTTGGCCGCCGAAACAGAGCGTATTGCCGCCTTCCTTGCCGCCCAGCATCTCGTTCTTGATGCGGATGTTGGCGAAGGTGCCGCGCATCATCACTTCGTGGTTGCCGCGGCGCGCGCCATAGGAATTGAAGTCGGCCGGCTGGACGCCATGCTCCATCAGATAACGTCCGGCTGGCGAATCCTTCTTGATTGAGCCTGCCGGGCTGATGTGATCGGTGGTGATCGAGTCGCCCAGGATGGCCAGCACGCGGCCGCCGGAGATATCGGTAAGCGGTGCGGGTTCACTGGTCATACCCACGAAATATGGCGGGTTCTTCACGTAAGTGGACTTGTCGTCCCAATCATAGGTTTTGCCGGGATTGACCTTGATCTTCTTCCAGCCCTTATCGCCGGTGAACACATCGGCGTACCGCGAACGGAACATCGCGGGCGTCACGCATTTGCGCACGGTGTTGGCGATCTCGGTCTGCGAGGGCCAGATGTCCTGCAGATAGACCGGCTTGTTCTTCTTGTCGTAGCCGATGGGTTCTTTCGTCAAATCGGCGTTGACGCTACCGGCAAGCGCATAAGCCACAACCAGCAACGGCGAGGCGAGATAGTTCGCCCGCACCTGCGGATGAACGCGTCCCTCGAAGTTGCGGTTGCCGGAAATCACAGCCGCCGCCACCAGATCGCCCTCAGTCACCGCATTGGCGACCGGATCGGGCAGTGGGCCGGAATTGCCGATGCAGGTGGTGCAGCCATAGGCCACGATCGAGAAGCCGAGCTTGGACAGCGGCTTATCCAGGCCCGAACGGGACAGATAATCCGCCACCACCTGGCTTCCCGGCGCCAGCGAAGTTTTCACCCACGGCTTGACCTTGAGACCGCGTGCAACGGCTTTCTGCGCCAGCAAGCCCGCGCCCAGCATGACATAGGGATTGGAGGTGTTGGTGCAGGAGGTGATTGCCGCGATGACGACATCGCCGTGGCCGATAGTCAGATCGCTGCCTGCGAGCTTCACCCGCTTCGCGGCGTCGTCTTCCTTCTTGAAGACGTTGATGAGGGCGGACGCGAAATTCTCGCTGACCCCGGACAGTGCCACCCGGTCCTGCGGGCGGCGGGGACCGGCCATGCTCGGTTCGACCTCACTCAGGTCGAGGTGCAGCGTGTCGGTAAAGACCGGTTCCTCGCTCTTCTTGCTGTAATACATGCCCTGCGCCTTGGCGTATTTTTCAACTAGGGCAACGCGCGCGGTCTTGCGGCCCGTGGCTTTCAGGAAGCGCATGGTTTCATCGTCGATCGGGAAGAAGCCGCAGGTGGCGCCATATTCCGGCGCCATATTGCCGATCGTCGCGCGGTCTTCGAGCGGCATGTCGGCCAGGCCTTCGCCATAGAATTCGACGAATTTGCCGACAACGCCCTTTTTGCGCAGGATTTGCGTCACGGTCAGGACGAGGTCGGTAGCCGTGCAGCCGGGTTTGAGCTTGCCGGTCAGCTTCATGCCGATGACTTCGGGGATGAGCATCGAAATGGGCTGGCCGAGCATGGCCGCTTCCGCTTCGATACCGCCGACGCCCCAGCCAAGCACTGAGAGGCCGTTGATCATCGTGGTGTGGGAATCGGTGCCGACCACCGTGTCCGGGTAGGCATATTCGACGGTTTTTTTGCCTTCCTTGATTTTGTCTGTCCACACGGTCTGGGCGAGGTATTCCAAATTGACCTGATGGCAGATGCCGGTTCCCGGCGGAACCACGCGGAAGCGGTTGAAGCCTTGCTGGCCCCAGCGCAGGAAGGAATAGCGTTCGCCGTTGCGCTCATATTCCGTGGCGACGTTTTTCTTGAGCGCGTCCTTGCCCTGGAAGAAGTCGATTTGCACGGAGTGGTCGATGACCAGGTCGACCGGGGTCATCGGGTTGATTTTCTCCGGATCGGCGTTCAGCGAGGCCATGGCGTCGCGCATCGCGGCCAGGTCCACCACCGCGGGAACCCCGGTAAAGTCCTGCATCAGCACGCGCGCCGGGCGATAGGCGATTTCGCGGGTTGAGGTGCGCTTCTTCAGCCAGCCCGCGACCGCCTTGATATCGGCGGCCGTCACAGTGCGGCCGTCTTCGTATCGCAGCAGGTTTTCCAGAAGGATTTTCAGGGAGTTAGGCAGCCGGGAGATGCCCTTAAGGCCGTTCTTCTCCGCCGCTTTCAAGCTGAAATAGGTGTAGGACTTGGTGCCGACGGTCAGAGTCCGCCGGGCTTTGAAACTGTTCAGGCTGGCCACAACTACCCCCGAAAAAATGGTGAATCGGGCGCGGACATTAATGATATTCCGCACCCAAGGCTATGCGTCGCTTATCCGCTCTTTATCCGTAGTCTGGCATAGAGTGGAAACGCAAAGGTGAAACTCCGTCCATATTCTTGCCAACTTCCAGGCGTTATTCCGCTTGGCACATGAAAAGCTCATCCCAGAACGGCCGGCCCCGCATGTCATGCGACAGATATATCCCGTGAGACTGCCAGTATGCATCGCCGTTCTTGTGCTCGCCACCGGCGCCGGCTTTGCCGCTTTGGCGCAACAGGCATCGCCCCAACCGCCTCCCGCCGCACGCCTTCCTCTGGCGCCCGCAAGCGCCCTTCCCAGGGACGGGACATACATCGCCAATGATAAAATTGGATTTACGGTCGATCACCAGAGCGGCTTGGTGCGCTTGCGCTTCGTCGACAATGACGAAGTGTTCTACCTGACCAGCGAGGCCGCCCCGATGGGCGGGCACGTCCTGAAATACGACACCGGCGCGGTGGCCCTGCACGTGACTGTCTTTGGCGCGGTGACGCTTTATACGCCCGCGGCCAAGGGCGGCCTGCCCGTTGAATATGTCGATGTGCCCACCAGCGTTGATCCCGCGCCGGTGGCCGCGAAGGACATGAAGATGTTCGCGGCAAAGCTCGCTCAGGAGCTGTCGTCGGGCAACGATTTCGCCATCGGCTTCGCGGCCGACTGGGACAATATTCCGCGCTCGGACATGCTGCGGCTGTTGATGTGCGATGCAATGCGCAACGCCACCTATGCGCTCGAAGAAGTCGCCAAGGGTCCCAAGCGCAGCGTAATCTCGGATCGCTTGCACATTGTGCGCGTGCTGCAGGGGCCAAAGCCGAACGTCACTGTGCAGCGCGGTATCCTGGCGGTCACCATAGCGCCGCAAGTTGGCCCCGCCGCGCGGCCGTCCTCGCTCGCCATCGCCCGCGCCCTGCAAGCGGCGCTTTAAGTTCTGCGCCGATAAAAAGGGGAACCACAAAGAACACCAAGAGACACAAAGGACACGAAGACGATTTGGCGCGCTTTGCGCGCCCGATTTCTACTTTGTGATTCCCCTTTTTTTAGCAGCCAGTAGGCGCCCAATTGGGCGGCGCCAGTTCGAAGCTGGCAAATTCAAATCCGGGTGCGACGGTGCAGCCGACCAGCGCATAGGCCCCAAGGGGTCGCGCGCTTTGCCAGCCATGCGCCGGCACGACCGCTTGCGGGCGTTCGCCGCGATCAAGCTGCGGACCCAGTGTGATCTGCTGGACGCCCGTATCGGTGGCGATGGAAAGCGCCAGCGGCCCACCGGCGTACCAATGCCAGACCTCCGCGGCATCGACGCGATGCCAGTCCGAAACCTGTCCCGCGCGCAGCAGGTAATAAATCGCCGTCGAATGTGCGCGGTCCTCAACGCCGCCTTCGTCGCGGAAGGTTTCGCGGTAAAAACCGCCCTCGGGATGCGGCTTCAAATCCAGCGTCTTGATAATGTCGTCGGCGGTCATGCCGCAACTTTCACAAACGGATTGGGTGCGCCTTTTTCGATCAGCACGCGAAACCCCGTTGCAACCCCGCGCGCATCGGCCAGCGCATTATGCCTTTGGCCCTCGAACGTCGCGCCGGCCGCTTCGGCAACATCGCAGGCGCGCTTTCCGGTCAAATCGATGCCCTGTTCGGCAAACCATGGCACGGCATTGGAATAGCGCGGCAGCGCCCTTTCCCAGCCGTAGAGCTTAAGATTGCTGAGCAGAATCAAATCGTCACGCCCATGCGCGAAGGTTTCCGCACCGTCCACGAAATCGAGGAATGCGCGATAGGCGACGACGAAATCCACGCCACGCGAGGCAACCGCGTCGTTGGTAATGCCAGTGAGTTCCACGAGATAATCCGACAGCACGGGATTCACGCGCGGCCGGATCAACATTTCAAACGTGTCGACTTCCTTCAGCGTATGGCCGTCGAGTTTGACCGCGCCGATCTGCACCACCTCAGTAAGTTCGCCCGGACGCGTCCAGCGCGAGTCCATCGAGCCCTCCCAGGCGGTGAACTCCAGATCGAAAATCACCGCTTGAATTTTTTTTCTGCTCTTCACGCCCACCTCTGAACAAATTGTAACACGCTCAATCTAACAGCTTTTCCGCCGCCCGAACGCCCGGTTTCATTTGCACACGCTTTCCTAAGTTCTTAAAGGTTCTAATGCCTCTACCGCCTGGCACGTGGCGGATGGGAGGCCAAATTGAACGTCAACGCTCGCGTGATCCAAGCCATGCATGGTGAAGCACCCGATGAAGCCCGGCTGGATGCCGCCGAAGCGGCGGCGCATCTTGCGGTCAGCGCGCATCTGATCGGGACGACCGATGCAGGATTGGCGGCGTTTTTCACCGCGTTCACGCGTTACGCCTCGCCGGAAGATCTGATCCATTACACGGGCGAGGAACTGGCGGCGCTGGTCAGGACGGTCTACGCGCGGCTCCAGAGCCGCCCGCGGGGCTCCTCTCTCGTCGAGATATTTAATCCGTCAACGGACGAGGCGCCGTTCGCCCGCCCGGAAACGATTGTCCTCGCCGTCAATGACGATTCGCCCTTTCTCTACGATTCCTGCACGGCCGAAGTTCGCGCGCGCGGATTTCGCGTCGCGGCGGCGTTTCATCCGGTGATCGATCAGTCGCGCGATGGTTCCGGCGGACTGTCGCTCGGTGGCGCGCCGGCCAAGGAAAGCGTGATCGTCCTGGCGCTTGAAGGATCGCTCACCCAAGACGAAAGGCAATCGCTGAGCGATGGCCTGCGCGGCGTGTTTTCCAGCGTCCGCATCGTGGTGCGCGACTGGAGAGCGATGCTGGAGCAGCTTGCCGATACGGCCGGCTCGCTGTCGCGCAATCCGCCGCCGATTTCCGAAGATGAACTCGACGAGAACATCGCCTTCCTCGACTGGATGGCGGAAAACCATTTTACCCCGCATATCCCAGATGAACCGCAAATTCGTAGGGGCGTGAGCGCGTTTCAGCTATCGTAATCAGGCGGTTATTCAAACATCGAGGCTTCGATTATGACACACCCAGCGGGTGAATC
The DNA here is from genome assembly GCA_947473475.1 of Alphaproteobacteria bacterium. Classification (GTDB taxonomy): domain Bacteria; phylum Pseudomonadota; class Alphaproteobacteria; order Micropepsales; family Micropepsaceae; genus CAIYRG01. Next base: position 64,841 of record CANJBZ010000023.1, read on the forward strand.
GGATTGCGGTGTTTTGAGGCTCGATTTCGA